>NZ_JAYRZR010000041.1:0-33067 GCF_041916345.1 Ramlibacter sp.
TATTCCCGCCTGCGGGGTATTGAGGTAGATGCCGTCGTCCCCGCGCCGGCGGGGACCCAGGTGACCTCACACGCTCGCCGCGTCCAGGTTCGCCATCACCTCGGCGGGCAGCTGGAGCCGCGTAGCCTCCACCAGGGACTGCAGTTGCTCGACGGACGTCGCGCTTGCGATCGGCGCTGTGATGCCCGGCCGGGCCATCACCCAGGCCACCGCGATCTGCGACACCGGCTTGCCCAGCGCGTGCGAGGCCTCGTCCAGCGCGGCCAGGATCCGCAGGCCGCGCTCGTTCAGGTACTTGGCCACCACATTCTTGCCGCGCGGGCTCTGGGCCGCGTCCTCCGCCGTGCGGTACTTGCCGCTCAGGAAGCCGGCCGCCAGCGCATAGAAGCTGATCACGCCCACTTCCTCCTTCATGCACAGCGGCTGCAGCTCGGCTTCGAACCCCGCGCGGTCGGACAGGTTGTACAGCGGCTGCAGGCTTTCGTAGCGCGGCAGGCCCAGGCGGGCGCTCGTCTGCAGCGCCTCGGCCAGTCGCGCCGCGCTGTAGTTCGAGGCGCCGATGGCGCGCACCTTGCCCGCCTCGATCAGGCGGGCGAAGGCCTCCAGCGTTTCCTCCAGCGGGGTCTCTTCGTCGTCCTTGTGCGCCTGGTAGAGATCGATGCGGTCCACGCCCAGGCGGCGCAGCGAGGCCTCCACCGCCTCGCGGATGCGCGCCGCCTTCAGGCCCACGCGGCCCTCGCCCATGTCCATGCCGACCTTGGTGGCGATGACGACCTGGTCGCGCTTGCCGCTGCGGGCCAGCCAGCGGCCGATCACCGCCTCCGACTCGCCGCCCTGATGGCCGGGCGCCCAGCGGGAGTAGACATCGGCCGTGTCGATGAAGTTGAAGCCAGCATCCACCCACGCATCCAGCAGCGAATGCGAGGTGGCCTCGTCAGCGGTCCAGCCGAACACATTGCCGCCGAAGCACAGCGGCGAGACTTGCAGGCCGGAGCGGCCGAGGGAGCGAAGTTGCATGGTGCCCAGTATCATTCAAAACGTGCAGCCGCCTCCGACATCCCCCGAGGCCTTTCTCGCCGAGTTCCACGACGCCACCCCGGGCCTCACCTCGGAGGCCTTCGGCGCCCTGCCCGCGCGCTTCCGCGACCAGTGGCACCCCTCCTCCTATGCCGTGCTGGCTGCGGCCGTGCCCCGTGCGCCGACGGCCACGCGGGTCCTGGACCTGGGCTGCGGCGATGGCTTCCTGCTGGCCCAGGTGGCTGCGCGCCATCCCTCGGCCTGCGAGTTGCATGGCGTGGACCTGAGCCAGGCGGAGCTGGCCCTGGCCCGAGAGCGGCTGGGCAGCGCCGCGCAGTTGCGACACGGCCGGGCCCAGTCGCTCCCGTACGCGGACGGCCACTTCGACTGCGTGCTCTCCCACATGGCGCTGATGCTGATGGACGATGCGCCGCTGGTGCTGCAGGAGCTGCAGCGGGTGATGAAGCCCGGTGCCACCCTGGCCGCCATCGTGGGCGCACGCCCACCAGGCAGCCCGGTCTTCGACGCCTACCTCCACGTGATCGAGCGCTTTCCGCGGCAGGCCCGCTTCGCCGGCGTGCGGTTCGGCGATGCGCGATTCCGCAGCCCCGACGGCCTGACCCAGCTGCTGGCCCCCGGCTTCCGCGATCTCGCCGTCGAAGACCTGCAGCTCGCCCTGCGCCTGACGCCGGAGGCCGCCTGGCAGTGGTTCCTGCGCATGTACGACATCCACATGATGGACGCCGAAGACCGCGAGGCAGCGCGATCCGCGTTCATGGTGCGCATCACGCCGCATGTGCAGGCCGACGGCCTGCTGCCCTATCCGCAGGCCATGCGCTTCTTCCGCGCGGTGCGCGAGTGAAGCGCGGTCGCCGGCCGCTCAGTTCAGCTTGATGTTCGCTTCCTTGATGACCTTGCCGTAGGCCGCGGCGTCGCTCTTCAGCACCTCGGCAAACTGCTCCAGGCTGTCGGCGCCCGGGATCAGGCCCATGGCCTCGATCTTCTCCTTCACCTCGGGGCTGCGCAGGATGCGCAGCGACTCGGCAGAGAACTTCTCGGCCACGGCCTTGGGCGTGCCGGCGGGCAGGAACATGCCGAACCAGCCCATGGGCTCGAAGCCGGCCATGCCCTGCTCCTTGAAGGTGGGCACTTCGGGCAGCCAGCTCAGGCGCTGTGAGCCGGTAGTGGCCAGCAGCTTGAACTTGGGCAGGTGCGGGCGCGAGGAGCCGGCATCGAGGAAGGCGGCCGAGAGCTGGTTGCCCAGCATCGCGTTCACCAGCGGTGCGCCGCCCTGGTAGGGCACGTGCACCATGTCCAGGCCGCCTTGCAGATTGAGCAGCGAGCCCTGGATGTGCGACGAGGTGCCGGCGCCGTACGTGCCGAAGCTGAACTTGCCGGGCTGCGACTTCACCAGCGCGACGAACTCCTTCAGGTTGTTCGCGGGCGTCTCCTTCGGCACGGCCAGGATGCTGGGGCTGATCGCCACGCGGGTGATCGGCACGAAATCCTTCAGCGGGTCGTACGGCAGGTTCATCAGCGACATCTGCTGCACCAGCGCCACGATGGTGAACAGCACCGTCTGCCCGTCCGCCGGTGACTTGGCGACCTGCTGCGCCCCGATGGTGCCGCCGGCACCAGCCTTGTTCTCCACCACGACCGGCACCTTCCACGCATCACCCAGCTTCTGCGCCACGGTGCGTGCCAGTGCATCCGTGGCACCGCCGGCCGGATACGGCACGACGAACTTGATGGTGCTGCCCGGCGCGGGGTACGCCGTCTGCGCCAGCGCGGGCGCGCCCGCCAGCAGGCCGAAGGCGGCGAGGCCCGCGGCGGCCAGTGCCAGGCGGCGGGCGGGTCGTGTGTTCTTCATGGCTTTGTCTCCTGGGAATGGGGAAAGGAAGGGACTCAGCGCATCGCCTCGCGCACCATGTTGCGCGCGATGATGATCTGCTGGATCTGGGTGGTGCCTTCGTACAGGCGGAACAGCCGCACGTCGCGGTAGAAGCGCTCGATGCCGTACTCGGCCATGTAGCCGGCGCCGCCGAGGATCTGCACCGCGCGGTCGGCCACGCGGCCCACCATCTCGGTGGCGAACATCTTGCAGCACGAGGCCTCGGTGGCCACGTTCAGGCCCTCGTCGCGGCGACGCGCGGCGTCGATCACCATGCATTCGGCCGCATACAGCTCGGCCTGGCTGTCGGCCAGCAGCGCCTGAACGAGCTGGAACTCGGCGATGGGCTGGCCGAACTGCTTGCGCTGCACCGCGTACTGCAGCGCGTCGCGCAGCACGCGCCTGGCCACGCCCACGCTGACGGCGGCGATGTGGATGCGGCCCTTCTCCAGCACCTTCATCGCGGTCTTGAAGCCCTGGCCTTCCTTCAGGCCGATCAGGTTGGCCGCCGGCACGCGCACGTTGTCGAAGATCACGTCGCAGGTGTGCGCGCCGCGCTGGCCCATCTTTACGTCATACTTGCCGAAGCTGATGCCCGGTGATTTCGCGTCCACGATGAAGGCGGAGACGCCGCCGGCGCCCTTGTCGGCCGGATTCGTGCGGGCCATCAGCGTGAACATGCCGGCATGCGGCGCGTTGGTGATGTAGCGCTTGCTGCCGTTCACGATGTAGTGGTCGCCCTCCAGCCGCGCCGTGGTGCGCAGCGACGCGGCGTCCGACCCCGCCTCGGGCTCGGTGAGCGCGAAGGACGCGATCACCTCGCCGGTGGCCAGCCGCGGCAGCCACTCGGCCTGCTGTTCCGGCGTGCCGTCCATCAGGATGCCCTGCGAGCCGATGCCCACCGTGGTGCCGATGATGGATCGGAAGGCCGGCGCCGTCTGGCACAGCTCGAAGAGCACGCGGCACTCCTCCTCCATCGTCAGCTCCAGGCCGCCGAAGCGCTCCGGGATGGTCATGCCGAACAGGCCCAGCTCGCGCATCTCCTGCACGATGGCCGGCGGGATCTCGTCCGTCTCAGCCACTTCCTGCTCGGCGGGCACGAGGCGCTCGCGCACGAAGCGGGCCACGCTGTCCAGCAGCTGGTTCAGGGTCTCGGGATCGCGGATCATTCGGTTGGTCTCCTCGTGTTCACAGCGCATCGGCCGTGCCGAGCACCGCCGTGGCCTGGCTGGACAAGGTGCCGCCATTGCCATGCGCGATGGCGGTGGTGGCGCCGGCCACCTGGCGGTCACCAGCCTCGCCGCGCAGCTGACGAACGGCCTCGATCACGGCGAAGATGCCGTACATGCCCGGGTGCACGCACGAGAGGCCGCCGCCATTGGTGTTCACGGGCAGGCGGCCGCCGGGTGCGATGGCGCCGTCGCGCACGAACGCGCCGCCCTCGCCCTTGGCGCAGAAGCCCAGGTCTTCCAGGAACAGCAGCGTGTTGATGGTGAAGGCGTCGTACAGCTGCACGACGTCGATGTCCTTCGCGCCCATCCCCGCCATCGCATAGGCCTCACGGCCGGATTGCGAGGCGGCGGTCACGGTGAGGTCGTGCATGCTGGAGATCTGGCGGTTCCAGACGGCCGTGGCATTGCCCAGCACGTAGACCGGCTTCTTGGGCAGATCGCGCGCGCGGTCGGCGCGCACCAGCACGTAGGCGCCGCCCCCGTCGGTGACCAGGCAGCAGTCGCGCACCGAGAGCGGATCGCTCACCATGCGCGCGGCCAGCACGTCCTCGATGGAAAGGGGATCGCGCATGAAGGCCTCGGGGTTGAGGCGTGCCCAGGCACGCGCGGCCACCGCCACCTCGGCGAGGTCGCGCCGCGTAGTGCCGTACTGCTGCATGTGACGCGAGGCCGCCAGCGCGTAGGCCGAGGGCGGCAGCATCGGCTCGTACGGCATCTCGTACGGCTGCGGGTCCAGGAAGCGCCGGCTGGCCACGATCTCGCGCCGGCCGAAGGCCGCCGTGCGCTGCGCGCTGCCGTAGCACACCAGCACGGCGTTGCACAGGCCGGCCTGCAGCGCCAGCATGGCGGGCAGCAGGTGCGCGATGAAGCTGGAGCCGCCGATCATCGTGCTGTCGATGTAGCGCGGGTTCAGGCCCAGGTACTCCACCACCGGCATCGCCCACATGGTGGCGCCGCCACTGGCGGTGCACAGGCCGTCGATGTCGCTCATCTTCAGGCCGGCGTCGGCCACGGCCGCGCGGGCCGAGCGGGCCAGCAGCTCCATGTCGGTGAAGCCGGGCGCCTCGCCGAGGCCGAAGGTGGCCACGCCGGCGATGGCGGCACTGCCCCGCAGGGCCTTGAGTCCGGGGGCGGTCATGCGCGGGGCTCCAGCAGGTCGAACACCACGACGCCCTGCTCGCCTTGCTTCGCCACGCGGGCGCGCACACGCTGGCCGATGCGCACCTCGGTCGGCGCGACGCCTTCCACGCGGCTCATCAGGCGCACGCCTTCGTCGAGGTCGATCAGGCACACGTTGTAGTCGCCGCCGGCATCGGGCTTGCGACGGATGGTGGTGACGGCGTGCACGGTGCCGGTACCGGCGGGCGGCACCAGCGTCACGGCCTCGCTGCCGCAATGCGGGCACAGCTCGCGCGGGTAGTAGATGGCGCGGCCGCAGTCGGCGCAGCGCTGGATGAGGAAGCGGCCGGCATCCAGCTCGGCCTGGTGGCGAGCCTGTGTACCGCTCATTGGACTGCCCTCCGTCCTGCGGACTGCGGGATTCGCCTTGGGGCGGCCCGGCGGCTCATACCGGATCCCAGCAGAACACATCCCCCGAGCGCTCCAGGTCGAAGTAGCTCGCCTTCAGCGCCGGCAGCGCGTGGCTCACGACCTCCTGCGGCGTCCAGCCCTCGCCGCGCTGCACCGAGCGCACCGGCCGCGGCTGGCTGATGAGGAAGATCTCGTTGTTGCGCACCGCGAAGATCTGGCCGTTGGTCCCGGCGGAGGCATCGCTGGCCAGCGCCACGGTGAGCGGCGCGATCTTGGCCGGCGTCATCTGCATCATGCGGGCCACGCGCAGCTTCTCCTCCGGCGTCTCGGCGGGGATGTTGCCGGTCATGCGGCTCCAGGCGAACGGCGCGATGCAGTTGCTGCGCACGTTGAACTTCTGCATGTCCAGCGCGATGGATTTCGACAGGGCCGCGATGCCCAGCTTCGCGGCCGAGTAGTTGGCCTGGCCGAAGTTGCCGATCAGCCCCGAGGTGGAGGTCATGTGGATGAACGCCCCCGAACCCTGTTCCTTGAAGTGGTTCGCCGCCGCGCGGCTGACGTGGAAGGCGCCGTACAGGTGCACCTTGATGACCGAGTCCCACTCGTCCACGCTCATCTTGTGGAAGATGCGGTCACGCAGGATGCCAGCGTTGTTGACCACGGCGTCGATGCGGCCGAAGTGATCCAGCGCGCACTGCACGATGCGGTTGGCGCTGGCCGCCTCCGACACGCTGTCGGTGTTCGCCGCCGCCTCGCCACCCGCGGCGCGGATCTCGTTGACCACCTGCTGGGCCGGGCCGGTATCCTGCCCCTCACCCGCCAGCGAGGCGCCGATGTCATTGACGATGACCTTCGCGCCCTCCTTCGCCATCGCCAGCGCGATGTCGCGGCCGATGCCGCCGCCCGCGCCCGTGACCACCACCACCTTGCCGGCCACCAGGCCGGTGCTCGTCTTGCTGTCGCTCATGTGCATGTTCTCCAGATTGCCGATGCTCGCAGGCCGCAGGCATGACCGCCATGCGCGATTGCCGAACCCGCCCTTCCCCGCCTTGAAACCCGCAGCGCCGCCCGCCTAGGCCTTGGGCCACACGAAGGGCATGGGCCGCTTCTCCAGGAAGGCCGAGACCGCCGCCTTGTGCGCTGGCGTGCCGGCTGCCACCGGCTGGCCGCTGGCCTCGGTCTCCAGCGTGGCCGCCAGTGACGGCGGCCCGTCCTGCAAGGCGCGCTTGATGATGCTCACCGCCGTGGGCGAGGCCCCGACGAAGCTGCGCGCAATGGCCTGCGCGCGCGACAGCAGCGCCTCGGGCGCGTGCAGTTCCATTGCGATGCCGAGCTGCAAGGCCTCCTGTGCGCTGATGTCACGGCCCGAGAGCATGATCTCGCGCGCCCGCTGCACCCCCACCACCCGCGGCAGCGTGTACAGCGCGCCCACGTCGGGCACCAGCCCCACCTTGATGAAGGACATGTTGAACCAGGCCCGCGGCGTGGCCAGCACGAAATCCGCCGTGAGCGCGAGGCTGAAGCCCGCGCCGGCCGCGGCGCCGTCCACGGCCGCGATCACCGGCCGGTCCAGCGTGAGCAGCAGTCGCAGCCACTCGTGCAGGTTGTCCAGACGCTGCCGCCAGGCGCCGGTGTCGATCTCCAGGCCCCCGATGTTCTTGAGGTCGCCGCCCGAGCAGAAGTGCCCGCCCGCCCCCGTGAGCACCACCGCACGGATTTCGCGGTCCGCGCGCACGCGTCGCACCGCCGCGCCCAGTTGCTCGCGCAGCACCATGTCCAGCGCATTACGCTTCTCCACGCAATCCAGCGTGATCGTGGCCACCTGATCCTGCACTTCGAAGTGCACCATCTCGCGTTCGGTCGTCATCGTGTCTCCGTTGTCTCGCTGGCCGTGGCGGCGGCCTCGGCCGCCTGCAGCTCGCGCCAGGCCACCTTGCCGGTGCCCGAGCGCAGCAGGTTGACCATGAACTTCACGCTGCGCGGCGCCTTGTAGGCGGCCATGCGCTCGCGGCACCACGCCAGGAGCGCGTCTTCAGTCAACTCGGCGCCGGGCTTGCGCACCACCAGCGCGCGCACGGTCTCGCCGCGCTTCGCGTCGGGCACGCCCACTACGCAGGCTTCCTGCACGGCCGGGTGTTCGTACAGCATGCTCTCGATCTCCGCCGGCCAGACCTTGAAGCCGCTCGCATTGATCATCCGTTTCAGGCGATCCCGCATGAAAAAGTAGCCGTCCTCGTCCACGCTGGCCAGGTCCCCGGTGCGGAAGAAGCGCTGGCCGTCCAGCTCGATGAACGCTGCCGCATCCGCCTGGGGGTTGCGCCAGTAGCCCAGCATCACCTGCGGCCCGCGGGTGACCAGCTCGCCCACCTCGCCCTGCGGCAGCTCGCGCAACGTCTCCGGATCGACGATGCGAGAGTCCACGCCCTGCGTCGGCACGCCCAGGCACTGCCGCTTGCCACGCTCGCGCGGGTTGGCATGCAGGAAGGCCGCGGTCTCGGTGAGGCCGTAGGCCTCGTTGTAGTGCAGCCCGAAGCGCTCGGCCAGCATCGTGGCCACGGCCTCGGGCATGGCCGCGCCGCCACCGGACAGCAGCGCGAGACTGGAGAGGTCCGCGGTCTGCGCCGCGGGCTGGGCGAAGAAGTCGATCACCATGGCCGGCGGCGCCGTCCAGGCCGTCACACGGTACCGCTCCACCAGGGCCACGGCCTGCGCCGGGTTCCAGCGCGGCATCATCACCAGCGTGGCGCCCAGCGTGATGGGCATGTTCATGCCGTTCTGGAAGCCGAGCATGTGGAACAGCGGCGCCACGCAGAGGAACACCGTGTCCATGTGAAAGCCGCGCCACACCTGCGAGGCCAGGTTGGAGGCCAGCACGGTGCCATGCGAATGCCGGCAGCCCTTGGGGTGGCCGGTGGTGCCCGAGGTATAGGGCAGTACCGCGAGGTCATCCACGGACGGGTGGCCCGGGCCAGGTAACAGCCCTTCGGCGATGGCGGCCTCGAAGCCATGGAAGGCGCCTTCGGGCAAGGGCGCGCGCGGTGCCGTCACCACAGCAGGGAGATCACCGTCGATGTCTCCGGCGGCCACGCCTTTGAAGGCATCGCCATACGCCAGTACCACGGCCTGGCGGATCTCGCCGCTGGCCATGCAGGCCTGCACCGGGCCTAGCAATTCCTGCGCGCAGATCACCACGGTCGCCCCGCTGTCCTGCGCGTAGTAGCGCAGTTCCGGCTCGGTGCTCATCGGGTTGACGGGCACCACGGCCGCACCGGCGCGCTGGATGCCGTACACGGCCACCAGGAACTGCGGGCAGTTCTGGCTGACCAGCAGCACGCGGTCGCCCGGCTGCACGCCCAGGCGCTGCTGCAGGTAGCCGGCCAGCGCCTGCACCCGCTGCCAGAGCTGCGCATAGGTGAGCGTGGCGCCGGCGAACCGCACCACCGCCTTGTCCGGGTAGCGCGCCGCCGCCGTCTCCACGTAGTGGGTCAGCGGCACGCGCGGCACGGTCACCTCCCACGGCACGCCGCGGGGCCAGAAGGCGCGATGCGCCTGGGTCATGTCGTCCTGTCTCCTCTCGGGCCGGCCGCGCGTCAGAGGTGACGCGAGATCAGCTCCTTCATCACTTCACTCGTGCCGCCGTAGATGCGCATCACGCGAGAATCCACATAGGCCCGGCAGATCGGGTACTCCATCATGTAGCCGTAGCCGCCGTAGAGCTGCAGCATCTCGTCCAGCGCGCGCCCGAGTTCCTCGGTGACGAACAGCTTGGCGATGGCCGCCTCTTCCAGCGTGAGCTTGCGCTTCAGGTGCTCGGCCAGGTACTGGTCAGTCAGCATGCGCACGGCAGTCGTGCGCGTCTTGATCTCGGCCAGCTTGAAGCGCGTGTTCTGGAACTCGAACAGCGGCTTGCCGAACACCATGCGCTCGCGGGCATAGCGCACCGTCTCTTCCAGCATCGACTCCATCTTGCTGGCGGCACCCAGCGCGATCACCAGGCGCTCCTGCGCCAGCTCCTGCATGAGGTAGCTGAAGCCCTTGTTCTCCTCGCCCAGCAGGTTGTCCACGGGCACGCGCACGTCCTCGAAGAACAGCTCCGCCGTGTCGGCCGCCTCCTGGCCCATCTTCTCCAGCTTGCGGCCCTTGCGGAAGCCGGGACGGTCTGCTTCCACCACGATCAGCGAGACGCCCTTGGCGCCCAGCGCCGGATCCGTCTTGGCCACCACGATCACCAGGTCGCAGTTCAGGCCGTTGGTGATGAAGGTCTTGGCGCCGCTGATCACGTACTCGTCACCCTCGCGGCGCGCGGTGGTGCGGATCGCCTTCAGGTCGCTGCCCGCGCCGGGCTCGCTCATGGCGATCGCGAGGATCAGCTCGCCGCGCGCGCAAGGCGGCAGCCAGCGGTCCTTCTGCGCCGCCGTGCCCAGGCGCTGGATGTAGGGCGCGGCGATGTCGGAGTGCACGTTGAAGCCCAGCCCGCTCACGCCCGAGCGGCCGATCTCCTCCACGATCACCGCGGCATGGCCGAAGTCACCGCCACCGCCGCCGTAGGCCGCGTCGATGGTGGTGCACAGCAGGCCCTCGCGGCCGGCCTTGAGCCAGGTCTCGCGGTCGACCTTGCCATCGCGGTCCCACTGCGCCTGGCGCGGCTTGCATTCCTTCTCCAGGAAGCGGCGCACGGTGGCACGCAGCATCTCGTGATCCTCGCGGAACACGGTGCGGGGGAATCCGAGCACGCTCTCCATGGTGCGTGCCTCAGGGCTTGCCGCCGCCGCAGACCAGCACCTGGCCGCTGACGAAGTTGGATTCGGGGATGCAGAACAGGTACACCGCGCCCGCGGCTTCCTCCGGCGTTCCGGCTCGGCCCAGGGGAATGGTGGCTTCGGCGCTCTTCAGGATCTGCGGGTTCACGCCCACCTTGATCTGCTGGCCGGCGATGTCGATCTTGGCGTCGCCATCGGCCGCGGCCTCGGTCAGGCGCGTCATGATCAGGCCGAAGGCCACGCTGTTCACGTTCACCTTGTAGCGGCCCCACTCCTTGGCCATGCCCTTGGTCAGGCCGTTGATGCCGGCCTTGGCGGCGGCGTAGTTGGCCTGGCCCGCGTTGCCGTACACGCCCGACACCGAGGAGATGTTCACCACCTTGCGGAACACCGGCGTGCCGGCCTCGGCCTCCTTCTTCGCGGCCTCTCGGATGAAGTTCGAGGCCGCGCGCAGGATGCGGAACGGCGCCGTGAGGTGCACCGCGAGCATCGCCTCCCACTGCTCGTCGGTCATCTTCTGGATCACGTTGTCCCAGGTGTAGCCGGCGTTGTTGACGATGATGTCCAGGCCGCCGTAGGTGTTGAGCGCGGTCTGCACGAAGCGGTCAGCGAAGCCGGCTTCGGTGACGCTGCCGACGCAGGCCACGGCCTGGCCGCCGGCGGCGGCGATGTCAGCCACGGTCTGCTCGGCCGGCGCGGCGTCGAGGTCGTTGATGACAACGCGCGCGCCTTCACTGGCGAGCTTGAGCGCTATCTCGCGCCCGATGCCGCGGCCGGAGCCGGAGACGATGGCGACCTTGCCTTCGAGTTTGCGGGACATGGTGGAGGTTTCCTGATGCAAGAGATGGATGACAGGTTCAGGCCAGCGCGACGACCGCCTCGCCCTGCAGCTTGACGACGCCGGCCTCATTGGCCGTCTGGATGGCGAGGCGCGCGCGGCGCTCGCCGTCGGCGGTGAAGACTTCGGTCACGCGGCCGGTGCAGCAGATGCGTTCCCCCACCTGCGTGAGGGCGGCGAAACGCACGCTGAAATCACGGATGGCAGTCTGCGGCACCCAGTCGGTGAGCAGCCGGCCCAGCCAGGCCATGGAGAGCATGCCGTGCGCGAACACGTCGGGCTGGCCGGCGGCGCGCGCGAAGTCCCTGTCCACGTGGATGGGGTTGTGGTCGCCGGAGGCGCCGCAGTACAGGGCCAGCGTCAGGCGGGTGAGCGGCGGCAGTTCCAGCGCGGGCAGTTCGGTGCCGGCTTCGACCGATTGCGGATCGAGGAGACGGGTCATGCGATGGGTGTCCTCTCAGCCATGGCGCAGCACGGTCACGCTGCGCAGGTCCGCCACGTGCTCACCGTGCTGGTTGGTGACGCGGGTCTTGCGCAGCACGAACTCGAGCGCGCCGCCCTTCTTGTCGTAGATGTCCTCGATGCGCTGCTCGAAGCGCAGGCGGTCCCCCGCATAAGCCATGCGGCGGTAGCTGAAGCCCTGCTCGCCATGCAGCAGGCGCCTGTAGTCCAGGCCCAGCAGGTTGCGGATGGTCGCCGGGTCGGGCGACTCCATCTCCAGGCAGAACAGGAAGGTGGGCGGCACCGGCAAGCCGGGGTGGCCCGCCGCGCGCGCCGCGGCCTCGTCGCTGTAGACCGGATCGGTCTGCCCGGTGGCCTTGGCGAAGAAGCGCAGGCGGCCCTTCTCGACATCCACCTCGAAAGGCGGCATGGCGTGGCCGATGTACTGGCGGTCGATCATCCGACCTTCTCGTACAGCGTGACGACGCAGGCGCCGCCCAGGCCCAGGTTGTGCTGCAGCGCGAGGCGCGCGCCTTCCACCTGGCGCTGCTCGGCGCGGCCGCGCAATTGCGAGACCAGCTCGTAGCACTGCGCCAGGCCGGTGGCGCCCAGCGGATGGCCCTTGGATAGCAGGCCACCCGACGGATTGGTGACCACGCGTCCGCCATAGGTGTTGTCGCCATCGACGATGAAGCGCTCGGCCGTGCCCTCGGGCGTAAGGCCAAGGCCCTCGTAGGTGATGAGCTCGTTGGCGGTGAAGCAGTCGTGCAGTTCCACCACGTCCACGTCCTCCGGGCCCACGCCCGCGGCCTCGTAGACCTGCTTCGCGGCGGCGGCGGTCATGTCGTAGCCCACCACCCGCATCATGTCGTCGGTCTCGAAGGTGCTGGGCCGGTCGGTCGTCATCGCCTGGGCCTTGATCACGACGCTGGTGTCCAGGCCATGCTTCTGCGCGAACTCGGCCGAGCACACGATGGCCGCAGCGGCGCCGCAGGTGGGCGGGCAGCACTGGTAGCGGGTGAGCGGGTCGAACACCTTGGGCGAGGCCATCACCTCGTCCAGCGTCAGCGTCTGACGGAACAGCGCCAGCGGATTGCGCGCGGCGTGCTGACGCGCCTTCACCGAGATGCGGCCGAAGGTGTCCGCGCGGATGCCGTACTTCGACATGTAGTCGCGGCCCGCGCCGCCGAAGAACTGCGCCGCGCGCGGTGCCGCGGGCTCGAAGCCCTGGTGCGCCGTCATCACCTCGGCGAACTTCGCCATCGGCGAGGGGCGGTCGTCCCACGCGCCCTTGAGCGCACCGGGCTGCATCTGCTCGAAGCCGAGCGCGATGGCGCACTCGACCATGCCGCTTTCCACCGCCTGCCGCGCCAGGAACAGCGCGCTGGAGCCGGTAGAGCAGTTGTTGTTGACGTTGAAGACCGGAATGCCCGACAGGCCCACGCCGTAGATCGCGGCCTGGCCGGCGGTGGAATCGCCGTAGACGTAGCCCACGTAGGCCTGCTGCACCTCTGCGTAGGGCACGCCGGCGTCGTCCAGCGCGAGCTGCGCGGCGCGCGCGCCCATCACGGTGTAGGGCTCGCTGGCACCGGGCTTGGTGAACGGGATCATGCCCACGCCAACGACGTGGACGGGGCGCTGCATGCGCGTCATGAAGGCTCCTCGAAGGCAGACACTGCCGATGCATGGCAGTGTGCCCCCGGGAGCGCGCCCGCTCAATCGCGGGAAGGGTCAACCGGCTTGGCGGAAATGCTCAGCGGCGTGTTCGGCCTGACGCAGGTGGCAGCGAACCAGGGGATGGAGTAGAGTGACGGTTGGGACAACTGCTGCACCGGAGACGAATCATGTCGACCAAAGCCGCCACCAGCCGCCGCCGTCCGGCATCGACCGGACGCATGCAGACCACCGCCTTGCATGTGGTGGGCGGACGCCTGGTCGGGCCGACTCTGGCAGACCCCGGCATGGAGGTCATGGTCCGGCAGGCAGCGACGCGGCTCTTTCCTTCGCGGGCAGCCACCATCGAGCACTTCAGGAAGCAGGGAGTGCTCACGCGGTCGGGCAAGTTGACCAAGGCCTACGGCGGCTAGCCGTTGTCGGACTTCGCGTCCACCGCTGCTTACCAGCGGTTGCCTGGGTGGGTCCTGGGCTTTCACGGCTGCGACCGAGAGGTCGGACTCAGCGTCCTGAATCATCCCGACAGGCATCTCAAGCCGAGCCGCAACGCCTACGACTGGCTCGGCGAGGGCATCTACTTCTGGGAGAACGATCCCGTCCGTGCGCTCGAGTTCGCCCGCGAGGGGTTGGCCGGGCGAGTCACGCGCGGCACGATCAGGAAGCCGTTCGTGATTGGCGCGGTGATCGATCTGGGCCTTTGCTGCAACCTTTTCGATCAGATCGCGCTGCAGGAACTTCGCTCTGCGCACGCCGCCCTCCAGGATGTCTACGCCGGAGCCGAACTTCCGCTGCCGACCAATGGCAGGGGGCAGCTGGTTCGCCCACTGGACAGGCTGGTCATCGAGTTCATGCACACGCTACGTGAAAGCGTTTCCGAAGACGCGGTGCTGCCGCCGTACCAGACCGTTCGTGCGGGTTTCAGTGAGGGCAGGCCCTTGTTCGAGGGCACCACGATCACCGAGAAGCACCACATCCAGATTGCCGTGCGGGACCCCGCCTGCATCAAGGGCTATTTCCTGCCCCGCCCTTGACCACGCCTACCGCCGCACCACCAGCGTCACCTCCGAGTCGGTGATCGTCAGCACCGGGCTGCTGGGATAGGGCTGGATGTCGTTGAACTCGATCTGGTAGCCACCCACGGTGGCCGTGGGCTTGGCCGCGTCGGCCGCGCCGGACAGCGTCATCTGCAGCGTGGTGGCGGACTGGCCGGCTGGGGTGAGGGTGAGATCGATCACCGCCGCGCCCGCTGTCACGCAGGTGGTGTTGCGCGGGCAGCGGCTGTCCGTGAACTTGTCCAGGCGCAGGGTGAGCGCGCCGCCATCGGCGGTTTTCGGCTGGCCGGTCTTCAGCAGCACGGTCTCGGTCAGGCCGTCGCTGCCGCCGCAGCCGGTGACCAGCGCGGCGCAGCCGAGCGCCAGCACGGAAAGCAGATGTCGCATGGGGGAATCCTCCTTGAGTCGATGCGTCTCACGGGCGGGTGCCCGCGAGATGCCGCTCACGATACGCCCCCGGCGCCAGCCCCGTCCAGGCCTTGAAGGCGCGGTGGAAGGTGCTGGCCTCGGAATAGCCCAGTTTTTCCGCGATCTCGATCAGGGTGAGGTCCGGCCGCGACAGGTACTCGACCGCCACGTCGCGCCGCAGGCTGTCCTTGATGGCCTGGAAGCCCTGGCCCTCGCGCTGCAGCCGGCGGCGCAGCGTCTGCGGCGTCATGGCGAGCGAGGCGCTCACTTCTTCCAGCGAAGGCAGTTCCTCGTGCAGGTGCCGGCGCAGCACGCGGCGGATGCGCTCGGTCAGGCTGGCCTGGTCGCGGTACTTCACCAGCAGGTCGCCCGGCGTCTTGTGCAGGAAGCCGCGCAGGCTCTCGGCGCTCTGCACCACCGGCAGATCGAGCCACTTCGCGTCGAAGCGCAGGCCCATCCAGCGCTGCCCCGGTGCCACCGGCGCCTGGAACAGCCGCGAGGCCTCGCTGCGCACCGAATCCGGATCCTGGTAGTACACCACCTCCCGCAGCGGAATGCGGCGCGCCACGAGCCAGCACGCCACGCCGAAGGCGAAGAACATGAACGAGCGCTGCGCGAACACCAGGGCCGGCGTGTCGTCGGGCCGGGCCGCCGCGATGCGCAGCGTGGCCACGCCATCGACCACCTGCAGGCGCGGCGCGAAGCCGGGCAGCACCTGGTGCGCATAGCGCGCGCCCACGTGCAGGGCCTCGCCCAGCGTCTCGCACGCCACCAGCAGGCGGCAGCCCGTGGCGAAGCTGCCCAGCGGCACCGGCCGCTCGCCCAGGCCCCACAGCTCGTCGCGCAGGGTCCGGGTGAGCTGGATGACCAGGGCGGCGTATTGCGCCTGCGTCACGCGGGCCAGCGGGGACTCCAGCAATGCCGGCGCGATGCCCACGCGCTCCAACAGGCGGTGGCAGTCGATGCCGCGCGCGCGGGCGCCCTGCAGGATCTGCACCACCTGCACCACGGCAATGGTGTGCTGGACGGCTTGCGGATAGGTGGCGGGCATGGTGGACAGTCGCCGCGATGCGGCAGCGCGCGCCACGGGCGCACCGACGATACCCGATCGCCCGCCGTCCGCGCGAGCGGCAGGCCCCGTGGCCGCCGGCCGACGGCTGCTCAGCCGATGGCGCCGGATGCCCGCAGCCGTGTCAACTCGTCCGAGGTCCATCCGGCCTCCTGCAGCACCGCGTCCGTGTGCTCGCCCGCCACCGGCGCGGGCTGCCGCACCTGGAAGCGGAAGCCCGTCATGCGCACCGGCGTGGCCAGTTGCCGCCATGGCGAAGCACCCGGCTCACGCGCGGGCACCTCCACCACCATGCCGCGCGAACGGGTGTGCGCCTGGTCCAGCGCTTCGTCCAGCCGCAGCACGGGGGTGACGCAACAGTCCTCGCCCGCGAAGACCGTCACCCACTCGGCCTGGGTGCGGCCGCGCAGGATGGCCGCCACCTCCTCGCGCACGGTCTGGCGCTCCAGTGCGGTGTCGCCAGGGTGCCGCGGCTTCAGGTCGGCGCGGCCGATGCACTCGCAGAAGCGGTCCCAGAACTTCTTCTCCAGCGCACCCACCGCCAGCCAGCGGCCGTCCGCCGTGGCGTAGTAGTTGTAGCAGGGCAGCGCGCCGGTGAGCTTGTCCTGCCCCACGGGTCGGGTGCGGCCCTGCTGCTGCACGGCCACGTTGGGGATGACCGCGTGCGCCAGCAGGCCGTCGGCGATGGACACGTCCACGTGGCGGCCGGCGCCGGTGCGCACGGCGTCGAACAGCGCGGCCAGGATGCCCATCACCGCCGGCATGGTGCCGCCCAGCAGGTCGGCCACCGGCACGTTCGACAGCGCGGGCGCACCGCCCGGCTGGCCCATCTGGTCGGCCACGCCGGCGAGCGCGGCGTAGTTCATGTCGTGGCCGGCGGCATCGCGCAGCGGGCCGCTCTGGCCGTAGCCGGTGATGCTGCAATACACCAGCCGCGGGTTGCGTGCATGCACCGCGGCCCAGCCCACGCCGAGGCGGTCCATCACGCCGGGGCGGAAGCCCTCCACCAGCACGTCGGCCGTCTCGCACAGCCGCAGCAGCGTGTCCACGCCCTCGGGCTGCTTGAGATCGATGCGGATGCCGCGCTTGTTGCGATTGACCTGCTCGCGCACCGGCGCCGCCGCGTAGTCACCGGCGCCTGTGTCCTCGATCTTGATGACGTCCGCGCCCAGGTCCGCCAGGTGCATGGCGCACATGGGGCCGGGCAGCAGGCGGGTGAGGTCCAGCACGCGCACGCCGGCGAGCGGCGCGCCCTCGGCAGACCGGGCGCCGGTCTCGGCGGCCGGCAGTTCTCGCAGGTTCATGCGGGCACTGTAGGCGCAACGCACGCCCCCGGCGATGGCGGAATCGTGCGAAACGGATGGCAGCTCTGCTCAGCCGCCCAGCCGCTGCCGCAGCACGCGATGGAGGATCTTGCCGGTGGCGGTGCGGGGCATGTCGGCCTCGGCCAGGAACTGGATCGCCGTGGGGCACTTGAAGCCCGCCAGCCGCTGGCGGCACCAGTCGCGCAGGTCCTGCTCGGTCGCCGTGGCGCCCTGGTGCAGCACCACCACCGCGTGCACGGCCTCGCCCCACTTCTCGTGCGGCACGCCAATCACCGCCACATCGCGCACCGCGACGTGCGCGCCCAGCACGGCCTCCACCTCCGACGGGTACACGTTTTCGCCGCCGCTGATGATCATGTTGCTCTTGCGGTCCACCAGCCAGATGTAGCCCTCGGCGTCGCGCCGCGCCATGTCGCCCACCGAGCACCACTCGCCGTCGAAGGCCTCGGCCGTCTTCTCGGGGTTCTTCCAGTAGCCGTCGAACACGTACGCCGTGCGCGAGAACAGCTCGCCCACTTCGCCATCGGGCACCTCGCGACGCTGTTCGTCCAGGAAGCGGATCGCCCCGCTGCCGGCCCACTCGCGGCCCACGGAGCCGAGCTTGCTGAGCTGCTCGTCAGGCCGCAGCAGCGTGACCCAGCCGGCCTCGGTGGAGCCGTACAGTTCATAGAGCCGGCCGTTGGGAAACAGCTCCAGGATGCCGCGCTTGGTGTCCTGCCGCGCCGGCGCCGAGGAGACGAGCAGCCGGCCCACGGCCGACAGGTCGTACTGCCGCTTCACCGCATCCGGCAGGGCCAGCATCATGATGTAGTGCGTGGGCACCAGCGAGGTGAACGTCACGCGCTCCTCGGCCAGCGTGCGCAACAGCGCCTCGGGGTCGAAGCTGCGGCGGTCCTCCACGATGCAGGTGGCGCCCAGGTGGATGAACGTGGTGCCAAAGTACAGCGAGTTCGCGTGGCACAGCGGCATCACCAGCAGCGCCGTGTCGTCGCGGGTGAAGCCGAATTCCAGCGCGGTCGCCAAGGCGATCAGCGAGCTGCCGCCGTGGCTGCGCACCGCGCCCTTGGGCCGGCCCGTGGTGCCCGATGTGTACATCAGCGCGCAGGTGTCTTCCGGACGGACCGGCTCGAACGCGAAGGCCAGGTCACCGCGTGCCACGAGCGCCTCGTACGCGGTCCAGCCCGGGGCCGCCTCGGGCGCGAGCGTGATGTAGCGGTCAGCCACCAGCGGCAGCTCGCCGCGGATGCCGTCCACCGTGGCCTGGAACGCCTCGCCCGCGATCACCGCGCCCACCTCCGCATGACCCAGGATGTAAGCGATCTCCGGCCCGGTGAGGCGGAAGTTCAGCGGCACCACCACCAGCCCGGCGCGTGCCATGGCCACGTAGATCTCCATCCATTCCACACAGTTCGTCGCCAGCACGCCGACGCGGTCACCCTGGCGCAGGCCCAGGCCGCGCAGACCGGCCGCCAGCCGCGTGGCGCGGTCGTGCCACTGCGCGTAGCTGAGGCTGCGCTGCGAGTCGCGCGCGCCGAGCCTGGCGGGGGTGAGGCGCGCGTGCGTGGCCACGGCGTCGGCGATGGTGAGCAGATGGCCCATGAGGCGGTCTCCTGATTTTTGAACTCTGAATTCAGAATGCGGTTATGATACGGGCAAATCGCGCGGCGTGCACGGACCCTCCGTCGCACGGCCCGCCAATCGACCGTTCACCACCAGGAGACACCCATGGCCCCACCCCCCATTGGCGACCAGTCGGCCGCCGCCGTGATCGCCCGCTTCCTCAAGGCACGCGGCGTGCAGCGCGTGTACGGCCTGTGCGGCGGCCACGTCATGCCGATCTGGATGAAGCTGGACGCCGAGGGCATCCGCATCGTGGACGTGCGCGACGAGCGGGCGGCGGTGTACATGGCCCATGCCGAGGCGCTGCTCACCGGCGGCCTCGGCGTCGCCCTGGTCACTGCCGGGCCGGGCGTGACCAATGCCATGACCGGCATCGCCAATGCCCACGTCGCCCGCGCGCCCGTACTGGTGCTTTCCGGCCTGCCGCCCACGGCGCAGGAGAACCGCGGCGCGCTGCAGGACATCGTGCACACGCAACTCGTGGGCAGCATCACGCGCTATGCGCGCACCGTGCGCCATCCGGATCTGGTGCCGCAGGAGCTGGCCGAAGCCGCGTCGCGCGCGCTGGGCGAAGGCGGCGAGCCCGGGCCGGTGTACCTCGACTTTCCGGTGGACACGCTGCGCGCCGACGTGGCCCGTGCGATGCAGTTGCCGGAGCTCTTCACGCGCAACGCCCTCGCGCCGCAGCCGCCGCATCCGCAGGCCGTGCAAGCGGCCGTGGCGAAGCTGTGGGCCGCGAAGCGCCCGCTCTTCATCTCCGGCCGCGGTGCGCATGACGCGGGCCCAGCCCTGTCAGCCCTGCTCACGCGCCTGGGCGCCGCCTACCTGGACACGGGTGAGAGCCGCGGCCTGGTGAGCGACGACCATCCCTCGGTGGTGGCGGCGATGCGTGGCACGGTGATGGGCCAGGCCGACCTGGTGGTCACCGTGGGCCGCCGGCTCGACTTCCAGCTGGCTTACGGGTCACCCGCCGTGTTCGGCAGCGCCGAGTTCATCCGCATCGCCGACTGCGCCGCCGAGCTGCGCGACAACCGGCGCGGCGCGGTGGAACTGCTGGCGGATCCGGCCCTCACGCTGCAAGCGATCCTCGATGCGGCACCGGCCGCTGAGCCCGCAACCGACCGCTCGTGGGTGCAGCGTCTGCGCAGCCAGCATGAGCAACGCTCGGCCAAGCTCGTGCAAGCCATGCAGGCGGCACCCGCGGGCCGCGACGGCCGCATGCATCCGAACCGCGCCCTCGCCGCGCTGCGCGAGGCGCTGCCGGACGACGCCATCGTCGTCGCCGATGGCGGCGACTTCCTCAGCTTCGCCCGCGTGGGCCTGCCGGCCACCACCTACCTCGACCCCGGCTCGCTGGGCTGCATCGGCGTGGGCACGCCCTTCGGCATCGCGGCCAGCCTGGTGCATCCGGATCGCACGGTCGTGGTCGCCACCGGCGATGGCGCCTTCGGCTTCAACGCGATGGAGATCGACACGGCCGTGCGGCACCGGGCACCGCTGCTCGTGATGGTCGCCAACAACGGCTCGTGGGCCATCGAGGTGCGCGACCAGCAGGAGACGCATGGCAAGGTGGTGGGCACCCACCTGCAGTTCGCGGACCACGCCGCCATGGCGCGCGCCTTCGGCATGCACGCCGAGCGGGTGGAGAAGCCCGAGGACCTGCCGGGCGCCATCCAGCGGGCGATGGCCCATCGGCCGGCGCTGCTGGACGTGGTGGTCACGCCCGAGGCGGCTTCGTCCGACGCCAAGAGCGGGCTCGCCTGGGTGCCGGATCTGCAGGCCCTGGGCGCTTGGGACGACGCCGAGCGCAACTGGCGCGCGCAGGGCTGAGGCGCGCCCCGTCACGCACGCGCTAGCATCCGTCATGGCCCTGAAGACCCTGCAGTCCGCGCCCAGCCTGGTGGAACAGGTGCACGGCGCCATCCTCTCCGAGATCGCCTCCGGCAAGCTGCTGCCCGGCGCGCGCATCATCCAGGAGCAACTGGCGCAGGAGCTGGGCGTGTCGCGCCAGCCCGTGCAGCAGGCCCTGACGCTGCTGCGCAAGCAGGGCGTGCTGCGGGATGCGCCCGGCCGCGGCCTGCAGGTGGCGGCGCTGGACCTGCAGCATGTGCGCCACCTCTACGACGTGCGGTCCGTGATCGAGGGCCTGGCCTTCCGCAAGGCCGCCGAGACGAACGCGAAGCGCGCGGCCACCCAGGGCCCTGCCCTCATCCGCGCCGGCCGCAAGGCGGTGGCGGCCGGTTCGGTGGGCGGCATGATCGCGGCCGACATGGCCTTTCACGACTTCATCTACGAGCTGTCGGGCAACCCGCTGCTCGCGCCCTCGATGGAGACCCACTGGACGCACACGCAGCGCGTGATGGGCGAGGTGCTGATGCGCGACGACAAGCCGCGGGACATCTGGGACGAGCATGAGGCCCTGCTGGCCGCCGTGGCCTCGGGTGACGGCGACCAGGCCGAGCGGCTGGCACGGCGCCACATCCTGGAGGCGGCGGATTTCATGATCCGGCGCTTGCAGGCGGAGCAGCCAGGCTGAGCGGGCGCGGCGGGGAAACGCTGGGGTTGACACCCCAGCCTACGAAGAGCGGACCCCCTCCCGCCTGGCGACGCGCTGCCTGCCGCGCCTCAGGCGCGCGTCATCTTCGCTGACAGCGCTTTCTGCGGCAGGAACGCGCCCTGCCCCCGCAGCGTGGTGACCAGCGCCTCAGTGTCGAGGTCGCAGGCCGGCTGACCGGTGGCAATGTGCTGCGCCGCCGCGGTGCCGGCCGCCTGCCCCATCATGTACGCGGCCGACTGCGCGCGGATGGAGCCGTGCACCTTGGTGTCGCTGCTGTGGCAGCGGCCGCCGGCCCAGAAGTTCTGCGCGCCGCGCGGCACCAGGATGCTGTACGGGATGCCCACACACTCGCCACGGCCCAGGTTGTCCTTGCCGTGGAAGTCCTTCATGAAGCGCTCGTACTCGGCCTTGGTGGTGTTGGTCGGGTGCACGTCGGTGGGCCGGTTGTAGACCGCGACCTGGTCCGGGAACTGCCGCCGCGCCAGGAAGTCCTCGATGCCCAGCTCGAACTCGCCCACGATGCGGCGCGAGTCGCGCACGCCCATCAGCGGCGCGGTGGACAGCAGCTCCACCTGCTCGCAGCCCGGCACGTACTGCCGGTAGAACTCGGTGTACTCCACCGCCAGCTTGCGGCCGAACACCATGCCATCGGAGAGGCTGCGCACGGAGAGCGGATTCAGGTTGAACACATGGCCGGCGTTCAGCGTGGCCGTGCTGCCGCCGATGCGGTTCATGCCGGGGAAGAAGCGGTCCTCCTGCGTGAAGAAGCCGTCGTCGATGGCCTGGGGCACGAGCTCGGAACGCACGCGCGCCTTGACCGCGTCGAGCCCCTTGCCGCCCTCGCCCGCATACGCCGGGTCGTCCCAGTGCATGCCGCCCAGCACCGCGCACAGCGTGCTGGGCGAGACGGTGTCGGTGTCGCGCAGCACCACCTTGCACTCGGCGCCGGCCAGCGCGCATAGCGCCGCATCGCCCGTGGCGTCGACGAAGGCCCGGGCCGGCACGTACGTGAGCCCCTCCACGTTCGCGAGCACCACGCCCTCGATGCGCTGGTCGCGCACCTCGGCCTCGACCACGCGCGTGAAGAAGCGCACCTCCACGCCCGCGGCCACGGTGAAATCGTCCAGGATGCGCTTCAGGTGCTCGGGCTTGAAGGGCACCCAGCGATTGAGCTGCGCGTTCAGGTAGTCGGGCGTGACCTGCGGCGCGAAGGCGCCCTGGGCCTGCATCGTGTCCAGCAACTCGCTCATGAAGCCGCCCACCAGGCGTCGCTTGCCATCCGAGACCGGTCCGAAGGAGGCCACCAGTCCGCTCGTGCCCATGCCACCCAGGCAGCCCGTGGCCTCCACCAGCAGCACCTTCAGGCCGAGGCGTGCCGCGCACACGGCGGCGGCAGTACCCGCCGGGCCGCCGCCGGCAACCACCAGGTCCACCGGCGCCTCAGCGCGGATCGTGCGTTGCAGCGTGTAGGTGCTCGGGGTCATGCCAAGGGGCGATCAGTTCATGCGGGGCGCAAGCGGCTTGGTGAGCGCCTCGAAGCGCTTCACCTCGCTGGCGATGAAGCCAGCGAACTCCTCGGTGCCCTGCACACCGGCCTCGATGCCCTGGTCCGCCAGCAGCTTCGCCATGTCGGGCGCCTTCAGCACCGCCTGCAGGTCATCGGCCAGCCGCTGGGCCAGCTCCTTCGGCAAGCCCGCTGGCGCGCAGACACCGGCCCAGTTGACCGCTTCATACCCGGGCAAGGTCTCGGCGATGGTCGGCCAGGTGGGCTGCAACGCGCTGCGCTGCGGGCTGGTGATGCCCAGCACCTTCAGCGTGCCGGCCTTGATGAAGCTCTCGGCCGAGCTCAGCACCGAGAAGCCGAGCGGGACCTGCCCGCCCACCATGTCGGTGTACATCTTGGCGGCGCCGTTGTAGGGCACATGCTGGATGTCGATGCCGGCCATGTGATTGAGCATCTCGCCGGCCACGTGGGCCGAGGTGCCGATGCCGTTGGAGCCATACGAATACTTCTTCGGCGGCTGGCTGCGCACCAGCGCGATCAGACTCTTCATATCGGTCGCCGGGAAGCTGGCGTGCGCCAGCAGGCCCACCGTGTAGTAGCCGATGCGCACCAGCGGCTGCAGGTCCTTCAGTTCGTACGGCAGGTCCTTGCGCTGCACCGCGTTGATGGTGAGCGAGCTGCCCAGCAGGCCGATGGTGTGGCCGTCCGGCGCGGCGCGCGCCACCGCCTGCGTGCCCACCACCACACCGCCGCCGGGGCGGTTCTCGACCACCACCGATTGCGTCCAGCGGGCCTCCAGCCGCTCGCCCAGCAGCCGGGCCAGGCGATCGGCCGCGCCGCCGGGCGGCTGCGGCAGGATCAGCTTGACCGGCCGCGACGGGAAGGCTTGCGCACGGGCCAGGCCCGCGGCGGCCAGCGTGGCGGCCGCGACCACCTGGCGACGGGAGAGTCGGAGCGTTGACATGACAGGTCTCCTGATTGCGGGGACGGCGCTACTGCTTCTGATAGCCCACGGTCGCCAGCAGGCGCCCCCAGGCCGCATGCGACTCACGAATCGTCTGGCCAAAGTCCGCCGGCCCGGCCCAGCGCGGCTCCACCCCGCCGGTGCGGAACTCCTCGCGCACGCTGGGCATGTTCATGATCTGCTGCAGCGCCTCGGACAGGCGCGTCACGGTGGCGGGTGGAATGCCCGCCGGGCCGAAGACGCCGAGCGAGGTGTCGATGTCCATGCCGGCGATGCCCTGCTCCCCCATGGTCGGCAGATCGGGGAACAGCTCGCTGCGCTTGGGCGACACCACGCCCATCAGGCGCACCTGACCCGATCGCATGAGCTGCGCCGCGGCAGAGGACGAAGCGAACTGCAGGTGCACACGGCCGGCCACGAAATCCTTGGCGACATCGCTCGCGCCCTTGTACGGCACGTGGACCATCTCGATGCCCGCCTGCTTGGCGAGCATCTGGCCGAAGATGTGGGCCGAGGTACCGGTACCCTGCGACACGTAGTTCAGCTCGCCGGGGTTCTTGCGCGCGTGGGCAATCAGCTCCTGCAGGTTGTTCGCCGGGATCGACTTGTGCAGCACCAGCACCACCGGGCCCAGCGCGCACTGGGCCACGGGCGTGAAGTCCTTCAACGGGTCGTACTTCACGGCCGCCAGCGTGTGCGGCAGCTGCGCCAGCGTGGAGGCCGGCGAGTACATCAGCGTGTGGCCGTCGGGCGCGGACTTGACTGTCTCGTTGGCGCCGATCATGGTGCCGGCCCCGGGCCGGTTCTCCACGATCACAGGCACGCCCAGGATCGGCGACAGGTGCTGGCCGATCAGGCGTGCCTGGATGTCGGTGCCGCCGCCGGCGGGGTAGCCCACGATCAGGCGGACGGTGCGCCCGCCCAGGGGGAAGGCGCGAGCCAGCGGGCTCAGCGCCAGCGCGGCGGTGGCGGCCAGCACCTGGCGGCGGCGAAGGGAAGGGCGTGACATGGTCTGCTCCTGCGTCGTCGACATGCCGGTGAGCGTAGCCCGATGCTCAATCGATCGTCATGCCGGTTTCCCGGATCAGCGGTGTCCAGCGCGTGCGCTCGGCCGCGAGCCGGTTGCGGTAGTCGGCTGGCTGGCCGCCCTGCGGCTCCAGGCCCATCTGATGCAGGCGCTGCACCACTGCCGGTGCGGCCAGCGCCTCGCTGAAGGCCGCCGCGAACTCGTTCACCACCGCGGGCGGCGTGCCGCTCTTGGCGAACAGCCCGAAGGAGGTGACGGCCACGAAGCCGGCATGCCCCAGCTCGGTGAAGGTGGGGATGTCTGGCGCGAGCGGCGAGCGCGCCTCGCTGGAGATGGCGAGGATGCGCAGCTTGCCCGCCCGATGGTCCGCCAGGTAGTCGGGCATGATCGACGCGCTGGCGGGGATCTGCCCGCCCAGCAGATCGGCCAGCAGCGGCGAGCCGCCCTTGTACGGCACGTGCTGCACATCCACGCCGATGGTCTTGCGGATCTGGTAGACCAGCAGCGAGGCCAGGCCCGCCGGGCTGGGCGTGCCGATGGAGCCGAGCTTGGGGTTGCGCCGCACCTGCTCGATGTAGTCGGCGAAGCTGTTCACGCCCATGCTGGTGTTGACGGTGATGCCGTGCGGCGCTGCCGCCAGGTTGACCACCGGCACCACGTCCTTGTCCACATCGAACGGCGGCTTCTTGGTGAACATCGGCAGCAGCGACATCGCCGAACTGGGCGCGACCAGCACCGCCGAGCCATCCGCCTCGAAGCTGCGCAGGTGCTGCACCGCCACCGCGCCACCGCCGCCCGGCTTGGGCTCCACGATCACGTTGCGGTCCAGCTTGGCCCGCACCTGTTCACCAAGCAGGCGCGCCAGCACGTCGGACGAGGTGCCGGGCGGCACCGTCAGCACGATGGTGAGCCGCCTCGCCTGGGCGCGGCTGATGGCGGGAAAGCCCACCAGCGGCGCGGCGGTGGCGGCCATCAGCAGCCGGCGGCGCGAGAACCGCGCGGTGGCCAGGGGGGTGGATGCGTTCATGTCGGACTCCTCATTCGGGGAACAGCTCGTGGGTCGTGTGCGCCTCAAGGCTCGCCGCGGTGCGTGCGCGCCCGCTGCATGGCCTCGAACTCGTACACCTTCTCGGGGCGCAGGGTGCGGTAGACCGGGGCCACGGTGCGGTCTTCCTCCACCAGCGTGATGCGGTCGATCTCCAGCAGGTCCTCAGGCGTGAACCGGATGGCGAGCGCGGCCACGTTGTCGGCCAGCTGCGCGGGGTTGTCGGCGCCTGCGATCACGGTGAAGGTGGCCGGCCGCTGCAGCATCCAGGCCAGCGCCATGCGGGCAAGCGGCCAGCCGCGCTCCCGCGCGAAGGCGGCCAGCTGCTCCTGCACCGCCCAGTTGCGTGGCGTGTGCCACGAGGCGGTGGAAGGACTGGTGGCCGCGCGCGTGCCCGCCGGCATGGGCACGCCGCGCTGGTAGGTGTCGGTGAGCATGCCGCCCGCCAGCGGGAAGTAGGCCGTCATGCCGATGCCATGCTTCACGCAGAACGGCTCCATGCGCTTCTCGATGTCGCGGTACAGCAGGTTGTGGAAGTCCTGCGCCGAGATGAAACCCGGCACGCCCAGCGCGCGGGCGGTGAACAGCGCCTCGCACAGCTCCCACTCGTAGAGATTGGAGGCGCCGATGTAGCGCACCTTGCCGGCGCGCACGAGGTCATCGAGCGCGCGCAGCGTCTCCTCGATGGGGGTGGCGCGGTCGGGCCAGTGCAGCTGGTACAGGTCGATGTGGTCGGTGCGCAGGCGGCGCAGGCTGGCCTCACACGCGCGGATGACGGCGATGCGCGAGGCGCCCACGTCGTTCGGCCCGTCGGCCATGCGGTTGCCGAACTTGGTGGCGATCACGGCCTGGTGGCGGCGGCTGCCCGCCAGCGCGGTGCCCAGGATCTCCTCCGAGCGGCCCACGCCGTAGCTGTTGGCGGTGTCGAAGTAGTTGATGCCCAGGTCCAGCGCGGCATGCACCACGCGGTGCGAGGCGGCCTCGTCCAGGAAGCCGCCGAAGGGAAAGCAGCCGACGCCGATGGCCGAGGCGCGCAGGCCCGAGCGGCCGACGTGGCGGTACTGCATGCCATGGGCCGGGGCGCTGGCGGTGAGCCCGATCGCCGTCACGCGCGCGGCATCGGCGGGCCCGCCGGCAGCCCCAGGCAGGGTGGGGTCGGTCAAGGGTCTGTCTCCATCTGCCTGCGCCCTGGGGGCGAGGTCGTGTCCTGCATGCCGGGCATGTTCCGCGCCGCGCCGGGCAGCGTCAATTGAAAAGAACAGCCCGCCCGTTAACCTGGGGTTCATCCCTTATGCTGCGGCAGGAGGAGACCCCATGAACCTGCGTCAGATGGAAGTGTTCCGCGCCGTCATGCTGACGGGCGGGGTGAACAGCGCGGCCGTGCTGCTGCACGTGTCACCACCGGCCGTGAGCAAGGTGCTGGCCCAGGCCGCCCGCGCCACCGGCCTGACGCTGTTCGAGCGCGTGCGCGGCCGGCTGATCCCCACGCCCGAGGCGCAGCAGCTGCACGCGGAGATCGAGCGCCTGTGGCAGGGGGTGGAGACGGTGCGCGACATCAGCCGCGAGCTGGCCCAGCCCCGCCAGGCCACGCTGCGGCTGGCCTGCACGGCAAGCCTGGCGCCCTTCCTCGTCTCACGCACGCTGGCGCAGCTCTACCAGCAGGTGCCGCGGCTGCAGGGCCGCGTGCGCGTGGTGTCGCCCGATCTGGTGAACCAGCAACTCGTGCAGCACGAGTCCCATCTGGGTGTGGCCCTGGCCCCGCACGACCACCCGAACCTGGAGACGGTGAAGCGCTATAGCTGCGGCCTGGCCTGCGTGATGCGGGCGGAGCATCGGCTGGCCGCGAAGCGCCGCATCACCCCTGCCGATCTGAAAGGCGAACGCGTGGTGGTCTCCCCCGAGACCACGCCCTTCGGCCAGACGCTGCGCCGCGCTTTCGGCGCCGCGGCGGCCGACATGCACATGGACCTGGACTGCATCAGCTCCACCACCGCCTGCTGGTTCGCCCAAGCCGGCATCGGCGTGGCCGTGGTCGACCAAGCCTCCATCGCCGGCGGCCAGCTGGCCGGTCTGGCCGTGCGGCCGTTCCAGTCGGCCGAGAAGCTGGAGGTGCAGCTGCTGCGCAATCGGTATCGGCCGATGTCGGTGACGGAGCGGGCGTTCGCGGAGGCGTTTGATCAGGTTTGGAAGGCGGTGATGTGAACGCCTCCCATGCGACCGCCTCTGGCTGTCATCAGTGCGGCTGCGTTGTCACGTGCAGGGTGAGTCCGGCGTGGCGTTGCAGGTGGCTGATCACGCTGAACAGGTTGCGCGCCTGTGGGTTGCCGGTCGGGCCGAACATGCGGATCAGGCTCTTCGGCGATGAGCCGACCTCGACGCCGAGCTGCTCGAAGCCCACCGTCGCCTTGATGTAGTCGCGCAGGATCGCCTTGCCTGCGTCCACATCGCCGGACAGCAGGGTCTCGATGCCTTCCTTGAGCAGGGCATCGCGGAATTTCGGGTCCGCCTGCACGCGCGCCAGCACCGTTTCCTTGAAGTTTCGTGTCAGAGCCATGATTCACCTCGCCGATCGTTTACGCCGCTTGTAGGCCGCCCAACGAGCCTGCGCGGCCTCGATGTCGTGCTGCTGCCGCTTCTTCGTTCCACCGGCCAGCAGGATCACCAGCACGTCGCCGTCGCGGCCGAAATACACCCGGTAGCCCGGCCCGACATCCAGCCGGTACTCCAGCACCCCCTCCCCGACGCCTTTGACGTTGGACAGGTTGCCTTGCTCGATGCGCGCGAGGACGACCGTGATCTTGGCCGCCGCAGTGGCGTCCAGGCCTGCGAACCACTCCGCGAAGGGACTGGTGCCGTCTTCTTCCAGGTACTCGCGTATATCCAGCATGGCTGTTGGTAGCACATATGTTACCATCTTGACGGCGGAAAACCGAAAGAGAGCGAGAAGACGCTACACGTATTGCGTCCCGAGCCGGGACCGTCCCGGCCTCCAGTTACCCTAGCCGCGAGGGACCAGCGTCATCTGTGCTTCGTGCCATGCCGGCATCCTTCAACAACCGAAAGGTAGTCCAGTGAGCCGGGGGCGGGTGGGGGATGGGGCGAAGGCAGCGGGTGATGGAGAGGGAAAGGGGGCAGAGAGCTCCTGGATCCCCGCCTACGCGGGGATGACGGGAACGAACCCTACCGCCAATCATCCACCTTGACCGTCTTCAGATAACTGAAGTCCGTCGCGAACCAATACGCGTTCTTCTCGCCGCCCACCACCACGGTGCTGATGGCCGCCGGGTCGGCGAAGCGCGGTACCTGGGTGCCGGGGCCCTGCGCGAGGTAGGAGGCGAAGGGCTCCTGGCCTTTGCGCGCGAGCGGCTCGACGTAGTTGATGACCAGCTGCATGTCCCAGTAGGTCTGGTAGTCCAGCGTCGCATGCTTATGGAACCACTGCGCCAGCGCCTGCTTGCTCTGGAAGCCCGCGCGCTCCTTCAGGCCGCGCGCGGCCAGCGGCTCCACCAGCAGTGTGAGCGGCGTGCGCGGCGTGGGCGTGAAGCCGGAGACCATGTTCACCAGCTGCTGCTGCCACGTCTGCGGGCGGATCTCCAGCAAGTGGCTGAAGGTACGGCCGCGGAAGAGGCTGATGGTGCTGTCCCCGGCCGCGAAGCCCTTCTGCACGTGGAAGGGCTCCCAGGGGCTGCGCTCCTCGTTCTCGGCGAAGGTGAGGCCGGTGTAGTTGAGCGGGTTGCCCTGCGTGCCCAGGTAGGTGATGCCGGGCACGGCGCCACCGCCCAGGTTGCGCGACAGCAAGGCCCAGGCGCGGCCGATGGCGGCGTTGGCGTGGTTGAAGGGGCCGAGCGCGCCCAGGCCCGCGTTCATGCGGATCTCCTTGCGGATGGGGCCGTTCACCACCGCCATCGCCGCGAAGCCGCTGGTGGAACTGTGCAGCGCCGTCACCTGGCTGGCGGCCAGGGCCAGGATCACCGGCAGATGCTCGGGCTGCGCGCCGGCCATCACCGCGTTCACCGCGACCTGCTCCACGGTGTACGTCCAGTCCTCCTGCGTCTCGGTGGGGCGCATGCGTCCCACCACCTCATTGGGCGCGTGGCTCGTGCCGCGCAGCATGGCCTGCACCCGCTCGGGCGTGGGCAGGACCACGGGCAGGCCGTCGGTCCACCACGCTTCACGGAACATCGTGTGCAGCTCGTCCTCGGTGTCCGCGCCCAGCAGGCGCGGCACCGGGCGCGGCAGCTCGCCCGTGGCCTGTTCATGCGGCTGCAGGGGCGCGGTGAGCGCGCGCACGATGCCATCCACCACTGCCTCGGCGCCGGTGGGGCCGGTGCCGAGTGCGTAGGCGCGCAGCTCCTCGGCGGTCTTGCCGCTCACCGGATGCGGCACGAAGCTGAAGCGCAGCGGTGCCATGCCGGCCTTCCAGCTCACCGCCTGCACCAGGTCCGAGAAGGCGGTGGTGACGAGGGGCGCGGTGGGGATGCCGCGGTCCTCCAGGTGCATGCAGTGCACCGCCACCGCGGGGGCGCAGGTGCTGCAGTGGCCGATGGCCATGACCACAAGGCCGGCGTTGGCCTGGATCTCGTTCCACAGGTCCGCGTCGTCCTCGGTGTAGCCGCCGCGCTTCTGCCGCAGCTCGGTCTTCAGGCCGGGGAAGCGTTCACGCAGCACCTGCTCGATCTGCTCCAGGAAGGCCCGGCCGTTCATGAAGCGCACGTCCACCAGGTACACGGTGCGGCCTTCCAGCGAGGCGGGCCGCGCGGCCATGGGCCGCAGGCGCACCGGCGGCGGCGTACCGCGCGGGTTGAGCACCTGCACACGCCGGCCTTCGGGCGCGAAGTCACCGCGCGCGATGCGCCGCTCCATCGTCTCGCCGGGGTAGGCCTCCAGCTCGCAGGCATCCACGAGCGGCGGCAGTTCGGTGGCGGTTTCGCTCGCCACGGGCTGCGAGGACAGGTCGGTCATGGGCGATGCGCGGCAGGCGGCGTGTTGAGCGTTGCCCGCATTCTTCGACCGCCGCCGCGGCGCCGCAAGTGAAATGTTCGGCGCGGGTGTTAACGGCGGGTTAATGGCGCGGCGGTGACCTCGTAGGCTGGCGGTGGAGCGAAGCGGAACCCCAGCGATCCGGGTGGGCTGCCGAAAACGCTGGGGTTGACACCCCAGCCTACGAAGACTACGAAGGCAGCAGCTTGCGCTTCAAGACCTTGCCGCTGCCCGTCATCGGGAATTCGCTCACCACCGTCACCGACTCGGGCTGCTTGTACGGCGCCAGGTTCTCGCGCAGGTGGGCGCGCAAGGCGGCCTGGTCCAGCGTGGCGCCGTGGCGCAGCGTGACGAAGGCCAGCACCGCCTCGTTGCCATCGGCCTCCGGGCGGCCCAACACCGCCGAGGCCTGGATGGCCGGAAAGGCATTGAGCACCGCCTCCACCTCGCCCGGGTACACGTTGAAGCCGGATCGGATGATCAGCTCCTTCAGGCGACCCACGACGAACAGCGCGCCGTCCGCGGCGGCGATCTCGCCCAGGTCGCCGCTCGCGTACCAGCCGCCCGGCCGCATCACCGCCGCGGTGGCGGCCTCGTCACGGAAGTAGCCGGGCATCAGCCCCACACCGCGCATCCAGATCTCGCCGCGCTGGCCCGCCGGCAGATCGGCGCCGGTGGCCGGGTCCACGATCTTCAGCTCCGCCCCCTCTACGAGGTAGCCGGCAGAGGTGTCACGGCGCCATTCGCCCAGCCGCGTGAGATGCACCGAGCCTGCATATTCCGACAGGCCATAGCCATGATGCAGCGGCTGGCCGAACGCCGCCTCCACCCGCTGCTTCAGCGCCGCATCCAGCGGGCCGGCACCGGTGTAGACATAGCGTAGCTGCGGCGCGACCGGTTGCTTCACGCCCACCTCGTCCATGTGCGCCAGCAGACGCGAGAACAGCGTGGGCGGCCCCTGGAACTGCGTCACGCCATGCTGCGCCAGGTCGACGAGCGCCTGCGCGGGATCGAAGGTCGCGCGCATCACCAGCGCCGCGCCCGCATGCAGCGAGGCGGTGAGCACCGTGCCGAGCCCGAAGATGTGGGTCATCGGCAGGTAGGCGTACGAGCGGTCCTGCGGCCCCAGCGCCCGCGAGGCGGCCGACACGCGCCCGAAGTGCGTCACGCCCTCATGCGTCATCAGCACGCCCTTGGGCTGGCCGGTGGTGCCGGAGGTGAAGATGATGGCGGCCACGCTGCGGCCCAGGTCGCCCGTCTCCGCCACGGCCTCCGCGCGGGGCGCGGTGCGCGCCAGGCCCGGCACGCGCGACGCCACCGCCTGCTGCCGATCGGCATGCCCACGCGCCGCGGCCGACACGCCCGTGGTGAAGTAGTGCACGCGCGCATCGGCCTTGGCCGCGAAGCCCGCCACCTCGCCGGGCGCCATGCGCGCGTTCACCCCGCACGACCAGGCCCCCACGCGGCTGCAGGCCACGATCAGCGCCAGATGCTCGGGGCAGTTCTCCGCCAGCACGAGCACGCGGTCGCCGGGGCGCACGCCGTCGTCACGCAGCTCGGCCTCCACCGCGTCCACCAGCGCGCCGACCTCGGCAAACGTCATGGTGCCGGGCTGGCCATCGGCACCCAGCAGGTGCAGGAACACACGTTGCGGCGTGGCCGCCAGCGACGCGTCGAAGAGATCGTGGATCCGTCGGCTGCCGCTCACCGTCATTCGACCTTGATGTCCTTGGTCACCGTGGCCCACATGGCGCGCTCCTTGCGGCCGCGCTCGTCCACCACCGCCGGCTCGCCGGACCACATCTCGTAGCCCATGCTCTCCAGCTTCGCCTTCATGGCCGGGTCCGCCAGCGCGCGCGCCATGGCCTGCGTGTAGCGCGCGGCCAGGGCCGCGGGCGTCTTCGGCGAACCGTACACCGCGTACCAGCCGCCGACGTCGAAGTCCTTCACGCCGGCCTCGACCATGGTGGGCACGTCGGGCAGCGAGGCATTGCGCTTGGGCGAGGTCACGGCGATGGCCCGCACCTTGTCACCGGCGATGTAGTTGCGGGCGCTGCCGATGATGTCGAACATCATGGTGAGCTGGCCGCCGATCACGTCCGTCATGGCCGGTGCGTTGCCCTTGTACGGCAC
>NZ_JAYRZR010000042.1:0-32728 GCF_041916345.1 Ramlibacter sp.
GAACTCATTCCCACGCGGCTTCTCAGCCCCCTCGAAATCCAGCAGATCAGTGGCTCGCCAGAGCCCGCCCTCCCATGAGCACTCAACCCATCCGCAACATCGCCATCATCGCCCACGTCGACCATGGCAAGACCACGCTGGTCGACCAACTCCTGCGCCAGAGCGGCACCTTCCGCGAGAACGAGAAGGTGGCCGAACGCGTGATGGACAGCAACGACCTCGAGCGCGAGCGCGGCATCACCATCCTGGCCAAGAACTGCGCCGTGAGCTGGAAGGGCACGCACATCAACATCGTCGACACGCCCGGCCACGCCGACTTCGGCGGTGAGGTCGAGCGCGCGCTGTCGATGGTCGATGGCGTGGTGCTGCTGATCGACGCCGTCGAGGGCCCGATGCCGCAGACGCGCTTTGTCACCAAGAAGGCGCTGGCCCTGGGCCTGAAGCCGATCGTGGTGGTGAACAAGGTGGATCGTCCCGGCTCTCGCCCGGACTACGTGATCAACGCCGCCTTCGACCTGTTCGACAAGCTCGGCGCCACCGAGGAGCAACTCGACTTCCCCGTGGTGTATGCCTCGGGCCTGAATGGCTGGGCCACGCTGGAAGAGGGCGCGCCGGGCGAGAAGTGGGGCACCGACCTCGCGCCGCTGTTCGATACCGTCCTCCAGCACGTGCCCGCGCACAAGGGCGACCCGGCCGCGCCGCTGCAGCTGCAGATCTCCAGCATGGATTACTCCAGCTACCTGGGCCGCATCGGCGTGGGCCGCATCAACCAGGGCACCCTGCGCAGCCCGCAGGACGTGGTGATGATGGCCGGCCCTGACAGCACGCCGGTCAAGTGCCGCATCACCCAGGTGATGACCTTCGAGGGCCTGGAGCGCCACCAGCTGCAGCCCGGCGAGGAGGCCTTCCCGGGCCACATCGTGCTGGTGAGCGGCATCGAGGACATCGCCCTGGGCGTGACCATCACCGATCCGCTGAACCCGCAGCCGCTGCCCATGCTGAAGGTGGACGAGCCCACCCTCACCATGAACTTCTGCGTGAACACCTCGCCGCTGGCGGGCCGCGAGGGCAAGTTCGTCACCAGCCGCCAGATCCGTGACCGGCTGGAGCGCGAGCTGCAGTCCAACATGGCGCTGCGGGTGCGCGACACCGACGAGGACGGCGTGTACGAGGTCTCCGGCCGCGGCGAACTGCACCTGACCATCCTGCTGGAGAACATGCGCCGCGAGGGCTACGAGCTGGCCGTCTCCAAGCCGCGCGTGGTGTTCCGTGAAGAGGGCGGCCAGCGCCTGGAGCCGATCGAGCTGCTGACGGTGGACATCGAGGAAGACCACCAGGGCGGCGTGATGCAGGCCCTGGGCGAGCGCAAGGGCGAGCTGGTCAACATGGAGCCGGACGGCCGTGGCCGCGTGCGCCTGGAGTACCGCATTCCCGCGCGCGGGCTGATCGGCTTCCAGAACGAATTCCTGAACCTCACGCGCGGCACCGGCCTGGCCTCGAACATCTTCGACGGCTACGAAGCCTTCAAGGGCGAGATCGCCAGCCGCAAGAACGGCGTGCTGATCTCCATGGACGACGGCGAGATCGTCACCTACGCGCTGGGCAAGCTGGACGACCGCGGTCGCATGTTCGTGAAGGCGGGTGATCCGGTGTACGAAGGCATGATCGTCGGCATCCACAGCCGCGACAACGACCTGGTCGTCAATGCCGTGCGCATGAAGCAGCTCACCAACTTCCGCGTCTCCGGCAAGGAAGACGCGATCAAGATCACGCCGCCCATCATCCTGACGCTGGAGTACGCGGTGGAATTCATCGAGGACGACGAACTGGTCGAGATCACGCCCAAGTCGATCCGCCTGCGCAAGCGTCACCTCAAGGAGCATGAGCGCAAGCGCGCCCTGCGCGAAGCCGCATGAGACTGAGCCATCTCCAGGCCGTCTTCCTGATGGTGGCGGTGACCCTGATGTGGTCGATCGCGGGCGTCGTCACGCGCCATCTGGAGCACGCGCGCAGCTTCGAGGTGACCTTCTGGCGCAGCTTCTTCACCGTCGTCTCGCTGATGGTCATCCTGCCCTTCTTCCAGGGGCGGGCGGTGTTCGCGAAGATCCGTGACGGCGGTCGCGCGCTCTGGATCTCCGGCGTGTGCTGGAGCGTGATGTTCACCGCCTTCATGGTGGCGCTCACGCTCACCAGCGTGGCCAACGTGCTGGTGACGCTGGCGGCAGGCCCGTTCCTCACCGCCATCGTCGCGCGGGTCTTCATCGGGCACCGCATTCCCAGCCGCACCTGGGTGGCCATCGCCGTGGCCGGTGCCGGCATTGCCTACATGTACGGCGCGCAGATCCAGGGCGGGCAGATCGCGGGCACCCTGGTCGCCCTGTGCGTGCCGATCGCGGGCGCGGTGAACTGGACGGTGACGCAACGCTCGCATGCCCAGGGGCACAACATCGATCTGGTGCCGGCGGTGCTGGTCGGTGCCGTGATCTCGTCGCTCATCACGCTGCCGCTGGCGATGCCTTTCCGCGCCACGGGGCATGACATCGGCCTGCTCGCGCTGCTGGGCCTGGTGCAGCTCGCCATTCCCTGCGTGCTGTCCGTGGTCTGCGCGCGGGTGCTGAAGGCGCCGGAGATCGCCCTGCTGGCCCTGCTGGAAGTGATCTTCGGTATCTTGCTGGCCTGGCTCGGCGCCGACGAGGTGCCCAGCCAGACCGTGCTGGCGGGCGGCACGCTGGTCATCGGCGCGCTGGTGTTCAATGAGTGGATGGGCTGGAGACAACGGACATGACGGATGCCACGGAAGAAGTGCTGGTCGAGCTGCGCGGCTGCGCAGGCCTGATCACGCTGAACCGGCCGCGGGCGCTGAACGCGCTGTCGCTGGAGATGATCCGCAGCCTCACGGCCACGCTGCTGGCCTGGCGGGATGACCCCTCGGTGGCCTTCGTGGCGATCCGCGGCATGGGTCGCGATGGTGCCTTCGGCGCGTTCTGCGCCGGGGGTGACATCCGCTTCTTCCACCGGGCGGCACTGGCCGGCGATCCGCGGCTGGAGGATTTCTTCACCGAGGAATACGCGCTCAACCACCTGATCCATCACTACCCCAAGCCCTATGTCGCCTTCCTGGATGGCATCGTGATGGGCGGCGGCATGGGCATCTCGGGGCACGGTGGCGCGTACAGCCTGCGCGTGGTCACCGAGCGCACGAAGATGGCCATGCCGGAGACGGGCATCGGCCTGTTCCCGGATGTGGGCGGCGGGTTCTTCCTCTCGCGCTGCCCCGGCCGGCTGGGTGAGTACCTGGCGCTCACCGGCCTGGTGATCGGCGGCGACGACGCCTGCCTGGCCGGCCTGGCCGATGGCGTGCTGCCCAGCGAAGAGCTGCAGGCGGTGTGGGCCCGGCTCTCCGCCGGCGATGCCGACGGCGTGGATGCCCTGCGCGACAGCCTGGGCAACGCGCCGCGGCCGGCCGCGCAGCTCGCGCCGCAGCAGGAGCTGATCGACCGCGTGTTCGATCTGCCCACCGTCAGTGCCATTCTGGCCGCGCTCGACGCGGAAGGCAGCGATTGGGCGCGGCAGACGGCCGAGACCCTGCGCAAGCGCTCGCCGCTGATGCTGCACGTGGTGCTGGAGCAGGTGCGCCGGGCGCGCGGCATGACACTGGCCGAAGACCTGCGCATGGAGCGCGACCTGGTGCGCAACAGCTTCCACCTGCGGCCCGGCGCCGCCAGCGAGACGGTGGAAGGCATCCGCGCCCTGGCGGTGGACAAGGACCACACGCCGCGCTGGAACCCGGCGCGCGTGGAAGACGTGACGCCAGGGATGGTGAACGCGTTCTTCCAGAGCCCGTGGCCGGCGCACGCGCACCCGTTGCGCGCGCTGGACTGAATCGGCTGCGCGCCTGGCCGTCCGCGGCAGGCCGCCGCAGCCTACCGGTGCCGCTGCTTCATGGCGCGCTCCACCTCGCGCTTGCCTTCGCGGTCCTTGATGGTGTCGCGCTTGTCGTGCTCGGCCTTGCCCTTGGCCAGCGCCACTTCGCACTTCACGCGGCCGCCTTTCCAGTACATGCTGACCGGCACCAGGGTGTAGCCCTTCTGCTCCACCTTGCCGATCAGGCGCCGGATCTCGTCCTTGTGCATGAGCAGCTTCTTGGTGCGGGCGGCGTCCGGCCGCACATGCGTGGAGGCGGTGCGCAGCGGGCTGATCTGGCAGCCGATCAGGAACAGCTCGCCATCCTTGATGACCACGTAGCCGTCGGTCAGCTGCACCTTGCCGGCGCGCACGGCCTTGACCTCCCAGCCTTCCAGCACCACGCCGGCCTCGAAGCGCTCCTCGAAGAAGTAGTTGTACGAGGCTTTCTTGTTGTCGGCGATGCGGGCGGGGGAGGTCTTCTTCTGGGTCATGGAAGCGGGCGCTGGGGCCGCAGGGAGGCGATGCCGGCGCAGGCCATTGCCTACAATGCCGCGCGGGCCCGACATTGTCCATGAAATCCGTCCACAAGTCCGTTCTCATCTGGTACAGCGCCGAGGAGATGTTCTCCCTGGTGACCGACGTGCCCCGCTACCCGGAGTTCCTGCCCTGGTGCGACCATGCGCAGATCCTCGTGCACGAGCCGCAGGGCATGAAGGCCGAGATCGGCATCGCGTTCTCTGGCATCCGCCAGACCTTCACCACGCGCAACGTGCACGAGGTGCACCGCCAGGTGCGCATGCAGCTCGTGGACGGCCCGTTCTCGCGCCTGGACGGCCGCTGGGACTTCACGCCCATCGGCGCCTCCGGCCAGCGGGCCTGCAAGGTGGCGCTGGACCTGCAGTACACCTTCAAGAACGCGGCGCTCGCCACGCTGGTCGGCCCGGTGTTCGACAAGATCGCGGGCAGCCTGGTGGATGCCTTCGTGAAGCGGGCCGAGCACATGTATGGCAGCTAACCACGTGCGGGTCGTCGTGGCGTGGTCGCCGGCGCCGCGCATCGTGCGCGAGGTGCCGGTCGATCTGCCGGCCGGCAGCACGGTGGCGCACGCCCTGGCCGCCGCCGACTGGCAGGCGGAAGCGGGCGCGCCCCCGGCTGAGCTGGGCATTTGGGGCCGCAAGGTGACCGCCGCGCAGTTGCTGCGCGAGAACGACCGCGTGGAGGTCTATCGACCCCTGGTCGTGGATCCGAAGGTGGCGCGGCGCGAGCGCTTCAGGCGGCAGGGTGCCCGGGCGGCCGGGCTGTTCGCGAAGCGGCCGCCGCCGCGCTGATGCTCAGACCTTGCAGTCGCGGGCGATGATGCCCTCGATGCGGGTGAGCTCGGCCTTGCGCTGGTTGTCGTCCAGGAACTCCCGCTCGCCCTTCGAATTGGTGCGGGCGATGCGCACGCCGGAATCGAAATTGGCCTTCGCCTCCTTGGCGCGGGTGCAGTTCTCGGCGCGGACCTTGGCCTGCTGGTCCTCGGTTTCCTTGCGCTTGGCGGCCTCGGCGGCCTCGGCCTGCTTCTTCTTCTCTTCCAGGGCCTTGTCCTTGGCGGCGATCTGCGGCACCGGGGCACTGGCTGCCTGCGCGGGCGCCGCGGCCTCCACGCTGACCGGACGCTGGCCCGGCTGCTTGAGGATGCGGTTGGGCGCGATGTCCGACGGCGGCGGACGGTCACTGAAGACCTTGCGGCCGTCCTTGTCGAGCCACTGCCACTGGGCGCCGGCGACGGCCGGCAGGGCGCAGGCGGCGGCGAGAACGAGCCAACGGAACGCTTTCATGCGGGCAGTTTAGCGCCAGCGGCGACAAATGGCGCCGGGCAAACCCGACACGCGGCGCGCGCGGGCCGACGGAGGGGGGTGCGGGCCCCGCGGGTACAATCTTTCTTTTGGAGCACTCTCATGCGCCTTCTTGGCAAAGCGCTCACCTTCGACGATGTGTTGCTGGTGCCGGCGTTCTCCCAGGTCCTGCCCAAGGACACCTCCCTCTCGACCCGCCTGTCCCGCCACATCACGCTGAACCTGCCGCTGGTGTCCGCCGCGATGGACACGGTGACGGAGGCCCGGCTCGCGATCGCCATCGCCCAGGAGGGCGGCATCGGCATCGTGCACAAGAACCTCACCGCGAAGCAGCAGGCGGCCGAAGTGGCCCGCGTGAAGCGCTATGAGTCCGGCGTGCTGCGCGATCCGGTCGTGATCACGCCCGATCACACGGTGCGCCAGGTGATGGACCTGTCGGAACAGCTCGGCGTGTCGGGCTTCCCGGTGGTGGATGGCGGCAAGGTCGCCGGCATCGTGACCGGCCGCGACATGCGCTTCGAGACGCGCTACGACATCCCCGTCAGCCAGATCATGACGCCGCGCGAGAAGCTGGTGACGGTCAAGGAGGGCACCACGCCGGCCGAGGCGAAGGCGCTGCTCAACAAGCACAAGCTCGAGCGCTTGCTGGTGGTGAACGACGCCTTCGAGCTGAAGGGCCTCATCACGGTGAAGGACATCTTCAAGCAGACCAGCTTCCCGAATGCCGCGCGCGACGCCGCCGGCCGCCTGCGCGTGGGCGCGGCGGTGGGCGTGGGCGAGGGCACCGAGGAGCGGGTGGAGGCCCTGGTCAAGGCGGGTGTGGATGTGATCGTGGTCGACACTGCCCATGGTCACAGCCGCGGCGTGATCGAGCGCGTGCGCTGGGTCAAGCAGAACTATCCGCAGGTCGACGTGATCGGCGGCAACATCGCCACCGGCGCCGCCGCGCTGGCCCTGGTGGAGGCCGGCGCCGACGCGGTGAAGGTCGGCATCGGCCCCGGCTCCATCTGCACCACGCGCATCGTCGCCGGCGTGGGCGTGCCCCAGATCACCGCCATCGACAACGTGGCGACCGCGCTGCGCGGCAGCGGCGTGCCGCTGATCGCCGATGGCGGCATCCGCTACTCGGGCGACATCGCCAAGGCCATCGCCGCGGGCGCCAGCAGCGTGATGATGGGCGGCATGTTCGCCGGCACCGAGGAGGCGCCGGGCGAAGTCATCCTGTACCAGGGCCGCAGCTACAAGAGCTACCGCGGCATGGGCTCCATCGGCGCCATGCAGCAGGGCAGCGCCGACCGCTACTTCCAGGAAGCCACCAGCGGCAACCCGAACGCCGACAAGCTCGTGCCCGAGGGCATCGAGGGCCGTGTGCCCTACAAGGGCTCCATGGTCGCCATCGTCTACCAGATGGCCGGCGGCGTGCGCGCGGCCATGGGCTACTGCGGCTGCGGCAGCATCGAGGACATGCAGCACCGGGCGGAGTTCGTCGAGATCACCGCCGCCGGCATCCGCGAGAGCCACGTGCACGACGTGCAGATCACCAAGGAAGCGCCGAACTACCGCGCGGACTGATTCTGGCCAGATTTGCCAAGGTTGGCCTGATCGGCTAGGATCTGGCCAACTTTTTCATTCGGGCCAGACATGCAGACCATTCCCGTGCACCAGGCGAAAGACCGGTTTTCGTCGCTGCTGCAGGCCGTGGAAGAGGGCGAGGAGATCGTGATCACCCGCCACGGCAAGAAGATCGCCCGGATCGTCAAGGAGACCGAGGCCGTCGCCACGCGCGACGAACTCGAAAGCAAGCGGCTCAAGGCCATTGCGGACCTGCGCGCCTACCAGGCCAAGGCGCAGGTGAAGCCGGCGATCGAGGGCTACACCGACTGGAAGAGCCTGCGCGACGCAGGGCGCCGGTGAAGCCCACGGTCATCGACGCATCGGCCGCGGCGGCGTGGGTGCTGCCGGACGAGTCGACGGAAGCGGCCGAGGCGCTGTATGCCCATGCCTGCATGGACGCATCCGGCTTCCATGCGCCCCAGATCTGGCCCTGGGAGATGGGCAACCTGCTCCTGACGGCCCAGCGCAGAGGGCGCATCTCGCCTGAAGCGCCCGATCTGGCGCTGCAGACGCTGGCCGCCACATCGATCCAGCTCGACGCCCCGCCCGATCTGCACCGGCAACTGCAGGTCGCCCGGCTCGCGGGCACCCACGACCTGAGCTACTACGACGCGGCCTACCTGGAACTGGTGCTGCGCCTGAACGGCCAGCTCGCCTCGCGGGACCGCAAGCTCCTCTCCGCCGCCGCCGCCTGCGGCATCGTCTGCCTGACGTTCTGAACCCCATGACACACGACAAGATCCTCATCCTCGACTTCGGCTCCCAGGTCACGCAGCTCATCGCGCGTCGTGTGCGCGAGGCGCATGTGTATTCCGAGGTCCACCCCTGCGACGTCACCGACGACTGGATCCGCGCCTACGCGGCTGACGGGCGATTGAAGGGCGTCATCCTCTCCGGCAGCCATGCCAGCGTGTACGAGGAAACAACCGACAAGGCGCCGCAGGCGGTGTTCGAGCTGGGCGTGCCGGTGCTGGGCATCTGCTACGGCATGCAGACCATGGCGCACCAGCTGGGCGGCAGGGTCGAGGGCGGCCACAAGCGCGAATTCGGCTTCGCGGCCGTGCGCGCGCGCGGCCACACCGAGCTGCTGCGTGACATCGCCGACTTCACCACGGCCGAGGGCCACGGCATGCTCAACGTGTGGATGAGCCACGGCGACAAGGTCACCGAGCTGCCGCCCGGCTTCAAGCTCATGGCCTCCACCGACAGCTGCCCCATCGCCGGCATGGCCGACGAGGCGCGGCGCTTCTACGCCGTGCAGTTCCATCCTGAGGTCACGCACACCCAGCAGGGCCGCGCCATCCTGGAGCGCTTCGTGCTGGGCATCTGCGGTGCGCAGGCCGACTGGGTGATGAAGGACCACATCGCCGAGGCCGTGGAGGCGATCCGCCAGCAGGTGGGCGACGAGGAGGTGATCCTCGGCCTGTCCGGCGGTGTCGATTCATCAGTGGCCGCGGCGCTGATCCACCGCGCCATCGGCGACCGCCTCACCTGCGTGTTCGTCGACCACGGCCTGCTGCGCCTGGACGAAGGCAAGATGGTCATGGAGATGTTCGCCGGCCAGCTGCACGCCCGCGTGATCCACGTGGACGCAAGCGAGCAGTTCCTGAACCACCTGCGCGGGGTGAGCGACCCGGAGCTCAAGCGCAAGATCATCGGCCGCGAGTTCGTGGCGGTGTTCAAGGACGAGGCCGCGAAGCTCAAGGCGGGCGGCGAAGGCCACAAGGGCGCCACCTTCCTCGCCCAGGGGACCATCTACCCCGACGTGATCGAATCCGGCGGCGGCAAGAGCAAGAAGGCCGTCACCATCAAGAGCCACCACAACGTGGGCGGCCTGCCGGCCCAGCTGGGCCTGAAGCTGCTGGAGCCGCTGCGTGATCTCTTCAAGGACGAGGTGCGCGAGCTGGGCGTGGCCCTGGGCCTGCCGCCCGAGATGGTCTATCGCCATCCTTTCCCTGGCCCCGGCCTGGGCGTGCGCATCCTGGGCGAGGTGAAGAAGGAATACGCCGACCTGCTGCGCCGCGCGGACGCGATCTTCATCGAGGAGCTGCGCAACCACCGCGATGAGGCCACCGGCAAGACCTGGTACGACCTGACCAGCCAGGCCTTCACCGTCTTCCTGCCCGTCAAGAGCGTGGGCGTCATGGGCGACGGCCGCACCTACGACTACGTGGTCGCTCTTCGCGCCGTGCAGACCAGCGACTTCATGACCGCCGACTGGGCCGAGCTGCCGTATGCGCTGCTGAAGAAGGTGTCCAGCCGCATCATCAATGAGGTGCGCGGCATCAACCGCGTGACCTATGACGTGAGCAGCAAGCCGCCGGCGACGATTGAGTGGGAGTGAAATAGCCAGGTCTCAAACGGGCTCAGACAGGCTTGGGATCGACAGAAGACCTGGTTGGCGGTACGGCCTGGCGGCACGCGGGCCTTCCGGTTCGACTACCGCCTGAATGGTCGGCGGGAGCCCCTGGCGTGCCCGCCAGCACGCGCGCGGCAAAGTCGATCAGGGCGCGCTGGAACTCGTCGGCACGCCGCTCGGCGCAGACGAAGTGCCCTGCATCGCCGATCTGCAGGTACTGCTTGTCAGGGCTGGCGATCGACTCGAACAGGCGTTGCGCATCCGCATGGGTGGACGTCGCGTCGTGTTCACCGCGCACCAGCAGCACCGGCATGCGCAGGGCCGCCGCCGGGTAGAGCGGGCGGCCCGAGAAGACCTCGAACAGATCGTGCAGCGTGCCGTTGGGCACGGTGAACGTGTGCGGGGCCAACCCGGGCTCGCAGGTCAGGGCATCGGCCAGCAAGGCTTCGAGCACCTCGGCTTCGCGCCGCGCGGCGTGGCGTCCCGCCGGAATCTCGCGATCCCAGCGCGCGAGCAGCTGCTCGCGGTTCACGAAGCGGGTGGCGCCCAGGCTGGTTCGCATGCGTGAACGATCGGCCGGATCGGCCAGGTCGGCCAGCCACAGCTCGTTGACGGCGGCATGCAGCGGTGCCATCAGCGCGAGGCCGGCGATGCCGGTGGCGTCCCGGCTCGCCAGCAGGGCGCTGGTGATCGAACCCCAGGAGCCGCCGACCAGGACCGCCTGCTCGACCTGGTCATGGCGACGGGCGTGGGCCAGCGCGGCAGCGATGTCCCGCACGGCCTCCTCGCGACCGGCGTAGGCCGTGGCGGGCGCCTGCAGGCGGGCCGAGCGGGCATAGCCCCGGATGTCCACGGCCCAGGCGGAGAAGCCGGCCGCGGCCAGGGCCTCGAGCACCGAGTAGCCTGGCACCTGGATGTCCCACAGGCCGGAGGCGAGCGTCGCCCCGTGGACCAGCAGGACGGTGCCGCGCGCAGGGCCCGCGGGGGCCGCATGACGCAGGTGCAGCGCCAGCCCCATGCTGTCGGCGGCCTCGACCCGGTGCACGTCGTGTCGGACGCCGGCGGCCAGGGGGGTGTCGTTCATTTCAGCAACCCCGGCAGCCAGGTGATGATGCCCGGAAACACCGACATCACCGCCATGCCGGCGACGAACACCCAGGTGATCGGCCAGGAGGCGTCGAACACCTGCTTCATCGTCAGCAGGTCCGGCGCGGCGGCACGCAGCGCGTACATCGTGTAGCCGAAGGGGGGCGTCAGGCTCGCCAGCGTCATGTTGATCGAGAACTGGGTCCAGAACCACACCGGGTCGAAGCCCAGCCGGGCCGCCAGCGGCGCGTAGATCGGGATCGCCACGAGCATGAAGGCGAGCTGGTCGATGAACATGCACAGCACGAAGGGCACGATCATCAGCAGCCAGAACATGGCCATGGGCGGCAGATCGATCGTGGCCAGGCGCTCGACCAGCTGCGCGGTGGCGCCGGTGAAGTTGAGCAGCTGCCCGAAGAACACCGAGACCGCCAGGATCACGAGGATCATCGACGCGATCGTGACCGTGGACCGGATCGATTCCTGCAGCATGGCCCAGCTGAGGCGCCGGTACCACGCGGCCGTGGCCAGGCTGCCCATGACGCCGGTGGCCGCTGCCTCCGACGGCGTGGCCACGCCCAGCAGCATCAAGCCCATGACCGCGAAGATGATCACCGTGAACGGCAGCAGGCGCGCCAGGGCTCGCAGCGGCTGGCGCGGGCCGATCGTCGCCGAGGCGTCCTCGCGCGGGGCCAGCGACGGATCGCGCCAGAGGCACCACCAGGCGTAGCCGACCGACATCGCCGCCAGCAGCAGGCCCGGGAGGAGGCCGGCGATCAGCAGGGAGGAGATCGACACGTTGGCCATCGAGCCGATCAGCACCGCCATCAGGCTGGGCGGGATGATCGGCGCCAGGCTGGCGCCGCCCTGGATGAGCGAGGCCGACAGCCGCGCGTCGTAGCCGCGTGCATGCATCGTTGGCAGCACGGTCCGGCCCAGCATCGCCACGACCGCCACCGCCGACCCGCACAGCGCGCCGAAGAGGGTCGACAGCACCATCGTGAACAGGTACAGGCGCCCGTGGATGCGGCCGACCAGGTGGTCCACGCTGTCGAGGACGACGTCGACGGCCCCCGAGCGGAACAGGATCTCGCCCATCAGCACGAACAGCGGGATCGTCGTCAGGCTGAGCGAGCTCATGGATTCCAGCATGCTGCCGGCGAACATGCCGAAGCCGGCCGTGCCGAACAGCGCCAGCACCCCCAGCAGGTTGACGACGAGGAAGCCGATGAAGATGGGCGCGCCGGCGCCCAGCAGGGCACACAGGACGACGAGGCCCGCGATCAGGAGGAGGGTGGAAGACATGGCCGCCCCTACACCTCGCGCTCGCCGCCCAGGGCGCCCGCGTCGGCCTGCAGCACATGTCCCACGTACTGCGTGGCGGCGCCGGCGAAGCCCAGGGCGGCGGCCGCGCTGAGCCACCACTTGGGAATCGCGAAGGCGGCCACCGTCTCGATGCCGTCGCGCCATTGCGCGACGCCCTGCGACGCCAGCAGCGCGGCGGCCGCCAGGCAGGCGAGGGCGCTGAGCCACGCGAGCAGGCGATAGGCCTGCGCGCGCAGCGCCGGTGAGAGGCGTTCCACCAGCGAGGTGATGGCCACGTGCCCGTTGTCGCGCGTCACCGCGGGCAGCGCGAAGGCAATGCACACCAGCATGGCGTAGGAGACGGCATCGCTCGACCAGCGGGTCGGGGCATTGAAGCAGTAGCGCAGCACGACCTCGGTCACGTAAGCGGCCAGCATGGCCACCAGCGCCGCGCAGGCCAGGCCGAACAGGCCGCGCGTGAAGGCCGCGTGCGCCCTGGTCAGCGCGCTCACTGGCTCAGTCCGTGCGCGACGGCCAGCGAACGCATCGCGTCGGCGTCGGCGCCGTTCTTGGCCCGCGCGATCTCCCACACGCTTTGCGCCCAGAGCGTCTCCAGCCGCTGCGCGTCGGCGGCCGGAAAGGCCGTCTCCTGCATGCCGCGCTTCTTCATCTCCTCCAGCTCGGCGGCGGCCAGCTCATCGAACCGCTTCACGCTGGCCAGCTCCAGCTTGCGGGCTTCCTCGGCCAGCAGCTTCTGTGCGTCGGTGTCCAGCCCGCGCCATGATGCGAGGTTCATGAAGATGTACAGGCTCGCCTGGCCGAAGGCGGGACGGGCGTAGTACTTCGCGACCTCGTTCCACTTGAAGTCGAGCACGCCGGTCAGGCCCCAGGCGGCCGCGTCGATCACACCCTTCTCCAGGGCGCTGTAGACCTCGCCGCCGCCCATCACCACCGGCGAGCCGCCCAGCGCCTTGATCATGGGGTGGTAGGACACGGTGCCGCGCACCTTCAGCCCGGCCAGGCTGGGCGATGCCGCCTTCAACGGGGTCTTGCTGATGTACTGGAAACCCCGGCTGCCGGTGGGCACCACACCCAGCACCTTGAGGCCCAGCTTCTGGTAGTGACGATCGACGAGGTCCACCACGCCGCTCGCCCGGCGGCGGGCGGGGTCGGCCGCCACGGCATCCATTGCCAGGCCGATCGCCGTGGTGCCGGAGTGGTACGCGGGGTGCGTGAACAGCAGGTCGAAGGCGCCTGCCGCGGTGGGCTGGAACTGCTCGGCGAACGGCACCACGTCGGGCCCGCCCACCTTGAAGCCGAAGGCGCCGCCGCTCGCCTTGCGCACGTTGTCGAAGAAGACCTGGGCGATCTCGCGCGAGAACACGAAGCTGGGCGCGAAGGCATTCAGGGCCCGCAGCTCGCGCTGGGCCAGGGCGGGCCACGGCAGCAGGCCGAGCGCTGCGGCGCCGAGCAGGCGACGACGGGGGAGCAGAGGCTTCATGGCGATTCCAATTAGTTCCGAGTGGAACCAGTATAGGTTCCATAATGAACCATTAACCCCGGACTTTCCCGCATGACCGCCCGCCATCGCATCCTTCAGGACCGCACCATCCCGTTTGCCTACCGGATCAGCTTCCTGGCCAACTTCTTCACCGGCAGCGTCTATCGCCAGGTGCTCGCGCGGCACGACGTTGCACGCTCGGAGTTCGTGCTGCTGTACTGTCTGCATCGCCTGGGCGAGCTGACCGCGCAGCAGGTCTGCGACATCACGGGCCGGCCCAAGAACAGCGTCAGCCGCGCCGTGAACGCGATGCTCGAGCGCGGCCATGTCGTGCGCGACACCGACCCTGCCGATGCCCGCCGCGGCCTGCTGAAGCTCACGCGCCAGGGGCGGGAGCTGGTGGACGCCGCGCTGCCGCTGTTCCGGGAGCGCGAGGCCGCCATGCTCGCCCCGCTCAATGCCCGCGAGCGGGACACGCTCGACCGCCTGCTGGCCAAGCTGGTCTTGCGCGACGACCCCTGGGCCGACGTCGCCGACGACGGCGACTAGGCGCCCTCCGGGAGGGACAGGCACAGGGACTGAACCGTGCGGAAGCGAACCGGAACCTGGCGCGGGACGGCCCGAACAAGTAGCGCACTGGCCATGGCCAATGGGGTGATGGGCTTCGCCGCAGTGCGAAGGGCCGTGCTGCGCCGGCGCTGATGCCGCGGCGTCGTGGCGCCGGGCACCCGTTCGGTCGACGCCTCCGACCCTTCCCGCCCCGCGCCTGACAGTTCGTCTCATGGACATGGCCCGCTGCGGGCCCAGCGTCGATAGTCCAGCCATCGAGGACATCCCGTCGTCGATGCCACCCGAAGGAAACCACCATGAACGCTCTTCAACACACCCCCTGCCAATGCGCCGCCTGCCCGGGCGCCGCTTGCACCTGCGGCTGCCAGGCCGCTGCCGCCACCGCCGCTTGCGCGTGCGGGCCGTCCTGCGCCTGCGGCGACGCCTGCGCCTGCGGCCCGCAGTGCCAGTGCGGCGGCGACGCGAGCTGCGTGCAAGCGTGAGCGCATCACCCGGCAGCTCCCCATGAATCCCTATGCCCTGGCGTACTGCGGCGGCATCGTCGGTGCCGTACTCATGGATGCCACCGAAGCGCTGGCCGCGCGTGCCGGCTTGACCAGCGGCGTCAGCGTGACGCTGGTCGGGCGCTGGGCGCTGGGCCTGCTGCGAGGGCAATGGGCCCATGCGGACATCGCCCGTTCGCCGGCGCGGCACGGTGAGGTGGCAGCCGGCTGGGCCTTCCACTTCCTGATCGGCGGTGGCGGCGTGGCCCTGCTGTATGCCCTCTGGCTGCAGCTGACGGGCTGGACGCTGCCCGTGCACCGCCTCTGGGGTGGGGTTGCGTTCGGCCTGGCGACGTCCCTGCTGCCCTGGCTGCTGATGCTGCCAGCCTTCGGCTGGGGCTGGTTCGGGCGACAGGGACCGAAGGGCACGAACGCGCTGCTGGCCAGCACGGTCTCGCATCTGCCCTACGGCCTGGGCGTAGGCGCCGTCATGGCGCTGGGCCCGAGTCTCTAGGTGGCGCTGCGGCCGCCCGCACAGGCACCGCAAAACCGGCGACACTGAATCCCATGTACCTCTCCGCGACGCCGAGCGCCGAGACGCAGCCCCTCTCCTGGCGGGGCGCGGCCCAGATCGTGGCGGCCTCCAGCGTGGTCTGGGCGGTGGCGGCCATCGTGCTGTTCATCCTGGCACCCGGCCTGGACACGCTGCGTCGCCTGCTGGTGTTCGCCGAATGCGTGGGGCTGACGATGGTGGCCTGCGTGCTGCTGCTGCTGCGGGTGCCCCGCGTCGCACGTCTGGCCCCCGGTCCGCGCTGGCTGGTGATCGGTGCGCTGGCCATACCGGTCGGCTACCTGCTGGGCCACCAGATCGCCTTCCTGCTGCTGGGCGAGCCGCTTCGGCTGGTCGGGCACAAGGCCGTCAGCCTCGTGCCGATTCTCTTCACCGTGCTGGTGGGGGGCCTGGGCCTGCGGCACTTCGCCACGCGCGAGCAGCTCGCGCGGGAAGCGGCCGCGCGCGCCGAGGCCCAGCGCCTGGCGCTGGAGGCGCAGCTGCGCCTGCTGCGCACGCAGCTGGAGCCGCACATGCTGTTCAACACCCTGGCCAACCTGCGCGGGCTGGTTCGCGAGGATGCCGACCGGGCCGAGGCGATGATCGACCGGCTCATCGTCTACCTGCGCGGCACGCTGTCGGCGTCGCAGACCGACGCGGTGCCGCTCAGCCGTGAATTCACCCAGCTGAGGGCCTATCTGGAGATCATGGCCCTGCGGATGGGCCCGCGCCTGGCCTGGCAGCTGGACCTGCCCCCTGCGCTGCAGGAGACGCGGGTGCCTCCGATGCTGCTGCAGCCGCTGGTGGAGAACGCGATCAAGCATGGGCTGGAGCCCAAGGTGGGGCCGGGTCGCATCGAGGTGACCGCGCGCGCCACGGAGCAGGGCATCGAGATCCGTGTGGAAGACGATGGCCTCGGCTTGCAAGAGCAGGATGTCGCCGCCTCGTCGGCTACGGATGCGAGCTACGGCCTGCGCCATGTGCGCGACCGGCTGAAGGCCCTGCATGGCGACGCGGCGCAGCTGCGCATCGAGCCGCGGCAGCCGGCCGGTGTGCGATCCGTCGTGGTGCTGCCCGCGCCAACGCCTGTTGCCCCCGAGGAGATCGCGCCATGAACACGCCCCGCCGCCCCACCGCCATCATCGCCGAAGACGAGCCGGTGCTGGCCCGTACGCTGGTGCGCCTGCTGGCACAGACCTGGCCCGAGCTGCACCTGGCCGGCATTGCCGAGGACGGCCCCCGCGCCATCGAGCTGGCGCTGGCGGAGGCGCCGGATGTGCTGTTCCTCGATATCCAGATGCCCGGCCGCAATGGCCTGCAGGTGGCCGAGGCCGTGGCCGACGAGTGGCCGGACGGGCAGGGCGAGCCGCTGTTCGTGTTCGTCACTGCCTTCGACGACTTCGCGGTGAGCGCCTTCGAGCGCGCCGCCGTCGACTACCTGCTCAAGCCCGCCACGGCCGAGCGGCTGCAGCAGACCGTCGCCCGGCTCCAGGCCCGCCTGGCCGCGCGCACGACACCCCCGGCCCCTGAGGAACGGGCCGCGCTGATGCAGCGCATGCAGGCCATCGCCTTGCCGAACCAGCCGCCGCCCGAAGTCGCGGAACGCATCAAGGTCATCCGCGCTGGCGTGGGCAACACGGTGCGCATGATCCCGGTGTCCGAGGTCGTGTGCTTCGAGGCGACGGAGAAATACGTCAACGTGGTCACGCCGTCCGGCGAGGCGCTCGTGCGGATGAGCCTGCGTGAGCTGATGGCCCGCATCGAGTCGACCGACTTCATCCAGGTGCATCGCAGCGTGATGGTCAACGCCACGGCGATCCTCAGCGCCACGCGCGACGAGAACGGCCACTACAGCCTGGCCGTGCGCGGCCTGCAGCGGCCGCTGAAGGTGAGCCGCGCCTTCGCGCACCTGTTCCGGCCCATGTAGCGGCAGCGCCGGCCGCGCCGCCAGGACGGGCGGGGCCCCCACCGTTCGGTCGAGCGGATCGCCCCTTCCTGGACGCCCTTGAACAGCTCGTCGCCAGGCGCTGTCGCTGGCCGGCGCGGGCGGGAACAGTGCGTCTGGCCGCGTCGGCGTTCTTCGGCTGACCGGCCACCCAAGACCCTCCACATCCCCCTTCAGGACACACTCATGAAACGTCTCGTCGCCTCGCTCCTGGCCCTGTCCGCGCTGACCCTGCTGCCCGGCTGCGTGTCCCCGCCCAACGATCTCGACCTGGCGCTGACGCGGCCCACCGCGGCGCGCAAGTACATCGTCGCCCTGCAGCTGCCGGCCCCGCCCGCTGCGATCAACCAGCTGCACGCCTGGCAGGTGCAGCTGCGCACGCCGGCCGGTGAACCCGTCACGCACGCGCGCATCCGGGTGGATGGCGGCATGCCCCAGCATGGCCATGGCCTGCCCACCCGGCCGCAGGTCACGCAGGAGCAGCCGGTGGGCGTCTACCGGATCGAAGGCATGAAGTTCAGCATGACCGGCTGGTGGGAGATCAAGCTGGCCATCGACGGCCCTGCCGGCGCCGATGAAGTGACCTTCAACACCGTGGTGGCCGCACCGGCGGCCAGCCGCTGAGCCGCGCGAGGTCACCATGATGTCCATTCCCAAGGCTAAGCCGTCCCGCCCGCTGCTCTCGCTGGTCTGGCTGCTGCTCGTGTCCGCAGCGGCGGGCTTCGGCGCATTGGCCCTCACGGTCGCCCACGCCGGCGATGAGCCACCGGCGGCAGGCCGCATCCGCTGGAGCGCCGAAGAGCGGGCCGTGCTCGCCTCGTTGAGCCTGCGGCAACTGCCGCCTGGGCCAGCGGACCCCTCGAACGCCGTGGAGCGGCATCCGGCCGCTATCGACCTCGGGCGGCGCCTGTTCGAGGATCCGCGGCTCAGCCGCACGGGCGCCGTCTCCTGCGCGAGCTGCCACGATCCCGCCCGGCAGTTCCAGGACGGCCTGCCAGTCAGCCGCGGGGTGGGCGCAGGCACGCGCCGCGCCATGCCGATCGTGGGCGCCGGCCATGCCACGTGGCTGTTCTGGGATGGCCGCAAGGACAGTCTGTGGTCGCAGGCGCTGGGCCCGCTGGAAGACGCGGTGGAGCATGGCACCCATCGCACGCACGTGGCGCAGCACGTGGCACGGCACTACGGTCGCGACTACGAAGCCCTCTTCGGCGCCTTGCCGCTGCTGCAGGGGCTGCCGGCCGAGGCCGGCCCCAAGGGCAGCCCGGCGGAGCAGGCCGCGTGGCAGGCCATCGAACCGCGCCGCCGCACCGAGGTGTCCCGGGTGTTCGCGAACGTCGGCAAGGCCATTGCCGCCTTCGAGAAGTCACTGCCGGTCGTGCCGACGCGGCTGGACCGCTACATCGACGCCGTCGAGCGTGGGGATCGCCACGCGGGCCAGCTGCTGCGCGCGGACGAGGTGCGAGGACTGCGCCTGTTCATCGGCAAGGCCCAGTGCGTGAGCTGCCATAACGGCCCGCTGTTCACCGACCAGCAGTTCCACAACACCGGCGTGCCGCCGCGCGACCCCGCCCGGCCGGATCGCGGCCGCGCGGCCGCCACGCGGGCCGTTCTGGCCGACGAGTTCAACTGCCTGGGGCCGTTCAGCGATGCGCAGCCCAGCCAATGCCAGGAGTTGCGCTTCATGGTGACGGACGACGCCGCGCTCGAAGGTGCCTTCAAGACGCCGGGGCTGCGCGGTGTGGCTGACCGGCCCCCTTACATGCACGCCGGCCAGTTCGCCACGCTGGAACAGGTGGTGCGCCACTACGTCGCCGCGCCGCATGCGGCCGCCGGGCACTCTGAACTGACGCATCGGCATGCGGGCGCCGCAGCGCCGAAGCATGCGGAGCGCCCGCCCATCGAACTGAGCGAGGCCGAGATCGCAGACCTGGTGCGATTCCTGGGCACACTCAGCGCGGCGCACTGAGGCCGGGCAGGGATGGGGTGGACGCGGGTACATTGAAGGGACAGGACACCCTTGCACGCCCAGATGACCGGCGAAGAAGCCTTCCCGCCAACGCTCGCCGCGGCCCGCGCGCGCATCGCAGCCATCCGCCCCGCCGAGTACGCGCGGACCCGCAACGCCATCGACGGCGCGGTCACGCGGCTGTCGCCGTACATCACGCACGGCTTCGTCAGCCTGCCTGAGGTGCTTGCGGCCGTGGCGGCCCGCCATCGGCTCGACGGGCGGCACAAGTTCGTCTTCGAACTGGGCTGGCGCGAATACTTCCACCATGTCTGGCAGCACAGGGGCGAAGGCATCTTGCAGTCGCTGCATGAGGGCCTGCTGCCCGATGCAGCCTACACGGCGGAGTTGCCGGTGGATGTGCGCGCGGCCCGTACCGGGCTGCCGGTGATCGACCAGGCCGTGCGGACGCTCTACACCACCGGCTACCTGCACAACCATGCCCGCATGTGGCTGGCGAGCTACCTGGTGCACCTTCGCAAGGTGCATTGGCGGGCCGGGGCAGACTGGATGGTGGCGCATCTGCTGGATGGTGACCTGGCCAGCAACCACCTGAGCTGGCAATGGGTCGCGGCAACGGGCAGCCGCAAGCCCTATCTCTTCAACGCGGAGAACGTGGCGCGCCATGCGCCGGCCGATTGGCACAGCCCTGGCACGGTGATCGACACGACGTACGAGGCACTCGACGTGATCGCGCGCAGTCCGACGCCCGTCTCCGCCTCGCCGCTTGCCGACCGCGGCGGCCTGGACGAGCCACCGCTCGCCACGCGCCCCCGCGATGCGGCACCGCCACGCGGGGCCGACGTCAGCGGCCGCGATGTCTGGCTGGTCCACCCTTGGGCGCTGGGCGAGCCCCCGACGGATCTCCCCGCCGGCTGGGTGTGCGTGGGCTGGTGGCCGGCCGAGCACCATATGGCGTGGCCGTGGAGCCTGGCGCGCTGGCAGTTCGTCGAGTCACGCCTGTCGGCGCTGGCCCCCGTGCGCTGGTACGGCCGCAGCGAGGAGGTGGCCCACGCGCTGGCCGCGGCACGCAGCGTCCAGACCGTGTCTGACCTGCATGTCGATGCGCTGCTGCCGCCCGGCGTGATCCGCCGTCCGCCCCCGCGCCTGTTCCCGGCGGTGGACAACGCCTGCGGTTCCTTCTCGCAATGGTGGGCGCTCAGCACACGAAGGATCGGCGACCTGTCGGACTTGCCGGGCCTGGCGGCGTTGCCAGCAGTTACCAGGCCAGCGCCACCGACGGACAGACCGCCGCTGCGCGCTGCCTTCAAGGGCAACAAGCAGTCCCTGCCCAGCAAGCCCTGTGCCGTCTGCGGCCGGCCCATGACCTGGCGCAAGCGCTGGGCGCGTACCTGGGACGAGGTGAAGTACTGCTCGGACGCCTGTCGCAGGGCGCGCGGGTCGGCAGGAGAGCCATGAGCGCGCTGCGCACCCTCGTCGTCGTGCTCGGCGACCAGCTCGATCTGGAGGCGGCCGCCTTCGATGGTTTCGATCCTGCGCAGGATGCCGTGTGGATGGCCGAGGCAGAGCAAGAGTCCACGCACGTCTGGTCCGGCCAGCAGCGCATCGCGCTCTTTCTCGCGGCGATGCGCCACTTCGCGCAGGCCCTGCAGGCGGCCGGCCGGCCGCTGCACTATCGCCACCTCGACGCGCCCGGTCACCGCGGCAGTCTCGCCGCCGAACTGCAGGCGAGCCTGTCCACGCTGCAGCCGCAGCGCGTGGTGATGACGGCGCCGGGCGACTGGCGGGTCTGGCAGTCGCTCAAGGCCGTGGTGGAGGGCGCCGGGCTTGCGCTGGAGATCTGCGAGGACCGCCACTTCTTCTGCACGGTGCGGCAGTTCGCCGCGCACGCCAAGGGCCGCAAGACCCTGCGGCTGGAGTACTTTTACCGCGAACTGCGGCAACGTCACCGCGTGCTGATGGAGGGCGACCAGCCCGTCGGCGGCCAGTGGAACTTCGATGTCGACAACCGCGAGGCGTTCGGGCCGCAGGGGCCGGGCCGGGTGCCGCCGCGAGCGACGTTCCCGCCTGACGCGTTGACGCGTGAAGTCATCGCGCTCGTCGAACAGCGCTTCGCCAGCCATCCCGGCACGCTGGACAGTTTCGCCTGGCCGGTCACCCGCGCGCAGGCGCTGCAGGCCCTGCAGTGTTTCATCGACGAGCGCCTGCCGCTGTTCGGCCGCTACGAAGACGCGATGTGGCCGGGCGAGCCGTGGCTGTACCACTCCCACCTGTCGGCCGCGCTGAACCTCAAGCTGCTGTCCGCGCACGAGGTGGTGCACGCGGCGGAGGCGGCGTATCGCGCCGGCCGTGCACCGATCGAGAGCGCCGAAGGCTTCATCCGGCAGATCCTGGGCTGGCGCGAATACGTGCGCGGCATCTACTGGACGCAGATGCCGGGCTACCTGCAACGCAATGCACTGGATGCGCGCGAGGACCTGCCCGCCTGGTACTGGACCGGCGAGACCGGCATGGCCTGCCTGCGCGAGGTGATCACGCAGACGCTGACGCACGGCTATGCCCACCACATCCAGCGCCTGATGGTCACCGGCCTGTTCGCGCTGCTGCTGGGCGTGCGGCCGCAGCAGGTGCACGAGTGGTACCTGGCGGTGTACGTCGACGCGGTGGAGTGGGTGGAACTGCCCAACACCCTGGGCATGAGCCAGCATGCCGACGGCGGGCTGATGGCCAGCAAGCCCTATGTCGCGACCGGGAAGTACATCCAGCGGATGGGCGGCCCCTGCGCCGGCTGCCGCTACCATCCGGCGCAGCGCACGGGCGAGCGGGCCTGCCCGTTCACCACGCTGTACTGGGCCTTCCTCCTGCGGCATGAGGCTGTGCTCGCCTCGAACGCGCGGATGGCGTTGCAGGTGAAGAACGCCGTGCGGCTGAGCGCGGGCGAGCGCGCCGCCATTGCCGCGCGGGCCGAAGCGATCGTCAATGCAGTGAAGACAGGAACTGCCTGAGTTCCGGCGTCTGCGGCTGGCCGAACAGCGTCTCCGGCGGCCCCATCTCGTGCACGCGACCCTGGTGCATGAAGATCACGCGGTCGGCCACCTTGCGGGCGAAATTCATCTCGTGCGTGACCATCAGCAGCGTCATGCCTTCCTCGGCCAGCGACTCCACGACGCGCAGCACCTCGCCCACCAGCTCAGGGTCGAGCGCGCTGGTGATCTCGTCGCACAGCAGCACGGCCGGCTCCATGGCCAGCGCGCGGGCGATCGCCACCCGTTGCTGCTGCCCGCCCGAGAGCTGGTCGGGCGTGGCGTCGAACTTCTCGGACAGGCCCACGCGCGCCAGCAGCTTGCGCGCCTGGGCTTCGGCGGCGGCGGCATCCACCTTCTTCACCAGCGAGGGCGCCAGCATGATGTTGCGGCCCACCGTGAGGTGCGGAAAGAGGTTGAAGCTCTGGAAGATCATGCCCACGTGCTGGCGCAGCTCGCGCATGGCCGCGGGGTTGTCGTGCAGCAACTGACGGCCGTCCACCGAGAGTGCGCCGTCCTGGAAGGTTTCCAGCCCGTTGATGCAACGCAGCAGCGTGCTCTTGCCCGAGCCGCTCTTGCCGATGATGGCGATCACCTCGCCGCGCGCCACCTTCAGGTCGATGCCCTTGAGCACCTCATTGGCGCCGTAGGACTTGCGCAGGGCGGCGATGTCCACGATGGCGTTCATCGCATCTTCCTTTCGAGTGTCTTGGCGTACAGGCTGATGGGGAAGCACAGCGCGAAGTACAGCAGCGCCACGCAGCTGTAGACCACGAAGGGCTTGAAGGTCGCGTTGGTGATCATGGTGCCGGCCTTGGTGAGTTCCACGAAGCCGATCACGGAAGCGAGCGCCGTGCCCTTGATCACCTGCACGAGGAAGCCGACCGTGGGCGCAATGGCGATTCGCGTGGCCTGCGGCAGCACCACGTAGAGCAGCTGCTCGGTGAAGCTGAGCGCCAGGCTCTGCGCGGCCTCCCACTGGCCCTTGGGAATGGACGCCACGCAGCCGCGCCAGATCTCGGTCAGGAAGGCGCTGGTGTAGAGCGTGAGCGCCACCGAGGCCGCGACCCAGGCCGAGGTCTTGATGCCGAACAGCGCGATGCCGAAGTAGGCCAGGAACAGCTGCATGAGCAGGGGCGTGCCCTGGAACAGCTGGACGTAGCCACCGACCAGGCGATGCGCCCAGGCCGATGGCGACAGGCGCGCGACGAGCAGCGCCATCCCCACCAGGCCGCCGCCGACGAAGGCGATGACCGAGAGCACCACCGTCCAGCGCGCGGCCAGCAGCAGGTTGCGGAAGATGTCCCAGAGGGTGAAGTCGACCATGGGATCACCTGCCGAACAGGAAGCGCGGTCCCAGCCAGTTCAGGGCGTGGCGCTGCGCGATGGCGAGCAGAAGGTACAGCGCCGTGGCGACGATGAACGACTCGAACGCCCGGAAGTTCCGGCTCTGGATCAGGTTGGCGGCGTAGCTGAGTTCCTGCGTGGCGATCTGCCCGCACACGGCCGAGCCCAGCATCACGATGATGATCTGGCTCACCAGGGCCGGCCACACCTTGCGCAGCGCCGGCGGCAGCACCACGCGCATGAAGATCTGCGCGCGCGTCAGCGCCAGGCTCAGCGCCGCCTCGATCTGGCCGCGTGGCGTGGCCTCGATGCCGGCGCGGATGATCTCCGCCGCATAGGCGCCCAGGTTGATGACCATCGCGATGATGGACGCCGTCTCCGGCGTGAGCTTCACCCCGGCGGCCGGCAGCCCGAAGAAGACGAAGAACAGCTGCACGATGAAGGGCGTGTTGCGGATCACCTCCACATACGCGCCCACCCCCCAGCGCAGCCAGGGGGCGCCGTGCACGCGGGACCACGCGCAGGCGATACCCAGCGCCACCCCCACCACGGCCGAGATGGCCGTCAGGCCCACCGTCCAGGCCACGCCCTTGGCGAGCAGCGGCCACTGTGACAGGACGGCGCCGAAATCGAGCTGGACCATGACGGCCGCCGGCGATCAGTTGGGCAGGTCGCCGGCCGGGCGGCCCAGCCACTTGACGGCCATCTTGTCGATGTCGCCATTCTTGCGTCCCTCGGCGATGATCTCGTTGACCTTCAGCCGCAGCTTGTCCTCGCCCTTGGCCACGCCGATGAAGTTGGGGCTGTCCTTCAGCAGCAGCTTGAACTCCGTGCCCAGCTGCGGGTTGCGCGCCATCATGTTGCCGGCCACCGAGGCGCCGGTGGCGATCAGCTGCGTCTGGCCGGAGACGAAGGCCGACACGGTGGCGTTGTTGTCCTCGAAGCGCTTGATGTCGGCGCTCGGCGGCGCGAGCTTCGTGAGCTCCTGGTCCTCGATGGCGCCACGCGTGACGCCGACGCTCTTGCCGGCCAGGTCGGCGAAGCTCTTGATCGTGAGCGACTTGGCGGCGAACACGGCCTGGAAGAAGGGCGAGTAGGCAGCGGTGAAGTCGATGACCTTCTCGCGCTCCGGGTTCTTGCCCAACGTGGAGATCACCAGGTCGGCCTTCTTCGTCTGCAGGTACGGAATGCGGTTGGCGCTGGTGACCGGCGTCAGCTCCACCGCCACGCCCAGCTTGGCGCCGATGTAGTTGGCCATGTCGATGTCCAGGCCCTGCGGCTTGAGATCGGTGCCCACGAAGCCGTAGGGCGGAAAGTCGGTCGGGATGGCGATGGTGATCTTCTTCGCCTTCATCACGTCGTCCAGCGCGGTCTGCGCCTGCGCGCCGGCCGTGGCCAGCACGGCGGCCGCGGCCAGGCCCAGGGTGAGGGTGCGTTTGCTGAGGTTCATAGCAGGGCTCCTAGATAGGTCGAGGGTTCTTCGGGCGAATCGGGTGGGGTGGCCGGGCCCCGGCGGGCGCCGGTGGCCGGCTTGCGGCTTCTTGTACGCAAGTCTTGTGCCGCAGCGGCCGGCCGAACCGGCGCCAGGGCATCCCGCAGGTGGGCCAGCGGGTCGTCGGCCGCGGGCAGGCGCAGGTGGCCCTGCACGGTGCCGATGTGCTCGTTCATCAGGGCCTCGGCGCCGGCCAGGTCACCCTGCTCCAGGGCCGCAACGATGCGCACGTGGTCCGCGCAGGACTGCGCGGCGTCGTGCGAGCTCTGGTAGCGCATGGCGATCAGCGTGGTGCGGGCCGTGAAGTCGCGCAGGGTGTCGGCCAGCAGGCTGTTGCCCAGGCATTCGGCCAGGCAGACATGGAAGTCACCCAGCAGGAAGCTGCGCGCGCCGACGTCATCGCCCTTCAGGGCTGCCTTCTCACGGGCGAGATGGGCCTTGAGCTGGCGGATGGCCGCCTTGTCCACCGTCTTCATGCTGCGGATCAGGCCGGACTCGATCACGCGGCGGGCCTCGAAGGCCTCCCGCGCCTCGTCCTGCGAGGGCTCGATCACATACCAGCCGCGTCGCGCGCTGACGGTGACAATGCCGCGCGCGGCCAGGCGCATGAGCGCCTCGCGCACGATGGTGCGGCTGCAGTCGAACAGCATGGCCAGCTGCTGCTCGCCGAGGCGCGCGCCGGGCGCGAGCTTCTGCGCCATCACCGCTTCGATGATGCGTTCACTGATGTCGGAGGAAGTGGCCATGGCGTGCCAGGACATGCAGGTTGCGTACCCGTGGTATGCAAGATTTGCGCACCAGGGCGGGGCTGTCTGGGTGGTGGCAGCGTGGCCGGTCGTACGCCTGGGTAAACCGCCGGGAGGACTCCTATAGAATAAGAACGATTCGCATTTGCAAACGATCGACGCCACGCCCGCCCATGCAACGCCGCCACCTGCTCCAGGCCTTGATGCCCGCGCTGCTGGCGCCCGGTGCATTCGCGCAGACCACCTCCGCAGCGGCCGGTGAGCCGGTGCACCGGCTGCTGGCGGCCTGGCGCGAAGCCGGCAGCGAGGCCGTCGACCGCTGCGGGATCGTCGAGGTCGACTGGGCCGCGGGCCGCGTCCGCATTCCGGTGGCGACCGCGATGCCGGGGCGCGCGCACGGCCTGCAGACGATGCCGGATGGCGGCTGGGTCGTGGTGGCCAACCGGCCAGGTCATTGGCTGTTGCGCGTGGACGCCGAAGGCCGCGTGGCGACGCGCCATCGCGTCGCCGACGACCAGCCGCTGCGTACCTTCAACGGCCATGTGCAGCCCGACGCCACCGGGCGATGGCTTTACACCACCGAGACCGATCCTGCCGATGGCAGCGGCTGGGTCAGCGTCCGCGATGCGGCGACGCTGGCCCGCGTGGCGCAGTTCCCCACCGGCGGCGTCGATCCGCACCAGGTGCTGCCGGACCGCGAGGGCCGGTTGCTGGTGGCGGTGGGCGGCATCCCCCGTGACCTGGCGGGCAAGCGCATCGACCTGGCGCGCATGGCGCCCTCCCTGGTGCACCTGGATCCGTCCAATGGCCGCGAACTCGGCCGATGGACCGTGGCCGACCCGCGCCTGAGCATCCGCCACCTGGCCTGGAGCGCCGGGGCGCAGCCGCTGCTGGGTGTGGCGCTGCAGGCGGAGCATGCCGATGCGGCCGCGCGCCGCGCGGCGCCGCTGCTCGCGGTGTGGGACGGCGAGTCCCTGCAAGTCCTGCCGGGCGCGCTGGCCGACGGCTATGCGGGCGACCTCGCGGCAGGGCCAGGTGGCGGCTTCGTCGTCAGCGCACAGAAGCAGGGGCAGGGTCTCTGGTGGCATCCCCACGCGCAGGACCAACTGGTCCGGGTCGCCGAACTGACCGACCCCTGCGCCGTGGCGACCTGGGACCAGGGGCGCGGCGTGCTGATGGCCGGCGCGCGGGGCGTCGCCCGCTGGCACGTGCGGCACGCGCCGCGCATGCTGGCCTGGCCGCGCCCGATGGCGCCTGACAACCACTGGGTGCTGCAGGCCTGAACCGTCCGTTCCGCCAGGCGGCCGGGATGCATCGCCGCGGTGGTTGCGGCCGCCTGTGCAGTGCCCGGACAATGCGCTCATGTATCTGCCGCCGCATTTCGACGCCCGCGACCCGGCCCTGGCCGCTGCGCTGATCCGCGAGAACCCGTTCGCGAGCCTGATCTCGGTGGATGACGACGGGCTGCCCTTCGTCACCCACCTGCCGCTGCACCTGGAGGAGCGGCCAGGCGGCCTGGTGCTGCTGGGCCACTGCGCGCGGCCCAATCCGCACGCGAAGATCCTGGCCGTGCGGCCCCGCGCCGTCGTCACCTTCCTCGGGCCGCACGCCTACCAGTCCCCGCGCATCTATCCGGACCTGCAGCGCGTGCCGAGCTGGAACTACGTCGCGGTGCACTGCACCGTGGAGGCACGGCTGGTGGACGAGACGGCCGGCAAGGACGCGCTGCTCAAGCACCTGATCGGGGATCATGAGCCGGCCTATGCCGAGCAGTGGCGTGACCTGCCGGAGAGCTACACGCACAAGATGATGACCGGCATCGTGGCCTTCGAGCTGCACGTCACGCAGTGGCAGTGCAAGATCAAGCTCAACCAGCACCGGCCCGAGTCGCACCGCGCCTTGCAGGCGGCCTACCAGGTGGGCAACGACGATGAGCGCGCGCTGGCCGGCTGGATGACGCGCATCGACATGAAGGGGTTGAAGTGAAGGCGATCTTTTCCGTGGTGGGCCTGCTGGTCGTGCTGGCCATCGTGGGCGTGCTGGCCAAGCGGCAGCTGTCGTCGGGGGTGGCGCCGGCGCCGGCGGCCAACAGCGTTCCCGGCGTGGCAGCCCCTTCCGGCAACCCGCAGCAGCAGGTTCAGCAGTTCCAGAAGGCGGTGGAGGGGGCCATGCAGCCGCCGCCGCGTGCGGGCGACGACGCGAAGTAGATGGCCAGCGACGCGGCCTTCATGGCCGAGGCCCTGGCGCAGGCCCGGCTCGCCGCCGAGGCGGGCGAGGTGCCGGTCGGCGCCGTGGTGGTGCATCAGGGTCGCGTGATCGCGCGTGCCCACAACGCGCCGGTGGCCGACCATGACCCGACGGCCCATGCCGAGGTGCGGGCCCTTCGCGCGGCAGCGCAGGCGCTCGGCAACTACCGCCTGGACGGCTGCGAGCTGCATGTGACCCTGGAGCCCTGCGCCATGTGCGCGGGCGCCATGCTCCACGCGCGCCTGGCCCGCGTCGTCTACGGCGCGCCCGATCCGCGCACCGGCGCCGCCGGCTCCGTGGTGGACCTGTTCCGCGAGCCGAAGCTCAATCACCAGACCACCGTGACGGGCGGCGTGCGGGCCGACGAGTGCGGCGACCTGCTCAAGACTTTTTTCCGGCGCCGCCGGGAGGACCAGCGCATGACTGCCCAGCCGCTGCGCGAAGACGCGCTCCGCACCCCGGACGATCGCTTCGAGGATCTGCCCGGCTATCCCTGGCCGCCGCGCTACGTGAGCGACCTGCCGGCGCTGGCGGGCCTGCGCATGCACTACCTGGACGAAGGGCCGAGCGACGCGCCCATCACCTGGCTGTGCCTGCACGGCAACCCTGCGTGGAGCTATCTCTACCGCCGCATGATCCCGGTGTTCCTGCAGTCAGGCGGGCGCGTGGTGGCGCCCGATCTCATCGGCTTCGGCCGCAGCGACAAGCCCAAGCGCGACGAAGCGCACGGCTTCACCTGGCACCGGCAGGTGCTGCTGGAGTTCGTGGAGCGGCTGAACCTGCAGCGCGTGGTGCTCGTGGTGCAGGACTGGGGTGGTCTGCTGGGCCTGACCCTGCCCATGGCGGCGCCGCAGCGCTATCAGGGCCTGCTGGTGATGAACACCACGCTCGGCACGGGTGATGCGCCGCTCAGCCCGGGCTTCCTGGCCTGGCGCGAGATGTGCGCGCGCAACCCGGGCTTCGACGTGGGCCGCCTGTTCGCGCGCGGCAATCCGCACCTGACACCGCAGGAATGCGAGGCGTACAACGCGCCATTCCCCGATGCCGGCCACCGGGCGGCGCTGCGCGCCTTCCCGCCCATGGTGCCGGACACCCCGGACGCCGATGGCGCGGCGGTGTCGCGCGAGGCGCGGGCTTTCTGGGAACAGGCCTGGACCGGCCGCAGCTTCATGGCCGTCGGCGCGCAGGACCCGGTGCTGGGTCCGCCCGTGATGGAGGCGCTGCGCTCGCATATCCGCGGCTGCCCGCCACCGATGGTGCTGCCCCAGGCCGGGCACTTCGTGCAGGAGCATGGCGAGGCGATCGCGCGCGAGGCGGTGGGATACTTCCAGCCGTGACCGCCCAGCACATCTACCTCTACTCGGCCTCCAGCGCCGTCCGCGACCGCGCCGCCGTGCGGCGCGCCGTGCGTCGCCTGCAGGCCCTCGGCCACTCGGTGGAGCTCGACCCGTCGGCCTTCGCCACGCGCATGCGCTTCGCCGGCGATGACGAGACACGGCTGGCCGCGATCCATCGTGCCGCGGCGAGCGGCGCGGACATCGCGCTGATCACGCGCGGCGGCTATGGCCTGTCGCGCCTGCTGGCCGACATCCGCTATCCGCTGATCGCCAAGGCCATCGACCGCGGCACGGTGTTCCTGGGCTACAGCGACTTCACTGCCCTGCAGTGCGCGGTGCTCGCGAAGACGGGCCGTGTCACCTGGAGCGGGCCTGCCGCCGCCGACGACTTCGGCGGCGAGGGCGAGCCGGACGACATCATGCAGGCCTGCTTCGATGATCTGGTGAGCGGGCAAGGGGAGGGCACGGGCTGGCGCCTGCCCGCGCGCGAGGCGCGCGAGAAGGCATGGTCCGCCGCGGGAACGCTCTGGGGCGGCAACCTGGCCATGGTCACCTCACTGGCGGGCACGCCGTGGATGCCGCAGGTGAAGGGCGGCATCCTGTTCCTGGAAGACGTGGCGGAGCATCCGTACCGCATCGAACGCATGCTCACGCAACTGCTGCACGGCGGCATCCTCGCGCGGCAGAAGGCCATCGTGCTCGGGCAGTTCACCCACTGGCGGCCTGTGCCCAACGACAATGGCTACAAGCTGCAGACGGTGGTGGACTGGCTGCGTGCGCAACTGCCGCGGGTGCCGGTGTTCACCGGCCTGCCGTTCGGCCATGTGCCCACCAAGGTGTGCCTGCCGGTGGGCTCCAAGGTCACGCTGGCCGTGGAGGGCCGCGACGCCTTCCTGCTGTGGGGCCACGCGCACTGAGCCGCGCCGGCCGGCGCTTCAGCTCAGCGGGCTGGGGCGCGAGTGCAGGCTGCCGGGCACGAGCCCGCGGAACATCTGGGTGATGCCCAGCACTTCACGCCGCGCGGCGGCTTCGCCGTGCAGCGCCGCCAGCGCGGCCATCAGCTCCCCGCGCAGGTACCACAGGGACTGCACGTCCACCGCGTAGCGCAGCCGCCGGGTGACCTGCGGGAACTCCCGCCGCCCTGCATCCCCCAGCAGGCCGAGCATGGCCTCGCGGATGTCTTCGGTGCCGCTTTCCAGCACCGACTCGCTGGGCGTGCGCGCATGCCCACCCAGCAAGCCTTGCAGACCGCTGCGGATACTGGCCTTGAACCAACTCATGAGGAACGGGATTGACTGACGATGAATCGCCAAATTATCCCGACCGAGTGGGAAATTCAAATGACAGAAGTGACGGAATTAACGAAAAGCGACAGCCACTTGCATCTGGGTGGTAACGAATCGTGTGGTTTCAGTTTGAAAGTATGCATGCTGATTACCAAGGTACCAGCATGCCGATGCGCCAGCGGGCGCTTCGTGCGGGAGATGGCCTACGCCTCGGCGGCCGCGCGAATCACCAGCACGGGCACCGTGGCCTCACGGATGACCTGCTCGGCTCCGCTGCCCAGCAGCACCCGGCCCAGGCCGCGCCGGCCGTACGTGCCGACCACCACCAGGTCGGCCTGCCACTTGCGGGCGGCTTCCGCCACCACACTGCCCAGTCGCCCGCCCGGGGGATCCAGCAGTTCGGCCTCGGCCACCAGGCCAGCCTGGCCGGCGCGCTCCACGCCGTCGGCGAGGATGCGGCGGGCGCCCTCGCGGACGGCCTTCAGCAGCAGCCCGGAGCTGCCGCCCATGGGGTCGTAGCCGGTCATGTAGGCCGAATCTTCCATTACATGCACCACGCGCAGCGTGCCGCCGGATTCGCGCGCCATGCGCACGGCCGCGTCGAGTGCCCGGCACGAGGTGTCGCTGCCGTCGAAAGGAACCAGGATTCGTTGGTACATGCGATTGCTCCGTTGCGCGGAGTCTAGCGGCGAGCGACCGGATGGGCTGCGCCGGACCGCGCGCCACAACCCCACACGCGGCGTGGGCACAGGCGGGCGGTCATCGAGCTTGGCTATGCTGTCTGTCCAGAACAAGCAAGGGCGGAGAGCGGGTGGCAGTTGAATTGATTCCCGGGGTCCAGTCGGCGGCGTGGCTGGCCGGGTTGCTCGATTCCGCGATGGACGCGATCATCTGCGCCGACGCCGGCTACCGGATCGTCCTGTACAACCGTGCCGCCGAACGCATCTTCGGCTGGCCGGGCGCGCGTGTGCTGGGCCAGCCGCTGTCCATGCTGCTGCCCGAGCGCTTCCGGACCGCCCATGACCAGCACCTGGGCGATTTCGCCCGTACCGGCGTGTCGGGCCGGCGCATGAGCGGCAGCACGGTCGTGAACGGCCTGCGCGCCAGCGGCGAGGAGTTCCCGGTCGACGCGTCCATCTCCCAGCTCGACACGCCGCAGGGGCGCATCTTCACCGTGATCCTGCGCGACGTCACCGAACGGGTGCAGGCCGAGCGCGCGCAGGCGCGCCTGGCTGCAAGGCTCGTCGGCCTGCTCGATTCCGCCATGGACGGCATCATCACGGTGGATGCCTCGCAGACCATCGTGCTGTACAACCGGGCGGCCGAAAGGCTGTTCGGCTGGCCGGCCGCCGAGGTGATCGGGCAACCCCTCGGCATGCTCATTCCCTCGCGGCTGCGTGCAGGGCACCATGACCATGTCGCACGCTTCGGCGCCACCGGCGTCACCTCGCGCCGCATGGGCGACCGCACCGTGCTGCTGGGCCTGCGCGCCTCGGGCGAGGAGTTTCCGATCGACGCGTCGATCTCCCAGCTCGACCTGCCCGAGGGCAAGCTCTACTCGGTCATCGTGCGCGACGTGACGGAGCGGGTGCGGGCGCAGGAGGAACTGGTCGCTTTCGCGGCGGAAGCCGCGGGCGCGCGCGAGGAGGAGAAGGCGCGCGTCGCCCGGGAACTGCATGACGAGCTGGCACAGTCGCTCACCGTGCTGAAGATGGATGCCAACTGGCTGCTCGCCACCACCCGTGAGGCGCCGGCCCTGCAGGACAAGCTGCACGGGATGGTGCAGGTGATCGACGAGGCGGTTGCGGCCACGCGCCGCATCGCGGCGGACCTGCGGCCGCTGGTGCTGGACGACCTGGGCGTGCTGCCCGCCATGGAGTGGCTGGCCAGCGCCTTCACGCAGCGGCATGGCGTGCCCTGCCGGATGGACGTGCCGGAAGACTTCGACCTGCCCGAGCCGCGGGCCACCGGCGTCTTCCGCATGCTGCAGGAGTCACTGGTGAACGTGGCCAAGCATGCGCGGGCGCGCGAGGTTCGGGTGAGGGTGGAGCGGGATGGCCCGCTGATCGTGATGACGATCGAGGACGACGGCGTCGGCTTCGACCCCGCTGCGCCGCGCAAGACGCAG
>NZ_JAYRZR010000043.1:0-32702 GCF_041916345.1 Ramlibacter sp.
CCGAACACCGGCAGCTTGAGCATCAGCCGGTCCATGAACATCTGCACCTTCTCGCTGCGCTTCCAGGCCTGCATGAAGAAGTAGAAGCCGCCGCCCAGGCCGCCGAAGATGAGCCACCAGTACTTGACGAAGAACTCGCTCATCGCGATCACGAACAGGGTCGGCGCCGGCAGGTCGGCGCCGAAGGAGGTGAACACCTCCTTGAAGGCCGGGATCACGAAGATCATGATCACGGTCACCACGATGAAGGCCACCACGACCACGGCGATGGGGTACATCAGCGCCGCCTTGATCTTGGACTTGATCGCCTCGGTCTTCTCCATGTAGGTCGCCAGGCGGTCCAGCAGGCTTTCCAGGATACCGGCGGCCTCACCGGCCTCGACCAGGTTGCAGTACAGGCTGTCGAAGTACAGCGGGAACTTGCGGAAGGCCGCCGACAGCGACGTGCCGGTCTCGACATCGGTCCGGATGTCGTTCAGCAGCTTGGTCACGCTGGCGTTGGCGTTGCCGCGACCGACGATGTCGAAGGCCTGCAGCAGCGGCACGCCGGCCTTCATCATGGTGGCGAGCTGGCGGGTGAAGATCGCGATGTCCTTGGCCCGGATCTTCTGGCCGGAGCGCATGCGGCGCTTCTTGATCTTGGTCGGCGTGACGCCCTGGCGCCGCAAGGCCGCCATGACCTGGTTCTCGCCAGCGGCGCGAGTCTCGCCGCGCACGACCTTGCCATTGCGGTCCTTGCCCTCCCATTCCCAGACGACTTCGGTGACCTTGGCGGCTGCTGCTGCGGTTGCCATAGCGGGACTCCTCTGTGATGCGTTATTCGTTGGTGACCGCCAGCACTTCCTCGAGGGAGGTGAGGCCTTGCCGGACCTTCCAGAGGCCGGCCTCGCGCAGGCTCTTGACGCCTTCCTTGCGGGCCTGCGTGGCGATCTCCAGCGCGCTGCCGTCGGCCAGGATGATGCGCTGCATGTCCTCGCTGATCGGCATTACCTGGTAGATGCCGACCCGGCCCTTGTAGCCGTTGTTGCAGGCGCTGCAGCCCACCGGCCCGTAGGGTGTCCAGCTGCCGTCGACCTCCTCCTCCTTGAAGCCCGCGTCGAGCAGGGCCTCGTAGGGGATGTCCAGCGGCTTCTTGCAGGCGGCGCACAGCCGGCGCGCCAGCCGCTGCGCGGTGATCAGGATCACGGCCGACGCGATGTTGAAGGGCGCGATGCCCATGTTGCGCATCCGCGTGAGCGTGGCGGGCGCGTCGTTCGTGTGCAGGGTGGACAGCACCAGGTGGCCGGTCTGGGCGGCCTTGATGGCGATGTCGGCCGTTTCCAGGTCACGGATTTCGCCCACCATGATCACGTCGGGATCCTGGCGCAGAAAGGACTTGAGCGCGACCGCGAACGTCAGGCCCGCCTTGTCGTTCACGTTGACCTGGTTCACCCCGGGCAGGTTGATTTCGGCCGGGTCCTCGGCGGTGGAGATGTTCACCCCCGGCTTGTTCATCAGGTTCAGGCAGGTGTAGAGCGACACCGTCTTGCCCGAACCCGTGGGGCCGGTGACCAGGATCATGCCGTAGGGGCGGCTGATCGCGTCGAGCAGGCGCTTCTTCTCGTCGGCCTCGTAACCGAGCGCGTCGATGCCGAGCTTGGCGCTGGACGGATCCAGGATACGGATCACGATCTTCTCGCCGAACAGCGTGGGCAGGGTGCTGACGCGGAAGTCGATCACGCGGTCAGGGCCTACCTTGAGCTTCATGCGCCCGTCCTGCGGGACCCGCTTTTCGGAGATGTCCATCCGCGAGATGACCTTGATGCGGGAGGCCAGCTTGTCCTTGATGGCGACCGGCGGCGAGGCGATCTCGCGCAGCTCGCCGTCGACCCGGAAGCGGACGCGGTAGGTGTGCTCGTACGGCTCGAAGTGCAGATCGGAGGCCCGGGCACCGATGGCGTCCAGCAGCATCTTGTGCAGGAACTTGACGACCGGCGCGTCGTCGACGTCGGGCGTGCCGCCCTTGTCGTCCTCGTCGACCATGGCCTGATCCATGGTCGACTCGTCGAACTCGAAGTCATCGCCGATGATGCTGTCCATGGCCTCGGTGGCCGTGGTGGCCTGGGCCTCCACCATCTTGGTCAGCTTGTCGTACTCGGCGATCACCCAGTCCACCCCCATCTGGGTGGCGAACTTGATCTTGTCGGCGGCCTGCTGGTCGGACGGATCGGCCGTTGCGACGATCAGCCGGTTGTTGCGCTTGGACAGCACCACCACCCGGTACGCCTGGCAGATCTTGGCGTCCAGCAGGTTCTTGGGCAGGCGCTGGATGTCGATGGCGTCCAGGTCGAGCAACGGCGCGCCGAACGCCGCCGACATGGTGTGGGCAAGGTCCGACGCCGACACCGCGCCGGAGCCGGTGAGCTCGGCAATGAAGCTGTTGCGGCTGGCCTGCGCCTTGCGGAAGACGTCCTCGGCGGACTTCTGCCCCAGCTTGCCGGCGGAAATGAGCGCGCGCGCGATCCCCGGCAGGGCGACGGAAGCGGATTCAACGGCAGGATCTACAGCGGCCATGGATTGCGACCCTTCATCCGGGCAGCGTCAAGCTGGCCGGATGGGGCGGTCAGGGCCGATCATCGCCAAAAGCGTTGCCCGTGTAAACGCTCACGCCCCTTGCAGGCCGCAGACAGTTGGAACGAAGTCACGCCCGCGCGTCATCTGCGCCGCAGCCGGGACGGCTGGCGGGCGGACGTTGGACGTGAAGGCGGGAAATCTGGTCGGGGTGAGAGGATTCGAACCTCCGGCCTCTACGTCCCGAACGTAGCGCTCTACCAGGCTAAGCTACACCCCGATGCGGCCCCTGCGCCACGCGACCGGTGACCTGTTGAAGGCCCTCAGTGGCGGCGCTGAAGCAGCGAAGCCGCCAATTGTATCAAACCGCCGGCGTGGTCGTTTTCGGGCAGCGATCGCGCCGCATCGATCGCCCGCTGCGCCTCGGCCGCGGCGGCCGCATGGGCCACCTGCAGGGCGCCGGTGTCGCGCACGATGGCCACGATGGCGTCGAGCGCGTCGAGCGCGCCCGTCTCGACGGCGCCCCGGATCAGCGCGCGCTGGTCGGTGGTGCCGCGGTGCATGGCCGCGATCAGGGGCAGCGTCACCTTGCCCTCGCGCAGGTCGTCACCGAGGTTCTTGCCCATGGCCTCGACCTCGCCGTCGTAGTCGAGCACGTCGTCGATGACCTGGAAGGCGGTGCCGAGGGCCTGGCCATAGACGGCGCAGGCACGCTCCACCTCGGGGCCGGCGCCAGCCAGCACGGCGCCGAGCCGGGCGCTGGCCTCGAACAGCTTCGCGGTCTTGGAGCGGATCACCTGCAGGTAGCCGGCTTCGTCGAGATCCGGGTCGTGCATGTTCATGAGCTGCATCACCTCGCCCTCGGCGATGACGTTGGTCGCCTCGGCCAGGATCTCCATCACCCGCATGTCGTGTGCGTCCAGCATCATCTGGAAGGCGCGCGAGTAGAGGAAGTCGCCCACCAGCACGCTGGCCGGGTTGCCGAAGCGCTCGTTGGCGGTGGCGCGGCCGCGGCGCAGCGTCGACTCGTCGACCACGTCATCGTGCAGCAGGGTCGCGGTGTGGATGAACTCCACCACGGCTGCCAGGTTGAACCGCTGTTCGCCCCGGTAGCCCAGGGCGCCGCAGATGAGCAGCAGCAGCGCCGGGCGCAGGCGCTTGCCGCCGGATGCGATGATGTAGCGCGACACCTCGGCCACCAGGGGCACGCCGGAGTCGAGCCGGCGGGCGATCACGGCGTCGACGGCCTGCATGTCGTCGGCGATCAGGGCGAGCACGGGGGCGACGCTGGCGTTGGAGTCGGTCAAGAGCGGGTCCGGAGGTGTGCCGGGATTATAGGAAGCCCCTGTCCGCCAGGCGGGCGCGCCGTGTGAGTGACCGCAAACCGTGCTATATTCGCGGGCTCACCGGAAATGCGTCCGGTGGGTTTTCCATTTGTGAGGTTCACATGTACGCGGTCATAAAAACCGGTGGCAAGCAGTATCGCGTTGCCGCTGGCGACAAGATAAAAGTAGAACAGATTGCTGCGGACATCGGCCAGGAAATCACCCTTGATCAGGTTCTTGCTGTCGGCCAAGGCGGCGAACTGAAGGTCGGGGCGCCCCTGGTGGATGGTGCCAGCGTCAAGGCCACGGTCGTGGCGCAGGGCAAGCACGACAAGGTGCGCATCTTCAAGCTGCGCCGTCGCAAGCATTATCAGAAGCGTCAGGGCCATCGCCAGCTCTACACCGAGCTCCAGATCGGCGCCATCGCGGCCTAAGGAGCAGGAAACATGGCACAGAAAAAAGGCGGCGGCTCCACGCGAAACGGTCGCGATTCCCAGCCCAAGATGCTGGGCGTCAAGGCTTTCGGCGGCGAACTCATCAGCGCCGGCTCCATCATCGTGCGCCAGCGCGGCACCAAGTTCCACCCCGGTACCAACGTCGGCGTGGGCCGTGACCACACGCTGTTCGCCCTGGTGGACGGGCACGTGAAGTTCCGCGTCCAGGGCGCGCTCAACAAGCACGTGGTGAGCGTCGAGCCGGCCTCGGCTTGAGTTAATCTCCACCCGCAGGGACAAAGCCCCGCCTGGCGGGGCTTTGTTGTTTGGAAGCCAACCGAATGAAATTCGTCGACGAAGCCTTCATCGACATCGCCGCCGGCGATGGCGGCAACGGCTGCGTGTCGTTCCGGCACGAGAAGTACAAGGAGTTCGGTGGTCCGAACGGGGGCGACGGGGGGCGCGGCGGCCACGTCTGGGCCATCGCGGACCCGAGCCTCAACACCCTGGTGGACTATCGCTACTCGCGGCGCCACGAGGCCGGCCGCGGCGAGCACGGCATGGGCTCCGACATGTTCGGCGCGGCGGGGCACGACGTCACGCTCAAGATGCCGGTGGGCACGATCATCAGCGACGTCGAGACCGGCGCGGTGCTGCATGAACTGCTGCAGCCGGGCGAGCGCATCCTGATCGCCAAGGGCGGCGATGGCGGCTTCGGCAACATGCGCTTCAAGAGCTCGATCAACCGGGCGCCCCGGCAGAAGACGCCGGGCTGGCCCGGCGAGCGCAAGAGCCTCAAGCTCGAACTGAAGGTGCTGGCCGACGTCGGCCTGCTGGGCATGCCCAATGCGGGCAAGTCCACGTTGATCGCCGCGGTCTCCAATGCCCGCCCCAAGATCGCGGACTATCCCTTCACCACCCTGCACCCCAACCTGGGCGTGGTCCGCGTCGGCCCGGAGCAGAGCTTCGTCATTGCCGACGTGCCCGGGCTGATCGAGGGGGCGTCCGAGGGCGCCGGCCTCGGACACCAGTTCCTGCGCCATCTGCAGCGCACGCACCTGCTGCTGCACGTGGTGGACATCGCGCCCTTCGACGAGGGCGTCGACCCGGTCGCCCAGGCCAAGGCGATCGTCGCCGAGCTGAAGAAGTACGACCCGGCGCTGCACCAGAAGCCGCGCTGGCTGGTGCTGAACAAGCTCGACATGGTCCCGGCCGAGGAGCGCGCCGCCCGCGTGAAGGACTTTGTCCGCCGCATGCGCTTCAAGGGGCCGGTGTTCGAGATCTCGGCGCTCACCCGGGAGGGCTGTGAGTCCCTGGTGCAGGCGGTCTACCAGCACATCCGCGCCCGGCAGCTCGCCGACCAGCCGGTGACGGAGGTCGACCCCCGTTTCCCGACCGATCCCCCCGCGAACCCATGAGCGAAACCCAGTCCGCCGCCGTCCTGCGGGACGCGCGGCGCATCGTCGTCAAGGTCGGCTCCAGCCTCGTCACCAATGAAGGCCGCGGGCTCGACGAGCGCGCCATCGGCGAATGGTGCCGGCAGCTGGCCGCGCTGGCCCGCGACGGCCGCGAAGTCATCATGGTGTCCAGCGGTGCCATCGCCGAAGGCATGAAGCGCCTGGGCTGGGCCACGCGCCCGAGCGAGCTGAACGAGCTGCAGGCTGCCGCGGCCGTGGGCCAGATGGGCCTGGCGCAGATGTACGAGACCAAGCTGCGCGAGCAGGGCATGGGCTCGGCGCAGGTGCTGCTGACCCACGCCGACCTGGCCGACCGCGAGCGCTATCTCAACGCCCGCAGCACGCTGCTGACCTTGCTCGCGCTGAAGGTCGTGCCAGTCATCAACGAGAACGACACGGTTGTCAACGACGAGATCAAGTTCGGCGACAACGACACGCTCGGCGCACTGGTCGCCAACCTGGTCGAGGCCGACCTGCTGGTGATCCTCACCGACCAGAAGGGCCTGTACAGCGCCGACCCCCGCAAGGACCCCGCGGCGCGCTTCATCAGCGAGGCCCGCGCAGGCGATCCGGCGCTGGAGGCCATGGCTGGCGGTGCAGGCAGCAGCATCGGCCGTGGCGGCATGATCACCAAGGTGCTGGCCGCCCGTCGCGCGGCCGGCTCGGGCGCCTCCACCGCCATCGCCTGGGGCCGCGAGACGGATTGCCTGCTGCGCCTGGCTGCCGGCGAGATCGTGGGCACGCTGCTGGTGGCGCCGGACCAGAAGAGCCAGGCGCGCAAGCGCTGGATGGCCGACCACCTGCAGTTGCGCGGCGCGGTCTCGGTCGATGCCGGCGCGGCCGCCAAGCTTTGCGGCGAAGGCAAGAGCCTGCTGCCGATCGGCATGACGGCCGTGGAGGGCGACTTCTCGCGCGGCGACGTGATTGCCGTGCGCGATGCGAGCGGTCAGGAGATCGCCCGCGGACTGGCGAACTACGCGGCCGCCGAGGCGCGCCTGCTGTGCCGCAAGCCCTCGTCGGAGATCGAGCGCCTGCTCGGCTACATGGCCGAACCCGAGATGATCCACCGGACCAATCTCGTCCTGACGCGCTGAAGGCGCGCCGGCCCGCGCATCGCCCCCTATTGCACGAAGCGGCGGTCCGGGCCTTCCTTCAGGTTGCGCACGATGTCGGCCGCCGTGCCGGCCGCGCCGTGGCCGACGCAAGCCCCGTTGCGGGCAATCACGAGGCTGTGGCGTGAATGCGCGACCTCATGGAGCCGCTGCCACTCTGCCGCCGGTGTGGCAACCCAGCCCGCCGCGGGCGAATGCCGCGCGTAGACCTTGACCTCCGCGGTGTTGCAACGCACACCCTCGTAGATGGCATTCATCGCGCCGCCGCTGCCGATGGCCAGCACCACATAGCGCACCACGCCATCACGCCCGACCGAGACCGAGGCCGGGTCGACCCCGAAGCGCAGGCTGCTGCCCGGCATGTCGAGCGGGACCATGCGGCTGGCCACCGGGACGGGTGGCGCCGGTGCCTCCGATTCACGCCAGTCCGGATCGGTCGGGACCACCTGCGCGTGGGCCAGCGGCAGCGCAGCCAGGCACAACGCCGTGCCGAGCTTCGCCCACTGGCGTGCGATGACCGCGATTCGTGGCATTCGCCGCGTCATCCCGGGTGCTTGTCGCCCGTTGCCTCGGCCCGGGCCTGGGGATGCGGGTCGAACGTGGCGCCGGGAGGGAGCTCCAGCACGGGGGCGGGCAAGGGCATGGGTCGGCTGTCGAAGGCGTGCTCGTTCTCGCGCGGGCGCATGCCTGCGCGCAGGTAGCGGTTGCGGTGGTCATTGCGTGGCAGGTAGCGCGCCAGCTCACGCAGCGCCATCTCGTACACGCCGCGCTTGAACTCCACCACCACGTCGAGCGGGACCCAGTAGTCGTTCCAGCGCCAGGCGTCGAACTCCGGGTGGTTGGTGGCGCGCAGGTTGAGGTTCCAGTCCTGGCCGGTCAACTGGAGCAGGAACCAGATCTGCTTCTGGCCCTTGTAGTGACCCCGCGCGTCGCGCCGGATGTAGCGCTCGGGCACTTCGTAGCGCAGCCAGTCCCTGGTGCGCGCGATGATGCGCACGTGCTCCGGCATCAACCCGATTTCCTCGTGGAGTTCCCGGAACATGGCCTGCTCGGGGTTTTCGCCCCGGTCGATGCCGCCCTGCGGGAACTGCCAGCTGTGTGTCCGGATGCGCTTGCCCCAGAACACCTGATTCTTCTGGTTGAGCAGGATGATGCCGACGTTGGGCCTGAAGCCGTCCCGGTCAAGCATAATCTCACCCCAAATTCTTGAACTGAGTTCATTATGCACGGCGCACCCTCGCGCTGGAAGGGCTCAGCCACTCCGACCCGTCCCCCCGTCCCATGCGCGCCTCCCAGTTCCTCATCGCCACCCTGAAGGAAGCCCCTGCCGACGCCGAGGTTGCCAGCCACCGGCTGATGACCCGTGCCGGCATGATCAAGAAGCTCGGCGCCGGCATCTACACCTATATGCCCATGGGCCTGCGGGTCATCCGCAAGGTCGAAGCCATCGTGCGCGAGGAAATGGATCGCGCCGGGGCGGTGGAATGCACGATGCCCGTGGTGCAGCCGGCGGAGCTGTGGCAGGAAACCGGCCGCTTCCAGAAGATGGGTCCCGAGCTGCTTCGCATCCGTGACCGGCACGACCGCGACTTCGTCGTCCAGCCCACCAGCGAGGAGGTGGTGACCGACATCGCCCGCCAGGAACTGCGCAGCTACCGCCAGTTGCCGAAGAACCTGTACCAGATCCAGACCAAGTTCCGTGACGAGCGCCGTCCGCGCTTCGGGCTGATGCGCGGGCGCGAGTTCATCATGAAGGACGCGTACAGCTTCGACCGCGACCAGGCCGGTGCGAAGCGCAGCTACGAGATCATGGCCCAGGCCTACCGCCGCATCTTCGACCGCTTCGGCCTGCGCTACCGCGCCGTCGCCGCCGACAGCGGCGCCATCGGCGGGGACCTGTCGGAGGAGTTCCAGGTCATCGCCGCCACCGGCGAGGACGCCATCGTCTACTGCCCGGCCAGCGACTACGCGGCCAACATGGAGAAGGCCGAGGCCCTGGCGCCCGCGCAGCCGCGCCCCGCTGCCGCCGAGCCGATGCGCAAGGTGCCCACCCCCGGCAAGAGCACCTGCCAGGATGTCGCCACGCTGCTGGGTGTGCCGCTGATCACCACCGTGAAGTCGCTCGTGCTCGCCACCGACCAGGCAGGGCCGGACGGGCAGGTCGCGGCCACGCAGGTGTGGCTGCTGCTGGTGCGCGGCGACCACGACATGAACGAGATCAAGGTCGGCAAGGTGCCCGGCCTGGACGCGGGGTTCCGCTTCGCCACCGTGCCCGAGATCCTGGACCACTTCGGCACCCGGCCCGGTTACCTGGGCCCCATCGGCCTGCGCAAGCCGGTCAAGGTGGTGGCCGACCGCGAGGTCGCCGTCATGGCCGACTGGATCTGCGGGGCCAACGAAGAGGACTTCCACCTCACCGGCGTGAACTGGGGCCGCGACCTGCCGGAGCCCGACGTCGTGGCCGACATCCGCAACGTGCTGGAGGGCGATCCGTCGCCCGACGGCCGCGGCCCGCTTGCCATCGAGCGCGGCATCGAGGTCGGCCACGTGTTCTATCTCGGCACCAAGTACAGCCGCGCCATGAACGCCACCTTCCTCGACGAAGACGGCAAGCCCAAGCTCTTCGAGATGGGCTGCTATGGCATCGGTGTGACGCGCATCGCCGCCGCCGCCATCGAGCAGAACCACGACGAGCGCGGCATCATCTGGCCGGATGCGATCGCCCCGTTCACCGTGGTGATCTGCCCGATCGGCATGGACCGCAGCGCGGAGGTCAAGGCGGCCGCTGAACGCCTGCATGACGAACTGGCTGCGGCCGGTGTGGATGTGCTGCTCGACGACCGCGGCGAACGGCCTGGCGCCATGTTCGCCGACTGGGAGCTGATCGGCGTGCCCCATCGCGTGGTGATCTCCGACCGGGGCCTGAAGGAAGGCCAGCTCGAATACCAGCAACGTCGCGACACGACCGCCACCAAGGTGGCCGCGGCCGACATCGCCGCCTTCGTCAAGGGGCGGCTCCAGGCGTGATCCGCCGCCGCCGCTGGCTGGCCGCGGGCCTGGGGTCGCTGGGGGCGGCCGCCTGGGCGCCGGCCGCACGGGCGGGCGGCCAGATCGAGGAGCCGCTCGCCGACTCCGTGCGCACGGCGCTCACTTCGGCCATCTCCAACAGCGCCCCGCCCATCCCCGACTTCGCCGACCTCGAGGGCCGGCTGCATTACCTGCGCTGGCTGGGCGCGATGAGCGGCCGCCTGCAACGCCGCAAGCCGGCCTGGCAGGAGCGCAAGGAGTTCCTGCAGACTGTCTGGTACGAGAGTCGGCGCGCCGGCCTGGAACCGGCGCTGGTGCTGGGCCTGATCCAGGTGGAAAGCGCGTTCCGCAAGTTCGCGGTGAGCCCCGTGGGCGCACGCGGCTACATGCAGGTGATGCCGTTCTGGAGCCGGCTGATCGGCGACGGCGACGCCAGCAAGCTGTTCCACATGCAGACCAACCTGCGCTTCGGCTGCGTCATCCTGCGGCACTACCTCGATCGCGAGCGGGGTGACCTCTTCATGGCGCTCGGCCGCTACAACGGCAGCCGCGGCAAGCCGCAGTATCCGAACGCGGTGATGTCCGCCCGGCGTGGCTGGGAGTTCGAGGACAAGGCGCGGCCGGTCGCCGAGCCGCCCCGTCCGGCACCGGCGGGCAGCGGCAGCGGCTCCTGAGCCGCTGTTCGCCGGCTCACTGCACGAAGCCGATGCGCTGGCGCCCCGCTGCGGTGCGCGGCAGGTCGTCCGGCGCGAGGGCGTCCCGCTGTGCCAGGCGGGCGTTGCCGAAGGCCGTCATCAGCGCCCGGCGCATGTCCCGCGGGGCCAGCTCGGCCAGCAGGTCCAGCACGTCGTCGGCCGGTTCCTCGCTGAAGCGGCGGCCCCAGGCGTGGTCGGACCGGATCGAGTGATAGAGGTTGCGTGCAATGTGACGCGCCTGCTCCGGGCTGGGCGGCTCGATCTCGAACACGTTCATGCGGTTGAGGATCGGCTCGGGGATGCAGCGGTCGTCGTTGGCCGTCATGATCCAGATGACCTGGCTGGCATCGACCGCGATCTCGGCGAACTCATCGACGAAGGCGCCCGCCGTGTCGTGCTCCAGCAGGCCGTAAAGCGCACCCAGCGGGTCGTACTGCGCATCGCCGGCGGCCTTGTCGACCTCGTCGACCACGATCACCGGGTTGGCGTACTGGCCGTCGACCAGCGCCTCGAACACCTTGCCCGGCTTGGCGCCCTTCCACTGCGAAGACGCGCCGGAGAGCAGCCAGCCGGCGGTCATGGAGCTCATCGGCACCAGGTTCATGCCGGTGCCGAGCAGGTCCGCGAGCTGGCGCGCGAAATGGGTCTTGCCGATGCCGGGGGGGCCCAGCAGCAGCATGGGCGTGACTTCCAGGCCGTCACTGCTGTCCTGCGCCAAGGCGACGTGGCGCTTCACGTCGTCCAGCGCGTCAGTGAAGTTGGGGAGCTGGTCGTAGAGCCCCACCATGTCCGGCACGCCGCAGGGCTTGACCTGGAAGCGCTCGGGACCCCGCTCGAGCATGCGCTCATAGGTGGCGCGCAGGCCCTCATGTTCGCGCTGCGGCAGCTTGGCGAGCTTGCGTTCCACCTCGTGCGGCCGGAACACGCTGCGCACATTGGCGATGGGCAGCTTGAGGCCCGGGGCGTGCGGTACGAGACTGCGGGACTCCATCGATCACTCCTTGGACTGCGGGAATGCTGCAGAACATTGCAGCACAAGCCGTGCCAGGGATCAACCGGTGCAGCCCTGCCGGCCCGGCGGGCTGTGGACGCGGGCCTACAAGCGGCCGGTCAGGCGCGGGCCAGGCCGCCCAGCACCTGCTGCAGCTCGCCCGACTGGTACATCTCCATCATGATGTCCGAGCCGCCCACGAACTCGCCCTTCACGTAGAGCTGGGGAATGGTCGGCCAGTTGCTGTATTCCTTGATGCCCTGGCGGATCTCGTCGTCCTCGAGCACGTTGACCGTGCGCAGCTGCTTGGGATCCACCCCGCAGGCCTTGAGGATCTGCACGGCGCGACCGGAGAACCCGCATTGCGGGAAGCTGGCGCTGCCCTTCATGAACAGCAGGATGTCGCTGCCCTTGACCAGTTCATCGATGCGTTGCTGCACGTCGCTCATGTGTGGATGCTCCATGGGGCCGGATCGGGGCCCTGAATCGACGGGATTATCCCAGCCCGGGCGCCTGTGCGCCGGAACAGCGTTCGATACCCGCCAGATCGCGACGGCTGCTGGTCCGGCGCAGGCCGGCGCCATCCAGCAAGGCGCGAACGGCCGCCGCCTGGTCATGGCCGTGCTCGATGAGCAGCCAGCCGCCCGGCGCCAGATGGCCGGGCGCCTGCCGGACGATCTCGCGGATGGCGTCGAGGCCGTCGGGGCCGGCAACCAGCGCACCCTCAGGTTCGTGGCGCAAGGCGGGCAGGTGCGGGTCTCCTTCGGCGATGTAGGGGGGGTTGCTCACGATCAGGTCGTACCGGCCCGCGTCACCCCGCAGCCAGTCGCCCAGGCGGGTGCGGATCGCAAGTCCCAGTCGCGCGGCGTTGGCGGCCGCCACGGCCAGGGCGTCCGCGCTGCGATCGACGGCATCCACCTGGGCGTCGGGCCGCTGCAGCGCGATGGCGAGAGCGATCGCGCCGCTGCCCGTGCCCAGATCCACCACGCGCGGGCGCGCGCAGCCTTGCAGGACCTCCAGCGACCAGTCCACCAGCACTTCCGTGTCCGCCCGGGGGTCGAGTACGCGCGCGTCCACTTCCAGCGGCATGCCGTGGAATTCGCGCGTGCCGGTCAGGTAGGCCACGGGCTCGTCGTCCGCACGGCGGCGGCACAGCGTCTCGTAGGCCTCGACCTCGGCCGGTGAGAGGCTGTCGTTGTCATGCGCGATGAGCCACGCGCGGTCGCTGCCGGTGCGGCCGATGGCGTGCAGCAGCAGCACCTGCGCGTCGATGCGCGCCAGCCCGCGCGCCGCTGCCAGGGCCAGCGCCTCGGCGAGGGTCATGCCAGGGGGGCGGCGCCGAGGCCGATCTCCAGCTCCTCCAGCTGCTCGGCACGGCGGGCCAGCAGGAGCGCGGCCACCACCTCGTCGAGGTCGCCCTCGAGGATGGCGCCCAGCCGGTACAGCGTGAGGTTGATCCGGTGGTCGGTCATGCGACCCTGCGGGAAGTTGTAGGTGCGGATGCGGTCCGAGCGGTCGCCGCTGCCGATGAGGCCCTTGCGCGTGGCGGCCTCGCGGGCGGCGCGCTCCGAGCGCTCCTTCTCCTGGATGCGGGCGGCCAGCACCTGCAGCGCCTTGGCCTTGTTGCGATGCTGCGAGCGGTCGTCCTGGCACTCGGCCACGATGCCCGTGGGCAGGTGGGTGATGCGCACGGCCGAATCGGTCTTGTTCACGTGCTGGCCGCCCGCGCCCGACGCGCGGAAGGTGTCGATGCGCAGGTCCGCCGGGTTGATCTGCACGGCCGTCGACTCGTCGGGCTCGGGCAGCGCCGCCACGGTGCAGGCGCTGGTGTGGATGCGGCCCTGGCTCTCGGTGGCGGGCACCCGCTGCACGCGGTGGCCGCCGGATTCGAACTTGAGCTTGCCGTAGCTGCCCTCACCGATGATGCGCAGCACCACCTCCTTGTAGCCGCCGACCTCGCCCGGGCTTTCGCTGATCAGCTCGGTGCGCCAGCCCTGGCGCTCCGCGTAGCGCGTGTACATGCGCAGCAGGTCGCCGGCGAACAGTGCGGCCTCGTCGCCGCCCGTGCCCGCGCGCACTTCCAGGAAGGTGTTGCGCGTGTCGTCGGGGTCGCGCGGCAGCAGCAGGGCCTGCAACCCGGCTTCCAGGTCGGGCAGTTCCGCCTCCACGGCAGCGATCTCCTCGCCCGCCATGGCCTCGAGCTCCGGGTCGGCCAGCATGGCCCGGGCGGCCTCCAGGTCCTGCTCGCGCTGCCGGAACCGCTGGTAGAGGGCAGCCACCTCGGAGACTTCGGCGTGTTCGCGAGTCAGTTCCCGGTAACGGTCGCGGTCGGCCACCACCTCGGCCTGGGAGAGGTGGAAGTCGAGCTCCTGCAGGCGGACGGGAAAGCGCTCGAGCTGCTGGCGGAGGAAGGGCTTCAAGGGGGATCCGGTGTCGGTGGGAGGGCGTGGCGCCGGCGGCGCGTGACGCACAAGGGGTGGCCCTGCCTGGCAGGGCCGGCTCGGGCGCGAGCCCGCAGCTAACGTTCCTTGCGCAGGAAGAAGTGCTCGATGGCGGCGCTAGCGCGCTCGCGGGCCTCGGCGTCGCCAGCGTGCAGCTCCGCCATGGCGCCGTGCAGCAGCTTCTGCGTGAGTCCGCGCGAGAGCGCCTCCAGCACCGTGTCGACATCGGCGCCGCGCGCCAGCTGGCGGCGTGCCCGGGCGATCTCATGGGTGCGCCACTCGTCGGCCTGGGCCTGGAGCTGGCGGATGAGCGGCACCGCGTGCCGCTGGTCCATCCAGTGCAGGAAGCTCTGCACGCCAGCGTCGATGATGGCTTCGGCCTGGGCCACTGCGGCCTGCCGGCTGGCATGGCCCGTCTGCACCACGTGGGCCAGGTCGTCCACCGTGTAGAGGTAGACGTCTTCCAGGGCCTTGACCTCGGGCTCGATGTCGCGCGGGACGGCCAGGTCGACCATGAACATGGGCCGGTGGCGGCGCGCCTTGAGCGCCCGCTCGACGGCGCCCAGGCCGATGATCGGCAGCTGGCTCGCGGTGGAGCTGACCACGATGTCGAATTCGCCCAGGCGGCCAGGCAGGTCGGCCAGGCGCATGACCTGACCGCCGAATCGGGCCGCCAGCTTCTCGCCGCGTTCGAGCGTGCGGTTGGCCACGGCAATGGCGCGGGGGTTACGCGCCGCGAAGTGCGTGGCGGCCAGCTCGATCATCTCGCCGGCGCCGACGAACAGTACGCGCACCTGGCTCAGGTCCTCGAACAGCTGGCCCGCCAGTCGCACGGCCGCGGCCGCCATGCTGATCGAATGGGCGCCCACCTCGGTGGAGGTACGCACTTCCTTGGCGACCGCGAACGAGCGCTGGAAGAGCTGGTTGAGCGTGGTGCCCAGGGCGCCGGCCTCGTCGGCGGCGCGCACGGCGTCCTTGAGCTGGCCGAGGATCTGGGCCTCGCCGAGCACCATGGAATCCAGCCCGCTGGCGACCCTGAACGCGTGGCGAGCCGCCTGGCCATCCCGCAGCAGGTAGGCATGGTTGCGCAGCTGGGCCGGCGACACGCCACCGGACTGCGCGAGCCATTCGAGGGTGGAGTCGAGTTCCAGCTTCTGGGCCGCGCAGTAGATCTCGGTGCGGTTGCAGGTGGAGAGGATCGCGGCCTCGGGGTGGCGGCCGACGCGCGTGGCGAAGCTCTCGCGCAGCGAGTGCAACGTGGGCCCGATCTGGTCGACGGCAAACGCGAAGCGGCCGCGAAGATCGAGCGGCGCTGTCGTGTGATTGATGCCGAGGGCCCAGACTGCCATGAAGCCGAATTATAAAATCGAGGCCCCATTAAAGCATCTGGCCTGGATCAAGTGAATCCCAGGCCCGTCCTGGCCCCGTGTCCGCCTCCGACGCCATCCTCCACCTCCTGGGTTTCCTGGCGCCGATCGCCTTCGTGGCGGTGCTCACGGCCCTCGTGGCGCCCTGGCTGCTGCCCCGCGGGGCGCGGCCCGGCCGCGTGACCTGTGCGATGGTCAACCTGGCGGCCGGCCTCGCGGCGTCAGCCACGTGCCTCTGGTTCTTCGGCGTGGATGGCAAGATGGCCAGCTACGCGGCCGTGGTGCTTGCCATCGCTTCTGCGCAGTGGCTGACCGCCCGTGCGTGGCGGGGATAATCGGCGCCCCATGCTGTACGTGCTGTCGCCCGCCAAGTCACTCGACTACGAGTCACCGCTGCCGGAGGTGCCCGATACCCTGCCGGCGTTCCGGGCCGAGGCCCGTCACCTGGTCGACGTGCTGCGTGCCAGGTCCCCGCAGGAACTGGCCTCGCTGATGGGTATCAGCGACACGCTGGCGGCGCTCAATGCGGCCCGCTACCAGGCCTGGTCGACGCGCTTCACCGCCCGCAATTCGCGGCCGGCCGTGCTGGCCTTCGACGGCGATGTCTACGACGGCCTGCAGGCGCGGACCCTGTCCCCCGAGGACCTCGCATGGGCCCAGGCGCACGTGCGCATCCTCAGCGGGCTCTATGGCGTGCTGCGCCCGCTCGACCGCATGCAGCCCTATCGCCTGGAGATGGGGACGCAGCTGCCGGTGGACGACGCACCGAACCTGTACGGCTTCTGGGGTGACCGCATCGCCGAGAACCTGCGGCGGGCACTGGCTGGCGACCCGACGCCGGTGGTGGTGAACCTGGCCTCCCAGGAGTACTTTCGCTCGGTCCGCCGAGACGCGCTGCGTGCCCGGGTGATCGAGTGCGTGTTCGAGGACTGGAAAGGCGGCGGCTACAAGGTGATCAGCTTCTTCGCCAAGAAGGCGCGTGGCCTGATGGCCCGCTACGCGATCACCCGCCGCATCGACTCGCCCAACGACCTGGCCGCGTTCGATCTCGAGGGTTATCGTCACGACGCCAGGGCTTCCGGGCCTGACCGGCTCGTCTTCCGGCGCAAAATCACGCCATGAGCACCACCGAATCCCAGCAGATCACGCCTGAGCTGCGGCAATGGATCGTCGATCAGGCCCAGGCCGGCCACACGGCCGAGTCCGTGCTGAAGGCGATGATGGCCTCCGGCTGGTCCGAGGACGTCGCCGTGGAGGCGATGGAGTCCACCTTGCGCGGCCACCTGGAGACGCGTGCCGTGGCCGCGGGGCTGCCACCGGCGGTGCCGGTGCCCGATCCGCGGCTCGACGAGTCGCCGCTGTACCTGGACGGCGGGGACCGCCGCGTGCACGTGCTGCAGGCCATATTCAACCCGCGCGTGGTGGTGTTCGGCAACCTGCTCTCGGACGAGGAGTGCGAGCAGCTGATCGAGCTGGCACGGCCGCGGCTCGCCCGCTCGCTGACGGTGGCCACCAAGACCGGCGGCGAGGAGGTGAATGCCGACCGCACCAGCAACGGCATGTTCTTCCAGCGCGGCGAGAACGAGCTCGTGCAGCGCATCGAAAGGCGGCTGGCCCGTCTGGTGAACTGGCCGGAGGAGAACGGTGAAGGCCTGCAGATCCTTCAGTACGGGCCGGGCGCCGAGTACAAGCCGCACTACGACTACTTCGACCCGGCGGAGCCCGGCACGCCCACGATCCTGAGGCGGGGCGGTCAGCGCGTGGGCACGGTGGTGATGTACCTGGGCGAGCCGACCAAGGGCGGCGGGACCGTCTTCCCGGACGTGCACCTGGAGGTCGCGCCCAAGCGCGGGAATGCGGTGTTCTTCAGCTATGACCGCGCCCACCCCTCCACGCGCACGCTGCACGGCGGCGCGCCGGTGCTGGAGGGCGAGAAGTGGATCGCCACCAAGTGGCTGCGCGAGCGCCGGTTCGAGTGAACGCCCGTCCGGTGGGGAGTGCCCGATGAAGGTGCGGGCCAACGGGCTGGACATCGAGGTCGAGGACACCGGCGAGCCCGGTCGCCCGGCCGTGCTGCTCATCATGGGCCTGGGCATGCAGCTGGTGGCCTGGCCGCCACGGATGGTGGAGGCCTTGCAGGCGGCTGGCCTGCGCGTCGTCCGCTTCGACAACCGGGATGTCGGCCTCTCCACCTGGCTGGATCACCTGGGCGTGCCGAACGTGGCGGCCGCCAGCCTGCGCCATCGCCTCGGCCTGCCGGTGAACGCACCGTACACGCTGGCCGACATGGCGCTCGATGCCATCGGGGTGATGGATGCCCTGGGCCTGGCGCGAGCGCACGTGGTCGGCGCCAGCCTGGGCGGCATGGTGGCCCAGCGCGTGGCGCTGGCGGCGCCCGGCCGCGTGACCACCCTGACCAGCCTCATGAGCACCAGCGGCGCGCCGTTCCTGCCCGGCCCGCGGGCCGCGGTGCTGTCGGGCCTGCTGGCCCGACCCTCCGGCTCCGACGAGGAGGCCGTGGTGGCGCACTTCATGCGGCTGCTGCGGCTGATCGGCAGCCCCGGCTTCCCGACGCCCGAGGCCGAGGCGCGTGAACGCGTGCGGGCCATGGTGCGGCGGGCCTGGCACCCCGCGGGCACGGTCCGCCAGCTGGTGGCCGTGGGCGCGGACACGCGCCGCTACCTGGAACTCCCGCGCATCCAGGCGCCGACGCTCGTGCTGCACGGCACGCACGATCCGCTCGTGCCGTTTGCCTGTGGCCACGATACGGCGCTGCGCATTCCGGGCGCGCGGCTGGTGCCGATCAACGGCATGGGCCATGACCTGCCGCCCGGCGCGGTCGATGCCCTGCTGCCGCCCTTGCTGGCGCACCTGCGCTAGGCTCGCGGCATGCAGCCCGAACTCTCAGCCCTCGGCCAGCCAACGGCCTTTGTCGATCGCTATGACGCCAGCCTGCTGTTCCCCCTGCCGCGGGCGCCCAAGCGCGCGGAGATCGGGCTCGCGAGCGGCGTGCCGTTCCTCGGCGCGGATCTCTGGACGGCCTTCGAGCTGAGCTGGCTCAACCGCCGCGGCAAGCCGCAGGTGGCCATCGCGCACATCACCGTGCCGTGCGAGACCCCCAACCTGGTCGAGAGCAAGTCGTTCAAGCTGTACCTGGGCAGTTTCTCCAACACGGTGTTCGCCACGGCCGACGAGGTGCGCGACCGCATCCGTGCCGACATCAGCGAGGCCGCCTGGCGCGGCGCCGCGGTGTCAGGCAGCGTGGGCGTCCGGCTGGTGCTGCCGGAGGCTTTCGGGGAGGAGTCGGTGCGGGAACTGGACGGCCTGAGCCTCGACCGGCTGGACATCGAGTGCACGCGCTACACGCCCGCGCCCGATCTGCTGCGGGCGGCGCGCGACGAGCAGCCGGTGGAGGAGGTGCTGACCAGCAACCTGCTGAAGAGCAACTGCCTGGTGACCGGGCAGCCCGACTGGGGCAGCGTGCAGATCCGCTACAGCGGCCCCCAGATCGACCAGGAGGGCCTGCTGCAGTACCTGGTGAGCTTCCGCAACCACCAGGAGTTCCATGAGCAGTGCGTGGAACGGATCTACATGGACATCTGGCGCCAGTGCCGGCCGACGCGGCTGGCCGTGTTCGCGCGCTACACGCGGCGCGGCGGGCTGGACATCAACCCCTTCCGCGCCAGCCATCCGGTGGCATTGCCCTCCAACGTGCGCATGGCACGCCAGTAAGGCGTGCCGCGCGGGGCGAGCTAGAGGTCGCGGAAGGACCGCAGGGGCGCGAGATCGGGGAATCCGGGCGCACGGCGGGCCTTCATCGCCTCGATGGCCTCGCGCACGTGCGCATTGCTCCAGGCGGCGCCTTGCAGCCAGCCCATCTGGCGCAGCGAGTCTTCCACCGAGTGGTCACGGGCATAGTGCAGGGCCTGCTTGGTGCCCCAGATGGCCACCGGTGGCTTGGCGGCGATCTCGGCGGCGCACTGCAGCGCCGCCTCGACCATGGCCGCCTGGGTGTCGAACACCTCGTTGACCAGGCCCCATTCCAGCGCGCGCCGCGCGGGCAGCCGGCGGCCCGTGTACGCGAGTTCCTTCACCAGCGCCATCGGCAGCAGCTTGGGCAGGCGTTGCAGCGTACCGACGTCCGCCACCATGCCGATGTTGATCTCCTGCACGCAGAAGAACGCGTCGGCCGTCGCATAGCGCAGGCAGCAGGCCGTGACCATGTCGACGGCCCCGCCGATGCAGCCGCCCTGGATGGCGGCGATCACCGGCATGCGAAGGGTTTCCAGCCGGGTGAAGGTGGCCTGCATGTCGGTGAGCAGGTCGAAGATGGCGGTGCGCCCCTCCGCCGAGGCGTCGTCCATGGTGATGGCGCCGCCGAATGTCTCCAGGTCCATGCCGGCCGAGAAGTGCTTGCCGGTCGACGAGATGACGAGGGCGCGCGAGCGGCCCTCGCGGTGCAGCGTGTCGAGCACGCCGTCCAGTTCCCGCCAGAAGGCGGGGTTCATGGTGTTGAGCGCGTCCGGGCGGGCGAGCACGAGGTGGGCCACATGGCCCGTCTGGTCAAGCTGGAAGCAAGGCATGGGGGAACATCTCCTGTTGCGCGCACTCTAGCGCGCACGGCCGTCGCCGCAGCCACCCGCGGGACAGGCGCGGCGGGCGCGGATCAGGCAGGCAGCCAGTCGCAGCGCAGACGCTGCCGGCTGTGGGCCCTCAGGCGCCAGCCGACGTACAGCGTGGGCGCCACGGTGCCGACCAGACACAGGGGTGCGGCCCACCAGACGGCGAAAGCCAGCGTCGGCAGCCAGCCGACCCACCCCATCAGCCACAGGGTGAGCACGGCGTCCCACAGGTGGTATTCGAGTGGGCGCTCATGACGGTGGGCCACATGCCACTGCTTGATGCGCTGGAGCTGATCGAGTGTCATGCCGGACTCCACCTGAACGGGTGGATCGAATGTAAGTTACGCGTAAGGCGCCGTCAAGGCAGGGCAGACTCCTGGTCGAAGAGGTCGCCCACGATGGCGGGCTGGGGAAGGGCTGCCGCTGGCTCCGCGGCTTCTTCGCCAGGCCGCACGAGCTTGCTCACGCGCACGCCGAGCAGGCGGAGCCGGCGGTCCAGGTCCACCCGCTTCAGGCACTGGCCGGCCGCACGGCGGATCTGCCGGGCGTCCGCCGTGGGGGCCTCGAGCGTCAGATCGCGCGTGGCCGTACGGAAGTCGTCGTAGCGCAGCTTGATGCCCACCGTGCGGCCGGCGTAGCCCTTGCGCCGCAGATCCTCGGCCACACGCTCGCACAGGTCGGTGAAGATGGCGGACAGTTCGGTCCGGTCACGCCGGGGATGCAGGTCGCGCTCGAAGGTGGTCTCGCGGCTCATGGAGACAGGTTCGCTTTCGGTCACCACCGGCCTGTCATCGCGGCCCCAGGCCGCATCGTGCATCCAGTGGCCCCAGGAGCGGCCGAAGTTGTCGGCCAGCCACTCGCGGGGCTGGGCCGCGATCTCGCCGATGGTGTGCAGGTGCAGGCGTGCCAGGCGCTGCTCGGCCTTGGGCCCGATGCCGTTGATCTTGCGCGCCGGCAAGGGCCAGATGCGGGTCTGCAGATCGGCCTCGTGCAGCACGGTGATGCCGTTCGGCTTGTCGAACTCGCTGGCCATCTTGGCCAGCAGCTTGTTGGGTGCCACGCCGATGGAACAGGTGAGCGAGGTGCGCTCGAAGATGCACTTCTGGATCAGGCGCGCAAGCACGCGGCCCCCCTCGCGCTGGCCCCCAGGCACGTTGGTGAAATCGATGTACACCTCGTCGACGCCGCGGTCCTCCATGACGGGTGCGATCTCGCGGATCACCTCCTTGAAGGCGCGGGAGCAGCGGCGGACCTCCTCGAAGTCGACCGGCAGCACGATGGCCTGCGGACACAGGCGGGCCGCCTTCATCATGCCCATGGCGGAACCCACGCCGAACTGGCGCGCGGCGTAGGTGGCGGTGGTGATCACACCGCGGCCCACGTAATCCTTCAGGCGGGGAAAGTCCTCGGGCGGGATGGCGCTGAGGGGGCGGCCCGCGTGGCGCTGGTCGAGCATCTCGTCGACGCGACGACGGCCGCCACCGATGACCACCGGCAGCCCGCGCAGCTGCGGGTAACGCAGAAGTTCGACTGACGCGAAGAACGCGTCCATGTCCAGGTGGGCGATTCGGCGCAGCGCGACCATGTGCCGATTGTGCCGGCGCCACCCCTGAGTTGACGTATCGCAAACCGGTCTGCTGTCATCAACGGCATCATTGTGCCAATGGATTTAGCCCCTACGTCGCACGACACCAGCCCCGATGAAGGTGCCACGGTGGCTCGCATCATGTACGCGAGCCAGTCCACCGTGACTACTTCCGTCTACGCGGAGATGGAGAAGATCCGCGCGGCCGCCGTTCGGCACAACGAGCCCCTGGGCGTCGCGACCGCCCTGCTGTACCAGTCCGGCTGGTTCGTCCAATGGAAGGAGGGCCCGGGTTCGGCGCTGCTGCGCATCATGGATCGCGTGGCGGGCGACCCCCGCCACCATTCCGTGCGCATTGTCCACAGCAGCCGGGGCCCGCGACTGCTCTCGGGGCCCTGGTCCATGGCGATCGTGCAATGTGACGAATCGCCGGCCGACATGAGCCGCCGCGTCCTGGAGCTGCGCCGCGCCATGGATCAGGGCATGCAGTACCCGCCGCCGGCCGTCTGGCGGCGCCTCTCCACGCCCATGCGGCATCCCGGCGCGGCGCGCCAGGCCGACCCCGATGCCTTCCAGCGCGTCATGGTGTGCTCGTCGGAGGGCGTTTCGGCCTTCGAGCTGACCCAATGGCTGGCACATGCAACGGGTGAGGAGCTGGTCCACCGCCGCTTCGCGGGGGCCCAGTTCCTGGACGTGGCGTCCGACTATGTCGACGTGGAGCGGGGTGATCGCGTGCTGCGCCTGATCGCCATGGCACGCAATGGCCTGCAGTTGCCGCTGACCCGGGCTTTCCTGCCCGACTACTCGCATGTGGTGATGCTGCTGGGCACCGACGTGGAGCGCAACCTCGCGCTGATGCAGCGCGTGATCCAGGCCTGCCAGGGCCTGGTGTCACCGCCGGCGCTGCTGGGCGTGGCGCCCCGGCAGGATCTGCACGATGCGCCCTATGCGCTGGCGCGGCGATGCGGCCACATCTACCTGGCGGCCCTGGCCGACCCCGAAGATCGCGAGGCCTGCTGGGCTGCGGCGGAGCCGCTGCTGCAGAAGTGGCAGCTGGCCGCGAACAGCAGCTCCGGGCCGGTGGAGCTGCGGCGCGTGAGCGGCCGCTGATCGGCCGCCGGCGCCCATGGCCTCAGGTCGGCTGCAGGAGAATGCCGCGGTCGACCTGCCGGATGTCCGTGCGTCCGCAGAACGCCATGGTCAGGTCCAGCTCGCGGTGGATGATCTGCAGCGCCTTCTCGACGCCGGCCTCGCCCATCGCGCCCAGGCCGTACAGCATGGCCCGCCCGATGTAGGTGCCGCGGGCGCCCAGGGCGACCGCCTTCAGCACATCCTGGCCGCTGCGGATGCCGCCGTCCATGTGCACCTCGATGCGCGAACCGACCGCGTCCACGATCGCGGGCAGCGCCGATATGGAGGAAGGCGCACCGTCGAGCTGGCGACCGCCGTGGTTCGAGACGATCAGCGCGTCCGCGCCGGACTCGGCGGCCAGGCGGGCATCCTCCACGTCCTGGATGCCCTTGAGGATCAGTTTGCCGCCCCACCGGCGCTTGATCCATTCCACGTCCTGCCAGGACAGCCGCGGATCGAACTGCCGCGCCGTCCACTCCGACAGCGAACCCATGTTGTCCACGCCCTTGACGTGGCCCACGATGTTGCCGAACTGCCGGCGGCTGGTGCCCAGCATGCCGAGGCACCAGCGCGGCTTCGTCATCATGTTCAGGATGTTGGCGAGGGTGAGCTTGGGTGGCGCGGACAGGCCGTTCTTCAGGTCCTTGTGGCGCTGGCCCAGGATCTGCAGGTCCAGCGTGAGCACCAGCGCCGAGCAGTTGGCGGCCTTGGCGCGGTCGATCAGGCTCTCGATGAAGGAGCGGTCGCGCATCACGTAGAGCTGGAACCAGAACGGATGGCGGTCGGTGGCCTGGGAGACATCCTCGATCGAGCAGATGCTCATGGTCGACAGCGTGAACGGGATGCCGAAGCGGCGCGCCGCGCGCGCGGCGAGAATTTCCCCGTCGGCGTGCTGCATGCCGGTCAGCCCGGTGGGCGCGATGGCCACTGGCATGGCCACCTCCTGGCCGAGCATGGTCGTCCGGGTGCTGCGGTTGTCGATGTCCACCGCGACGCGCTGACGCAGCAGGATGCGCTGAAAGTCCGATTCGTTCGCCCGGTAGGTGCCTTCGGTCCAGGAACCGGAGTCGGCGTAGTCGTAGAACATGCGCGGAACACGACGCTGGGCGAGGCGGCGCAGGTCCTCGATGTGGGTGATGACGGTCATGGTGTCTCCTCTGGGCGGCATCCTACCGGCACGTGGCAGGCTGGTGATTGAAGTTTCTTCGTCGGGCCCGCAACTGGCTTCAAACCCCCCTTGCTGCATCCGGCGCCGGGGGGTCTGCGTAGGGCTGGGGGCGGCTGAGAAAAGCTGACGGCGGGCGTCGGTAAGCACTCACGGCCTCCCTACAATCTTAGGCAGGACGTCTTACATATGAACTCGGGATCCCATGGGTCCCGGCACGGAGTCGAATGACACAAGCAGAGGCCGCCCAAGTCCCGGCGGCAGCCACAGGTTGGGAAGATCTCCGCCAGCAACTCCGGCAGAACCCCGAGCAGCCCGATCCGCTGCTCGACTGCCTGGTTGAGGTGACGCGGCTGCTGGGGCAACCCAGGAGCCGCGCAGCGCTGTCCGCGGGTCTTCCGCTGGGACCGAAGGGCATGACGCCATCCGTGTTCGCCCGATCAGCGGCCCGCGCCGGACTGGCGACGCGCGTGGTGCGCCGATCCCTCGGGCAGCTCGACCTCGCCGTCCTGCCCATCGTGCTGCTCCTGCAGGACGAACAGGCCGCCGTGCTCGTCGGCTGGGACCAGGCCGCCCAGGCCGCACGCCTGCTGCTGCCCGAGACAGGGCAGGGCGAGGTCCTGATGCCCGTGGCCGAGCTGGAGCGGCGCTATACCGGCATGGCCATCTCGGTGCGGCCGCGTTTCCGCTTCGACGCGCGTGCGCCCGAGTTGCACACCCGTCGTGAGGGCCACTGGTTCTGGACGGCCATGGGTGAGCAGGCATCGCTCTACCGGGACATCCTGGGCGCCGCGCTGCTGATCAACCTGTTCGCGCTCGCCCTGCCGCTGTTCACGATGAACGTGTACGACCGCGTCGTGCCCAACTTCGCCGAGGGCACGCTCTGGATGCTGGCGGTCGGCCTGGCGCTGGTGATCGTGCTCGACTACGTCGTGCGCATGGTGCGCGGCCACTTCGTGGACCTCGCGGGCAGCCGCATCGACGTGCGCCTGTCCGCGCAGATCATGGAGCGCGTGCTGGGCATGCGCCTGAAGAACCGGCCGGCCTCGGTGGGCGCTTACGCCGTCACGCTGCGGTCGTTCGAGACCGTGCGTGACTTCATCGCCTCGGCCACCATCACGGCGATCATCGACGTGCCCTTCGCGGTGCTGTTCCTGATCGTCATGGGGTGGATCTCCTGGTACCTCGTGCTGGTGCCGCTGGTCTGCCTGGTCGGCGTGGTCATCTACGCCTGGACCGTGCAGGGCAAGATGGCGCGCCTCGCCGAGACCACCTTCCGTGCGGCCGCCACACGCAACGCGACGCTGGTCGAGGCGCTGACCGGCCTGGAAACCATCAAGGCGCACGGCGCCGAGCGCGTGATGCAGACGCGGCTGGAAGCAACCTCGGTCTTCCTGGCCGCCACCAGCGCCCGCCTGCGGCTGATGTCGTCGTCGGTGGTGAACGTGGTGAGCGGCGTGCAGCAGATCGCCAGCCTCCTGCTCATCGTGGTGGGCGTGTACCTGATCCGCGAAGGGCAGGTCACGATGGGTGGCCTCATCGCGTCGACCATGCTCAGCGGCCGTGCGCTCGGGCCGATGACCCAGCTCGTGGCGCTGATGATGCAGTACGAGAACGCCCGTGCGGGGCTGACCTCGCTCGACGCCACCATGCAGGCGCAGCAGGAGCGATCGCCCGACGCGACCTACCTGCACCGGCCCCAGCTCGGTGGCCAGATCGCGTTCGAGAACGTCCACTTCGCCTATCCGGGGAGCAAGCAGCCGGTGCTGCGCGGCATCAACCTGCGCATCGCCGCGGGCGAGCACGTCGTGATCATCGGCCGTGTCGGCTCCGGCAAGACGACGCTGCAGCGGCTCATCATGGGCCTGCACACGCCGGACGAAGGCACCGTGAAAGTGGACGGCGTGGACCTGCGCCAGATCGACCCGGCCGACCTGCGCCGCAACATCGGCTACGTGTCGCAGGATCCGGTGCTCTTCTTCGGGACGCTGCGCGACAACATTGCCATCGCCGCGCCCGACGCGGAAGGTCCCGCCGTGCTCGCCGCTGCCGAGCTGGCCGGGCTGGGCGGCTTCATCAGCGCCCATCCGCAGGGCTTTGACATGATGGTCGGCGAGCGCGGGGAGTCGCTGTCGGGCGGTCAGCGCCAGGCCGTGGCCATTGCCCGCGCAGTGCTTCTGGAGCCGCCCATGCTGGTGATGGACGAGCCGACGGGCTCGATGGACTTCAGCTCCGAGGCCCAGTTCAAGGAGCGGCTGCGCACGTTCTCCCAGGGGCGCACGCTCATCGTCGTCACGCACCGCAGCAGCCTGCTCGACCTGGCGGATCGCATCGTGGTGATGGACGAGGGACGCATCGTCGCGGATGGGCCACGTGACCAGGTCCTCGCCGACCTCAAGGCCGGCCGGGTCGGAAAGGCTTCATGATGCTGTCCGGACTGCGTCAGGTGCTCTTTCCCCCTGCCGGCACGGAGCCGCCGCCTCTGCCGGCCACGTTTGCGGCCGATGCCGAACGCCTGCTGCTCGAGCAGGAGCCCATGCGGGCCCGGCTGGTGCTGAGAATCTTCTGGGTGGCGCTGGTCGTGCTGCTCGTGTGGGCGGCGCTCACCCGCATCGACGAAGTCACGCGCGGGGAGGGCAAGGTCATCCCCTCGCGCCAGCTGCAGGTGCTGCAGAGCCTGGATGGCGGTGTGGTGGCGGAGATCCTGGTCAAGGAAGGCCAGGTGGTCGAGGTCGGCCAGCCGCTGGTGCTGATCGATCCGACCCGTTTCGATTCCTCCCTGCAGGAGAACCGTGCGCAATACCTGGCGCTGCTGACGCGTGCGGCCCGCCTCAGGGCCCTGGCCGAGGGCACCGCGTTCGAGCCGCCGGCCGAGGCGGTGAAGGAAGCGCCCAAGATCGTCGAGGCGGAGCTGCAGGCCTACCAGTCGAACCGCAATGCCCTGGCGGCCCAGCTCGGCGTGGCCGAGCAGCAGGTGGCCCAGAAACGCCAGGAGCAGGCCGAGGCGCAGGCCCGGCGCGACCAGGCGGCCAAGAGCTACCAGCTCACCATGCAGGAGCTCTCCTATACGCGTCCGCTGGTGGCCGGCGGTGCGGTCTCCGAGGTGGACGTGTTGCGGCTGGAGCGCGACGTGAGCCGCTACGCCGGCGAGCGCGACGTGGCTGCGGCCCAGATCGCGCGGGCCCAGTCGGCCATCGCCGAGGGCGCGCGCAAGGTGCAGGAGATCACCCTGACCGCCCGCAGTGAAGCCCGCAAGGAATTGAGCGAGACGCTGGGCCGGCTGAACATCAGCACGGCCGGCGGTGTGGGGCTGGCCGACCGCGTGGAGAAGTCCACGCTGAAGTCGCCGGTCCGGGGTACCGTCAAGCGGGTCCACGTGAACACGGTGGGCGGCGTCGTCCAGCCGGGCCGGGACGTGGTCGAGATCGTCCCGCTGGAGGAATCGCTGCTGCTGGACGCCCGTGTCCTCGCCAAGGACATCGCGTTCATCCGTCCAGGTGACAAGGCCGTAGTGAAGTTCACGGCCTACGACTTCGCCATCTATGGGGGCCTGGACGCCAAGGTCGAGCTGATCGGCGCCGATTCAGTGACAGATGACAAGGGAAACACCTTCTACACTGTCAGATTGCGTACGGAAAAGTCACAGTTGGGTCAGGGCATGCCGATCATCCCCGGCATGGTGGCCGAGGTCAACATCCTGACCGGCAAGAAGTCCATCCTCACTTACCTGCTGAAGCCGGTCCTGCGGGCCCGCGACTCGGCGTTCACCGAGCGCTGAGGGCAGGGTGGGAAGCATTTCACGAATAGGTGCGCCCGTCAGTGTTACAGCGCTGGCAAAGGCGTTACTGAAAGATACAATTAAACGAGTGGTTTAACTCGGAGCCAGGTTCAGTCATGGATCCACGCGTCATCGGAACGGTAGTCCTCATCGAGGGCACAGCCATCGCCAAGTCGGCCGACGGCCGGCAGCGTCAGCTCAAGCTCGGAGACCCAGTCTTCGAGGGCGAGGTCGTCTCCACCATGGAGGAGTCCCGGGTCGAACTCGGGTCCGAGAACGGTGGCCGCGTGGTGCTTCGCACGAAGGAGTCGGTGCAACTCGAGGCGGTGCTGTTCGACAACGCGCTGACGGCCGCCGACATCGATACGCGCGGCAATCTGCTGAGTCGGGTGGCCGAAGCGACCGACCCGGCCACGGTCGACACGGAAGGAATCAGCCAGGAACAGGAAGAAGACGAGGAGCGTTTTGGCAGCACGTCGCTGCTGGACCGCATTCGCGTGGACGACGGCAACTCGTTCGTGCGCCTGCCCCGCATCGCGGAGGAACTGCCGCGTCCGCCTTTCGTCACGCCGTCGCTTGGTGAAGTGCCCGTGGTGCAATCGCCCCTGGGTGACCCGGAGCAGGATACGCCCGTGGCGGGCGTGGAGTTCGAAGACACGCCTGGGACGTCCCCGCTCGAGGGCGGGCCGGTGCCTGCGCCCACGCCGGCGCCACCGGCGCCGCCCCCGCCGGCGCCTGCGCCGACACCGGCGCCGCCCGCTCCCCCGCCTCCGGCGCCGCCGCCGGTGGAGCCGCCACCACCCTCGCCGCCGCCGACCCCGGCGCCCACGCCCGTCCCGGCACCGCCGCCGCCACCGACCCCGCCGGCGGACGACCCGATCCCCGTGACGCCGCCGTCGAACCGGGTGCCGCCTGCGCAGGTCATCGCGGAAGACGACCAGCTCACGCTGGGAGGCAGCCGGGCCATCGTCGTGACGGACGCGGACAGCGCGACGATCACCACGACGGTCACCGTGACCAGCGGCACCCTGCTTGCGGTGACGGGTGGTGCCACGATCATCGGCAACGGCACCTCGTCTGTGCAGATCTCCGGTTCACCGGCCCAGGTGAACCAGGCGCTGGATGGCCTTCGTTTCACGCCAGTCGCCGACACCCCGGGCAGCGTCACGCTGACGGTGACGACGACCGACGGCGTCTTCTCCGCCGGCGACACGGTGGGCATCACGGTCACCTCGGTGCCGGACATCGTCAACGACACCGCGACAACCGCCATGAACACGGCGGTGACGATCAACGTGCTGGGCAACGACACCTTCGAAGGCACGCCCTCGGTGTCGGCCGTCAACGGTACCGCCATCACCGATGGTGGCGCGGCCGTCATCGTGACCAACGGCTCCGTCCAGCTGGTCAGCGGGCGGCTGGTGTTCACGCCGGCCACCGGCTTCGTGGGCACGCCGAGCTTCAATTACACGGCCATCTCCGGCGGCAGCACCGAGACGGCGACCGTCAACGTCACGATCACGGCCCCGCCGCCGCCCATCAACGCGGTGCCCGGCGCCCAGACGACCGCCGAGGACACCCCGCTTGCGTTCACGGGCGCTGCCACCATCAGCGTCTCGGATGCCAACAACGACCTGCAGACGGTCCGGCTGAGCGTCACCAACGGGAATCTCAACGTCAGCCTCGTGGGCGGCGCGAGCATCAGCTCGGGCGCCAACAACACGAGTACGCTCACGCTCGCCGGCACGCAGGCGCAGATCAACTCGGCTCTGGCGACCCTGCGCTTCTCGCCCACCGCCGACTACAACGGTTCCGCCTTGCTGACCGTGGTCAGCACGGACGGGATCAGCAACGACACCGACACCGTCGCGATCACGGTCACGCCGGTGGCCGACATCGTGTCGGACGCGATCACGACACCCAAGAACACGGCGGCGACGGCCAACCTGCTGTCGGGCTTCGGCACGACCAGCGGCACGGCGGACAATTTCGAAGGCTCACCGTCCATCTCCAGCATCACGCAGGGTGCCAACGGCTTCGTCACGGTGGGGGCAGGTGGCAACATCACCTACACGCCCAACACCGGCTTTGTCGGGTCCGACAGCTTCACCTATGTGGTGACGTCGCCGACCGGCGTGACCGAGACGGCCACGGTGAACGTGACCGTCTCCGCCGTGAACGAAGCGCCGGTCAACAAGGTGCCGGCGAGCATCGTCGTCGACGAGGACACGCTGATCGCGGTCAGCGGCGTCAGCGTCGATGACTCCAACACGGACGTCGTCAGCGCAACCCTGCAGGTGACCCATGGCTACCTGACCGTCACCTCGGGTGGCGCCACCGTCACCGGCAACGGCACGGCAGGTGTCCAGGTCTCGGGCACGCAGAGCCAGATCAATGCGGTTCTGGCCAGCATCAACTACCGGCCGCATCCCGACTACAACGGATCGGATTCGCTGACGATCACCACCACCGACGCGGCCACGCTGTCGGACACGGACACCATCCCGATCACGGTTCGCCCGGTCGTCGACATCGCCGACGACACGCAGTCGACGCCCCAGAACACGCCCGTCACCATCGCGGTGCTGGGCAACGACAGCTTCGAGGCTACGCCCACGATCACGCAGGTGGCCGGAACGGCCATCACGAGCGGCGGGGCCGCGGTGGCGGTCACCAACGGCAGCGTGCAGCTGGTGGGCAGCAGCCTGGTCTTCACGCCCACGGCGGGCTTTGCCGGTGTGGTGCCTGCCTTCACCTACACCGTCAGCTCCGGGCTCGTGACCGAGACGGCCAACGTCCGCATCACGGTGACCACGCCGAACTCGCCCGTCAACACGGTGCCCGGCGCGCAGTCGATCCCGGAAGACGGGACCCTGGCCTTCACGGGTGGCGCGACGGTCAGCGTGTCCGACCCGGACGGCAACCTCACAGGCGTGACGCTCGCGGTGACCAATGGCACGCTCGACCTCACCAGTTCCGGTCTGGCGGTCGTCACGGGCGTGGGCACGGCCAGCGTCACCATCACGGGGACCCAGGCGGACATCAACGCCACCCTGACCAGCCTGAAGTACATCCCCTCGCCGGACTTCAACGGCAACGACACGCTGACGGTCACCAGCACGGACGGCACGTTCAGCGATCTCGACACGGTGGCGATCACGGTCACGCCGGTGGTCGACATCACGGCCGACACGCTGACCACGACCGAGAACACGGTGGTCACTGCGAACGTGCTGACCGGCACGGGCGGGGCGACGGCCGACAACTTCGAGGGCAGCCCGAATGTCACCGCTGTGGGGACGCCCACGAACGGCGCGGTCACCTTCACGGCGGCGGGGCAGGTCGTCTACACGCCGAATGCCAGCTTCAACGGGACCGACCGGTTCACCTACACGGTCACGAGCCCGGCCGGCGTGACCGAGACCGCGACAGTGACTGTCAATGTCGGCTCGGTGAGCGATGCACCCGTCAACACGGTGCCCGTCTCCCAGACGACGACGGAAGACACCTCGATCGCCTTCACCGGCGCGCGCCAGATCAGCGTGACCGACGCCGAGAACGACGTCATCACGGCCAGGCTGTCGGTCAGCCATGGCGGCGTGAACGTGGTGCTGGGCGGTGGCGCCACGATCTCCGCGGGGGCCAATGGCAGCGCGACGCTCACGCTCAGCGGAACGCAGGCGCAAATCAACGCGGCGCTGGCCACGCTGACCTACAACCCGACGGCAGACTTCAACGGCACGGACACCCTCACCATCGTGTCCACGGACGCGACAGCGCTCACGGATACCGATTCGGTGGTGATCACGGTCACGTCGGTGGCCGACACGGTGGTCGATGCGGCCACCACGCCGCTCAACACGGCCGTCACTGTCAATGTGCTCTCGAATGACACGTTCGAGAACGCTGGCCGCGCCATCACCGGCGTGGGGGCTTCCGCGGTCACCGATGGTGGTGCCGCGGTCGCTGTTGCGAATGGCACGGTTCGCCTCACAGGTGGTCAGCTGGAGTTCGTGCCCACGACCGGCTTCACCGGCAGCACGAGCTTCACCTACACGGTCACGTCTGGCGGCGTGACGGAGACCGAGACGGTCAACGTCACGGTCTCTACCGCCGCACCGCCGAACGCGCCGGTCAACACGGTTCCCGGCACGCAGTCGACGAACGAGGACACGGCGTTCTCCTTCACGGGCCCGACCGGCATCAGCGTGGCGGATGTCGATGGCAATGTGTCCAGCGCGACCTTGACGGTCACGCATGGCACCCTGAGTGTCACGGCGGGTGGCGCGACGGTGGTGGGCAACAACACCGGCACGGTGGTTGTCACCGGCACGCAGGCCAACATCAACACGGCGCTCGGCACGCTGCAGTTCAGGCCGACGGCGGATTACAACGACAGCGGATCGTCGGCCAACGCGGCCGTGCTGACGGTGGTCACGAGCGACGGCACGTTCTCCGATACCGACACCGTCTCCATCCGGATCGGTGCCGTCCCTGACATCGTGGCGGATGCCGCCACCACGCCGCAAGACACGGCGATCACGATCAACGTGCTTTCGAACGACACGTTCGAGGCCGCGGGCGTGATCATCAATGTGGGTGGCTCTGCCCTCACGGACGGGGGGGCTGCGGTCACGGTGACCGATGGCACCGTTCGCCTGTCGGGCGGTCAGCTGGTCTACACGCCGACCACGGGGTTTGTCGGCTCGACCAACTTCATCTACACGGTCAGTTCCGGCGGTGTCACCGAGGCGGCGAACGTCAATGTGACGGTCACCAACGTCAATGACCCCCCCGTGAATACGGTGCCTTCAGCTCGCACCGTGGCCGAGGACGGCACGCTGGCCTTCACCGGTGGCGCCACCATCAGCGTGGCCGACGCGGACACGAATCTCAGCAGTGCCACGCTCACGGTCACCAACGGCGTGCTCAATGCCAGCAACGCCGGTGGCGCCACCGTCACCAACAACGGCACCGCCACGGTGACCCTCACCGGCAGCCAGGCGCAGATCAACACGGCGC
>NZ_JAYRZR010000044.1:0-32148 GCF_041916345.1 Ramlibacter sp.
CTGCAGCAGCCAGCCGCCCACCAGGATCATCACCGTGCGCAGCACGATGGCGCCCACGATGCCGATCATCAGCACGCGCTTCTGGTACGCGGGCGGCACCGCGAAGTAGGTGAAGATGAGCAGGAAGACGAAGATGTTGTCCACCGCCAGCGATTTCTCGATCAGGTAGCCGGTCAGGAACTCCAGCGACTTCTCGTTCGCCACGGCGTTGGAGCCGGTGGTGTCCTTCACCGCCCACCACAGCAGGCCGTTGAAGACGAACGACAGGGCGACCCAGATCAGGGACCAGTTCAGGGCCTCCTTCACGCCGATCTCGTGCGCGCCCTGCTTGCGCAGGACCACGAAATCAATGAAGAGCGAGACCAGCACGATGGCCACGAAGGTGGCCCAGAGCCAGACGGGTGCGACGGTTTCCATGGTGTATTTGATGTCGGCGGATGGGGATGCCGGAGTGTGGGCTGTCGGGAACTCCTGAAAAAGAAGAGACTCTGGGAAAATCATTCAGGTAAAACCGGAATAACCCCGCCACCCGCACGCCATGGCCACCGAATTCAGCTACCGCCACCTGTACTACTTCTGGGTTGTTGCCAAGGAGGGTGGCATGTCCCGCGCCGCCGACCGGCTGGGCATGGCGGTGCAGACCGTCAGCGCCCAGGTGCGCGAGCTGGAGAAGGCGCTGGGCTGCGCCCTGCTCAAGCCGGCTGGCCGCGGCCTGGCCCTGACGGAGGCGGGCGAGGCGGCCATGCGCCAGGCCGACCAGATCTTCCAGCTCGGCGAACAGCTCCCCGCCACGGTGCGGGCAGCGGCCAGCGGGCCGGTGGTGCGGCTGGCCGTGGGCATGACCGATGGCATTCCCAAGCTGGCGGTGCGCCACCTGCTGGAGCCGGTGGTGCATGAGGCGCACCTGCGCCTGCTGTGCCATGAGGGCGAGCTGCCGGACCTGCTGGGCGAGCTGGCCCTGCACAAGCTGGACATCATCATCTCCGACCGGCCGCCGGCGCCCAACCCGAACCTCAAGGTGTTCTGCCGGGAGCTTGCCAGCTCGCCGGTGGCCTGGTACGGCACGGCGGACCTGGCCCGCACGGTGCGGGCGGCGGCCAAGCGCCATGCAGACCTCGCCAGCGCCCTGGCGGAGGCCGACGTGCCGTTGCTCCTGCCCACCGCCCACAACGTGCTGCGCGAGCGCATCGACCGCTGGTTCGAGCGCCACGAGCGGCATCCGCGCATCGCCGCCGAGTGCGAGGACAGCGCGCTGCTCAAGACCTTCGGCGCCGCCGGCATGGGCGTGTTTCCTTCCGCGGTGATGGTGGAGGGCGATGTGATGCACCGCTACGGCGTGCAGCGCATCGGTCTGGCCGAGGGCGTGCAGGAGGATTTCTACGGCATCACCCCCAACAAGAAGGTGGAGCATCGCCTGGTGGCCCGCCTGATGCAGCAGCGGGTGGCGGCGTGAAGATCGACTTCGACGGCGTGCAGGCCTTCGTGACCGTGGCGGAGCAGTCGAGCTTCAGCCGCGCGGCGCGGGAGCTGCACATCACGCAGACCGCCCTCACGCGCCGGATCCAGAAGCTGGAGGCCTACCTGGGCCTGCGCCTGCTGGACCGCACCACGCGCCGGGTCGACCTCACCGTGGTCGGGCGCGATTTCCTGCCGCGCGCACGCGCACTGGTGCACGAGATGACGAGCTCGGTCGAGCGCCTGAAGGACATGGCCCGCGCCGGCCGCGGCCTGCTCACCCTGGCCTGCATCCCGTCGATGACCACGCATGTGCTGCCCGAGCTGCTGCGCGACTACGCGCGGCTGCACCCGGACAACCGCGTGCGCCTGCTGGATGGCGCCTCGGCCGAGGTGTGCGACGCGGTGCTGGCTGGCCGTGCCGAGCTGGGCATCGCCGTGCAGGGCGAGGCCCAGGCCGAGCTGGCCGAGACGGTGCTGTTCGCGGACCCGCTGGTCTTCATCTGCAAGGCGCCGCATCCGCTGCATGCACGGGCCAGCGTGACCTGGGCCGACATGCGCGGCGTGGAGCTGATCGGCGTGAGCAGCTTCACCGCCACCCGCGTGTTCATGGACTACCAGCTGGCGCGGCGCGGCATCCGCCTGGATCGCGGCCATGAGGTGCAGCACCACGCGACGGCGCTCAACCTGGTGGCCGCCGGCGTGGGCGCGGCCATCCTGCCGGCCTCCACCGTGCGCGAGGGCGACCGCGCCGGCGTGCGCGCGATCCCGCTGACCGCGCCGGTGGTGAAGCGGCGCGTGGTGCTGTTGCGCCGGCAGGGCGCCAGCCTGTCACCGGCGGCGGCCGCCTTTGCCGAACTGCTGCGCGGGCGCCGCACGGGCCGCTGAGCCGCACCAGCCTTCTTTGCGGAAAGCGCAACAATCACCGCCTTTCTTTCATTTCCCCTCGACGACCGGGGCGACGACAATCCCGCGTCACGGGGCTGAGACCCGAACCCTGGAGAACGGATGGACACCGACGTGCTGGTCATCGGGGGCGGCAACGCCGCCTTGTGCGCCGCCCTGATGGCGGCGGAGGCGGGGGCGCGCGTCACCCTGCTGGAGGCCGCGCCCAAGGCCTGGCGCGGCGGCAACTCCAGCCACACGCGCAACCTGCGCTGCATGCACGACGCCCCGCAGGACGTGCTGGTGGAGGCCTATCCGGAAGAGGAGTTTTGGCAGGACCTGCTGAAGGTCACGGCCGGCCGCACCGACGAAGCGCTGGCGCGCCTGGTGATCCGCGCGTCGTCCACCTGCCGCCCCTGGATGCAGCGGCATGGCGTGCGCTTCCAGCCCTCGCTCTCGGGCACGCTGAGTCTTTCGCGCACCAATGCCTTCTTCATGGGCGGCGGCAAGGCGCTGGTCAACGCCTACTACCGCAGCGCCGAGCGGCTGGGCGTGCGCATCCGCTACCAGGCGCCGGTGGAGCGCATCGAGGTGGCGGAGGGCCGCTTCGTCGCCGCCTGGACCGGTGGCGAGCGCCTCACCGCGCGGGCCTGCGTGCTGGCCGCCGGCGGCTTCGAATCCAACCGCGAGTGGCTGCGCGAAGCGTGGGGCACCAATGACCGCGGCGAGTGGCCTGCGGACCAGTTCCTGATCCGCGGCACGCGCTACAACCAGGGCGTGCTGCTGAAGCACCTGCTGGACGACCACGGCGCCGACCGCATCGGCGACCCCACGCAGGCGCACATGGTGGCCATCGATGCCCGCGCACCGCTGTACGACGGCGGCATCTGCACCCGCATCGACTGCGTTTCGCTGGGCGTGGTGGTGAACCGCGAGGCGCGGCGCTTCTACGACGAGGGCGAGGACTTCTGGCCCAAGCGCTACGCCATCTGGGGCCGGCTGGTGGCCCAGCAGCCCGGACAGATCGGCTACTCCATCATCGACGCCAAGGCCATCGGGCGCTTCATGCCGCCGGTGTTCCCGGGCGTCACCGCCGACACGCTGCCGGAGCTGGCGCGCCGGCTCGGCCTGGACGAGACCGTCTTCATGCAGACCCTGAACGCCTACAACGCGGCCTGCCGCGCCGGCACCTTCGACCACACGACGCTGGACGACTGCCACACGGAGGGCCTCGCCCCCGCCAAGACGCACTGGGCGCGCCCGATCGACACGCCGCCCTTCCATGGCTATGCGCTGCGGCCGGGCGTGACCTTCACCTACCTCGGCCTGCGCACCGACGAGACAGCCGCCGTTCGCTTTGGCGGTGCGGCCAGTCCCAATCTGTTCGTGGCCGGCGAGATGATGGCCGGCAACGTGCTGGGGCAGGGCTACACGGCCGGCGTGGGCATGTCCATCGGCACCGCCTTCGGGCGCATTGCCGGCACGCAGGCCGCGCGCGCGGCGCTGGGGCAGGAGGCGCGTCATGCAGTCGCTTGAAGCCCTCACGCGCGACGCGCGGGCGCTGGCGCAGGGCCAGCCGGTGGATCTGGGCCCGGCCGAGTCGGAGGTTGCGCGGCAACTCACGGTGTGCAATGCCTGCCGCTACTGCGAGGGCTTCTGCGCCGTGTTCCCGGCCATGACGCGGCGGCTGGACTTTCCGCGTGCCGACGTGCACTACCTGGCCAACCTGTGCCACAACTGCGGCGCCTGCCTGCATGCCTGCCAGTACGCGCCGCCGCATGAATTTGCCATCAACATCCCGCAGGCGATGGCCCGCGTGCGGGGCGAGACCTACGCGGACTACGCCTGGCCGCCGGCGCTGGGCGGGCTCTACCGCCGCAACGGCCTGGTGCTGGCACTGGCCCTCGCCCTGGGGCTGGCGCTCTTCCTGCTGCTGGCCGCGGCAGGGCAGGGTGGACTGCGGGGGCCGGCGGACGGCGCCAGCTTCTACGCCGTGTTCCCGCACAACCTGCTGGTGGGCCTGTTCGCGCCCGTGTTCGGCTTCGCGGTGCTCGCGCTCGGGCTGGGTGTGCGCCGCTTCTGGCGCGCCGTGACGCCCGCCACCAGCGGCCAGCCCGCCACGTCACCGGCCGTGGCCGAGGCCACGCACGACGTGCTGCGGCTGAAGTACCTGGATGGCGGCCATGGCGACGGCTGCAACAACGAGGACGACGCCTATTCCATGGCGCGGCGCCGTGCGCATCACCTCACCTTCTACGGTTTCCTGCTGTGCTTCGCCTCCACCAGCGTGGCCACGCTCTACCACTACCTGTTCGGCTGGGTCGCGCCGTATGACTGGCCTTCTCTGCCCAAGCTGCTCGGCGGCGTGGGCGGCGTGATGCTGATGGCGGGCACGGCAGGGCTATGGCACCTGAACCGGCGTCGGGATCCCGCGCACGGCGACGCCACGCAGAAGCCGATGGACCTGGGTTTCATCGCCCTGCTGTTCCTCACCGCTTCGAGTGGCCTCGGGCTGTGGGCGGCGCGCGGTACGCCGGCGATGACAGTGGTGTTGTGTCTGCACCTGGGCGCGGTGATGGCGCTCTTCCTCACGCTGCCCTACGGCAAGTTCGCGCACGGCGTGTTCCGGGCGGCGGCGCTGCTGCGGCATGCGGTGGAGAAGCGGCAGCCGAACCCGGTGGGGCTGGGGTCGGATTGACAGCCCCGTGCCTGCCGTAGGCTGGGGTGGAGCGGAGCGCAACCCCAGCGTTTCCCTTTCCGGCACGCGATACCGCTGGGATTGCGCTGCGCTCCATCCCCGCCTACGAAGACCACGAAGACGGGATGCCTGCCTGCACGTCATCCCCGCGCAGGCGGGGACCCAGGGCACCCGATGTATGCCACCATCGCGCTCACCGCCTTCCTGATCCCCCATGCCCTCCACCCTCGACCTCGGCACCCCGCTCGCCCTCATCCAGGCCCCGATGGCCGGCGCACAGGACAGTGCGCTGGCGCTGGCCGCCGGGGCGGCAGGTGCCCTGGGCAGCTTGCCGGCAGCGATGCTCGACGCCGCCGCCCTGAACGCCGAGCTGACGCGCATGCGCGAGGCCGGCCGGCCCTACAACGTCAACTTCTTCACCCACGTGCCCCCCGAGCCCGATGCCGCGCGCGAAGCGGCGTGGCGCGCGGCGCTGGCGCCGTACTACGCCGAACACGGCATCGACCCGGCCAGCGTGCCGGCGGGTCCGGGCCGGCGCCCCTTTGACGCCGCCTTCGCCGAGGTGCTGGAGGTCTTCAGCCCGCCGGTGGTGAGCTTCCACTTCGGCCTGCCGGCGGCGCCGCTGCTCGCGCGCGTGAAGGCCATGGGCGCGCTCGTCCTCTCGTCCGCCACCACGGTGGAAGAGGGCCTGTGGCTGCAGGCGAACGGTGCCGATGCCGTGATCGCCCAGGGGCTGGAGGCCGGCGGCCATCGCGGCCACTTCCTGCAGAAGGATGTGGCGCTGCAGTCCGCCACCTTGCCGCTGGTGCAGGCGTTGGCGCAGGCACTGAGCGTGCCCGTGATCGCTGCCGGCGGCATCGCCAGCGCGGCCCAGGTGCGCGCTGCCCTGGAGGCGGGCGCGGCCGCGGTGCAGGTGGGCACGAGCTTCCTGCTCTGCGACGAAGCCCGCACGGGCGCGCTGCATCGCGCCCGGCTTCGCGACACGGCCGCCGAGACGACGCTCACCAACCTGTTCACGGGCGGACTGGCACGAGGGCTGTTCAACCGCGCGATGCGCGAGCTGGGGCCGCAGTCGCCCCTGGCACCGGCCTTTCCGCTCGCCACGGCGGCCATCGCGCCGCTCCGCGCACGGGCCGAGGCGGCGGGCAGCGATGACTTCACGCCCCTGTGGTCCGGCACCGATCGGACCGGCTGCCGCGCGGCGCCGGCGGCGGAGGTGGTGCGGGCGCTGGCAGCGGGCTGGGCGCGCTGAGGCCGAGTGCCCCGCGTCGTCAGCCCAGCCGCGCCTTGAAGAACGCCACCGTGCGCTCCCACGCCAGCTTCGCCGCCGCGGCGTCATACCGCGGCGTGGTGTCGTTGTGGAAGCCGTGCTGCGTGTTCGGGTACTGGTGCATGGTGAAGGCCACGCCCGCGGCCTTGAGCGCGGCCTCGTAGCCAGGCCAGGCCGCGTTGATGCGCTCGTCGATGCCGGCCAGGTGCACCAGCAGCGGCGCCTTCACCTTGGCGGCCTCTTCCGGCGCCGGGCTGTTGCCGTAGAAGGGCACGCTGGCCTGCAGGTCGGGCAGGCGCGTGGCCAGCCAGTGCGCGATGCCGCCGCCATAGCAGAAGCCGGTGACGCCGAGGCGGCCGTTGCCGTCGGCACGGGCACGGAACCAGGCCACGGTGGCGAGGAAGTCCTCGCGCGTCTTCGCCTGATCCAGCGTGGCGAAGGCGGCACGGGCCTTGTCCTCGTCGCCGGAGTAACCGCCCAGGGGCGTGAGCGCGTCCGGCGCGAAGGCCATGAAGCCTTCCAGTGCGAAGCGGCGGGTGACGTCCTCGATGTGCGGGTTGAGGCCGCGGTTCTCATGGATCACCAGCACGCCGGGCAGCTTCTGCGTGCCGGCGGCGGCGGGCCGCGCGAGATAGCCACGGACCTGCCCGTTGCCGGCGGGCGAGGGCACGGTGTGCCACTCGGTCTTCAGCCGGTTGTCGTCGGGCCGCACCTGCTGGCCCGCCGCGAAGTTGGGGCTGAGCGCGGCCAGCAGGCCGGCTGCGGTCACCCCAGCCTTGGCGAAGCGCTGCGCCTGGCTCAGGAACCCGCGACGGTCGAGGTCGCCATGCACGTAGGCGTCGAAGAGGATCAGGAGTTCCTGGTCGAAATCCTGCGCGGTCAGGCGTGGGGGCATGGCGGTCTCCGGCGGATGGGCTGCGCAGCAGGTTAGCGGAGTTCGATCGCTCGTGCAGCGCGCCGAGCGGTCCGCGGCGCCCCCGGAGAAACCCGGGGGTGGAACGGGCCTGTCGTCGATTGCGAAAGGCCTGTCGTGATCGGTGAAGTCGGGCGCGGCCGCCGTGCCTAGAGTCGCGGCCACGGTCGGCAGCACATCCAGACGGCCGGCAACGACATCGCATCCATCCATCGAGGAGACCCCATGAAGAGGCACTTGTTCCCCCTGGCGGCGCTGCTGTGCGGCGGCGCCTTTGCGCAATCCGGCGTCACCGTGTACGGCGTCATGGACGTGGGCTACACCCGCGCCAGCGCCGACACGGCCGACTGGAGCGGCATCACCTCCGGCCGCAATGCGTCGTCGCGCATCGGCTTCCGCGGCACGGAAGACCTGGGCGGCGGCCAGCGCGCCACCTTCACGCTGGAGGCGGACATCGGCGCCGACAGCGGCGCGGGCGTTGCCACCCCGCTGCCCGGCTTCAGCTCCACCGACAACAAGACCGGCGCGGCCGGTGGCAGCCTGCAGTTCAACCGTGTGGCCACCGTGGGCCTGGCCGGCGGCTGGGGGGAGCTGACGCTCGGTCGCAACTACACGCCGACCTTCCTGCTGGACTTCGCCTATGACCCGTTCCTGCAGAACGGCGTGGGCCTCAACCTGATCACCGGCACGTCGCTCTTCTACTCGGGCGCTGGCAGCGTGAACCACCTGCGCGCCTCCAACCTGGTGAGCTACACGAGCCCGAGGCTAGGCGGGCTGCAGGCTGTGCTGGCCTACGCGCCCAGCGAGACCGCGAGCAACCTGCCCAAGGAAGGCGGTCACACCGGCCTGAAGCTGGGCTACGCGGCCGGCCCGCTGCAGGCGGACGTGGCCTGGGCCAGGACGAAGAATGCGGCCAGCGGCGACATCAAGACCACGGGCTTCGGCGCGGCGTATGACTTCGGCGTGGTGCGTCCGATGCTGGAGATCAGCGAGGACCAGCTGGGCGCTGCCGCGGCCAACGGCCGCAAGAAGGGCTGGCTGCTGGGTGCCACCGCACCCATGGGCAACGTGCAGTGGCGCGTGTCGTACGCGCGGGTGAAGCGCACGGCCGACGCCACGCCCGATGCGAAGGTGAGCCAGTTCGCGCTGGGCGCGGTCTACAACCTGTCGAAGCGCACTGCGATCTACGTGACCTTCGCGCAGATCCGCAATGACAACTACCGCAACACGGCGGCCGGCGGCTACTCGGTGGGCAGCGCCACCAGCACCGTCAACGGCAAGGTGACGGCGCAGGACATCGGCATCCGGCACTTGTTCTGAACCTCCCCGACGTCCCCGCGCAGGCGGGGGCTTGCGCGCCCATGACGCGCCACGCACAACGACAACCGACCTCCAAGGTCACTTCGCCGGCAGCCGCCGGCTTCTTTTTGGCGTCTGCGCCGCCGCGGCCTGCAGCGCCTGCGCGCGCCACTCGATGGGCGGCATGCCGAACTGCGCGGCGAACCAGCGGGTGAAGGAGCCGGGCTTGGCGTAACCCAGCTGCTCGGCCACCCGGCCCAACGGGTAGCGCGTGTTGGCCAGGTAGCGCGGCGCCAGCTCGCGCCGCACCTCGTTGATCAGCGCACTGAACGGCTCGGCTTCCTCGTCCAGCCGGCGTTGCAGGGTGCGCACGTTCAGGCCCAGGCTCTGCGCCGCCTGCACGATGGTGGCGCGGCCCATGGGCAGCAGCAGGTAGACGATGCGCCGCACCTCCTGCGCGATCGATCCGCCTTCGGCCGAGGGCAGGGCGCGCACGAAGCGCTCGGCGTAGTCCGCCATCGCCGCGTCGGCCAGTGGGTTGGCGCGGTCCAGGTCCGTCGTCAGGCAGACCATGCCGTTGAAGTCACTGTCGAACACCACCCGGCAGCGGAAGATGCGACGGTGCACCGATGCATCCTGCGGCGCCGCGTGGGTGAAGTGCACGCTCTGCGGGTGCCAGTCGGCACCGGCCAGGCTGCGCAGGCTGAGGAACAGCACGCTCACCGCCAGCTCGGTGGCCTGGCGAGCCGGCGCGTCCGAGCGCGTGACCACCTCCTCGCGCAGCACCGTCACCCGGCCCGCCGGCTCCACGAACAGCGCCAGCGACTCGTTCAGCACGTTGCGGTACTGAACGATGGTCTGCAGCACGTCGCGCAACGTGCGCTGGTGCGAGATGAGCAGGCTCACGACCCCGAAGTTCGAGAGCTGCCGCTGCTCCGCCATGCGCAGCGCGAAGGTGTCGCAGCCGCTCGCGCGCGCGCTCGCCTCCAGCAACTGCACCACTGCGTCGGCCGGCACGGGCTGGTCGGGGATGGCGAGCGTCGCGCGGCTGATGCCGGCCTGGCGCAGCAGCGGCTGCGGATCCAGGCCCAGGCTGCGCGCCACGTCCAGGTAGTGGGTGAGGGCAGCCGAGCGGACCTTGGGGCCTGCTTCCAGGCGCTTGCGCGTGGCCATGCGGCGGGTCTCCTTCGGGGGCCAGTGTGCACCGGCCTGTCATCGAATGCAAACAGCTTGTCATGGATTGCGAAGCGCCGGGCACCCCCCGTGCCTACAGTCCGCTCCATGCCCGCGGCCCCTGCCGCGAGGCCCACCCCAAGAGGAGACGACACCATGGCAAGAGCCATCCGATTCCATCAGACCGGCGGCCCCGACGTGCTGCGGCTGGAGCGCGTGGAGGTTGGCGCGCCCGGCCCCGGCCAGGTGCGGCTGCGGCACCAGGCCATCGGCCTGAACTACGCCGACACCTACTTCCGCAATGGCACCTACGCGGTGCCGCTGCCCTCGGGCATCGGCGTCGAGGCGGCCGGCATCGTGGATGCCGTGGGCGAGGGCGTGACCGAGGTGCAGCCGGGCGACGCCGTGGCCTACACCGGCTTCCTGAACACGCTGGGCGCCTACAGCGACGTGCGCCTGGTGGCCGCCGCGCCGCTGATCCGCCTGCCGGCGGGCATCGCCTGCGAGACGGCCGCCGCCATGACGATGCGCGGCCTCACCGCCGCTTACCTGCTGCGCCGCATCCACCCCTTCCAGCCGGGCGACACGGTGCTGCTGCACGCGGCCGCCGGCGGCCTGGGCCTGATCGTGAGCCAGTGGGCCCGCCTGCTCGGCCTCACGGTCATCGGCACCACCTCCAGCGAGGAGAAGGCGGCCGTGGCACGCGCCCATGGTTGCACGCACGTGATCGACTACAGCCGCGAGGACGTGGCGAAGCGCGTGCGCGAACTCACCGGCGGCCGCGGCGTGGACGTGGTGTTCGACAGCGTGGGCCGCAGCACCTTCACCAGCTCACTCGACTCGCTGCGCCGGCGCGGCCTGATGGTGTGCGTGGGCACGGCCAGCGGCACCATCCCGCCCTTCGATCCGCAGCTGCTGGCGATGAAGGGCTCGCTCTACCTCACGCGGCCGGCGCTGGCCGACTACATCGCGGATCCAGCGGAGAAGGCGGAGCTGGCGGCCGAGGTGTTCGGCCACGTGGCAGCAGGCCGCATCGCCGTGGAGATCCACCAGCGCTATGCCCTGGAGGCGGCCGCCGAGGCCCACGTGGCGCTGGAGTCGCGCCGCACCACCGGCTCTTCCATCCTGGTGCCCTGAGCACCGGGGCGCCGAACCCTTAACCGACAACGAGGAGATCCGACCATGCGTGTGGAACCGCTCACCTGCCACATCGGCGCCGAACTCGTGGGCCTCAGCCTGCGCGACGCCGCGTACGACGACGCCCTGTTCGCCGAGGTCCGCGCGGCGCTGCTGAAGCACCGCGTGCTGTTCCTGCGCGACCAGGCCATCAGCCGCCAGGACCACGTGGCCTTCGCGCGCCGCTTTGGCGAGCTGGAGGACCACCCGGTCGCGCCCAGCCACCCCGAGGCGCCAGGCCTGGTGCAGATCTACAAGGATCCGGCGAGCCCGATCGACCGCTACGAGAACGCGTGGCATACCGACGCCACCTGGCGCGAGGCGCCGCCCATGGGGTGCGTGCTGCGCTGCGTGGAGTGCCCGCCGGTGGGCGGCGACACGATGTGGGCCAACATGGTGGTGGCCTACGAGAAGCTGCCCGCGCACGTGAAGACGCTGATCGCCGGCCTGAAGGCGCGGCACAGCATCGAGGCGAGCTTCGGCGCCGCCATGCCCGAGGAGAAGCGCCACGCCCTGCGCGCGCAGTACCCCGATGCGGAGCATCCGGTGGTGCGCACCCATCCGGAGACGGGCGAGAAGATCCTGTTCGTCAACGGCTTCACCACGCACTTCACCAACTTCCACACGGCGGCGAACGTGCGCTTCGGCCAGGACTACAACCCCGGCATGCAGCAGCTGCTGGCCTACCTGGTGAGCCAGGCCTTCGTGCCGGAGTACCAGGTGCGCTGGCGCTGGCGGCCGAACAGCATGGCCATCTGGGACAACCGGTCCACCCAGCACTACGCGGTGATGGACTACCCGCCCTGCCACCGAAAGATGGAACGCGCCGGCATCGTCGGCGACCGCCCGTACTGAACCCCCACCCTGCAGCAAGGAACCCGAACCATGAACTTCCTCGACGGCTCGCTCTTTCCCGAGAACCAGCAGAAGCTGGTGATCACCGTGGCCCCGTACGGCCCCGAATGGATGCCCTCGGACTTTCCCGAGGACATCCCCGTCTCCATGGAGGCCCAGATCCAGAAGGCGGTGGACTGCTACAACGCCGGCGCCACGGTGCTGCACCTGCACGTGCGGGAGCCCGATGGCAAGGGCAGCAAGCGGCTGTCGAAGTTCAACGAGCTGATCGCCGGCATCCGCGCCCGCGTGCCGGACATGATCATCCAGGTCGGCGGCTCCATCTCCTTTGCGCCGGAGAGCGATGGCGAGGCGGCGAAGTGGCTGTCGGACGACACGCGCCACATGCTGGCCGAACTCACGCCCACGCCCGACCAGGTGACCATCGCCATCAACTCCAACCAGATGAACGTGGTGGAGCAGATGACCGAGGCCGACATCCGCGGCACCTCGCTCGCCGAGCCGGCGATGTACCGCGCCTACCGCGAGATGACCATTCCCGCCGGCCCCGAGTGGGTGGAGGAGCACATCCGCCGCCTCTCGGCCAAGGGCATCCAGACGCACTTCCAGCTGGCCAACATCACGCAGCTGGAGACGGTGGAGCGCATGATGCGCCGCGGCGTGTGCAACGTGCCGCTGATCCTGACCTGGGTGGCCATCGGCGGCGGCTTCGACGCGCCCAATCTCTACAACCTGGCGAACTTCGTGCGCGCCGTGCCCGACAACGCGGTGCTGACGCTGGAGACCTCCATGCTGAACGTGCTGCCGGTCAACCTGATGGCCATCGCCCTCGGCCTGCACGTGCGCTGCGGCATCGAGGACAACATCTGGACGCAGGACCGCAGCGCGAAGATGGGCAGCGTGGCGCAGATCGAGCAGCTGGTGCGCATCGCCCGCGAGGTCGGCCGCCCGGTCGCGAATGCGCGCGAGGCGCGGCAGATCTACCGCATCGGCGAGTTCTATGGCAGCGCGGAGGAGACGCTGGCCGCCAACGGCTTCGCGCCCAATCGCCCGGCCCGTGCGGCCGCGCCTCTGCGCCTCGCGGCCTGAAGCCATGCGGCTCGATGACGTGACCGTGGTGATCGTGCCCGGGCTGCGCGATCACGTGGCGGACCACTGGCAGACGCTGCTGGCCGCGGCGCTGCCGCGCTCGGTGACCGTGCCGCCGCTGGCGCGCGACAAGCTCTCGCGCGCCGCCCGTGTCGACGCGCTGGCCCGCACGCTCGATGCCGTGCAGGGGCCGCTGCTGCTGGTGGCGCACAGCGCCGGCGTGATCACCGTGGCGCACTGGGCCCTGGTCGAGGCGCGCGCCCGCGCCACTGGGCAGGGCCGGCGGCACTCGATCCGTGGCGCGCTGCTGGCGACCCCGGCGGACCTGGAGCAGCCACTGCCTGCGGGCTATCCCACGCAGGAGACCCTGCGTGACCACGGCTGGCTGCCGATCCCGCGGATGCCGTTGCCCTTTCCGGCCGTGGTGGCGATGAGCCGCAACGACCCACTGGGCCAGCCGGCGCGCGTGCAGGCATTCGCCAGCGACTGGCAGGCCCGTTGCGTGGACATCGGCGACGCCGGCCACCTGAACCCGGCCAGCGGTCATGGCGAGTGGCCGCTGGCGCTGGAACTGCTCCAGACCCTGTTGACAGACCCCGTCCCCGCCTGAGCGGAGGACCCCTGAGGAGACAAAGCATGAACGCAAGACGCAACATCCTGGGCCGCCTGGCCCGCATCGCCGCCGCCGCCGCGCTGGTGGCCGCCGCGCCCGCCTGGGCCTGGACGAACAAGCCGGTGCGCATGATCGTGCCCGCGCCGGCGGGCGGCACCATGGACATCGTGGCCCGCGTGCTGGCCGAGCAGCTGGCCACCCAGATCGGCCAGCCGGTCGTCGTGGACAACAAGCCGGGCGCCGGCGGCATCATCGGCATCCAGTCGCTGCTGCAGTCGCCGCCCGACGGCCAGACGATCATGGTGACGGCCAGCAACGTGCTGACCGAGATCCCGCATGTGCTGAAGGGCAACTTCGATCCGCTGAAGGACGTGAAGCCCATCGCCGCCGTGGCGCGCGCCTCCATGGTGCTGGTGGCCTCGTCCTCGGTGCCGGCGAAGGACGTCAAGGAACTGGTGGCGTACCTGAAGACGAAGGCCGGCACGCAGAGCTTCGCTTCCTACAGCGCGGGCACCAGCTCGCACTACGCCGGCATGATCCTGAACCAGAAGGCCGGCCTGGACCTGCAGCACGTGCCCTTCCCGGGCTCGCCGCCTGCCCTGGTGCAGGTGGTGGCCGGCCAGATCCCGGTGATGTTCGACGGCATGGCAACCTCGCTGCCGCAGATCCAGGGCGGCAAGGTCAAGGTGATCGGTGTCGCCTCGAAGGCGCGCTCGGCGCTGCTGCCCAACGTACCCACGCTGGCCGAGCAGGGCTATGGCGAGCTGGACTTCGGCAACTGGGTCGGCGTGGTGGCGGCCGGCGCAGTGCCGCCCGAACTGGCCGAGCGCATGCACGCCGAGGTGCTGAAGGCGGCCGCCATGCCCAAGGTGCGCGAGCGCTTGCAGGGCGCCGGCTTCGAGACCGGCATCACCACCAGCGTGCAGGAACTGGCCGCTTCGGTGCGTGCCGAGCACGAGCGCAACGGCGCGATCGTGAAGCAGTTCAACATCCGGCTCGCGCAGTGACGTGGTGAGCACGCCTGCCACGCTGACCGGGGCATTGCGGCACTCGGCTGCGCGCTTCGGGCCGGGCGTGCTCGTGAGCGCGGTCACCGCCATCGCCGCCACCGCGCTGGCCAGCCACTACGGCGCGCCGGTCATGCTGTTCGCCCTGCTGCTGGGCATGGCGCTCAACTTCCTGTCGCAGGACGAGCGCTGCGCGCCAGGGCTGGACTTCGTGGCCAAGCAGGTGCTGCGCCTGGGCGTGGCGCTGCTGGGCTTGCGCATCACCTACGCGCAGGTGGCCGCGCTCGGCTGGCAGACCGCGGGCTTCGTGGTGCTGGCGGTCGGGCTCACCATCGGCTGCGGCATCGTGCTGGCGCGCCTGTTCGGCTTCCGCGTGTTCTTCGGCCTGCTCACCGGCGGCGCGGTCGCGATCTGCGGTGCTTCCGCCGCGCTGGCGCTGGCCGCCGCCATGCCGCGGCACCCGCTGAAGGAGCCCGCCACCGTCTTCACCGTCATCGGCGTGAGCGCGTTGTCGACGCTGTGCATGGTGCTGTACCCGCTGGTGGCACGGGCGCTGGGCTTCGACGCCCACGCCGCCGGCGTGTTCATCGGCGGCACCATCCACGACGTGGCGCAGGTCGTCGGTGCGGGCTACAGCCTGTCGCAGGAGGCGGGTGACATGGCCACGCTGGTGAAGCTGCTGCGGGTGGCGATGCTGCTGCCGGTGATCGCGCTGGCGGCGTGGCTGACGCGGCGCCATGAAGCCGCCGAGGGTGAGGCGGGCAACGGCCCGCGGCCGCCCTTGCTGCCGTGGTTCGCGGTCGGCTTCTTCGCGCTGGTGGCCGTGCACAGCACCGGCTGGCTGCCGGGTGAAGTCATCCAGGGCGGACGCACCGTGTCGCAGGCCTGCCTGGTCGCCTCCATGGCGGCCATCGGCATGAAGACGCACCTGAAGGAGATCGCCACCGTGGGCTGGAAGCCGGTGGCGCTGATGGTGGCGGAGACGGCCTTCCTGGCACTGCTGTTCGGGGTGGCGTTGCGGGCGGGATGGGTGTGAGGGGTATCCGGGTGGCCGCCGCAGCACCGCGGCGGCGTCGCCAGGATCAGCCGGGCGTATCGAGCAGCCACGCCTGCAAGGCCTCGCCCACGAGGCTGTAGGCGCGGCCGAAGCCCGCCACCAGCCGCGCCGCGACCGGCCGCAGCGCAACGAGGCCGAAGTCCCCCAGCTCGAAAGTCTGTGCGGATTCAGGGAAGCGGGCCAGGTAAGCGGCGCGGGCCGCCTCGGCCTCGGCGCTGTCGCGCGGCAGGCTGCGGGCGTCGGCCGTGAGCGAGACGCGGGGCAGCGCCTGCGGCGGCCACGGCCCACCCGCGTCGGCGGTGACCAGCAGCGCCACGCGCGGGTGATCCTGCATGTCGCGGGTGTGGGTGGCGAGCCCGCTCACATGGATGATCAGCTCCGCGCCGCCGGCCGGCAGCACGAAGGGCACCATGGAGACGGCGGGTTCGCCCTTGTGCAGCGTGGCCAGGGCGGCAGTGGGCTGCTCGGCCAGCAGGCGGCGCAGCAGGCGGGCGGCTTCGGCATCCATGCGGCATTCTCGCGCGTGCGGGGCGCGGGCCATAATCGCCGGTTTTGTCTGCTCCGCCCCGCAACCCATGGCGCTTCTCGAACTGCTGCTCGTCCTGCTGCTCACGGCCGTCGCGCTGGGCTGGGTGGCGCGCCACTTCAAGTTTCCGTACCCGATCGCCCTGCTGGCGGGCGGCATGGTGCTGGGCCTGGTGCCCAACCTGCCGGCGGTGGCGTTCGATCCGCAGCTGATCCTGGTGGTGGTGCTGCCGCCCATCCTGTACCAGGCGGCGCTGCTCACCTCGTGGACGGACTTCAAGGCCAGCATCCGGCCCATCGGCCTGCTGGCCATCGGCCTGGTGGCGGCCACCACGCTGGCCGTGGGCGCGGCGCTCAAGTGGATGGTGCCGGATGTGCCGTGGGCCGTGGCCTTCGTGCTGGGTGCCATCGTCTCGCCGCCGGACGCGGTGGCGGCCACCGCCATCCTGTCGCGGCTGAACATCCCGCGCCGCATCGTCACCATCCTGGAAGGCGAGAGCCTCGTGAATGACGCGTCGGGCCTGGTGCTCTACAAGTTCGCGGTCGCCGCGGTGCTGACCGGCACCTTCTCGCTCGGCCACGCCACGGTGCAGTTCATCAACGTGTCGCTGGGTGGCATCGTCGTCGGCGTGGTGCTGGCCTACGCCTACATCGCCATCCACAAGCGCCTGGGGGATCCGTTCATCGAGGTGCTCACGGTGCTGACGATCCCTTACGCCGCCTATCTCGCGGCCGAGGCGATCCATGTCTCGGGCGTGCTGGCGGTGGTGGCCGCGGGCCTGGTGCGCGGCCGCTATGCCCCCGAGATCGTGTCGGCCGAGATGCGCATCATGGCGCGCTCGGTGTGGAACATGCTCGTGTTCCTGCTCAACTCGGTGGTGTTCATGCTGATCGGCCTGCAGCTGCCGGCCGTGCTGGACAGCCTGGTGAGCTATCCCTCGACGCAGCTCGCCGCCATCGGCGCCGTGGTGACGCTGGTGGCGGTGGGTGTGCGCTTCGCCTGGGTGTACCCGGCCGCGTGGCTGCCGCGCGTGGTGAGCGGCAGCCTGCGCGACGAGGCGCAGCCCGGCTCGCGCAAGGGGGAGCTGGCCATCATCAGCTGGTGCGGCATGCGCGGCATCGTGTCGCTGGCGGCGGCGCTGGCCCTGCCGCTGACGCTGGCGGACGGCACGCCGTTCCCGCACCGCGACCTGATCATCTTCCTCACCTTCGTCGTCATCCTGGCCACGCTGGTGGGGCAGGGCCTCACGCTGGCCCCGCTGATCCGCTGGTTCAAGGTCGGCTCTACCTGGAGCCTGCGCGACGAGCAGATCCGGGTGCGGGCCGCGATGAGCGCCGCGGCGCTGGCGGCCATCGATACCCAGCTCGCGCTGGAAGGCGCGCCGCAGGAGTGGGCGCGTCACCTGAAGGCCGAGTTCGAGGAGCGCATCGCGCTGGCCGCCGCCGAGGGCGGGCCGCTCACGCCGCGCCTGGCGCTGGACAACCGCCTGCGCCATGCCGCGATCCAGGCCGAGCGCGACGAGCTGCTGCGCCTGTGGCGGGGCAACGAGATCGGCGACGAGGTGATGCACCACCTGATGGAGGCGCTGGACTACGAGCAGGCCCGCCTGCCCGCGCTGGACGCTCATGCCGACACGGTCTCCGTGCCGGCCGCGGCGACCCCGGGGGAACCCGGGCCTGGCCGCTCCGGTTGACCTGAAGCAATACGGCGTCGCGGCGGCGCTGCCAGCATGGCGTCATGCAAGCCGTGACCGAGATCGAGCCGCTGCCGGATGACCTGATCGCCTGGGTGGCGTCGCAAAGGGCCGCTGGCCACTCCAGCGATGCCCTGCGGGCGGCGCTGCTGCAGGCCGGCTGGGAGGCCGATATGGCCCAGCAGGCCCTGGCTGCGGCGGGGGTCTCGCGGCCGGCCCCGCTGCCGCTCACCACCGCCGCCAGCGCATCGGCCGCCCCCGGGCCCGACCTGCGGGGCACGCCGCTGCGCATCGACGCAGGGGACCGGCGGGTGGCCGTGCTGCAGACGGTCGCCCTGCCCCGCGCGGTGCTGTTCGGCGACTTCCTCGACGACACGGAGTGCTCGGCGCTGATCGAGCTGGCCCGCCCGCGCCTGGCGCGCTCGCGCACGGTCTCGCTCGGCACCGATGCCGAGATGGTGCATGACGACCGCACCAGCGACGGCATGTTCTTCATGCGCGGCGAGAACCCGCTGGTGACACGCATCGAGGCACGCATCGCACGCCTGCTGAACTGGCCGGTGGAGAACGGCGAGGGCCTGCAGATCCTGCGCTACCGGCCGGGGGCGGAGTACAAGGCGCACTACGACTACTTCGATCCGGCCGACCCGGGCTCGGGCACGATCCTGCGACGCGGCGGGCAGCGCATCGCCACGCTGGTGATGTACCTGCACGAGCCCGAGGGCGGGGGCGGCACCTACTTTCCGGAGGCCGGGCTCGACGTGCTGCCGCGCCGGGGGCATGCGCTCTTCTTCAGCTACCCCGATGCCACGCCGGCCAGCAAGTCGCTGCACGGGGGTGCACCGGTGGTGGCGGGCGAGAAATGGATCGCGGTGAAGTGGCTGCGCCAGGGTCGCTTCGACTGACCCTCGCGGCACGCACGGGGCCTGCCGCCTAGAATCGACGCGCGCCATCCGATCCGCGGGGCGCCGCCCACCCCATGGACCACGCGCCCCCGCTTCCCTTCCTGCGCGAGACCCTGCTGTTCCTGCTGCTGGCGGGCATCCTGATCCCGCTGCTGCAGCGCTTCCGCATCCACCAGGTGATCGCCTTCCTGGGCCTGGGCACGCTGCTCGGCCCCTTCGGCGCGGGCAGCCTCGTCGCGCAGTGGCCCTGGCTGCAGTGGGTCACGTTCCCGCGCCAGCAGGGCGTGCACGCCCTGGCGGAGCTGGGCGTCGTCTTCCTGATGTTCCTGATCGGGCTGGAGATGTCGATGCAGCGCGTGTGGTCGCTGCGCCGGTGGGTGCTGGGGGTCGGCTCGGCCCAGGTGCTGCTGAGCGCCGCCGCCATCGGCGTGCTGGCCTGGCTGTTCGGCAACGGGGTGGCGGTGTCCGTGGTGCTGGGCCTGGTGCTGTCGCTGTCGTCGACCGCGGTCGTGATGCAGCTGCTGGCCCAGCAGCGCGCGCTGGCCACGCCGCTGGGCCAGGCCAGCTTCTCGGTGCTGGTGCTGCAGGATTTCGCGGTGGTGCCGGTGCTGATCGTCGTGCAGCTGCTGGCGCGCGACAGCTCGCAGGGCCTCGCCAGCCAGCTGCTGGTGACGGCCGCCCTGTCCACCGCCGTGATCGCCCTGATCCTGCTGGCCGGCCGGCTGGTGGTGGGGCCGCTGTTCCGCACCTTCGCCCGCCAGCGCCAGGCCGAGGTGTTCGTGGCCCTCACGCTGCTGGTCACGCTGGGCATCGCCGGCGCCACGGCGATGGCAGGGTTGTCGATGGCGCTCGGCGCCTTCCTCGCCGGCCTGCTGCTGGCGGAGACCGAGTACCGCCATGAGATCGAGGTCACGGTGGAGCCCTTCAAGGGCCTGCTGATGGGCCTGTTCTTCATGTCGGTGGGCATGGGCATCGACCTGCGCGAGCTCGCGCGGGAGCCGCTGTGGCTGGCCTTTTCGGTGGTCGGCCTGCTGGTGGTGAAGGCGGTGATCGTCGCCGTGCTGTTCCGCCTGGGCGGGCTGCCCTGGGGCCAGGCCCTGCACGGCGGCCTGCTGCTGGGGCAGGGCGGCGAGTTCGCCTTCGTGGTCATCGGCGTGGCGCTGGGGGCCGGGCTGCTGGCGCCGCCGGTGGGCCAGTTCATGCTACTGGTGGTCACGCTGAGCCTGCTGGCGACGCCGCTCTACGCGCGCCTCGGCCAGCAGCTCGAAGCGCGGCTGGCCCCATCGCCCACCGCGGGCCGCACCGGCCTGGAAGCCGCCGCAGCCGCGGTCAGCGGGCATGTGGTGGTGGTGGGCTTCGGCCGGGTGGGGCGTCTGTTGGGCCAGGCCTTCGCGCAGCAGGCCGTGCCCTACGTGGGTGTGGATCAGGACGTGCAGCGAGTGGCCGCGCTGCGCGAGCGCGGCGAGCCGGTGTTCCTGGGCAATGGCGCGCGCGCCGAGCTGCTGCGCAAGCTGGGGCTGGAACGTGCCGCCTGCCTGGTCGTGACCATGGACGAGCCCGGTCTGGCCCGGCACGTGGTGACCATGGCACGCCGCCACTATCCGGAGCTGCGCATCTATGCCCGCTCGCATGACGAGCAGCATGCGCGCGAGCTGCTCGCCGCCGGCGCCACGCAGGTCATCCCCGAGGTGCTGGAGGCTGGCCTGCAGCTGCTGGGCCTGTCGCTGCAGGCGCTGGGCCTGCCCGATGGCGACGCCGAGGCGGTGGTGGCCGCCGAGCGCGCCAGCCGTGCCGAGCGGACCGCGGGCTAGCCCACGCACCGCAGCGGGGCGCGAAATCGTTCCGTGCGAATGTGCCGGCGCGCGTTGGCCGGCACGCACAGGCTCGCCGCGCGCGCACGGAATCGGCTGGCACGTGCGCCGCGTGCTTGGCTTTCGACGCCGGCCGACGCATCCTGTGTCCATGCAAGCCGCCCACACCGCCACCCGCACCTGGCAAGGGAGTCACGCCATGGCCCGCTCAACGATCGATCTGGACGCCCCGTACCTCGTCGGCGATCCCATCCCGGCCCCCGACGTGGAGGAGCGGTCGTCCGAGTCGGCCTGGGCGTTGTGGAACGACGCGGTGAGCGGCCGCCAGCCCATCGGCAGCGCCCGCGGCCTGGCGGGCGACGCCGCGTTGGCGGATGACTCGCCGGCCTATGCGGCCACGGTGCCGGCGCGGCTGGCGGACCTGCCGGCCGCGGTGACCCGGCCGCGCGTGAACCAGGATGCGCTGATGGTGGTGGCGCGGCGCAACGGCCGTGTGTGTCCGCGGCCCACGCTGTGGATGAGCCTGTGCGAGGACCTGCAGCGCCAGCCCGTGCGGGGCGATCCGCTGCCGCTGCCGCCGCTCACGCGGGAGGCCTGGCGCGCCTCCTCCGCGCTGCAGAAGCGCCTGGTGCTGCGCGACCAGATCCACTGGGCGGCTCGCCACGGCCGGCTGGATGCCATGGCGGCCTTCCTGGTGGCGCTGGCCGAGGAGGACTGGCTGCACATGGCCTGAGCGGCGCGCGTCGGCGGGCTGTCGCTTGCGGGCCAGGCGCGTGCGCGGTGGGCGCCTTACCATGCCCGTCCCAAGGAGACGGCGCGATGGAACCCCTGCAATCCCCCTCGGTGCTGCTGGCGCGTGAAGGCGAGGTGGCCGTCCTGCGGCTGAACCGGCCGGAGGCGCTGAACGCGGTCAACGCCGACCTGGAGCGCGATTTCAAGGCGGCGCTCGACACGGTGGAGGCCGACGCGAGCGTGCGCGCCGTCGTGCTCACCGGCGCCGGCCGCGGCTTCTGCGCCGGTGCCGACCTGCTGGAGCCCGCTCCCGCGCCGGTCGGCGCCCATGTGGCCCACGTGCTGCACCACCGCTACAACGCCATCGTGCGGCGCCTGCATGCGCTGCAGGTGCCGGTGGTCAGCGCCGTCAATGGCGTGGCGGCGGGCGGCGGGGTCGGCCTGGCCTTGTCGGCCGACGTGGTGATCGCCGCCGAGAGCGCGCGCTTCAAGCAGGTGTTCGGCCCGCAGCTCGGCGTGATCCCGGATGTCGGCAGCACCTGGTACTACCCGCGCCTGCTGGGCCGCGGCCGCGCGCTGCCGCTGATGCTGACGGGGGATGACCTGCCCGCGCCGCAGGCGGCGGCCTGGGGCCTGATCTGGCAGGTGGTGCCCGACGAGCAGCTCATGCCCACCGCACTGGGGCTGGCGCAGCGGCTCGCCGCCGGGCCGGTGCGGGCCTACGCGGCGATCCGCGCGGCGGTGGACCATGCCGTGTCCGTGCCGCTGGATGCGCAGCTGGATCTGGAGCGTGATGTGAACGGCCGGCTGTGTGATGGGCCGGATTTCGCCGAGGGTGTGACGGCCTTCCGCGAGCGGCGCAAGCCGCGCTGGCGGTGAAGGCGCGCGAGGCGCGGGTCAGGCCGTAGCGCCCTCACGCGCCTGAGGACGCGCGAGGCGCGGACTAGGCCGTAGCGCCCTCACGCGCCTGCAGGCGCGCGAGGCGCTGTGCACTCCCCGGCAGCTGCGACAGCAGGTCTACCCGCGCGCGGCGCCAGGCATCGAGCACGGCCAGCAGGTCCTCGGCCACGTCGTCGGGTACGGCGCGCAACCAGTGCGGCTGCAGGGGCCGGGCGTCGCGCAGCGCGACCAGCAGGGCCACCACCTCGCGCGTGCCGGGGCCGTGCTCCTCGGCGTGGCGCAGCAGCCTTTCGCAGGCGAGCAGGCCATCCTCGGTGCAGGCGTGGGCGCGCAGCTCCGCCGCGACGAGCCGCGCGCGCTCGAGCAGGGTACCCATGTGGTCGATGCGCGCGCGGTCGCCGCGCCCCACCACGATCTGGATGCGATGGATGCCCTGCAGCCTGGCCTGATGCCGTTGTTCCCGTTCCGCCGCGCTCATGGCCTGCTTGTAGCGCAGACTGCCGGGCGTTTGAAGAGGGCTGTCCCGGAAAGGGACTCAGCGCGTGGGCGCGACCGGCGTGCGCAGTTCCAGCGTCTGGGGCGTGGGCTGGCGCGAGCTCACCACCCAGGCCACCACCAGCAGCGCCAGCACGGCGCCCGCGGCCATCACCCAGGCGGCCACGCGTCGCTCGCGCCGGGCCTCGGTCTCGCTGGCAGCCAAGTGGTCCAGGGTGCCGCGCACCTGGCGCAGGGCCACGCGCTCGGCGGCCCGCTGCGAGCGCGCCTGGCGCTCGGCCGGGTCGTCGCGTTCGACCAGTCCGAACACGGCGCCGAAGGGATCGGCCAGGACCACGGTGCGCGTGCCGGGCTCGGGGCTGGCGGGCGGCTCCACCACCGTGGCGCCCAGGCCGACCAGGCGGGCCAGTTCACCTTCCAGATAGTCGACGCCCCAGAAGGCGAGCGGCCCGGCCTCGGCGCGTGGCTGGCCGGAGGTCATGGTGCCGCCGGTTGCGGGCAAGGCAGCGGGCCCGGCCCGCAGCGTGAGCCGTGTGCCGCCGAGGGTGAACTCCACCGCGTGATCGGCGCGGGGCCCGGGCATCACATCCAGGGCCCGCGCCCACCACTCGGTCGCCTGCGGCAGTTGCGGCGTGACCAGCGTCAGGGAGCGAAGGCCGTCGATCATGGCTGCATTCTAGAAACGCAACCAAAGGTTTGCGCGTGCCTTTCTCACGCTTTCTGGCTAGACGGAGCGCGTGATGCCGCCGTCCACCCGCAGGTTCTGGCCGGTGATGTAGCCCGCGCCCTCGGAGGCGAGGAAGCCCACCACCGCAGCGATCTCGTCCACGCGGCCGTAGCGGCCCATGGGAATGCGCGCGCGCATGGCCGGCTTCTCGGGCAGGCTGTCGATGAAGCCCGGCAGCACGTTGTTCATGCGCACGTTGTCGGCCGCGTAGCGGTCCGCGAACAGCTTGGTGAAGGCGGCCAGCCCCGAGCGGAACACGCCCGAGGTGGGGAAGGCGGCCTCGGGCTCGAACGCGGCGTAGGTGGAGATGTTGATGATGGTGCCGGCCCGCTGCGCCACCATCGTGGGCGTCACCAGGCGCGTGGGCCGGATCACGTTCATCAGGTAGGTCTCCATGCCGTTCAGCCAGTCGGCATCGGTCAGATCCAGCAGTGGCCCCTTGGGGCCGTGGCCGGCGCTGTTGACCAGCACGTCGATGCGGCCCCAACGAGCCAGCGCGCCCTCCACCAGGCGGCGCAGGTCGGCCTCGGACTGGTTCGAGCCGGTGACGCCCAGGCCGCCCAGCTCGCGCGCGAGCGCCTCGCCACGGCCGGAGGACGAGAGGATGGCGATGGCGAAGCCGTCGGCCGCCAGCCGGCGCGCGGCGGCGGCGCCCATGCCGGAGCCGCCGGCCGTGACCAGGGCGACGCGGGGGGTGGATGCAGGTGCGTTCATGCGCCGGATTCTAGGAAGGCGCGCGCGCGGATAATCGCGCCCATGCGGATCCGCTTCACCAAGATGCAGGGGGCCGGCAACGACTTCGTCGTGCTGGACGAGACCCGCGGCCGGCTGGGCCTGGGCCCGGCCCACTACCGGCGGCTCGCCGACCGCCACTTCGGCGTCGGCGCCGACCAGATCCTCACCGTGCGGCCCTCGCCGGCGCCGGGCGTCGACTTCGAATACGTGATCCACAACGCCGACGGCGGCGAGGTGGAGCAGTGCGGCAACGGCGCTCGCTGCTTTGCCCGCTACGTGGCCGACAAGGGCCTCACCGCGCAGCGGCGCATCCGCGTGCGCACCCTCTCGGGCGTGATCGAGCCGCAGCTCCATGAAGACGGCCGCGTCACCGTGGACATGGGCGCGCCCGTGTTCGACCTGCCGGCCGTGCCCTTCGACGCCGCGGGCCTGCAGCCCCTGGCCGAGGGCGGCTGGCAGAAGTGGCCGCTGGCGCTGCCCGGCCAGCCCGCGGTGGCGGTGGCCGTGCTGTCGATGGGCAATCCCCACGCGGTGCAGGAGGTGGCCGACGTGGATGCGGCGCCGGTGGGCACCGTCGGCCCGCTGGTGGAGCATCACCCCCGCTTTCCGCAGCGGGTGAATGCAGGCTTCCTGCAGGTGGTTTCGCGCTCGAACGTGCGCCTGCGGGTGTGGGAGCGCGGCGCGGGCGAGACGCTCGCCTGCGGCACCGGCGCCTGCGCCGCCGTGGTGGCCGGCATCCGCCTGGGCCGCCTCGATGCGCGGGTGGACGTGCACACGCGCGGCGGCGTGCTCACCATCGAGTGGGCGGGCGGCACGGCCCCGGTGCTGATGACGGGGCCTGCCGTCACGGTGTTCGAGGGCGAGATGGAACTGGACGACTGAAGGACACCATGGATCCGATCACCGAAGAAGACATCGCGAACTACCTGGCCAACTGCCCGGATTTCTTCGAGCGCCACGCGCAGCTGCTGGCCAGCGTGCAGCTCACCAGCCCGCACGGCAACCGCGCGGTGAGCCTGCAGGAGCGGCAGGCCGAGATGCTGCGCGAGAAGATCAAGGCGCTGGAGCACCGCATCATGGACATGGTGCGGCACGGCAACGAGAACATGGTGATCACCGAGCGCATCCACCGCTGGACGCGCGCGCTGCTGCTCACGCAATCCAACCGCGCGCTGCCGGCCACGCTGGTGGCGGAGCTGCAGAACCAGTTCATGGTGCCGCAGGTGGCGCTGAAGGTGTGGGACGTGGATGAGCGCTACGCCGCCGAGCCCTTCGCCCAGGGCGTGAGCGAGGACGCGAAGACCTTGGCCTCGTCGCTCACCTCGCCGTACTGCGGCGTCAATTCCGGCTTCGAGGCCGTCAACTGGCTGGAGGACACCGCGATGGCGATGTCCGTCGCGCTCATCCCGCTGCGGCCCGGTGCGATCAACGGCGCCGGCCCGGCCTTCGGCATGCTGGTGCTGTCCTCGCCCGATCCGCAGCGCTTCCAGACCGGGCTGGCCACCGACTTCCTGGAGCGCATCGCCGAACTCGCGAGCGCTGCCCTCTCGCGGCTGCGTCCGCGCTGAGGCCCCTGCCGGCGCCGGCTGCATGGAAGCGCCCGAAGAAGCCCCCCTGCCGCCCGAGGAGGCGGCGCTGGTGGCGCGCTACCTGACGCATGTGCGGGTGGAGAAGCGTCTGGCCGACCGCACGGTGACGCTCTACACGCTCGATCTGCGGCGACTGGCCGGCCTCGCGCACGCTGCGCGCGTGCCGCTGACGCAGGTGCAGCCCGCGCACGTGCGCCGCTGGGTGGCGCAGATGCACGGCGCAGGGCGCAGCGGGCGCGGCATCGCCCTCATCCTGTCTGGCTGGCGCGGCTTCTACGCGTGGCTGGGCCGCGAAGGCCTGGTGAGCGCCAACCCGGTGGTGGACGTGCGCGCCCCGAAGGCGCCCAAGCCGCTGCCCAAGGCGCTGGGGGTCGACGACGCGGTGCGCTTCGCCGCCTTCCAGGACGAAGCGGCCGAGCCCTGGGTCGAGGCGCGGGACGCCGCCATCGTGGAACTGCTGTATGGCTGCGGCCTGCGCGTGGGCGAGCTGGTGGGCCTGGACGTGCGGGCCAGCGCGCAGGCCCGTGGCTGGATCGACCTGCAGGCGGCCGACGCCCATGTGCTGGGCAAGGGCAGCAAGCGCCGCAGCGTGCCGGTGGGGCGCCAGGCCGCTGCCGCCCTGTCCGCCTGGCTGGCCCTGCGCGATGGTGTCTGCGCGGAAGCGGCGACCGAGCCCGCGCTCTTCATCGGCCGCACCGGCCGGCGGCTCTCGGCGCAGGCCGTCTGGGGCCGCCTGCGCCAGCGCAGCCTGCGCGCCGGCCTGGCCACGCCGGTGCATCCCCACATGCTGCGCCACTCCTTCGCCAGCCACGTGCTGCAGTCCAGCGGCGACCTGCGCGCGGTGCAGGAACTGCTGGGTCACGCGAACATCGGCACGACGCAGGTGTACACGCGGCTGGACTTCCAGCATCTGGCGCGCGCCTACGACGCCGCGCATCCGCGCGCGCGCCGATCCGGCAAGTAGGCCCGCGCGCGGGCGCCAGGCAGGCTCAGTCGGTGGGCGGTGGCGGCGCGGCCACCGGCGCACGGTTCGCTGGCGCTGGGGGCCGCGACAGCATGCGGACCGTGGGCCGGCTGTCGCCAGGCGCCTCGGCCAGCAGGGCGTCGAGCCGGTCCACCAGTTCGGCGGCGTCGAGGCCGTCCATCGGCACCAGCCCCTGCGCGACATGCACCTGGGCGCACCAGTCCAGCGGCCGGGTGCGGAACGGCATCAGGCAGCGCGCCACCACCCGCGGGCCGGCCTCGGCCACCTCGTCGGCCTTCAGCGGCCCTTCCAGCAGCAGGCCGAAGCGGTGCTCGCCGAGCCGCGCCACGCTGTCGATGTCGCGTGCCACGGACAGCAGCCGCCCGGCCACGCGCAACCCCAGCTCCTGCGCCGACGGGCGGCCGAAGGTGCGCTCGATCTGCGCCATGTTGACCACGTCCACCAGCAGCACCGCGCTGCGGATCTTCAGCCGCTGCGAGCGCGTGATCAGGCGCGCCAGCCGCTCGTGGAACACCGTGGCCGACAGCAGGCCGGTGGCGGGGTCGATGCGGTCCAGGCCCTGCAGGCGGCGGGCATGCTCCCGGCGCTGCTGGCTGCGCGCCATCAGGACCACCAGCAGGATGGGGATCTCCAGCGCGATGCCGATCTGCATGCCGTGCATCGTCCAGAAGCTCACCGGGATCACGCCCGTGGTGCGTGCCAGCGTGAAGCCCACCCCGATCACCACCGGCGTCGCGCCGGCGAGCACCCAGGGTGCATGCCGGTCGCCGCGGAAGGTGGCCCATGCCAGGTTGGCGATCGCCGTCGTGGCGGCGGCGACGATGTAGGGCGCCATCAGCACGATGCGCTGCGAGGACTCGACCAGCGCCACGCCCAGTGCCACCGGCAGGCTGAGGCCGGCCACCGTGAGCAGGGCACCATGCAGCAGCATGGATCGCTGGCGCAGCGACACCACGGACGACATGAACAGCAGCATGGCCCCGGCGGCCAGCACCGGCAGCACCAGCGAGGCCGCGTCGTTCCACCAGGACGAGTGCGGCCACAGGTGCAGGCCGGCCAGGCCGGTGATGGCGGCCTGCGTCAGGCCCATCAGCGTGATGCTGATCGCGTACAGGGCATAGGGCAGGTCGCGCAGCGTGGCCGCGGCCACCGCGGCCAGCACCGCGGCCAGCGAGGCGAGGCCGAAGTACAGCCCCAGGATCAGCGCGGCCCGCTGCTCGTCGCGGGCGAAGCGGGACTCGGTGACGAACTGCAGCGGCGCGCTGAAGCTGTGGGCGTTGCGCACCTCCAGCAGGTACTCGTGGCCGGCGGCGTCACCGCCGACCCGCAGGGGCAGCAGCGGGTGCCGGTGCGGCACCGGCCATCGGGCCACGGGCAGGGTGTCGCCGGCCGTCTCGGGCTGCCAGGTGCCACGGTCGGTGCCGCGGTAGAGGGTGACGCGGTCGACAGAGGCATAGGGCACCTCCAGGTACCAGCGTTCACCCACCGGTGTGGCCGGCGCGCGGAAGCGGACCCACAGCGCGCTGTGGCCATCCAGGGCGTAGATGCGGCCGTCGGCGGTGGGCGTCCAGGTGATGCCGGTTCCGCCGGCGACGTCATCGGCGCTGGTGTGGCCGGAGGGGTCGATCCAGGCCATCCCGGCACTGCCCAGCGGCACGGGCTGCTGGGTGGGGTCGAGCACGAGCTGGCCGCCGATCTGGGCGTGCGCCCATGCCGCAGCCAGCCAGAGCCCCAGGGCCACCAGCCATCTCCAGCACGACGTCCAGCGCTTCGACCGCATGTTCTTTTGCGTCCCATTCTGTCGCTGCCCGTGACGGTGGCATAGGGGGGCCAGTGGACAATGCCGCCATGAAATCGATCCGATTGCGCAATGGGCGGGAGCGTTCGTTGCTTCGGCGCCACCCCTGGGTCTTCGAATCCGCCATCGCGCGCGGCGGCGCGGATGCGGGCGAGACGGTCCGCATCGAGGCGGAGGACGGCCGCTTCCTCGCCTGGGCGGCCTTCAGCCCGGCCTCGCGCATGCGGGCGCGGGCCTGGAGCTTCGACGAGGCCGAGCGCATCGACGCCGCCTTCTTCGCCCGGCGCGTGGCGCAGGCGGTGGCGTTGCGCGAGCGCCTGGCGCCGCCGAGCGACGCGGTGCGGCTGGTGCACGGGGAGTCCGATGGCCTGCCGGGGCTCATCGTCGACCGCTACGGCCGCACGTTGGTGGCGCAGTTCCTGTCCGCTGGCGCCGAGCGCTGGAAGGCGGTGCTGGCCGACGCCCTGCTGCAGGCCACCGGCTGCAACGCGCTGTACGAACGCTCCGATGCCCAGTCGCGCGCCCTGGAGGGCCTGCCCGATGTCACCGGCTGGCTGCGCGGCGGCGGCGAGACGCGGCTCACCCTCACCGAGCACGCCTGGCGCTTCGAGGTGGACATCGCCACCGGCCACAAGACCGGCTTCTACCTGGACCAGCGGGACAGCCGCGCCCGCTTCGCGGAGTGGGTGCGGCGCCTGGGCGCCCGCCGCGTCCTCAATTGCTACTGCTACACCGGCGGCTTCACGGTGGCCGCGCGGGCCGGCGGTGCCAGCCAGGTGGTTTCGGTCGACTCCTCCGCGCCTGCGCTGGCGCAGGCGCTGGCCAACGTGCGCCTGAACGGCTTCGAGGCCGACGCGGCCGATTTCGTCGATGCCGACGTGAACGCCACGCTGCGGCGGCTGGCGGCGCAGGGCGAGCGCTTCGACGCCATCGTGCTGGATCCGCCCAAGCTCGCGCCGACCGTGGCGCATGCCGAGCGGGCCGCGCGGGCCTACAAGGACATCAACCGGCTGGCCCTGGGGCTGCTGGCGCCGGGCGGCGTGCTGTTCACTTTTTCATGCTCCGGCGGCATTCCGGTGGAGCTGTTCCACAAGATCGTGGCCGGGGCGGGCGCGGATGCGGGCGTGGATGGCTACATCGTGGAGCGCACCGGCGCGGCGCCTGACCACCCGCTGACCCTGGCGTTCCCGGAAGGGGAGTACCTGAAGGGGCTGGTCGTCGTGCGCAAGTAGCCCCGCCCGGGCGCCGGCGGCCGCCCGCGCCTTACACTCGCGGGTTCCCCAGGAGTTCCCATGGCCCTCATTCCCGCCACCATCCTCACCGGCTTCCTCGGTTCGGGCAAGACCACGCTGCTCAAGCGCGTGCTGAGCGAGGCGCATGGCCAGAAGATCGCCGTGATCGAGAACGAGTTCGGCGAGGAGAACATCGACAACGACATCCTCGTCACCGAGACGAAGGAACAGATCGTCCAGATGAGCAACGGCTGCATCTGCTGCACCATCCGCGAGGACCTGCGGGGCGCCCTGCAGCTGCTGGCCGCCAAGAAGCGCAAGGGCCTGCTGGACTTCGACCGCGTGGTGATCGAGACCACCGGCCTGGCCGATCCCGGCCCGGTGGCGCAGACCTTCTTCATGGACGACGAGATCGCCGAGAGCTACCTGCTGGATTCCATCCTGACGCTGGTGGACGCCAAGCACGCCGACCAGCAGCTCGACGACCGCCAGGAGGCGCGCCGCCAGGTGGGCTTCGCCGACCAGATCTTCATCAGCAAGACCGACCTGGTGGCCGCCGACGAGGTGGATGCCCTGGTGCACCGCCTGAAGCACATGAACCCGCGCGCGCCGCAGCGCAAGGTGCACTTCGGCGACGTGCCCATCAAGGACGTGTTCGACCTGCGCGGCTTCAACCTGAACGCCAAGCTGGACATCGACCCCGACTTCCTGAAGGAAGACGACCACGGGCATGACCATGGCCACGACCATGGGCACGAAGGCCATGACCACGGCCCGGGCGAGCACTGCGACCACCCGCACCATCATCACCACGACGACGACGTCAAGAGTTTCGTCTTCCGCAGCGAGCGGCCGTTCGATCCGGCCAAGCTGGAAGACTTCCTGGGGGCCATCGTCAACATCTACGGCCCGCGCATGCTGCGCTACAAGGGCGTGCTGAACATGAAGGGCACCGACCGCAAGGTCATCTTCCAGGGCGTGCACCAGTTGATGGGCAGCGACCTCGGGCCGGTCTGGGCCGAAGGCGAGCCGCGGCTGTCCAAGATGGTGTTCATCGGCATCGACCTGCCGCGCGACATCTTCCTGCAGGGGCTCGAGCAGTGCCTGGCCTGAAGTCCGAGCGAAGCGGCGGCATGTTTGTCTCGCTTCTGCAACTGATGGGGTTTCCCGCCGGCAAGGCGCCGGCTGCGCCGCCTGCCGAAAAGGCGGAAAGCCGCCGTTCGGGGACTGACAATCAGGGTATAAATCGCGGTCATGAAGGCGCTGCGTCCATCCAGAAAGGCAGGTCCGCGGGCATTGCGCCCACGGCCGCCGGCGCCGACGACGCGAGGAGACGCGACGTGAAGGCTCAGACCAAGGCCGCGGCCAAGGCCCCCGTGGCCGCCAAGGCCAAGCCGGCCGCGAAAGCCGCCGTGAAGCAGCCGGCCGCCAAGGCCCCGGTGAAGGCGGTCGCGAAGCCGGCCGCCAAGGCGCCAGCCAAGCCGGTTGCCAGGCCGGCCGCGCCCGCCAAGGCGGCCCCGGTGGCCAAGGCGCCCGTGGCCAAGCCGGCGGCACCGGTGCGTCCGGCGCCCGTCAAGGCCGCTGCCCCGGCCAAGGCCGCGGCGCCAGTGCCCGTCCCGCCCGTCGCCCGCACGGTCGCCGCCTCCCCGAAGGCGCCGGCTGCTGCATCCCAGCCGCCCGCGGCCGCGCCCGTGGCGCCGGCCGCTGCAGCTGTCCCCATGGCCGCCAAGGCCAGTTACATCCCCATGCCCACTCCCCACGTGATCACGCCGCCGCCCGCCGGGCAGGTGAAGAAAGACCCGAAGCTCGCGAACAACTGGAAGACCAAGTCCGCTGAAGAGCTGTCCGACGCGGAAGTCCTGGCCATGCCGGACACCGAGTACATGAACGACAAGCAGATGGCGTTCTTCCGCCTGAAGCTGCAGCAGCTGAAGCAGGACATCCTCAACAGCGCCGGCGAGACGACCGAGCACCTGCGCGAGGACACCGTCATCGTCCCCGACCCGGCCGATCGCGCCACGATCGAGGAAGAGCATGCCCTGGAGCTGCGCACCCGCGACCGGGAGCGCAAGCTGCTGAAGAAGATCGAGCAGTCCATCGCCCGCATCGATGCCGGCGACTACGGCTACTGCGACGAGACCGGCGAGCCCATCGGCGTCGGCCGGCTGCTGGCGCGCCCCACCGCCACGCTCTCGCTGGAGGCCCAGCAGCGGCGCGAGCTGAAACAGAAGATGTTCGGCGACTGACGCCGAAGCAGCAGGACCGGGCCCGCGACCATGGCGTCCAAGGACGATACCGCACCAGGAGGCTTGCTCTCCAGGATGGTGCGGTTCGTCAAGAGCCCGGGCACCAACTGGGCCGAGATCGAGCAGGAGTCCGACCGCGAGAGCTCGTACTCCAAGCAGATGCTCAAGGAGATGATCGAGCGCAAGCGGCGCAACGACTTCGTCCGCAAGCGTGAGTTCGACATGCTGCGCAAGATGCGCCGCAGCGAGGTGCTGGCCGGGCAGGACCCGGCCGCGCGGCCCTC
>NZ_JAYRZR010000045.1:0-31821 GCF_041916345.1 Ramlibacter sp.
CGGGGCGGGCGTGGTGAAGGGCGTGGCCAGCCTGCCGGATGACATGGGGGCGGCGTTGCGGGTGGGGCTGCAGCCCATCGCAGTGACGAACTAATTCGTCGTATATTTGTCCGCGACGGCGCCGTGCGCGTGCAGCCGAGTGCTCCCGCTGCTCGTCTCACCGCCTTTGGGGAGGGTCAAGCATGTTCAGGAACTGGATGGCCAAGCCACAAGCCCATCTGCTTGTCGCGCTGGCTGCTGCCGCGTGGGCCGGGTTGGCGTTTGCACAGGAGGCCCTCGACCCCCGCGCAGACATTCGCGCCACCTACGACTTCGAGCCTTCAACGATGACGTTCGAGGAGCAGGCGCGTCGCGCGCCGGAACTGTCGAAGCTCTGGGGCCGGTACGACGGGAGCAGGGAGGCCTACCATCGGGCGCTGCAAGCGGAACTTCGTGCCGAAGGCCGGCGCGAGCTGCTGTACTGCGACGGGGGCATGTTGCTCCTGGCCAAGTCGGTGGATCCTGAAGACCAGCAGCTCGGTCTGGATGCGCTTCGCAAGTGCTCGCTTGCCGAGATCCAGCACACACCCTATTTCTATACCTTGCATCGCCTGGCCACGCGGGGTGTCGAAACGTTCGACCTGCAGGCGCGGATGCTGACGCGGCCCAAGTACACGGTGTTCATCGTCCAGCATGCGCTGACGCTGGGTCAGGACTACGCGTTCCTCTACCCACTGCTTGTTCAGCAAGAAGCTTCGTACGTGCCCCGGCTGATGGCGTTGCTGGTGGAGGTGACTGACGCCACGGCGCAGCAATCCATCATTCGCGCGCTGTGGTACGCAGCGACGCGAGAGGCTGAGGCCGCCGTCCGTGCCGCTGCAACCGACAACCGCCTGGCGGCGCCGGCGCGTGCCGATGCAAGGCGCTATCTGCAAAGTCTGGCGACCCTGCGTGGCTGGAAGGAAGACAACGCCACGCTCCAGCGCGTCCGCGACGCGATCGGCGCGTCGCCCTCGATCACCGAGGAGGAGCTGCGATCCAGGCGCAGGGCACGCATGCGCTCGGTGAGCGATGAGGCCCTCCATGATCTGGAGGCCTTCACGGTCCTTCTCTACCGGTCGCGCAAGGCGGCGTGAAAGATGGCCGCCCATGGTCCCATCTGGCTCGGCGTGGCGCTGTTTGCGCTTGCCGTGCCGGTGCACTCGGGCGTCTGCGAGGTCGTCCGTACCCCAGGTGGTCTGCTGCCCTACCTGGTGGCGCGCCCGCCAGACTCGGACCACGGGATCGAGATTCGATCGGACTTCGATGGGGACGGACGGGCTGACTTGATCACCTGGCTCCCGCAGACCGCTGGCAGCGTGGTGCCGGCGGACCTGGCGTCCGTCACGCTGGTGCTTTCGTCGCGGTCCCATCCGGTCCGGCTCGAAGAGACCTACGTGCAGGTGATCCGGTATCGCGGGCAACACTACGTTGTCACGACGGCGGCGTTTGCGGAGGGACGCGAGCAGCGGTCGACCGTCTATACCGTCGCGAGATCGGGGTTTCGGCAGCTGTGTCCTGCTGCAGCGCCACGCCCCACGAAGCCATAGCCCGCGGATACCGATCACAAGCCTCTTCACCCACATTCCATCATGCCCCTCACCTGGACCCCCAGCCAGGACGCCATCGACTGGCACGAGCTGGAGAACCTCTATCGCCTGGCGCCGCTGGGCAACAAGTCGGCGCAGCTGCTGCAGACGGTCTTCACCAACAGCCGGTACAAGTTCTTTGCGTTCGACGACGGCCGGCTGGTCGCGGCCGGGCGGGCCCTGTCGGATGGCGCGGACTGCTCGTACATCTGCGACGTGGCGGTGATGCCCAGCCACCAGGGCACGGGCCTGGGCCGCGAGATGGTCTCGCGGCTGGTGGAGGCCTCGCGCGGGCACAAGAAGATCATCCTGTACTCGGTGCCGGGCAAGGAGGGCTTCTATCGCAAGCTCGGCTTCATGCGCCTGCTGACCGCCATGGCGATCTTCGAGGATCAGGCCGCCGCCATCGCGCGCGGGCATCTGGGGGAGGGTTGAGTCGGTGGCGCCCAGATCCAGCGACGGAATCGGTCCCGCCACCCGCGCTAGGCGGGCGTCGCAGCTGGCGTGCTGCACCGTTTCGTAGAATGTGCCAGCACGGAGGTTCTCGCAATGGCCGACCCTGTAGTTGAACTGGCCCGCAAGGGCCGAGCGCTGGCGCCAGAAGACCGGGCGCGCCTGGTGGATCTGCTTCTCGAATCCATGGAGGACGGGACGGACCCGCAGGTGGAGGAGGCCTGGCGATTGGAGATCCATCGCAGGGTGGCGGCTTATGAGCGGGGAGAGGCCGTGCTCCACGAAGTCGACGATGTGATGGCCGAGGCCAGGCACATCGCGCCGTGAAGCGCCTGCGGCTCGACTCCGCTGCACGTGTGGAGTTGCTGCACGAAGTTCGGTACTACGAGACAGTCCGCGCTGGAACAGGGCGGAAGTTTCGAGAGGCGGTGGACGTTGCCTTCGACATGATTCGTCGGTCACCTCAAGCGGGAAAGCCGGAAGATCTTGGCTGTCGACGCGTCCGGCTGAAGGGTTTTCCGTTCTCCATCGTTTTCCGGGAGCAGGCTGAGGAGATCGTCGTCTTCGCGGTGCGCGCTGATGCGCGTCGTCCAGACTATTGGCGCCAGAGAGCACGGTAAGACGCAACAAGGGCCTTGCATGAATCCCTGCTGATTGGCGCGAGTGGCCCTCGGCCGAGCCCTCACCCCCTGTGCGGCGCCCTTATCCTTTCCCTTCGCAACACCTCCACTTCCGCCATCTCCAGCGGCAGCAGCGGCCCCACCACCCGCGCCAGCAGCCAATCCGCCAGTTCCGGATTGCGCGCGAGGCAGGGGCCATGCAGGTAGGTGCCGACCACGCTGCCTTGCACCGCCCCATCGAGCCCGCTGCCTGTGAAGTTGCCAGCGCCCTGTGTCACCCGGGCCAGGGGTTGCGCGCCGGGGCCGAGCACCGTGCCGCCGCGGTGGTTCTCGAAGCCCGTCAAGGGCTGCGACAGGCCGGGCAGCAGGGGCTGTGACACGACTTCACCGATGGTTCGTTCGGGTTGCGGTGAGGTGGTGAGATCGAGCAGCGACAACCCCTCCACCCGCTCGCCTGCCGCGGTCTCGTACCAGTGCCCCAGCACCTGCATCGCCGCGCAGACGGCCAGCACGGGCGCGCCGCGCGCCGCTGCGCGTTGCAGGCCCGGGTGCGCCAGCAGGTGGCGCCTGGCGAGGCGCTGCGCGCGGTCCTCGGCGCCGCCCAGGGTGTACAGGTCCAGTGACTCGGGCACCGGTTCCGCCAGCGTGATGGGGATGATCTCGGCCGGCAGGCCGCGCAGGCGCAGGCGCTGGCGCAGCACCACGGCATTGCCGCTGTCGCCATAGGTACCCATCACCTCGGGCAGCACGAGGCCGATGCGCACGGGCTCAGCCATGCACGCGCTGCAGCAGCCGGTTGATCTGCACGAAGGCGGAGTAGTTGGCCAGCACCTCCACCGGCCCCGGGGGGCAGGCGCGGATGGCCGCGATGACGTCGCTGCCGCATGCGTGGGGCAGGTCCGCGTAGGTGAGTCGCACCGCCAGGTCAGCGCGGCGTTCTCCGCAGGCGATCACGGTGCGGGTCACCATCGGCGAGAAGTCCACGTCCCATAGCCATGACAGGTCCTGCCCGTCGGCCTCACGGCCGTTGACGGCGATGACGCAGCCGGCCGCGGCCGGGTCCAGCAGGGTCAGCGCCTGCTGCCAGCCGGCCGGGTTCTTGGCCAGCAGGATGCGCGCCGTGTGCTCGCCGAGGCGCACCTTGCGGTAGCGGCCGGCCACTTCGCTCACCAGCGTCACCGCTTGCGTGGCCGCAACCGGGTCGGCCCCCATCGCCACGGCGGCGGCGATGGCCAGCGCGGCGTTGCCGCGGTTCACCTCGCCGGGCAGGGCAGGGCGCAGCGGCGCGCGCCAGCCATCGGGGCCGTGCAGGGCTTCGTTGTCGGTCCACCAGTGCGGCTTCGGCCGCTGCAGCGGCGCGCCGCGGGAGTGCCAGTGGCCGGGCTCGCACACGATTACCTCACCGCTGCGCGGGCAGCTCACCGAGTCGCCGGCCCAGCCTTCACCGGCCGCCACCCATTGCACGCGGGCGCAGTCGTAGGCGGCCGAAGCGGCCAGCACGTCGTCGCAGTTGGCCACCACCAGGGTGTGCGGATGGCGAGCCAGCATGGCGCGCAGCTGGCGCTCGATCTGGTGCGTCTCGCCCACGCGATCGAGCTGGTCGCGCGACACGTTCAGCAGCACGATCACGGCGGGTTGCAGGGCCTCTGCGATGCGGGGCAGGTGCAGTTCATCCACCTCCAGCACGGCGATGGGGGCATCGGCTGCGGCGGCCAGCGCGGTCACCAGGCCGCCGGCCATGTTGGCACCTTCGCTGTTGGTGGCCACCGGCCCCAGCGTGGCGAGTGCTGCGGCCAGCATGCGCGTGGTGGTGGTCTTGCCGTTGGTGCCGGTCACCACCACGACACGGCGGCCATCGGCTAGGCGGCGCAGCAAGGAAGGGTCCAGCGACAGGGCCACGCGGCCGCCGATGGTGGAGCCGGCACCGCGGCCCGTCACGCGCGAGCCCCAGCGTGCCGTGGCGCCCGCGGCCAGTGCAGCGCGCGAGCGGGGGGGCAGGGTCGGCGTATCCATCAGCTCTGGCGCCGGAGTATCCGGGAGGGCTGTCGGCACCGTCAAGCCGTCGGGCCGGCGCGGGATGATGGTTCAATCGGCGCTGGCCGTGCGCACGGGCGCAGGGTTGCATCGTCGTGATGCCACGTTGCCGGAGGCGCATTGGAGAAGGACCGTACACGCATCCCACCAAGGCCGCTCAGGCGCGGACAGCGGCCATGTGCGGCCTGATCGCGCTGGTGGCTCCGCATGCCGGGGCGCAGGCGGTCGATGCCGTGACCGCGGCCGCGCGGCTGATGCGCCATCGCGGCCCGGACGACGCCGGCCTCTGGCACGACGATCAGGCCGTGCTGGCCTTCCAGCGGCTGGCCGTCATCGACATCGCGGGCTCGCATCAGCCGCTGCACTGGGGGCCGCCTGAGTCGCCAGACCGTTACGTGATGGCCTTCAACGGCGAGGTCTACAACTACCGCGAGCTGCGCGCCGAACTGGCGACTTCGCATGGCGCCACCTTCCGCACGCAGGGCGATGCCGAGGTGGTGGCGGCCGCCTGCCACTTTTGGGGCGAGGACGCCTGGCCCCGCCTGCGCGGCATGTTCGCCTTGGCGCTGTGGGACACCGAGGCCCGCACGCTGCTGTGTGCGCGCGACCCGTTCGGCATCAAGCCGCTCTTCATGGCCACGGGGCCGGGGGGCACGGTGGTGGGCAGCGAAGAGAAGAGCCTGACGGCGCTGGCCCCGCTGCTCGGGCTGGACTTGTCGCTTGACGCCCGCGCGCTGCAGCACTACGCCACCTTGCAGTACGTGCCCGAGCCGGAGACGCTGCACCAGGGCGTGCGCCGCTTGCCACCGGGCTGCACCGCGCTGCTGCGGCCTGGCCATGCGTCCGAGGTTCGCCGCTACTTCGCGCCGCGCTTCCACGTGCAGCCGTTTCGGCCGGGCGACGAGCAGGCGCGCTACGACGAGGTCGCCTCCGCGCTGGAGGACTCCGTGGCACGCCACATGGTGGCCGACGTGACGGTGGGCGCCTTCCTCTCGGGCGGCATCGATTCCACGGCCATCGCGGCGCTGGCCATGCGGCACAACCCGCGTCTCATCACCTTCACCGCCGGCTTCGAACAACCGGGCTTCTCGGAGGTGGAGCTGGCCGCTGCCTCGGCACGAGCCATCGGGGCACGGCATGTGGTGCGCATGGTGAGCGCGGAGGCCTTCGTGCAGGCCCTGCCGCAGATCGTGTGGCACCTCGATGAGCCGATTGCCGATGCGTCACTGGTGCCGCTGTACTTCGTCGCGCAGGCGGCGCGCCAGCACGTGAAGGTGGTGCTGTCCGGCGAGGGCGCCGACGAGCTGTTCGGCGGCTACCCGATCTACGGCGAGGGCCTGTCCCTTCGGCCGTTCGACGCGCTGCCCCTGCCCGTGCGCCGCGGCATCGGCCGCTTCGCCGAGCGGCTGCCGCAGGGCCTGCGCGGCAAGGGTCTGCTGCAGCGCGGCGCCCTGCCGCTGGAGGCGCGGAACTACGGCAACGCGCGCAACTTCACCGAGGCGCAGTTGCAGGCCCTGCTGCCCGGGTACGACCCGGCGTGGACGCACGCGGACATCACCGCGCCCTTCTATGCCGAGTCGCGCGGCTGGGACCCGGCGGCGCGCATGCAGCACCTGGACCTGTGCACCTGGCTGCCGGGTGACATCCTCGCCAAGGCCGACAAGATGACCATGGCCCATGCGCTGGAACTGCGTGTGCCCTTTCTCGACCCGGCGGTGTTCGCCGTGGCCGCGCGGCTGCCGCATGACCAGAAGATCGCGCATGGCACCACCAAGTACGCGCTGCGGCAGGCCCTGGCGCGCATCGTGCCCGCGCCCGTGCGGGACCGTCCCAAGCTGGGCTTCCCCGTGCCGCTGGCCCACTGGCTGCGCGAAGGGCCCCTGACCGACTCGGCGCATGACCTCGTGGCGGCCTCCGGCGCTGCCGGCCATCTGATCCATCTGCCGCAGGTTCGGGCGTGGCTCGCCGAGCATCGTCGTGGCGAGGCCGATCACAGCCGTCGGCTCTGGACCGCGCTGGTCTTCCTGCTGTGGCATGCGGTCTTCGTCGAGCGCAGCGTGCAGCCGCGCATCACCGAGCCACCGTACCCGCTGCAGGTGTGAGGGTCTACAGCAGCGACCGGCGGCGCCGCCGCGTCGTCCAGGCCAGCAGCCCGCACAGGGCCACCGCCGCGACCGCTACGCCCACCGTGGCCGAGGCCCAGTAGCCCGGTGCGCCGCGCAGCGCGGCCGGCGTGCCGCCCAGGAGGTCGAAGCCGAGCAGCGTGCCCACGCCGAGGCCGATGCCCCACAGCGCCGCGATGTAGATCAGCATCGGCGGCGTCGTCACCTCCCACGCGCGCAGCGTGAACGAGGCGATGGCCTGCGCCGCGTCCGCGAGGTGGAACCCCACCACCCACGCCAGCAGCGACATCGTCACGGCCACCACGGCGGCATCCCGCGAGTACAACGCGATCAGCGGCTGGCGCAGCAGGTAGACGCCACTGCCCAGGGTGGCCGCCAGGAGCAGGGCGAGCACCAGCGCGTGCCAGCCCACGCGGCGGGCCAGCGAGCGCTCACCCGCGCCCACGTGCTGCGCCACCAGCGTGCTGCTGGCCTGTGACAGCGCCAGCGGCACCATGAAGAGCAGCGACACCACGTTCACCGTGATCTGGTGCGCCGCCACCGCGGTGGTGCCCATGCGCGCGATCAGGATGGCCATGACGGTGAAGCCGCTGATGCCGATCAGCAGCGAGCCGCCGATCGGCAGGCCCAGCACGAGCATCGCGCGCAACGAGGGCAGGTGGGGTCGGTGCATGCCCACCCGCGGCAGGGCGAAGGACCGGTAGAACGGGTCGCGCCGCAGCTGCCGCCAGGCCAGCAGCACCTGCAGGGCCTGCGCGAGCACGGTGCTCAGCGCGCAGCCCCACGCACCCAGGGCCGGCAGGCCCAGACCGGCGTGGCCCGGCACCAGCAGCATCGCCAGCGGCACCTTGGCCGCCAGGCCGGTGAGCTGCAGGTGCATCACCGGCTGCGTGCGTGAGACGGCGGTGCAGAAGGTGCGGTACACGGTGAAGAGCAGCGTGAGCACGATGGCCAGCGTCATCGTGGACAGGTAGGCGCGCACCTTGCCCGCCACCGCGGGCGATGCATCGGCCAGCAGCAGCACGGGCAGCGGGTTGAGCAGCAGCAGGCTGCCCAGCGCCGCGAGCAGCAGCGACAGCCACACCGCCTGCTGCAGCTGCGCGCCCGCCTGCGTGTGCTCGCCGGCGCCATAGAGCTGCCCGGCGATCGGGCCGAGCGCCTGCACCACGCCCACCAGCGTGACGAGCACCGTCATGTAGAAGGCGCTGCCCACGGCCAGCGCGGCCAGGTCGTCGGCGCCCAGGCGGCCCACCAGGAAGGTGTCGACCGTCGCGAAGGCGACCACCGAAAGCTGGCCCACCAGGGCCGGCCAGGCCAGATCCAGGATCCGGCGCGCGTTCTCCACAAAGCCGATCAAGATCCCCCCGTTCCCGTGCGCCCGTGGCGCTCGCGGGCGGCTGATGATCGCACGGGCCCGCCGCTCGTCCTGCAACTAGGGGGAGCCCCCCAGAAAGCGTCGACCTTTGTCAGTTTCGGTTCAGGTAGTGGCATCATGCTGCATCGCAACATGAACGCCGTCGCCGCTCCCGCCCGTGCGCAGCATGACCTGGATGACATCCTGGGCAGCCTGTATCACGCACGCCGCAAGGAGGACCTGGGCCGCCTCGCCCTGGTCACCTACTGGGAGGTGCGGCGCTGGGCCCGCGAAACCCGCCACGAGCACCTGGCCGAAGTGGCGGGCCGCGCCATCATCGATCCGCCGCTGCGCAGCCGTGACGACTTCCTCGGCGTCATCGACGAGGTGATCGCCGAGCTGGAAGGCATCCGCCGCGCGCTGCCCTGAGCAGGCGGGCCGCATGCCCGCCGGCCATCAGCCCTTCTCGACCGGCAGCGTCGGGTCGCGGCACCACTCGCTCCAGCTGCCTGCGTACAGCGCCGCCGGCGGGTAGCCCGCCAGTTCCATCGCCATCACGTTGGGCACCGCGCTCACGCCGCTGCCGCAGTGGTGCACCACGGTCGCGGCATCGCGGCCGGCCAGCAGGGCCTCGAACTCGGCCCGCAGATCCGCGGCTGGCTTGAAGCGGCCATCGGCCCCCACATTCAGGCCGAAGGGGCGGTTCAGCGCGCCGGGGATGTGCCCGGCCACCGGGTCCAGCGGCTCCACCTCGCCACGGAAGCGCGGCGCGGCGCGGGCGTCGATCACCGTCTGCCGCGCGCCGGCCGCCAGGCCCGCGGCGACGTCGGCCGTGGTCGCGAGCCGACGCAGCGGCGGGCCCAGCGTGAAGTTCGACTGGAAGTGCGAGGCTTCGACGCCGCTCGTCACCTCCCCGCCTGCCGCTTGCCAGGCTTGCAGGCCGCCATCGAGCACCGCCACGGCGTCGTGCCCGGCCCACTTCAGCATCCACCAGAGGCGGCCGCAGTAGTTCACGCCCTGGCGGTCGTACACCACGGCCTGCATGTCGTTGGCGAAGCCGACGGAAGACAGCCAGGTGGCAAAGCGCTGGCGGCTGGGCAGCGGATGGCGACCGCCCGAGGCGGCATCGGGGTGTGGCTGGTACTGGCCGGTGGCGTCGGGCGCCATCTTGTCGCTCAGGTGGTGGTCCAGGTGGGCGTAGACCGCGCCCGGGATGTGCGCCTGGCGGTACTGCTCCTCGCCGGCGGCCGGGTTCATCAGGTCGAAGCTGCAGTCGAAGACCATGAGCCGCGCCCCGGCGGCGCGCAGGGCCTGCAGTTCGGCCACGGTGATCAGGTGGGTGTGCATGCGGCAAGGGTAGCGCAAGCCGCGCCGGCACTGCGGCCACCGCTGGGGCAACCCGATCCGCGCCGGGGTGGTCGGCCGGCGCTACGATCCCGCCCATGACGCCCGTTGCCCGCCGCTGGCAATGGCTGGCCGCCGGGGCCGCGCCGGCCCTGGCCACGCTGGCCTGCCACGCGCTGGATGGCCGCATGTCCGTGGCGGGCCTCGCCATGGTGTATCTGGTGGCGGTAGTGCTGACCGCGCTCACGCTCGACAGGGGCCCCGGCCTGCTGGCCGCGCTGGCCTGCGTCACCGCGCTCAACTTCTTCTTCGTGCCGCCACGCTACAGCCTGGCCGTGGACGGGCCCGAGTACGCGTGGACGCTGGCGGTGCTGCTGGCCCTGTCGCTGGCGCTCAACGGGCTCATCGCGCGCCTGCGCCAGCGCACGGTGCGGGCCCGCCTGGGCGAGGCGCGCAGCGCGCAACTGCAACAGCTCACGGCCGAACTGGCCGCCTGCCAGGGCGCCCAGGCCCAGGCCGAGCGGGCGGCAGGCTGGCTGCAGGCGCAGTTGGGCGGGCCGGCGGCCCTGTTCCTGCGGGATGCACCGGGCGCTGCGGCGCGATGCGTGTCGGCGGGCGCCGAGCCGGGTGCCTTCCAGGCCTCGGCGGTGGACTGGGCCTGGACCCATGGCCGCGCGCTCGGCCGCGGCTGCGACGACTGGCCCGATCTGCCCCTGTGGTGCGCGCCGTGCGCCGTGGCGGACGCGCGTGCCGCGGTCCAGGTGCTGTTGCCGGCCGGCCCGTCGCCGGACCCGGACACCCTGCGCCACTGGCAGGCCGTGGCGCAGCAGATCGGTCTGGCGCTGGACCGCGAGACGGCCGCAGCGACCGCGCGCGCCGCGCAGGAGGCGGCGCAGGCCGAGGCGGCGCGCAACACGCTGCTGGCGTCGCTGTCGCACGACCTGCGCACGCCCCTGGCGGCCATCCTCGGCACCGCGAGCGCGCTGCGCAGCCAGGCCGACGCGATGCCGCCGCGCCAGCGGGAGCGGCTGCTGGAGAACCTGGAGAACGAGGCGCGCGACATGAACCTGCTGGCCGACAACATCCTGCAGATGGCCCGGCTCGCGCAGCCGCAGGCGCAGCTCGCGCTGCAGTGGGAATCGATGTCGGAGGTGCTGGGCGCTGCGGTCACGCGCATGCGCCGCCGCTGGCCCCAGGCGCGCATCGAGCTGCGCGTGCCGCCGGATCTGCCGCCGGTGCGTGCCGAGGCTTCGCTGCTGGCGCAGCTGGTGGCCAACCTGGTGGACAACGCGGTGCGCCACGGCCATGTCGAGCCGCATGTGGTGGTGCGAGCCGGGCGTGCCCGCGACGGCGTCTTCGTGGCGGTGCGTGACCACGGCGCAGGCTTGCCGCCCGGCGACCCGCAGGCGCTGTTCCACCGCTTCGCGGGCGGCACCGGCGAGGGCACGGCCGGCCTGGCCCTGTGCGAGCTGATCGCGCGGCTGCATGGCGGCCGCATCGCCGCACGGCGATGCGAGCCGGGGGCCGAACTGCGAGTCGATCTGCCGCTGGCCCGGCAGGAGGCCGTTGCATGAGCCGCCGGGCCGCCCCAAGGCGAATCCCGCAGTCCGCAGGACGGAGGGTCGTCCAGTGAGCGCGACCCGGGCCGACGTGCTGGTGGTGGAGGACGAATCCGCCATCGCGCAGTTCGTCGCCGCCAGCCTCGCGGCCGAGGGCCTGTCGCCGCGCGTGGCATGCACGGGCGCCCAGGCGCAGGCCGAGCTCGCGCGCGCGCAGCCGCGCCTGCTGATCCTCGATCTGGGCCTGCCGGATGCCGATGGCGTGGCCCTCATCGCGCGCTGGCGTCCGCGCTGGTCCATGCCGATCCTCGTGCTGTCGGCCCGCACGCAGGAGGCGCAGAAGATCGCGGCGCTGGACGCCGGCGCCGATGACTACCTCACCAAGCCCTTCGGCGTGGGGGAGCTGCTGGCGCGCACACGGGCGATGCTGCGCCGGGCCGCGGCAGCACCCGCCCCAGCGCAGCGCGTCGCGGTGGGTGAGCTGGTGTTCGACCTCGACGCGCGCCGGCTTACGCTGCGTGGCGAGACGGTGCACCTCACGCCGATCGAGTTCCGCCTGTTCGCGCGCCTGGCCCGCGAACCGGGCCGGGTGCTCACGCACCGCCAGTTGCTGGCCGACGTGTGGGGCGCCGACCAGGTGGACCAGCTGCACTACCTGCGCGTGTACATGGGCCACCTGCGCGCGAAGCTGGAGCAGGACCCCGCGGAGCCGCGCTACCTGCTCACGGAGCTGGGGGTTGGCTACCGGTTGGCTGGGGAGTAGCCCTCGTGCAACGGCATTGATGCGATTTTGAGGCGCGCCGGCGCACAAACGGGGGCATGACAACCGACCCCTTGCGAACCGCGCCACCCGCCCACACCGAACACCCGGCCGCACCGGCCGCACCGGCCCCCGATGGCCAGGCGAAGCAGGGCACGGCCGCCCTGGTGCTGGCCGCGCTGGGCGTGGTGTATGGCGACATCGGCACCAGCCCGCTCTACACCATCAAGGAGATCTTCGCGCCTGCCACCGGCGTGCCCTTGCAGCCCGACATGATCGTGGGCGCCGTGTCGGTGGTGTTCTGGGCGCTGATGCTGGTGGTGACGCTGAAGTACGTGGTGCTGATCCTGCGCGCGGACAACCACGGCGAGGGCGGCACGATGGCGCTGCTGGCCCTGGCCTCGCGCAGCGTGGCCGGCCAGCCGCGGTTGCGGCGCGTGCTGCTGCTGGCGGGGGCCTTCGGCGCCTGCCTCTTCTACGGTGACAGCGTGCTCACGCCGGCGATCTCGGTCATGAGCGCGGTGGAGGGCATCGAGGTGGTCACGCCGGCGCTCAAGCCCTGGGTGCTGCCCGTGGCCACGGGCATCCTGGTGGGCCTGTTCCTCGTGCAGCGCCACGGCACGGCCCTGGTGGGCCGCTTCTTCGGACCGGTGATCGTGCTGTGGTTCCTCACGCTGGCGGCGGTGGGCCTGTGGCAGATCGCGCAGGCGCCGCAGATCCTGCAGGCGGTCGACCCGCGGCACGCGGCGCACTTCCTGGCCAGCCGGGGCTGGGGCCTGTTCCTGGCGGTGGGCGCGGTGGTTCTGGCCGTCACGGGCGCGGAGGCGCTGTACGCGGACATGGGCCACTTCGGCCGGCGGCCGATCCGCATCGCCTGGCTGGGGCTGGTGCTGCCGGCGCTGGCGATCAACTACGCCGGGCAGGGCGCGCTGCTGCTGCGCGAGCCGCAGGCGGTGGGCAATCCGTTCTACCTGAGCTTCCCGCCGGCGCTGCTGGTGCCGGCGGTGGTGATCGCCACCGCCGCGACCATCATCGCCTCGCAGGCCGTCATCTCGGGTGCCTATTCGCTCACGCAGCAGGCGATCCAGCTCGGCCTGCTGCCGCGCATGCGCATCGTCCACACCTCGTCGCGCGAGCGCGGGCAGATCTACATGCCGGCCGTCAACAGCCTGCTGCTGGTCGGCGTGGTGCTCGCCTGCATCGGCTTCGGCTCCTCGTCGGCCATGGCATCGGCTTATGGCATCGCGGTCACCGGCACCATGCTCATCACCACCGCGCTCACCTACTTCGTGGTGCGGCGCGTGTGGGCCTATCCGCTCTGGGTGGCCGTCCCCGCCACCGTGTTCTTTCTGCTGCTCGACGCGCTGCTGCTCGTCTCGTGCGCGGCGAAGTTCGTGGATGGCGGCTGGTTCCCGGTGGCGCTGGGCGCGGTGCTGATGGTTGGCATGATGGCCTGGCACCGTGGCCGCGAGTTGCTGGGCCACTCCCTGCGCGCGGAGCTGCTGCCGCTCGCGGCCTTCGTGCAGGGCCTGGGTGACGGTGGCGCCGGCGTCCCGCGCGTGGCCCGCACGGCGGTGTTCCTCTCCGCGCAGGAGGACTTGGTGCCGCACGCGCTGCTGCACAACATGAAGCACAACCTGGTGCTGCACGAGCGCAACGTGGTGCTGACCGTGTGCTTCGAGGAGCAGCCCTTCGTGCCGGCAGACCAGCGCGCCATGGCACAGCCGCTGGGGCATGGCTTCTGGCAGGTGCGCCTGCGCTTTGGCTTCATGGACAAGCCCGACGTGCCGGCGGCACTGGCCGGCTGCGCGGCACAGGGCCTGGTGATCGACCCGTTCGCCACCTCGTACTTCCTCAGCCGCGAGACGGTGGTGCCGCGGCCGGCGGCCGGCATGGCCCGCTGGCGGCAGAACCTGTTCGAGGCGCTGTCGCGCAATGCGGGCCGCGCGGTGGACTACTTCGGCATTCCCAGCAACGCGGTGATCGAGCTGGGCACGCGCGTGCACCTGTGAGCGGTGCTCAGTGCTCCTCGCCCGGTGCGTCAGGCGCCGCGCGGGCGCGCAGCACGGTGGCGGCGATGCCGCTGACCACGATCACCGCCATGCCGATCCAGCCGATCAGCGGGATGTCGTCGCCGAACAGCAGCAGGCTGTAGAGCGCGCCGAAGACGATGCCGGAGTACTGCAGGCTTGCCACCACCAGCGTGGCGCCGTGGCTGTAGGCGCGCGTCATGCACAACTGGCCGAGCGAGGCCAGCAGGCCCACCGGCAGCAGCCACAGCGCATGGCCCCAGTCCCAGGGGGACACGCCGGCCACCAGCATGCCCAGCCCGCCGGCCACCGCGGAGCCGACCGCGAAGTAGAAGACGGTGCGCGACTCCGGCTCGCCCAGCTTGCCCAGCGCCATCACCTGCAGGTAGGCGAAGGCGGCCATCATGCCGGACATGAGACCCACCACGCCGGCGAACATCTGGTTTTGGTCCAGCGTGGGCCGCAGCATCATCACCACGCCCGCGAAGCCGGCCAGCACCGTGAGTGCCAGCGCGCCCTGCCGCGCCGGCAGCGGGGCGCCGGCGCGCGGGTTCCAGGCAATGAGCGTGCCGCCCACCAGGAAGGCCGCGATCCACACGCTGCTCATGTAGTTCAGGGTCATGGCGGTCGCCAGCGGCAGGCCGGCGATGGCGTAGAACCAGGCGCCCAGCGCGATCACGCCGACGACGCTGCGCCACGCGTGCATGCCCGGGTACCGGGTGGCCAGCGGCTCGCGCCGCGAACGCGCCCACAGCCACATCAGCAGCATGCCGATGAGGCCCCGGTAGAACACGAGCTCCGCCGAGTTGAACCACGCCGACGCGTACTTGATGCACACCGCCATGGTCGCGAAGGCGAGCGACGCGACCAGCATCCACAAGGCCTGCATGGGCTACTCCGTTGCCGGCCAGGGCCGCGCGAGCCACGGCTGTGCGGCGAGGCGGCGCGCCTCGAAGGCGGCGATGCGCTCGCGCTGGGCGAGCGTGGCGCCGATCCAGTCGGTGTCTTCGGAGAGCAGCAGCCGCTCGCGCGGGCCGAGCGTGAAGGCAAAGCAGTGTCCGCCGGCCTGCAGCGTGCCGGCGTGGAGATCGATGGAAGCGGTCAAGACCTGGGCCTGGGAGAGGGTGAACAGCGTGCGCACGGCCGCCGCGGGCAGCTCGATCGGCGCCACGCCGTTGAGCGCGCCATTCTGCCGGAAGATGTCGCCGAAGCCGGGCGCGACGACGGCGCGGAAGCCCCAGTCGCGCAGCGCCCACACCGCGTGCTCACGGCTGGAGCCGCAGCCGAAGTTGGGGCCTGCCAGCAGCACGCGCGCGCCGCGGTAGCGCGGGTCGTTGAGCACGAAGCCCGGGTCCGGCCGGCGCCGCGCGTGATCCGAATCCAGGTCGCCCGGGTCCAGGTAGCGCCAGCTGTCGAACAGCACCGCGCCATAGCCGGCGCGCGCCGTGGAGCGGCCGTACTGCTTGGGGAAGATGGCGTCGGTGTCGACGTTGGCGCGGTCCAGCGGCACCACGGTGCCACTGAGCCGGCCATCGGGAAACGCGGGCACGGACCGGGCGCCCCGCCGATGCTCAGCGACTGGGCACGTGGGCGCCCATGACGCCGCGGTACCACTCGTGGAAGTGCTGCATGCCGTCTTCCATCGGGCTCTGGTAGGGGCCGACCTCGTTGTCGCCGCGTTCCATCAGCGCGCGGCGGCCGGCGTCCATGCGCTCGGCGATCTCGTCGTCCTCGATGCAGGTCTCCATGTAGGCGGCGCGCTCGGCCTCCACATAGTCGCGCTCGAAGGCGGCGATCTCCTCGGGGTAGAAGAACTCCACCATGTTCAGCGTCTTTTGCGGCCCGCGCGGGAACAGCGTGGAGACCACCAGCACGTTCGGGTACCACTCGACCATGACGTTCGGGTACAGCGTGAGCCAGATCGCGCCGTGGCGCGGCGGCTGGCCACCCTGGTAGCGCAGCACGGCGTCGTGCCAGCGCTTGTAGACCTCGGAGCCGGGCTTGCCCAGCGCCTTGGCCACGCCGACCGTCTGGACCGAGTAGTCGCGGCCGAACTCCCAGCGCAGGTCTTCGCAGGTGACGAAGTTGCCCAGCCCCGGGTGGAACGGGCCCACGTGGTAGTCCTCCAGGTAGACCTCGATGAAGGTCTTCCAGTTGTAGTTGACCTCGTGCAGTTCCACGTGGTCGAGCACGTAGCCGGAGAAATCGAGGTCGGCGGTCGGGCCCATGCCCTTGAGCGCGCGCGACACGTCGTAGCCGTTGGACTCGAACAGCAGGCCGTTCCATTCCTGGATGCGGTAGTTGTTCAGGTCCAGGCAGGGGTCCGTCTGGAAGTGCGGCGCGCCCAGCAGCGTGCCGGCCTTGGCGCCGGCGGCGCCGCCGCTGTACGTCCAGCGGTGCAGGGGGCACACGATGTGCCCGCCCGAACCGGCGCGCGCGGCCAGGTTGCCGCGGCCCTTGAGCATGACGGCCTGGCGGTGCCGGCAGACGTTGGAGACGAGCTCCACGCCCTGCGGCGTGCGCAGCAGGGCGCGGCCTTCGTTCTCATGCGGCAGCGCATAGTAGTCGCCCACCTCCGGCACGGCCAGCGCGTGCCCGAGGTAGCGCGGACCGGACTGGAAGATGAGCTCCACCTCGCGCGAAAGAAGCGCCTCGTCGAAGTAGCTGGAAACAGGAAGTTGGCTTGCGGCCTGCTGGAGCTGAAGACTTAAATCAGACATTTCACCTGACCTAGAGACTCCCCCTATGAAGGGGCAGGGCGTGGCGCCGAGGCGCGACGAATGGGGAGCGGATTCTACCCCCCGGGACCGCGGTGCATGCGGGGGCGCCTAGAATTCCGCCTTGACCCTTGTCAAACGCATGCCCAAGACCGCCGCCAAACCCCCCGCCAGCTACGAAGCGGCCATGGAAGAGCTGGAACAGCTCACTTCGCAGATCGAGTCCGGCCAGCTGCCGCTGGAGCAGTTGCTGGCCGGCTACGAGCGCGGCGCCGAGCTGCTGAAGTTCTGCCGCGACCGGCTGCAGGCCGTGGAAGAGCAGATCAAGGTGCTGGATGCCGGCGTGCTGAAGCCGTGGGCGGACGAGACGTGAGCTTTCCCCTCAAGAGCTGGTCCGCCGAGCGCCTGGCCCGTGTGGAAGAGGCCTTGTCGGCCTGGGTGCCGGCCGATGCGCCGGCCGGCCTGGGCGCGGCCATGCGCTACGCCGTGCTCGACGGCGGCAAGCGGCTGCGGCCGCTGCTGGTGCTGGCCGCCTGCGAGGCGGTGCAGGGCCACTGCGAGGCTTCCGTGCGTGCCGCCTGCGCGGTGGAGCTGATCCACGCCTACTCGCTGGTGCATGACGACATGCCCTGCATGGACAACGACGTGCTGCGCCGCGGCAAGCCCACCGTGCACGTGGCCTACGGCGAGGCCGGCGCGCTGCTCGCCGGGGATGCCCTGCAGGCCCTGGCCTTTGAATTTCTCACCCCCGACGACGAGGCCGCGGTTCCGGCTGCCGTGCAGGCGCGCCTGTGCCGCCTGCTCGCGCGCGCAGCGGGCCATGCGGGCATGGCCGGCGGCCAGGCGATCGACCTCGCGGCCGTGGGCCGGCAACTGACCGAGGCCGAGCTGCGGCACATGCACCGGCTCAAGACCGGCGCCCTGCTGCAGGCCAGCGTGATGATGGGCGCGGCCTGCGGCGACACCAGCCCGGCGGCGCTGGCCGCGCTGGATACCTACGGCTGGGCCCTGGGCCTCGCCTTCCAGGTGGTGGATGACATCCTCGACGTGACGGCCGATTCCGCCACGCTGGGCAAGACGGCCGGCAAGGACGCCGCGCAGGACAAGCCGACCTACGTGTCGCTGCTCGGCCTGGATCGCGCCCGCTCGCATGCCGAGGAACTGCTGGCCCAGGCGCATGCCGCGCTCGCGGCCAGCGGACTGCCCGACACCCGGGCGCTGGCCGCGCTGGCCGAGATGGTGGTGCACAGGGAGAATTGATGACGACGAGCCACGAAGCCATGCCCAGCCTGCTGGAAACGATCAACGACCCCGCCGATCTGCGCCGCCTGCCGCGCCCGCAGCTCGCGCCGCTGGCCAACGAACTGCGCGCCTACGTGCTCGACTCGGTCGCCAAGACCGGCGGCCACCTCAGCTCCAACCTCGGCACGGTGGAGCTGACCATCGCGCTGCACTACGTGTACGACACGCCGCGCGACCGCATCGTGTGGGACGTGGGGCACCAGACCTACCCGCACAAGATCCTCACCGGCCGGCGCGACCGCATGGGCACGCTGCGGCAGTTCGGCGGGCTGGCGGGCTTTCCGCAGCGCGCCGAGAGCGAGTACGACACCTTCGGCACCGCGCACTCGTCCACCAGCATCTCCGCCGCGCTGGGCATGGCGCTGGCCGCCAGGCAGAAGGGCGAGCAGCGCCACAGCATCGCCGTCATCGGCGACGGCGCCATGAGCGCGGGCATGGCCTTCGAGGCGCTCAACAACGCCGGCGTGGCCGAGTGCAACCTGCTGGTGATCCTGAACGACAACGACATGTCGATCAGCCCGCCGGTGGGCGCGCTCAACCGCTACCTGGCGCAGCTCCTCAGTGGTCGCTTCTACGCCGCGGGCAAGAACGTGGCCAAGAACGTGCTGCGCGTGGCGCCGCCGCTGTTCGAGCTGGCCAAGCGCATCGAGGAGCACGCCAAGGGCATGGTGGTGCCGGCCACGCTGTTCGAGAAGTTCGGCTTCAACTACATCGGCCCGATCGACGGCCACGACCTCGACTCGCTCATCCCCACGCTGGAGAACATCAAGGCGCTGAAGGGCCCGCAGTTCCTGCACGTGGTCACGCGCAAGGGCCAGGGCTACAAGCTGGCCGAGGCCGACCCGGTGGCCTATCACGGCCCCGGCAAGTTCGATCCCGCGGTCGGCCTCGTGAAGCCGGCGGTGCCGCCCAAGCCCACCTTCACCCAGGTGTTCGGCCAGTGGCTGTGCGACATGGCCGCGGCAGACCCACGCCTGGTGGGCATCACGCCGGCCATGCGCGAGGGCTCGGGCCTGGTGGAGTTCGAGAAGCGCTTCCCGGACCGCTACTTCGACGTCGGCATCGCCGAGCAGCACGCGGTGACGTTCGCCGCCGGCATGGCCTGCGAGGGCCTGAAGCCGGTGGTGGCGATCTACTCCACCTTCCTGCAGCGCGGCTACGACCAGCTCATCCACGACGTCGCGCTGCAGAACCTGCCGGTGGTGTTCGCGCTCGACCGCGCCGGCCTGGTGGGCGCCGACGGCCCCACGCACGCGGGTGCCTACGACATCCCCTACCTGCGCTGCATCCCGCAGGTGAGCATCGCCTGCCCGGCCGACGAGAACGAGTGCCGCCAGCTGCTGACCACCGCCTTCCGGCAGGACCACCCGGTGGCCGTGCGCTACCCGCGTGGCGCCGGCGCGGGCGTGGCCGTGCAGGACACGCTGGAGGGCCTGCCCTTCGGCAAGGGCGAACTGCGGCGCCAGGGCAAGGGCATCGCGGTGCTGGCCTTCGGCACGCTGCTGCAGCCGGCGCTGCAGGCCGCCGAGCGACTGAACCTCACGGTGGTGAACATGCGCTGGGCCAAGCCGCTCGACGTGGAGCTGCTGCTCTCGGTGGCGGGCACGCACGAGGCCCTCGTCACACTGGAGGAGGGCGCCATCATGGGGGGCGCGGGCAGCGCGGTGACCGAGGCGCTCAACGCCGCCGGCATCGTGAAGCCGGTGCTGCAGCTCGGCCTGCGCGACGAGTTCACGGCGCATGGCGACCCCGCGCGCCTGCTGGCCCTGCAGGGCCTGGACGCCGCGGGCATCGAGGCCTCAGTGCAGCAGCGCTTCGGCGCGCTCGTCGAGCGCGTGCCGCCGAGCCTGAAGGTCGTGGGCTGACCCGCCTTCGCGCCGCGCGGCGCGCGGCGCGTCGAGAAGCTGGCAGATAACTGACAGCAGGGTTACATCCGAAGGTTTTCAAACGGATGCCGAGGGAAAACCCCTGAGTAGTACGGGGGGTGCGTTCCTAGAATGGGCGCCGGATGGTGGCAACACTTAAGTGTGCCGCCCCACATCTCTCTCGTCTGTCTGTCCCCTAGTGAGGAGCCTTCTCATGGATCGTCGTTCCGTCATCAAGTCCGCCGGTATCGCCGGCGTGCTCGCCGCGGGCGTGGCACCTGCCGTGCACGCCCAGGCCGCCATTCGCTGGCGCCTGGCCTCCAGCTTCCCGAAGTCCCTGGACACCATCTACGGTGCCGCCGAGGTCTTCGCCAACCAGATCAAGGCCATGTCGGGCGGCAAGTTCGAGGTCTCGGTCCACGCGGCCGGTGAACTCATGCCCCCCTTCGGCGTGGTCGACGGCGTGCAGCAAGGCACCGTGGAGTGCGCGCACACCGCCCCGTACTACTTCTTCGGCAAGAACGAGGCCTTCGCGCTCGGCTGCGCCATCCCCTTCGGCCTGAACAGCCGCCAGATGACGGCGTGGCAGTACGAGGGCAACGGCCTGAAGCTGATGCGCGAGTTCTACGCCAAGTACAACATGATCAGCTTCCCCGGCGGCAACACCGGCTCCCAGATGGGCGGCTGGTACCGCAAGGAAATCAAGTCGGTCAAGGACATCAAGGGCCTGAAGATGCGCATCGGCGGCTTCGCCGGCAAGGTGCTCGAGCGCATGGGCGGCGTGCCGCAGAACATCCCCGGTGGCGAGATCTACGCCGCGCTGGAAAAGGGCACCATCGACGCCACCGAGTGGGTGGGACCGTACGACGACCAGAAGCTCGGCTTCAACAAGGTCGCGCCGTTCTACTACTACCCCGGCTGGTGGGAAGGCGGCCCGCAGCTCGACTTCTTCATCAACGACAAGGCCTTCAATGCCCTGTCGGCCGAGAACAAGGCCATCGTGCAGGCTGCCGCCTCCGAGGCCCACGTGGTGATGCAGGCCCGCTACGACGCGCGCAACCCCACCGCGCTGAAGCAGCTGGTGGCCGCCGGCACCAAGCTGCGTCCGTTCTCGAACGACGTGCTGGCCGAGGCCTTCAAGCAGTCCATGGCCCTGTACGAGGAACTGTCGACCAAGAACGAGGACTGGAAGAAGATCTACGCCGACTACTCCAAGTTCCGCGCCGACCAGAACCTGTGGTTCCGCTTCACCGAGATGGGCTTCGACCGCTTCATGCAGGCGCAGAAGCTGTAAGCCACCGGTCTACAGCCCCAGCAGAAAGCCGCACGCGAGTGCGGCTTTTTGTTTGTGGTGCGGCCAAAGTTGAACACACCGCGGTGAAACCGGCGCCAGCGATCTGCAAGGGTACGCCAAGCATGCGGCCGATCATGTCGGCCGCGCACTCAGACGCGAAACCCCGCAGTACCCAAGGAGTCTTCCCATGGATCGTCGATCCCTCATCCGGCAGGCCGGCATCGCCGGCGTGCTCGCCACCGGCATCGCCCCCGCGGTGCACGCCCAGGCTGCCGTGCGCTGGCGCCTGGCATCCAGCTTCCCCAAGTCGCTGGACACCATCTTCGGCAGCGCCGAGACCTTCTCCCGCGTGGTGAAGGAGCTCTCCGGCGGCAGGTTCGAGGTCTCCATCCACGCCGCCGGCGAGCTGATGCCGGCCTTCGGCGTGGTCGATGCCCTGCAGAACGGCACGATCGAGATGGCGCAGACCGCGCCCTACTACTTCACGGGCAAGGATTCCATCTTCGCCTTCGGCTGCGCCGTGCCCTTCGGCCTGACCGCCCGCCAGATGGACGCCTGGATGGAGCACGGCAACGGCCGCAAGCTCATGGACGCCTTCTATGCGAAGTACAACATGCGCAGCTTCAGCGCCGGCAACACGGGCACCCAGATGGGCGGCTGGTTCCGCAAGGAGATCAAGACCGTGGCCGACCTGAAGGGCCTGAAGATGCGCATGGGCGGCGGCCTGTTCGGCGAGGCGATGGCCAAGCTGGGCGTGGTGGCGCAGAACATGCCGGCCGGCGAGGTGTACCAGGCCCTGGAGAAGGGCACCCTGGACGCCACCGAGTTCGTCGGCCCGCACGATGACGAGAAGCTGGGCTTCAACAAGGTCGCACCCTACTACTACTACCCCGGCTGGTGGGAAGGCGGCGCCGAGCTGGAGTTCTTCGTCAACACCAAGGCGTTCGACGCGCTGTCGGCCGAGAACAAGGCCATCGTCGACGCAGCCACCAAGGTGGCGGCGCGCGACATGACCGCCAAGTACGACGCGATGAACCCGGTCGCGCTCAAGCGCCTGGTGGCGGCGAAGACGCAGCTCAAGGCCTTCTCCAAGGAGATCATGGACGCCGGCTTCAAGGCCTCGATGGAGGTGTTCGCGGCACACGAGGCCAAGTCGGCGGAGTTCAAGAAGATCCATCAGGACATGCGCGCCTTCCAGCGTGACCAGATCCTGTGGAGCCGTTTCTCGGAGTACCGCTTCGACAGCTACCTGAGCACCGTCAAGCTGTAGGCCGCCCGCCTGCTGCCCCCGCAAAAAAGGCCGCGCGTCGCGCGGCTTTTTTGCGGGTGCTCGTGTAGATTCCAGGGACCATGGGTCACAACGTCGCGCTCATCAGCACCATCGCCGCCGGGCTGGGCCTGGCGCTGGTGCTCGGCTTCATCGCCGCGCGGCTGCGCCTGCCGGCGCTGGTGGGCTACCTGATGGCCGGCGTGGTGATCGGGCCCTACACCCCCGGCTTCGTGGCGGACACGCAGCTGGCGGCGCAGCTGGCCGAGATCGGCGTCATGCTGCTGATGTTCGGCGTCGGGCTGCACTTCTCGCTGGGCGACCTGCTCGCGGTGCGGCGCATCGCCGTGCCCGGCGCGGTGGTGCAGATGCTGGCGGCCACGGCGATGGGTGCCGGGGTGGCGCTGTGGTGGGGCTACTCGGCGGCGGCCGCGCTCGTGCTGGGCATCAGCCTGTCGGTGGCGAGCACGGTGGTGCTGCTGCGCGCGCTGGAAAGCCTGGGCCAGCTTGAAAGCTTCAACGGCCGCATTGCCGTGGGCTGGCTGGTGGTGGAAGACCTCGCCATGGTGCTGGTGCTGGTGCTGCTGCCGCCGCTGGCGGGGCTGCTGGCGGGCAACGGCCGCATCGAGGCCGGCGAGCTGTGCCTGAGCCTGGGGCGCACGCTGCTGCAGGTGGGCCTGTTCGTCGCGCTCATGCTGGTGGTGGGCCGGCGCCTGTTCCCCTGGCTGCTGTGGCAGGTGCAGCGGGTCGGCTCGCGCGAGCTGTTCACGCTGTGCGTGGTGGCGGCCGCGGTGAGCATCGCCTATGGCGCCACGCTGCTGTTCGGCGTGTCGTTCGCGCTCGGCGCCTTCTTCGCCGGCATGGTGCTGCGCGAGTCGCAGTTCAGCCATCGCGCCGCGGAAGAGACGCTGCCCCTGCGCGACGCCTTCGCGGTGCTGTTCTTCGTGTCGGTCGGCATGCTGTTCGACCCGCGCGTGATCGTCGACCATCCGCTGCGCGTGCTCGCGGTGGTGGGCATCATCGTGCTGGGCAAGTCGCTGGCGGCGGCGGCGCTCGTGCTGCTGCTGCGCTATCCGCTGCACACGGCGCTCACGGTCTCGGCCAGCCTGGCGCAGATCGGCGAGTTCTCCTTCATCCTCGTCGGCCTGGGCGGCTCCCTCGGCCTGCTGCCGCGGGACGCGCAGAGTCTGGTGGTGGCCGGCGCGCTGATCTCCATCGCGCTCAACCCGCTGGTGTTCCGCGCCATCGAGCCGTTGCAGCGCTGGCTGCTGGCGCGCTCGCAGTTCGCGCGTGACCTGGCGGCGCGCGACGACCCGCTGGCCGAGCTGCCCATGTCCACCGATCCGAAGTACCTGGCGCGCCAGGTGGTGCTGGTGGGCTACGGGCGGGTCGGCCGGCGCGTGGCGGCCTCGCTGCAGGCGGCCGGCATCCCGTTCGTGGTGGCGGAGCAGAACCGTGCCGTGGTGGAGGAGCTGCGCGCCGCCGGCACGCCCGCCGTCTCGGGCGACGCGGCCCTGCCCGAGGTGCTGGTGCAGGCCCACGTGGCCCGCGCGCGCATGCTGGTCATTGCCACGCCCGACACGCTGGGTGTGCGCCAGATGGCGGCCCATGCGCGCCTGCTCAATCCCGAGATCGAGATCGTCGTGCGCTCGCACAACGACGAGGAGGCCCTGCGCCTGGCGGCCGAGATCGCGGGCCGCGTCTTCGTGGGCGAGCACGAACTGGCCACCGCGATGACGCGCCACGTGCTGGAGCGCTGCCGGGGCTGATCCGGGCCCGTGCCGGGGAAATCGGGCGCTGCTACACTCCGCGCCGGGTGTGTGGCCGCCCGTCGGGATCCGGCCACACAGGTTGACGCGATGGTCGGGCCGCCTCGCGGACGAGGCGCCTTCGGGGCGCCTCTGGTTGCCATCGCCGCACAACCCGATGCCCTACCTGCCCCTGCTGGCCATCCTGCTGCCTCTTGTTCCTGGCGTCACGCTCGCGTGGCTCGCCGGTCGCCGTCGCGTCGCGAACGGCGGGCCGGTCGCGGCCTGGGTGGCCGGTGCCGTCACCGTGGCGAGTCTGGCCTGCGTGCTGGCGGCCGCCCCCGCCGTCATGGCCGGACAGACGCTCCTGTTCCGCTGGGACTGGCTGCCCGAGGCCGGCCTGAACCTGAGCCTGCGGGTGGACGGCCTCGCGCTGCTGTTCGCGCTGCTGATCACCGGCATCGGCGCGCTGATCGTGCTCTATGCCGCGTGGTACCTGGGCCCGGACGATCCGCCCGGCAAGCTCTATGCCCAGCTCATGCTGTTCATGGCCGCGATGCTGGGCGTGGTGCACTCGGACAACCTGCTGCTGCTGGTGGTGTTCTGGGAGCTGACCAGCGTGTCCTCGTTCCTGCTGGTCGGCTACTGGGGCCATCGGGCCGACGCGCGGGCCGGTGCGCGCATGGCGCTGGCGGTGACCGGCGGGGGCGGCCTCGCCATGCTGGCCGGCATCGTGCTGCTGGGCCAGATCGGCGGCAGCTACGAGCTGTCCGAGCTGCTGTCCCGGGGGGACGTGATCCGCGCGCATCCGCTGTACCCGGTGGTGCTGGGGCTGGTGCTGGTCGGCTGCTTCACCAAGAGCGCGCAGGTGCCATTCCACTTCTGGCTGCCCGAGGCCATGGCCGCGCCCACGCCGGTGTCGGCGTACCTGCACTCGGCGACCATGGTGAAGGCGGGCGTGTTCCTGCTGGCCCGCCTGTACCCCGTGCTGGGCGGCACCGACGCCTTCCAGTTCTGGGTCTCGGGCGCGGGCCTGGCCACGCTCACCTTCGCGGCCTACGTCGCCGTGTTCAAGCACGACCTGAAGGGGCTGCTGGCCTATTCCACCGTCAGCCACCTGGGGCTGATCGTGTTCCTGCTCGGGCTCAATTCCCCCCTGGCCAAGGTGGCGGCGGTGTTCCACGTGCTCAACCACGCCACCTTCAAGGCTTCGCTGTTCATGACCGCGGGCATCATCGACCACGAGACCGGCACGCGCGACATGCGCAAGCTGGCCGGCCTGATGCGCTTCATGCCCTGGACGGCCACGCTGGCCATGGTCTCGGCCGCCGCCATGGCGGGCGTGCCGCTGGCCAACGGTTTCCTGTCGAAGGAGATGTTCTTCGACGAGGCGGTGCGCGCGGCGGCGGGCACCTGGGGCTGGCTGGTGCCGGTGGCGGCCACCTTCGCCGGCATCTGTTCGGTGGCGTACTCGCTGCGCTTCATCCACGACGTGTTCTTCAACGGCGAGCCGCGCGAGCTGCCGAACCCGCATCCGCACGAGCCGCCGCTCCTGATGAAGCTGCCGGTGGCGCTGCTGGCCGTGCTGTGCCTCGTCGTGGGCGTGCTGCCCGCGGTCACGCTCGGGCCGCTGGTGCACGTGGCGGCCACGGCGGTGCTGAACGCGCCGCCGCCCACCTACCACCTGGCCCTGTGGCACGGCTTCAACCTGCCGCTGGCGATGAGCGCGGTGGCGCTGGCCGGTGGGGTCGCGCTGTACGTGGCGCTGCAACGGCGCTTCGATCTGCACCTGCATCATCCGCGCGGGCTCACGGGCCGGCTGCTGTTCACGCGCGCGCTGGATGGGCTGTTCACCGCCGCGGCGGCCTTCACGGCCCGGGTGGAGACGGGTTCGCTGCAGCGCTACATGGCCTGGCTGGTGGGCGCCGCCGTCGTCGTCGCCGCCTGGGCGGTCGCGACCGCGCCGGTGCCGGTGACGACCGGCGCGCGCGAGTTGCTGCCCGCGAATGCGCTCGCGCTGGTGCTGTGGGGCATCGTGCTCGCGACGGGGGCCGCGCTGGTCGTGGGGCATCACCAGCGTTTCCAGGCCGTGGTACTCACTGGCGCGGTGGGTCTGGTGACGGCGCTCACCTTCGAGGGCTTCTCCGCGCCCGACCTCGCGCTCACCCAGTTCGCGGTGGAGGTCGTCTCCGCCGCGCTGCTGCTGATGGGCCTGGCGCTGCTGCCGCGCACCACGCCGCGCGAGTTCGGCCCGCGCCGGCGCGCGCGCGACGCGGTGCTGGCGCTGGCCGCGGGCGGCGGCCTGGGCTGGCTCACCTGGCTGGCGCTCACGCGCGACCCGCAGTCCATCAGCTGGTACTTCCTGGCGGAGTCGGTGCCGCGCGGCGGCGGCGCGAATGCGGTGAACGTGATCCTGGTGGACTTCCGCGGCTTCGACACCTTCGGCGAGATCACGGTGCTGGGCATCGCCGCGGTGGGCGTGCTGGCCCTGCTGGACGGCTGGCGCACGCGCCGTCCGGCGACGGACGAGGCGCTGGGCGTGCCCTGGTCCTTCGCCCGGCCGCCGCTGCTGCTGCGGGTGGGCGCCGGCTTCATCCTGCCGCTGGCGCTGGCCGCCTCGGCCTTCATCTTCTGGCGCGGGCACAACCTGCCGGGCGGCGGCTTCATCGCCGGCCTGGTCACCGCGGCGGGGCTGGTGCTGCAGACCATGGCCCAGGGCCAGGACCGCATGGAGGCGCTGCTGGGCGGCGCCGCGGCGCGGCGCTACACGCGCTGCATCGCGCTCGGCCTGGGCATCGCGGCGCTCACCGGCGCGGGCGCGTTCCTGTTCGGCCGGCCCTTCCTCACCAGCGCGCATGCGCATCCGGTGCTGCCCCTGCTGGGTGACGCCGGTCTGGCGACGGCGGCGCTGTTCGACCTGGGGGTCTACCTCACGGTGGTCGGCGCGACGATGCTGCTGTTCGCCACACTGGGCGCGGCGAGCAAGGAACGTCACACGACCCCGGCCGCGCCAGCGGCCCCAGCCCTGCCCGCGAAGGGAGGCGCGGCATGACCCTGAGCCTGGAATTCCTGGTCGCCTCCGGCGTGGGCTGGACCACCGCCTGCGCGGTCTACCTCATGCTGCGTGGCCGCACCTTCCCGGTGGTGCTGGGCCTCACGCTGCTGGGCTACGCGGTGAACATCTTCATCTTCGCCATGGGTCGGCTGTGGGTGGGCATGCCGCCGATCCTGGGACAGGGCCCCGCGGCCGACCCGCTGCCGCAGGCGCTGGTGCTCACCGCCATCGTCATCGGCTTCGCGACCACCGGTCTGGTGATCGAGCTGGCCCTGCGCAGCCGCGCCGAGACCGGCACCGACCACGTGGATGGCGAGGCGCCCGAGACAGCCGGCAGGCAGGGGGACGCATCGTGAGCGCCGCCACCGGCTGGATGCAGCACCTGGCCGTGCTGCCGGTGCTGCTGCCGCTCGTGACGGCGGCGCTGCTGCTGGCACTGGGGGATGGGGCGGGCGCCCACGGCCATGCGGCCCTGGCGCGGGCGCGGCGCGTGTCGGTGGTGTCGGTCGCGCTGGGGCTGGCGGTGGCCGTGCTGCTGGTGCTGGAGGCCGACGCGCGCGACTGGCTGGTCTACCGCCTGGGCGACTGGCCGGCGCCGTTCGGCATCGTGATCGTGGTGGACCGCCTCTCGGCGATCATGGTGCTGCTCACGCAGGTGATCGCCACGGCGGTGGTGATCTACGCCAGCGGCGGCTGGGACGCGCATGGCCGGCACTTCCACGCGCTGCTGCAGTTCCAGCTCATGGGCCTGAACGGCGCCTTCGTCACCGGCGACCTGTTCAACCTCTTCGTGTTCTTCGAGGTGCTGCTGATCGCCTCCTACGTGCTGCTGGTGCACGGGCAGGGCCGTGAACGCTTCCGCTTCGGCGTGCCCTACGTGGTGCTGAACCTCGCGGCCTCGGGCCTGTTCCTGATCGGCGTGGCCCTGTTGTACGCGGCGGCAGGCACGCTGAACCTGGCGGATCTCGCGCAGCGGGTCGGCCAGGTGCCGGCGGCGGATGCCGTGCTGCTGCGCGCGGGCGGCATGCTGCTGCTGGTGGTCTTCGGCTTCAAGGCGGCGCTGCTGCCGCTGCACCTGTGGCTGCCCGCGACCTATGCCGCCGCGAGCGCGCCGGTCGCGGCGCTGTTCGCGCTCATGACCAAGGTGGGCGTCTACGCCATCCTGCGCGTGCATGGCGTCGTGTTCGGCGAGGGCGCGGGTGGCGCCGCCGGACTCGCGGCGCAGTGGCTGTTGCCGCTGGCGCTGGCGACCAGCCTGGCTGCGGTGCTGGGCGCGCTGGCGGCGCGCACGCTGCCGCGGCTGGTGGGCTGGCTCACGGTGGCCTCCGTCGGCACGGCGCTGGCGGCGGTGGGGCTGTTCACGCCGGCCGGCTGGGCGGCCGCCATCTACTACCTGGTGCAGAGCTCGCTGGTGGTGGCGGCGCTGTTCCTGCTGGCGGAGCTGGTGGCGGCCCAGCGTGGCGAAGCGGCCGACCGGCTGGAGCCCGCAGGCCCGGTGGCGCAGCCGGCGCTGCTGGGCACGCTGATGCTGTTGCTGGCGGCCTCGGCCATCGGCCTGCCGCCGCTGCCCGGCTTCATCGGCAAGCTGATGATCCTGCAGGCGGCGCAGGGCCCGATGCAGCCGTGGCTGTGGACGGCGGTGCTGCTGACCGGCTTCCTCTCGCTGCTGGGCCTGGCGCGCGCCGGCAGCCTGCTGTTCTGGTCGGTGGATCCGGCGCGCGGGGGCGGCTCCGCGGGTGCCCCAGGCCCGCTGCTGGGCGCCACGCTGGCGCTAGTGGCCGCCCTGCTGGCCATGACCGCCGCGGCCGCGCCGCTGCAGCGCTACGCGGCCGCGGCGGCAGCGCAGCTGGCCGACCGCGCCGGCACGGCGCGCGCGGTGCTGGGTGACGGGCCGGGTGCCGCGCCGGACGCGGTGCGACCCTACCGCCCGCAGGACGCACAGGAGGGCCGTCGATGAACACGATTCCCGATTCGCGCCGCCGCTGGCTGGCGCATCCCTGGCTGTCGCTGGTGATCGGTCTCTGCTGGCTGCTGCTGCAGGGGTCGATCACGGTCGCGAACATGCTGTGGGCCGCCGTGCTCGGCATCGGCCTGCCGTGGCTCGTGCACGGCTTCCTGGGGCCGGGCGCACGGGTGCGCCGGCCCGCCGCGGCCGTGCGGCTGGCGCTCGTGGTGCTGTTGGACATCGTGCGGGCCAACGTCGCCGTGGCCGCCCTGGTGCTGGACCCCCGCCGCGCCCCGCGCCCGGCCTGGGTGGAGGTAGCCCACGGCCTGCAGGCACCGCAGGCCGTGGCACTGCTGGCGACCATCATCACCACCACGCCGGGCACCGTGTCCTGCGTCGTCGACGAGGAACGCGGCGTGATCCTCGTGCATGCGCTGGATGCGCCCGACCCGCAGGCCGTGATCGACGAGATCCTGCTGCGCTACGCCCAGCCCCTGAAGGAGATCCTGGAATGATCCCTGCCGCCCTTGCCTTTGCCTGTGGCGCCATCGCTCTGGCGATGGCCCTCACGGCCTGGCGCCTGCTGCGCGGACCCGAGCCCACCGACCGCGTGCTGGCACTGGACACGCTCTACGTGAACACCGTGGGACTGGTGATCGTGCTCGGCCTGTGGCACGGCAGCACCCTGCTGTTCGAGGCCGCGCTGCTGATCGCGATGCTCGGCTTCGTGGCGACCGTGGCCCTGGCACGCTACATCAGCCGCGGCGACGTGGCCGAATAGGGGAGCGACGATGAACCCGGAGACCTTGCATCCCCTGGCCCAGGCCATCGTTGCGGCGCTGCTCGTGCTGGGCGGCCTGTTCTGCCTGGTCGGCGCCATCGGCCTGGTGCGCCTGCCCGATTTCTACACGCGCCTGCACGCGCCCACGAAGGCCAGCACGCTGGGCGTGGGCGGCCTGCTGCTGGCCAGCCTGGTATGGCAGGCCGCGGCGGGCACCGGCTTTCCGCGTGAGCTGCTGATCACGCTCTTCCTGTTCGTGACGGCACCGATCTCGGCCAACCTGATGGCCATGGCGGCGCTGCATCGACGGGCTCGCTCCATCGCGCCGGAGCCGCCGCTGGACCGGCGCTGATCACTCGTCCGCCGGGGGAAGGAGCGGCCCGCGGGTGACGCGGGCCGTGCCGGCTACTTCTTGTTGAACAGCTCGTCGATCTTCTTCTGCTCTTCGTCGGCGGCCTTGTCCGCGGCCTTGTCCGCCTCGGCGCTGCCCGGCTGCGGCTCGGCGCCCGGCAGCTGGCCCGGCTTCAGCTCTTCGCCCGCCGGTGCGACGGGGGTCTCGACCGGCATCTCGATCTTCACCTTGTCGAGGTCGTACTTCACTTCCTTCTCGCGCGACACGATGTCGGGGAAGGCGATGATGAGGCCGACCATGAGGATCTGGATCACGACGAAGGGGACGGCGCCCCAGTAGATCTGGCCGGTGGTGACGGGGGCGATCTCCTGCTTCGTGACGCGGTCCGTGTAGGCTTTGTTCGGCGCCACGCTGCGCAGGTAGAACAGGGCGAAGCCGAACGGCGGGTGCATGAACGAGGTCTGCATGTTCACCGCCAGCAGCACGCCGAACCACACCAGGTCGATGCCCAGCTTGTCGGCCACCGGCGCCAGCATGGGCACCACGATGAAGGACAGCTCGAAGAAGTCGAGGAAGAAGGCCAGCAGGAAGATCAGGATGTTCACCACGATCAGGAAGCCGAGCTGGCCGCCGGGCAGGCTGGTCAGCAGGTGCTCCACCCACTTGGGGCCGTCCACGCCCTGGAAGGTGAGGCCGAACATCGTGGCGCCGATCAGGATGAACAGCACGAAGCACGACAGCTTGGTGGTGGTGTTCAGCGCCTGGGTGAGCAGCGCGAACGACAGGCGCTTGCGGGCCATGGCCATCGCGAAGGCGCCCAGCGCGCCCATGGCGCCGCCCTCGGTGGGGGTGGCGATGCCCAGGAAGATGGTGCCCAGCACCAGGAAGATCAGGAACAGCGGCGGGATCAGCACGAAGGTCACGCGCTCGGCGATGCGCGACAGCAGGCCCAGCTTGAGCGCCTTGTTGATCACGGCGATGACGAAGGCCAGGCCCACTCCCACCACCATGGAGACGACGATGGTCTCGTCCAGCGCCACCTTGGTCACCTCGGTGCCCTTCCACCAGCTCTGGATGGCGGCGTAGTTCTCGGCGAAGAAGACCGCCGCGATGGTGGAGATGATGGACAGGATCAGCAGCGAGGGCGTGCCGCTGTTGCCATTGGCCTCGCGATACACGCGCGCCTCCAGCGGCAGGGCCGGGCAGGAGGCCGGCTTGATGACGGCCATGACGACCACGTAGCCGACGTACAGGCCGGTCAGGATGAAGCCGGGGATGAACGCGCCCTTGTACATGTCGCCCACGCTGCGGCCCAGCTGGTCGGCCAGCACGATCAGCACCAGCGAGGGCGGGATGATCTGCGCGAGCGTGCCGGAGGCGGCGATCACGCCGCTGGCGATGCGCCGGTCATAGCCGTAGCGCAACATGATGGGCAGCGAGATCAGGCCCATGGAGATGACCGAGGCCGCCACCACACCGGTGGTGGCCGCCAGCAGCGCGCCCACCAGGATCACCGCGATGGCCAGGCCGCCGCGCATGGGGCCGAACAGCTGGCCGATGGTGTCCAGCAGGTCCTCGGCCATGCCGCTGCGCTCGAGGATCAGGCCCATG
>NZ_JAYRZR010000046.1:0-31226 GCF_041916345.1 Ramlibacter sp.
TCGCGTCCTTGGCGGCCGCGCTCTGCTCGCGCTCGTAGGCGCGCGCCAGGTGCGCGATGTAGTCGGCCGGGTGGTAGTAGCTGATGTACTGCAGCGCGGCGGCGATGGATTCGACGAGGTCGGCTTGCCGGATGGAGGTGGACATGGTGGGCGGGACGTTGGTTCGGGGGAAGCGCCGGGAATTATCCCGTACCCGGCTTGACGGCAGCTTGCACCCGCCGGGCGGCGCGGTGCGCGGCGAACGGTCGCGCTAAGCTTGCGGGCTCGCCGTCGGCGCAGGCGCCGCGGCCCTTCACCGCATCAAGGAACGACCGTGTTCAAGCCATGGATCACAGCGGCTGCGCTGGCGCTGGCGGCGCTGGCCGCCGGGGCCCAGCAGGCCACGCCCGCGCAGACCACCACGAACCTCGCCGTCGAGGTGCTCGCCACCGTGAACAAGAAGGTGCCCGGCACGCAGGATGGCGCGCTGCGCCGCTGCCAGGCCTACGTGGCCGAGGCGCAGTCCGCCGAGAAGCTGGGCGCCAAGGACGTGGCTGCGCGCAACTGGGAGCGCGCGGCACGCGGCTGCAAGCAGGAGGCGAACATCGCCTGCCGGGCCCACAAGTGGGCCGCGCCGGGCGGCCACTGCCAGGTGCTGGCGCGCTAGCCGCGCTCAGTGCTTGCCGGACGGCGCCGCCATCAGCCGGTCGGTGTAGGCGATGGCCATGGCCGAGAAGAGAAAGGCGATGTGGATCACCGTCTGCGCGATCAGCACCTTCTCGGAGTAGTTGTCGGCGTTGATGAAGGTCTTCAGCAGGTGGATGGAGCTGATGCCGATGATGGCGGTGGCCAGCTTCACCTTCAGCACCGAGGCGTTCACGTGACTCAGCCATTCGGGCTGGTCGGGGTGGCTCTGCAGGCCCATGCGGCTGACGAAGGTCTCGTAGCCGCCGACGATCACCATGATCAGCAGGTTGGAGATCATCACCACGTCGATCAGCGCCAGCACCACCAGCATGATGATGGTCTCGTTCAGCGAGGTGATGGGCACGTCGGACTTGTAGCCGATGCTCGTCACCAGCGCCTGCAGGCCCGCCTGGCTGCCTGCCGCGGCTTCCACCAGGTGCCACAACTCGATCAGGAAGTGCACCACGTAGACCGCCTGCGCGGCGATCAGGCCCAGGTACAGCGGCAGCTGCAGCCAGCGGCTGGCGAAGATGAGGTTGGGCAGCGGGCGCAGGGGCGAAGTACGGCCGATGCCGGGGTCCTGTTGCATGGGGAGGGGCGCTGCCGGTCGGACGGCAGGCGGTTGTCACGGATGAGCGCGATTGTAGATTCCTGCCGCGAGGCGGGGTAAATTTGCCAGTTCGGCGCCAGTCAGACCCTTGTAAGAGCGAAAACTGACATTAACGCCCGCCTTTCCACCCATTTGAGGAGACATCCATGAGCGCCATCGAGTCGGTCCTGGTCGAGAACCGCGTCTTTCCCCCCGCCGAGGCGATCGTCCGTGCCGCGCGCATCTCCGGCATGGCCGCCTACGAGGCGATGTGCAAGGAAGCCGAGACCGACTTCGAAGGCTACTGGGCGAAGCTTGCCCGTGCCAACGTGGTGTGGACCAAGCCCTTCACCCGCACGCTCGACGAGTCCAACGCCCCCTTCTACAAGTGGTTCGACGACGGCGAGCTGAACGCCAGCGCCAACTGCCTGGACAAGCACATCGGCACGCCGGTCGAGAACAAGACCGCGATCCACTTCGAGGCCGACGACGGCCAGGTCACGAGCGTGACCTACAAGGAGCTGCTGGCCCGCGTGAGCCAGTTCGCCAATGCGCTGAAGGCCCAGGGCATCGGCAAGGGCGACCGCGTCATCATCTACATGCCGATGACGATCGAGGGCGTGGTGGCCATGCAGGCCTGCGCGCGCATCGGCGCCACCCACAGCGTGGTGTTCGGCGGCTTCTCCGCCAAGAGCCTGCACGAGCGCATCATCGACGCCGGCGCGGTGGCCGTGGTGACCGCCAACTACCAGATGCGCGGCGGCAAGGAGCTGGGCCTGAAGTCCATCGTGGACGAGGCGCTGGCCATGGGCGGCTGCGACACGCTCAAGAGCGTGCTGGTCTACTTGCGCACGCCCACCGCCTGCAACATGGTGGCTGGCCGCGACAAGACCTTCGACGAGGTGCTGGCGGGCCAGTCCGACCAGTGCGCCCCCGTGCCGGTGGGCGCCGAGCACCCGCTGTTCATCCTCTACACCTCGGGCTCCACCGGCAAGCCCAAGGGCGTGCAGCATTCCACCGGCGGCTACCTGCTGTGGGCCAACCTCACGATGCAGTGGACGTTCGACATCCAGCCGTCCGACGTGTTCTGGTGCACGGCCGACATCGGCTGGATCACCGGCCACACCTACGTGGCCTACGGCCCGCTGGCCGCGGGCGCCACGCAGGTCGTCTTCGAGGGCGTGCCCACCTACCCGCACGCCGGCCGCTTCTGGCAGATGATCGAGAAGCACAAGGTCTCGATCTTCTATACCGCGCCCACCGCGATCCGCTCGCTCATCAAGGCGTCGGAGACCGACGAGAAGGTGCACCCGAAGAACTGGAACCTGTCGTCGCTGCGCATCCTGGGCAGCGTGGGCGAGCCCATCAACCCCGAGGCCTGGATGTGGTACTACCGCCATGTGGGCGGCGAGCGCTGCCCCATCGTGGACACCTTCTGGCAGACCGAGACCGGCGGCCACATGATCACGCCGCTGCCGGGCGCCACGCCGCTGGTGCCGGGCTCATGCACGCTGCCGCTGCCGGGCATCATGGCCGCCATCGTCGACGAGCAGGGCCATGACATGCCCCATGGCTCCGGCGGCATCCTGGTCGTCAAGCGCCCCTGGCCCTCGATGATCCGCACCATCTGGGGTGACCCCGAGCGCTTCAAGAAGAGCTACTTCCCCGAGGAGCTGAAGGGCCTGTATCTCGCCGGCGACGGCGCGGTGCGCAGCGCCGATCGCGCGTACTTCCGCATCACCGGCCGCATCGACGACGTGCTCAACGTCTCCGGCCACCGCCTGGGCACGATGGAGATCGAGTCCGCGCTGGTCGCCAAGACCGATCTCGTGGCCGAAGCTGCCGTGGTGGGCCGCCCCGACGACCTGACGGGCGAGGCGATCTGCGCCTTCGTGGTGCTGAAGCGCCCGCGCCCCACCGGCGAGGAGGCGAAGAAGATCGCCGACGAGCTGCGCGCCTGGGTCGGCAAGGAGATCGGCCCGATCGCCAAGCCCAAGGACATCCGCTTCGGCGACAACCTGCCCAAGACGCGCAGCGGCAAGATCATGCGCCGCCTGCTGCGCAGCCTGGCCAAGGGCGAGGCCGTCACGCAGGACACCAGCACGCTGGAGAACCCGGCCATCCTGGACCAGCTGGCCGAGCGCTCCTGAGCGCCCCGGGGCCGGGCGTGCCCGGCCATGAAAAAAGCCCGCGCAAGCGGGCTTTTTGTCTGGTGCGCGCGACGCGGCTTACTTCTGGGCCAGCACCCAGGCGGCCAGCTTCTTGGCTTCGGCTTCGTTCACCTGCGCGTTGGCGGGCATGGGCACCGGGCCCCAGACGCCCTGGCCCCCCTTGATGATCTTGACGGCCAGCTTGTCCACGGCGTCCTTCTGGCCGGCGTACTTGGCGGCCACTTCCTTGTAGGCGGGGCCGACCAGCTTCTTGTCGACGGCATGGCAGGCCATGCAGTTCTTGGCCGTGGCCAGGGCCTGGTCGGCCATGGCGGGGGCGGAAAGCGCGGCCAGGGTGGCCATCGCGAACAGGGCACGTTTCATTGCAGGGTCCTTCGGGGGTGGTTGGAGTACAGTTCCTTCAACGCGATTGTACGGACCGGGGTTGACGCCGCCGGTACTGGAAAATGCCACACCTTTCGGGGGAATTTGCATGTACCTGCTCGGCCTAGGGATCCTGTTGCTGTTGATGAAGTACCTGGAGGTCGGCCCGGTGGCCGAATGGTCGTGGTGGGCCGTGCTCGCCCCGTTCGGTGGCGCCGCGCTGTGGTGGGCCTGGGCCGACTACACCGGCTACACCAAGCGCCGCGCCGTCGACAAGGAAAACAAGCGCAAGCAGGAGCGCATCGACAAGCAGCGCGAGCAGCTGGGCCTTGGCGTGCGCAAGACCAGGAAGTAGGCGCGCCCGCCCTGGCAGCTCGGGCCAGCTGGCAGGCTGACCCCTCCTGGGCCCCCGTCTGCGCGGGGGCGACGCACCCGTCCGTCATGCCCGCGCAGGCGGGCATCCAGGAGACGTCAGTACAGGTCCAGCACGGCGCCCTTGCTGGCGCTGGCGGCATTGAAGGCGAACTTCGCCTGCACGCCACGCGTGTAGCGCGGCGCGGGGGGCTTCCACGCGGCGCGGCGCTTCGCGAGTTCCTCGGCTGGCACGTTCAGCTCCAGCTTCAGCTGGTGGGCATCGATGGTGATGGAGTCACCTTCGTGCACCAGCGCGATCGTGCCACCGGCGGCCGCCTCGGGCGCCACGTGGCCCACCACCATGCCCCAGGTGCCGCCCGAGAAGCGGCCGTCGGTGATCAGGCCCACGCTTTCGCCCAGGCCGGCGCCGATGAGGGCGCCGGTGGGCGCCAGCATCTCGGGCATGCCCGGGCCGCCCTTGGGGCCGAGATAGCGCAGCACCATCACGTCACCGGCGACGATCTTGCCGTCCAGGATGGCCTGCAGCGCCGACTGCTCGTCGTCGAACACGCGCGCCGGGCCGGTGATCACCGGGTTCTTCAGGCCGGTGATCTTGGCCACCGCGCCCTCGGGCGAGAGGTTGCCCTTGAGGATGGCCAGGTGGCCCTGCGCGTACATCGGGTCGCTGATCGGACGGATCACGTCCTGGTCGGCCCGCGGCTGGTCGGGCACGTCCTTCAGCACTTCGGCGATGGTCTGGCCGGTGATGGTGAGGCAGTCGCCATGCAGCAGGCCGGCGTTCAGCAGGAGCTTCATCACCTGCGGGATGCCGCCGGCCTGGTGCAGGTCCACCGCCAGGTACTTGCCGCTGGGCTTGAGGTCGCACAGCACTGGCGTGCGCTGGCGGATGCGCTCGAAGTCGTCGATGGTCCACTCCACGCCCGCCGCATGCGCAATGGCCAGGAAGTGCAGCACCGCGTTGGTGGAGCCGCCGGTGGCCATGATGACGGCCACGGCGTTCTCGATCGCCTTCCTGGTGACGATGTCGCGCGGCTTGATGTCCTTCTTGATCGCCTCGATCAGCACGCGCGCGGATTCCTTGGCGGAGTTCTGCTTCTCGTCGTGCGGGTTGGCCATGGTGGAGGAGTAGGGCAGCGAGATGCCCAGCGCCTCGAAGGCCGACGACATGGTGTTGGCGGTGTACATGCCGCCGCAGGAGCCGGTGCCGGGGATGGCGTGCTGCTCGATGTCCTTCAGTTCCTGGTCGCTGATCTTGCCGGCGGCGTTCTGGCCCACGGCCTCGAACACGCTCACGATGTTCAGGTCCTGGCCCTTCCACTTGCCGGGCAGGATGGTGCCGCCGTACACGTAGATCGCGGGCACGTTGGCGCGCAGCATGCCCATCAGGCCGCCGGGCATGTTCTTGTCGCAGCCGCCGATGACGACCACGCCGTCCATCCACTGGCCCTGCACGCAGGTCTCGATGCAGTCGGAGATGACCTCGCGGCTGACCAGGCTGTACTTCATGCCCTCGGTGCCCATGGCCATGCCGTCGCTGATGGTGGGCGTGCCGAAGATCTGCGGGTTGCCGCCGGCCTCCAGGATGCCCTGCACGGCGGCATCGGCCAGCTTCTGCAGGCCGCTGTTGCACGGCGTGATCGTGCTGTGGCCGTTGGCCACGCCGACCATGGGCTTGCCGAAGTCGCCTTCCTGGTAGCCCATGCCGTAGTACATGGAGCGGTTGGGCGCGCGCGACTTGCCCTGGGTGATGTTGTCGCTGCGCAGGTGCAGCGTGACGGGCTTGGTGTCCATGGGGTGAGTCCTCGGGTCGATGCGGAAATGCGCGCAGTATGCGCCGGGCGGTTGATTCTTTCCAATCCATTCCTTCGTGTCCATTGATATGCTCAGCGTATGAAGGAACCCTGGGTGGAGCTGCGCCTGTGGCGCCAGTTCGTGGCCGTGGCCGAAGAGCTGCACTTCGGCCGAGCGGCCGCGCGCCTGCACATGACGCAGCCGCCGCTGACGCAGGCCATCGCCCACCTGGAGCGCCTGCTGGGCGTGCGCCTGTTCGACCGCACGCAGCGCCGCGTGGCGCTCACCCCCGCTGGGGAGGCCTTGCTGCCATCGGCGCGCGACCTGCTGGCCCGCGCGCAGGCCCTGCCCGGGCAGGCGCGCGCGGTGGCGGGCGGCGAGGTGGGCCGCCTGCGCATCGGCTTCGTCTCCACCATCGGCTTCAGCCTGCTGCCGCAATGGCTGCGCGGCTTCCGCGCGGCGCACCCTGGCGTGCAGATGGAACTGTTCGAGGCCACCGGCGACCAGCAGCTGCCGATGCTGGAGCGCGGCGAGATCGACGCCGGCTTCGTGCTGCACTCGCCCGGATTCGCACCGACAGGCCTGCCCGGCCGCGTGGTCGCACGCGAGCCGCTCGTGCTGGCGCTGCCCGAGGCGCACCCGCTCGCGCAGGTGAAGCGCCTGGCGCTCTCCGCGGTGCTGGCCGAGCCGGTGGTGCTGTTCCCGCGGCGCATCGTGCCCTCGCTGCACGACGCGCTGTTCGGCATGTACCACGCCGCCGGCCGCGAGCCGCGCATCGCGCAGGAGGCCATCCAGATGCAGACCATCGTCAATCTGGTCTCCGCCGGCCTGGGCCTGGCCTGGGTGCCGGCGAGCGTGCGCGAGTTCCAGCGCGCGGGCGTGGTCTACCGCGAGGTGCAGGGCGCGGGCGCGAAGCAGGTGCCGGGGTGTGAGACGAGCCTGGTATGGGCGGCGCAGACGCCGGTGGTGGAGCGGTTCGTGGCGTTCGTGCGGGGGCAGGGCGACTGACCCGGCGGGTCCGCTCCCCGCGGGCACAATACCGCCCCATGCTGCAATACCCCAAGATCGACCCGGTCGCGCTGCAGATCGGTCCGATCGCCGTGCACTGGTACGGCCTGACCTACCTGGCCGCTTTCGGCCTGTTCATGCTGCTGGCGCACTGGCGCCTGAAGCATGAGCCGTTCGCGTCCGTGCAGGGCGCGGCGGCCTGGACGCGGCGCGACATCGAGGACATGCTGTTCCTGGGCGTGATGGGCGTGATCATTGGCGGCCGGCTGGGCTACGTGCTGTTCTACAAGCCGGGTCACTACCTGCAGAACCCGGCCGAGATCTTCGCGATCTGGAAGGGGGGCATGAGCTTCCATGGCGGCATGCTGGGCGTGATCGCCTCGCAGTACTGGTTCGCGCGCTCGCGCGGCAAGCCCTTCCTGCAGGTGATGGACTTCGTGGCGCCCTGCATTCCCACCGGGCTGGGTGCCGGGCGCATCGGCAACTTCATCAACGGGGAATTGTGGGGCCGGCCGGCCGATGCCACGCTGCCCTGGGGCATGGTGTTCCCGCAGAGTGGCAGCCTGCAGCCGCGCCACCCCTCGCAGATCTACCAGTTCCTGCTGGAAGGCATCGTGCTGTTCGTGCTGCTGTGGCTGTACGCGCGCCACCCGCGCAAGCCGGCCCAAGTGTCCGCGGCCTTCCTGGTGGGCTACGGCATCGTGCGCTTCATCGCCGAATACTTCCGCGAGCCCGATGCGCACCTGGGCCTGCTGGCCCTGGGCATGAGCATGGGGCAGTGGCTGTGCGTGCCCATGGTCGTCGGCGGCGTGGGCCTGTGGCTGTGGGCCGAGCGCCGCGGCACCCCGCAGGCGACCACCGGCAACGGCAAGACCGCGTAGCTTCCGCGCGACGCGGGTTTGCGAGCACTCGACGGCCGCTGCGGCAAGCCTCATCATTACCCGTAATTACAGATAATCACGCCGGATTCGACCGCCCCGCACCGCCAGACCTTGCCCATGCGTCTCGTCCATCAATCCCTGCACGACGAAGTGGCCTCCCAGCTGCGGGATCGCATCTTCGCGGGCGAGCTGGCGCCCGGCATGTTCCTGGATGAGGTGCAGCTGGCCGAGCAGATGAAGATCTCGCGCACGCCGCTGCGCGAGGCGCTCAAGGTGCTCACGGCGGAAGGCCTTCTGCGGCATGAGCCGCGGCGTGGCTGCTTCGTGACCGAGGTGACCGAGCAGGACCTGGACGAGATCTTCCCCGTCATCGCGCTGCTGGAGGGGCGCTGCGCCTATGAGGCCGCGCAGCAGGCCACGGATGCCGACCTGCAGGCCCTGGAGGCGTTGCACGACAAGCTGCAGCGGCACGCGCGCGCGGGCCGCATCAATGCCTACTACGAAGCCAACTTCGCCATCCACGAGGCCATCATCGCGCTCGCTGGCAACCGCTGGCTGGCCGGCGCCATCAGCGGCCTGCGCAAGATCGTGAAGCTGGCGCGCCTGCAGCAGCTGCATGCGCCCGGCCGGCTGGAGCAGAGCCTGTCGGAGCACCTGGCCGTGTTCGCCGCGCTGAAGGCCCGCGACGCCGAGGGGGCCGAGGCCGCCATGCGCACCCATCTCACCCGCCAGCGCGAGGCGCTGCGCGCGCTGGCGCGGGCCCAGCGTTCGAGGCTCGCATCATGAACATCGGCGGCCTGCTCACGCGTGGCACGGATCGCAAGGCGACGGAGCGTCGGGCATCGGCCATGCTGGCCGCCAACGTGCCGTCCTCCCGTACCGAGGCGCCGCATCGCCCGCCCGAGGGTGAGCGGCCCCTGCCCGAGCGCCTGGCGGCCAGCTTCCGCAAGCCCGGCGAGGCGCTCAGCCCGCGCGAGCTGCGGCAGCTGCTGGAGCAGTTGCGGGACATCGTCGACCCGCGGGTGAGCGAGGTAGAAGGTGGCCGCCGCGCGAAGGCGCTGGAGACCTGGTATGCCGCCGCCGCGCCTGCCGCCCGGCGTGACCTGTGGCTGCTGATGAGCGAGCAGTTCATGGCCGACCCCGAGAAGGTGCGCAAGGCGCAGGCCCAGTACGCCGCGGCCGTGGGCACGCCCGACGAGGCCGCCGCCGAGGTGCTGTACCGCCGGGCCACCGTGTCGCCGCGGCGCCGCGTGCTGCAGCGCTTCAGCGCCGACGAGGACGGCATCCGCTTCCTGGTGGACATGCGCGGCGAGATGCAGCCCTGGCTGAAGGGCGACGCCCGGCTGCGCGCACTCGACGTCGAGATGGAGTACATGTTCTCCACCTGGTTCGACGTCGGCTTCCTGGAGCTGCGGCGCATCAGCTGGGACTCGCCCGCCTCGCTGGTGGAGAAGCTGATCAAGTACGAGGCGGTGCACGACATCCGCAGCTGGGCCGACGTGAAGAACCGGCTCGACTCCGACCGCCGCTGCTACGGCTTCTTCCACCCGCGCCTGCCGGGCGAGCCGCTCATCTTCGTGGAGGTGGCGCTGACCGATGCTGTTGTCGGCAGCATCACGCCGCTGCTGGACGAGACCGCGGCGCCGGCCGACCTCTCGAAGGCCACCACCGCCATCTTCTACTCCATCAGCAACACCCAGCCGGGCCTGCGCGGCGTGAGCTTCGGCGATTCGCTCATCAAGCAGGTGGTGCAGACGCTGAAAGCCGAGTTCCCGCGGCTGAAGGTCTTCGCCACGCTGTCGCCCATTCCCGGCCTGCGGGCCTGGATGAACCGCGTGGCCCCGGCCGAGCTGATGGCGCGGCTGGACGACCCGCTGGCACTCGGCCCGAAGGCGCCCGAGCGCGCCGAGCTGCTGGCCTGGGCGGCCCGCTACCTCGGCCGCGAGCTGGACGATGGCAAGCCGCTGGATCCGGTTGCGCGCTTCCACCTCGGCAACGGCGCCCGGGTGGAGCGCCTCAACTGGGCCGGCGACCCCTCCGCCAAGGGGCTGCGCCAGTCCTTCGGGCTGATGGTCAACTACCTGTACGACCTGCGGCGCCTGGATCGCCACCGGTCGATGCTGGCGCGCGGAGAAATCCCGATATCAGGCGACATCGAAGCGCTCTATCGTTAGCGTGCATCCATTTCGACGACACCAAGGAGACAAGCCATGCAGTCCATCCGCCTTCCCCGGCGCACCCTTCTGCGCGCCGTGGCCGGCAGCGCCGCCGTGTGCGCGCTGCCCCGCCTCGCGCAGGCCCAGGCCTGGCCCACGCGGCCGGTGAACCTGATCGTGCCCTTTCCCGCCGGCGGCGGGACGGACGCCTTCGCGCGGCCGTTGTCGGCGCAGTTCGCCAAGAACACCGGCCGCCAGCTCGTGATCGAGAACAAGGGCGGGGCCGGCGGCACGCTGGGCGCTGGCCTCGCGGCCAAGGCGCCGGCGGACGGCTACAACCTCTTCATGGGCGCGGTGCACCACACCATCGCCCCTTCCATGTACCCCCGGCTCGACTACGACCTCGAGCGCGATCTGATTCCCCTCACCCTCGTGGCCAGCGTGCCGCAGGTGGTGGTGGTCAACCCGAAGAACATGCCGCAGGCGGACTTCAAGGCCTTTCTGGAGACGGTGCGCAAGAGCCCGGGCAAGTTCAACTACGGCTCCGCTGGCACGGGCACCTCGCACCACCTGGCCGGCGAGCTGTTCAAGCAGCAGACCAAGACCTTCATCACCCACATCCCCTACACCGGTGCCGGCCCGGCCCTGCGCGACCTGGTCGGCGGCCAGGTGGACATGATGTTCGACGGCCTGGGCTCCTCCGCGGCGCACATCAAGGGCGGCCGCATCAAGGCACTCATGGTCTCTGGCACCAAGCGCAGCGCCGCCTTCCCCGATGTGCCGTGCGCGGCCGAGGTCGGCCTGCCAGACTACACGGTGACCACGTGGTACGGCCTCTGGGGCCCCAAGGGCATGCCCGCGGATGCGCAGAAGGCCGTGGTGGACGAGGTGCGCAAGGCCGTCCAGTCCGACGAACTGAAGGCCATCTGGGCCAACCAGGGCGCCGAGTTCCCCAATCTCACCCAGCAGCAATTCGCTGCCCACGTCAGCGCCGAGATCAAGCGCTGGGCTACCGTGGTCAAGGCCTCGGGCGCCAAGCTCGACTGAGGGGGTGGCGCTTGCCGGGTGAGATCCGCATCGAGCGCCAGGGTGCCATCGCCCATGTGGTGCTGTCGCATCCCGGCAAGCTCAACGCCATGTCGCGCGGCATGTGGCGCGCGCTGCGCGAGGCCTTCCAGTCCTTGCACGCCGACACGGAATGCCGCGCCATCCTGCTGCAAGGCGAGGGCGGCCACTTCTGCGCCGGCGGCGACATCGCCGAGTACCCCGAGTTCCGTTTCGATCCCGCGGCGCTGGCCGACTTCCACGAGCGCGACGTGTGGGGTGGCCTTTCGGCCGTGCTCGATTGCGACGTGCCGGTCATCGCCTGCATCGAGGGCGCCTGCATGGGCGCCGGCGTGGAGATCGCGTCGTGCTGCGACCTGCGGCATGCCGGCGCCTCCGCGAAGTTCGGCGCCCCCATCGCGCGCCTGGGCTTCCCCATGGCCCCGCGCGAGATGGAGGTGGTGCTGGCCGCCGCCGGCGAGGCCACCGTGCGCGAGATGCTGCTGGCCGCCAGCGCGGTGGACGCGGCCGAGATGAAGGCGCGCGGCTTCCTGCACGCCGTGTGGCCTGATGCCGATGTGGCGGCCCACGCGCTGCACCTGGCCGAGCGAATTGCCCGGCTGGCGCCGCAGGCCGCGCGGCTGAACAAGCAGGCCCTGCGCCGCCTGCGGGCGTACCATCCGGTCGCGCGCTGGAGCGCGGCGGAACTGGCCGCGGCCTATGCCTACGCCCCTGGCGAGGAGCACCGCGAGGGCGTGAGCGCGTTCCTGGACAAACGACAACCCCGCTTCTGATGCAAAACGACAACCTGTTCGCGGCCCTGCGGGCTGCCTTTCCGCGTGACCTGGACGCCGTGGCGGTGGAAACCGACGACGGCCTGGCCTACTCCTGGCGCGACCTGGATCGCGCCACGGCCATGCTGGCCAACCTGCTGGGCTCGCTGGGCCTGGCCGAGGGCGCGCGCGTGGCGGTGCAGGTGGAGAAGTCGGTCGAGGCGATGCTGCTGTACCTGGCCACGCTGCGCGCGGGCTACGTGTTCCTGCCGCTCAACACCGCCTACCAGCAGGCCGAGATCGCCTACTTCATCGAGAACGCCGAGCCCGCCGTGGTGGTCACCACGCCGAAGAACTTCGGCTGGGTGAGCCGCATCGCCTTCCAGGCCGGCACGCGCCACGTGTTCACGCTGGGCGATGACCGCACCGGCACCCTGCTGGACCGCGCTTCGCACTGCAGTGACCAGCAGCAGCCGGCCGTGAAGGGCATCGACGACCTGGCCGCCATCCTCTACACCAGCGGCACCACCGGGCGCAGCAAGGGCGCCATGCTCTCGCACGGCAACCTGCTGTCCAACGCGCGCGTGCTCAAGGACTACTGGGGCTGGGTGCCCGGCGACGTGCTGATCCACGCGCTGCCCATCTTCCACGTGCACGGCCTGTTCGTGGCCCTGCATGGCGCGCTGCTCAATGGCAGCCAGATGCTGTGGCTCAACAAGTTCGATCCGCGCAAGGTGATCGAGCGCCTGCCGCGTGCCACCGTGTTCATGGGCGTGCCCACGCTCTACACGCGCATGCTGGCGGAGCCCGCGCTCACGCGCGAGGCGGCCTCGCACATGCGGCTGTTCATCTCCGGCTCGGCGCCGCTGCTGATCGAGACCTTCAACGACTGGCAGGCGCGCACCGGCCATACCATCCTGGAACGCTACGGCATGAGCGAGACGATCATGCTCACCTCCAACCCGTATCGCGCGCAGGATGGCGAGCGCCGCGGCGGCACGGTGGGCTTCCCGCTGCCGGGCGTGGGCGTGCGCGTGCGGGACGACGCCGGCCAGCCCGTGCCCACGGGTGAGATCGGCGGCATCCAGGTGAGCGGGCCCAATGTGTTCAAGGGCTACTGGCGCATGCCCGAGAAGACGAAGGAAGAGTTCACCGAGGACGGCTGGTTCAAGACCGGCGACGTGGGCCGCATCGACGAGCGCGGCTACGTCACCATCGTCGGCCGCAGCAAGGACCTGATCATCAGCGGCGGCTACAACGTGTACCCGGCCGAGATCGAAGGCTTCATCAACGAGATGCCCGGCGTGGCCGAGAGCGCGCTGGTCGGCGTGCCGCACCCCGACTTCGGCGAGGTGGGCGTGGCGGTGGTGATCCCCAAGCCCGGTGCCCAGCTCGATGGCGAGGCGCTGATCGCCACCCTGAAGACCCAGCTTGCGAACTTCAAGATCCCCAAGAAGTGCTTCGTGGTGGCCGAGCTGCCGCGCAACACCATGGGGAAGGTGCAGAAGAACCTGCTGCGGGAGCAGTACAAGGGCTTGTTTGCCTGAAGGATGACGCGGCTCACGCCGACGCCGCCCGCCATCCCCCGGGACCGCGCCCCGCGGCGCGGATGACCGCCTTCTCGATCTCCGCCGCCACGAACACGGCGGCGCCCACGGCCAGCACGTGGCCCCACTGCGCCAGGCTCAGGTCGGTGGAGCCGAACACCTGCTGCAGCCAGGGCGCGTGGGTGAAGGCGATCTGCAGCACGGCACAGCCGGCGATGGTGACCCAAACCACCGGGTTGCCCGGCCGCTGCTGGCGCGAGAACGCGGGCTCCATGATGAAGCGGCTGTTGAGCAGGTAGAACATCTCCGCCGCCACCACCGCGTTCACGGCCATGGTGCGGGCGGTGTCCAGCGGCGTGCCGATGGCCAGTTCGGCGATGAACAGGCCCATGGTCGCGGCCATCATGAGCGCGGAGACGAACACCACGCGCCAGGCGAAGAAGCCCGACAGCAACCGCTCGCCGGGCGGCCGCGGCGGGCGGTTCATGATGCCCGGCTCGGCCGGCTCGAAGGCCAGCGCCAGGCCCAGCGTGGCGGAGGTCACCATGTTGATCCACAGCACCTGCGCCGCCGTGAGCGGCAGCGTCAGCTCGAACAGGATGGCCGCCACCACCACCAGCGCCTCGCCGCCGTTGGTGGGCAGCATGAACAGGATGAACTTGCGGATGTTGTCGTACACCGCGCGGCCTTCGCGCACGGCAGCCGCGAGGGTGGCGAAGTTGTCGTCGGCCAGCACGATGGCGCTGGCCTCCTTGGCGGCCTCGGTCCCCTTGCCGCCCATCGCCACGCCCACGTCGGCGCACTTGAGCGCCGGCGCGTCGTTCACGCCATCGCCTGTCATCGCGACCACTTCGCCATGCGCCTGCAGGGCCTTCACCAGCCGCAGCTTGTGCTCCGGCGAGGCCCGTGCGAACACGTCCACCTCCCAGGCGATGCGGCGCAGCGCGGCGTCATCCATGAGCGCGATCTCGGCGCCAGTGACGGCCGGCTTGCCGGCGCCGATGCCCAGCTGCGCACCCACCGCACGCGCGGTCTCGGCATGGTCGCCGGTGATCATCTTCACCCGCACGCCGGCATGGTGGCAATCGCGCACGGCTTCCGTGGCCTCCAGCCGGGGCGGATCGATGATGCCGGCCAGACCCGCCATCTCGAAGCCATGGCCCAGGGTCTCCCAGGCGAGCGGCGGCTCGCCGGGGACCACACGTCGGCAGGCCAGGGCCAGCACGCGCAGGCCCTGCGCCGCCGTGTCGTTGGCCATGCGGCGCCACCAGTCGACATCCAGCGCGTGCGTGCCGTGCGCGCGCAGCTCGCCCGCGCAGTGCGCCAGCACCTGCTCGGGCGCGCCCTTCAGCAGCACCCAGCGCTCGCCATCCGGTGCCTCGTGGCAGGTCGCCATCAGCCGGTGCACGGAATCGAAAGGCAGGGTGTCCAGCCGACGCCAGGTGGCGGCCACTGCGCCATCGAGGCCGGCCTTGGCCGCCAGCACCAGCAGCGCGCCCTCGGTCGGATCGCCGTCGATGCGCCAGGTGCCCTCGTCGATGCGCAGGCCCGCGTCGTTGCACAGCAGGCCGGTGTGCAGGGCCATGCGCAGGGCGAGGTTGGCGCGCGGGTCGGCCGCGTGGCCATCGCGCTCGATGGTGCCCACCGGCGCGTACCCGAGGCCGCCGACGGCATAGACGTGCGCGCCGCACACCAGGCGCTGCACCGTCATCTCGTTGCGGGTCAGGGTGCCGGTCTTGTCACTGCAGATGACGGTGACCGAGCCCAGCGCCTCCACCGCGGGCAGCCGCCGCACGATGGCCCGGCGGCGCGCCATGCGCTGCACGCCCAATGCGAGGGTGATGGTCATCACGGCGGGCAGGCCCTCCGGGATGGCCGAGGCGGCCAGCGCCACCACCATCAGGAACATGTCGCTGGCCGCGTGGCCGCGCCACAGTACGCCCAGCGCGAACGTGGCCGCCGCCAGGGCCACGATGGCCGCGGCCAGCAGCTGGCCGAAGCGGCCGATCTGCCGCAGCAGGGGCGTGGCCAGGGCCGCGACGCCGCCCACCAGGCGGTTGATGCGGCCCAGCTCCGTGGCCGCGCCCGTGTGCACCACCAGGCCCTCGGCCTGACCGTGCACGACCAGCGTGCCGGAGTAGGCCATGCCCTCGCGCTCGGCCAGCGGGGCGTCGTGCGCAGAGGCCACCAGAGACTTCTCCACCGGCAGCGATTCACCGGTCAGCGCCGACTCGTCCACCCGCAGTGCGTGTGCGTTCAGCAGGCGCAGATCGGCCGGCACACGGTCACCGGCGGCCAGCAGCACCACGTCGCCCGGCACCAACTCGGCGGCGTCGATCTCGCGCCGCTCGCCGTCGCGCAGCACCAGGGCATGGGGCGCCAGCAGGTCGCGAATGGCCTCCATCGCGGCTTCGGCACGCCCCTCCTGCACGAAGCCGATGAGCGCGTTCACCACCACCGCGGCCAGCAGCACGCCGGTGTCCAGCCAGTGGCCGAGCGCGGCGGTGATGACGGCCGAGACCATCATCACGTACAGCAGCACGTTGTGGAACTGCAGCAGCAGGCGCACCAGAGGGCCGCGCCGCCGGGCCGCCGCGAGCGCATTGCGACCATGCGTGAGCAGGCGGCGCTCGGCCTCGGCCTGTGCCAGGCCGCTGCGCTGGGCCTGCAGGCGCGCCTTCGCGTCTTCGCCATGCAACGTGTGCCAGGGCACCTCGGCCGCGCCAGCCGCGCCTTTCGCATGCCGGCCCGTTGCGCCGGCAGCCGCACGAGTGCCCGCGCTCATCGGGCCTGCGCGCCCTTGGGCACCACCAGCACATCGCAGGGCGATTCCGCCAGCACCGCGCGCGTCACGCTGCCGAGGAACAGGTCCTGCAGGGCGCTGCGGCCCTGCTTGCCGATGACCACCAGGTCGGGCTGCCACTGCGCCAGGGCCTGCGGGAACAGCGTGCGAACGTCACCGTCCAGCACCGTGTGGCCGGCCGAGGTGGTGCCTCGCAGGCCGGCGGCCAGGCGCTCCAGTTCGAGCAGGGCATGCCGACGCGCCTGGACCCGCCAGCCCAGGATCTCGCCTTCGTCCACCCCGGCGAGCCGCAGCTTGCCTTCGAACGGCACCTCATAGCCATGCAGCAGCCGCACTTGCGCGCCGGCGGCCAGGCGTTGCGCCGCCTCCAGTGCCGCCAGCGAAGAGGGGGAGAAGTCCACCAGGGCCAGCACCTTCTGGTACGGCGCGGCGGGCTCCGCGCGCACCACCAGCATCGGCTGGCCGGCCAGGCGCAGCAGGCGGTCCGCCGTGGTGCCCACGGCGAGCTCACGCAGCGGGTGCGTCCCACGGGCCCCCAGCACCAGCACGTCGGCATGGGCGCCCTGGGCCGCGATCAAGTCCAGCGGCCGGCCCACCGCCACCTCGCCACGAGGCGGCGTGCCATCCGGCAGGCCCAGGCGAGCGCAGAGCGCGGTCATCTCGCCGCGCGCCTCGTCGGCAAGCTGCGCCCGCGGATCGTGCCCGGGCAGCAGCCATTCGCGCAGGGCGTCGAGCGCGTCCACTTCCACTACATGCAGCAGGTCCAGGCGGGCCTGGTGCTGCCGGGCGAGCTGTGCCGCGCGGCGGGCGGCCCGGTCGGCGTCGGCCGAGAAGTCGACCGCGGCGAGCAGGGACCGGATCGGGGGCAGGGGGGCGGGCTTCGGATCAACGGCAGTAGTCATGAGGCCATTGTGCGCAGGAATGCTGCTCAGCCATGCCTTGCCGCACGGGCGCACAGGGGCTGTTCTTGCGCCAGCGCAAGTCCCTGCGCGCTGCATGTGGACAGACTGCGGCGATGGACTTTCAGCCGTCACCGCTGGCGCAGGCATGGCTGCAGCGCCTGCGTGCCTTCACCGATCGCTGGCTGCTGCCCTGCAATGCCGCGTGGCACCGGCACGCCGCCGCCGGCGAGGTGCCGCCCTTCCTGGAGGACCTGAAGGCGCTGGCGCGCGAGGAGGGTCTGTGGAACCTGTGCCTGCCACGCCTGGCACCCGACGAGCCTGGCACGCGCCTGGGCAACCTGGACTACGCACCGCTGGCCGAGCACATGGGCCGCCTCCACTGGACGGCGGAGGTGTTCAACTGCCACGCGCCCGACAGCGGCAACATGGAACTGCTGCAGCGCCATGCCACGCGGGCACAGCGCGAGCGCTGGTTGCGGCCGCTGCTGGAAGGGCGCATCCGCAGCGCGTTCGCGATGTCGGAGCCCGACGTCGCGTCGTCCGACCCCACCAACCTGCAGACCACGGTGCGGCGCGATGGCGACACCCTGGTGCTGCAGGGGCGCAAGTGGTTCATCACCGGCGCGGCGCATCCGCTGTGCCGCCTGCTGATCGTGATGGCGCGCGACGACGACGCGGCGCCCGATGACCGCCATGCCGCGCACAGCCTGGTGCTGGTGCCGGCGGACGCGCCCGGCGTGGAGGTGCTGCGCAACATCACCATCATGCAGCACGCCTCGCCCGAGGGGCATTGCGAACTGCTGCTGCGCGGCGTGCGCGTGCCGGCAGATCACCTGCTGGGCGGCTGGGGCCAGGGCTTCGCCCTCGCGCAATCGCGCCTGGGGCCGGGCCGTGTGCACCACTGCATGCGCACCATCGGCCAGTGCGAGCTGGCGCTGGAGCTCGCCTGTGACCGCGCCCTGGAACGCCGCGCCTTCGGCCGCGCACTGGCCGAGCAGGCGAACGTGCAGGAGTGGATCGCCGAATCACGCATCGAGATCGAGCAGGCCCGCCTGCTGGTGCTGCGCACCGCGTGGGCACTGGACCAGCCCGAGCCGCCGCCGGGCCTGCGGGCCGACATCGCCGCCATCAAGGTGGTGGCCGCCCGCCTGCAGACACGCGTGGTGGACCGCGCCATGCAGATCTTTGGCGCCATGGGCCTGAGCCCCGACACGCCACTGGCGTGGCTGTGGACCTGGGGCCGCGCGCTGCGCTTCATGGACGGCCCGGATGAGGTGCACCTGCGCACCATTGCGCGCACGGAGCTGGCGCAGGCGAAAGCGCGCGGGGGCGCTTCGGCGGGCTACTTCACGACGCCGGAGCAGATGGCGGCGGAGCCGCGGTGGCGGTAGGGGTTGATGGCTTCGGTGGGGGATGTGCCGCCCATCGCACAAAGTGGGTAGGCAAGAGGAACTGTGATTGCATACAGTATTCTCCATGTCGTCAATCCCATCGCCGTCATGAGCCCTTCGACCCTGCTGCGGTACCCCGATAGCCCGTGCCGGCATTGGCAGGCGGATCAGCCTGCGATCCATCGGCCCATGGGGCCTTGGCGAGTCGCTTCGCCGCCCGCGGCCTGGCGCGCCGCGCCGCGCCCGCTGGTGGCGCGACCACCGGCCAGCCAGTCCGCTGCGCTTCGGGCGGCGATTGCTACCATGCGGCAGCGCCCGAGCAGTCCCCGCATGTCCATGAACGCCGTAGAAATCGAACAAGCCATTTCCGATCTGGCCCTGCAGCCCTTCGACGCGGCCGAGTTCCCCTTTGCCTTCCTGGCAGCCTTTGGCAACAAGGAGACGACGCTCAAGCGCCTGCGCGCGGGCAACAACAACGCCTCCGATGTGCCCGGCGGCGTGCTTCAGCGCAATAACATCCACATTGCCGTCTGCTCGCCCGGCACCACCGGCGCCGGGCTGCAGGCCCTGCGCGCCAGCCCGGCCACCGCCAAGGGCAAGGCCAAGTTCATCCTGGCCACCGACGGCCAGACGCTCGAGGCCGAAGACCTGAGCGCGGGCGAGACCATCGCCTGCGACTACCCCAGCTTCCCCGATCACTTCGGCTTCTTCCTGCCGCTGGCCGGCATCTCTACCGTCAAGGAGATCAAGGACAACCCCATCGACGTGCGCGCCACCGGCCGCCTGAACAAGCTGTACGTCGAACTGCTGCGAGAGAACCCGAGCTGGGCCACGGCTGAGCGCCGCGGCGACATGAATCACTTCATGGCCCGGCTGATCTTCTGCTTCTTCGCCGAAGACACCGACATCTTCAACGGCGAGGCACTCTTCACCCGCACCGTGGAGCAGATGAGCGACCGCGATGCCGGTAATACGCACCAGGTGCTGTCGGAGATCTTCCGCGCGATGAACGTGAAGATCGCAGACCGGGCCGCCGCCAACCTGCCGCGGTGGGCGGACGCCTTTCCCTACGTAAACGGCGGCCTGTTCTCCGGCAGCGCGGAGGTGCCGCGCTTCACGCGCATGGCGCGCACCTACCTGCTGCATGCCGGCACGTTGAACTGGAAGCAGATCAATCCGGACATCTTCGGGAGCATGATCCAGGCGGTGGCCGACGAGGACGAGCGTGGCGAGCTGGGCATGCACTACACCAGCGTGCCCAACATCCTGAAGGTGCTGAACCCGCTGTTCCTGGACGACCTGCGCGCGCAGCTGGAGGCCGCGGGCGATAACAAGATCAAGCTGCTGAACCTTCGCAAGCGCATTGCGCGCATCCGTGTCTTCGACCCGGCCTGCGGCAGCGGCAACTTTTTGGTCATCGCCTACAAGCAGATGCGCGAGATCGAGGCGGAGATCAATCGTCGGCGCGGTGAGTCGCACTTGGGCAGCGAGATCCCGTTGACGAACTTCCGTGGGATCGAGCTGCGGGACTTTCCTGCCGAGATCGCGCGGCTGGCCCTGATCATTGCGGAGTTCCAGTGCGACGTGCTTTACCGGGGGCAGAAGGATGCGCTGGCGGAGTTCCTGCCGCTGACCGCCGAGAACTGGATTGTTTGTGGGAATGCCTTGCGGTTGGATTGGCTGTCGATCTGTCCGACCACCGGAACGGGCGTCAAGGTGACGGCGGACGACTTGTTTGGGACGCCGTTGAACCAGACGGAGATCGACTTCGAGAACGAGGGCGGAGAAACATACATTCTGGGCAATCCGCCGTACTTGGGCGCGCGGTGGCAGGAGGACGCGCAGAAGGACGACATTCAAGGCCTCTTCGCGCACCGCTGCAAGAACTGGAAGTCACTGGACTATGTGTCTGGATGGTTCATCAAGGCCAGCGACTACATGGGACACGGCTCTGCACTCGCCGCCTTTGTGACCACGAACTCGGCATGCCAAGGCATTCAGGTTCCAACGCTCTGGTCCATGCTGTTTTCAGCTGGTTGTGAAATCTTCTTCGCGCACACCAGCTTCAAGTGGCAGAACCTCGCCAGCAAGAACGCCGGGGTGACCGTTGCCATCGTGGGCTTTGGCCGGAGTGTCCGGGGCACTCGTCGTTTGATGTCAGTTGCCGAAGACGGTAGCTTGGTCGTGAAGCTCGTAGACAACATCAATGGCTACTTGACCGCGGGGGCAAACATCGAGGTCGAGAAGGCAAGCAGCCCGATGTGTCAGCAAGCCGAGATGACCTTTGGCAATACGCCGATTGACGGCGGTCATTTGCTTTTGGACGCTCGAGAACTGGAAGCGCTGGGGCTTGATGCCGATCAAGCATCGCGCTTCACTCGTCGGATCTACGGGTCCTCGGAATTCATTCGAGGCGTTCCGAGGCATTGTCTTTGGATCTCAGACGAAGACCTCGCTGAAGCCACTTCGATTCCGGCCGTGAGAAAGCGGGTCGAACTGGTCCGGGAGTCGCGGCAGAAGGGCGGCGCAACCGCCAAGGAGATTGCAGTTCGCTCGCACCAGTTTCAGCGGATGAATGAAGGACGGTTCCAGACCATCGTGGTGCCCGGTGTCAGTTCAGAGAACAGACCCTTTCTTCCCGTCGGACTGATTGAGCGAGGCGCTGTGCCGAGCAACAAGTGCTTCGCCCTGTACGACGCTCCATTGTGGAACATGGCGTTGATCGCATCGCGCCTGCACTGGGTCTGGATTGGCACGGTTTGCGTGCGGATGCGTACGGACTTTTCTTACTCCAACACCCTCGGCTGGAACACCTTCCCCGTGCCGCTGCTTACCGAGCAGAACAAGGCTGACCTGGCCCGCTGCGCCGAGAACATCCTGCTCGCTCGCGAGGCCCACTTTCCGGCCACGATCGCCGACCTCTACGACCCGGACACGATGCCGGAGAACCTGCGCCAGGCGCACGAGCACAACGACGAAGTGCTGGAACGCATCTACATAGGCCGCCGCTTCAAGAACGACACCGAGCGGCTGGAGAAGTTGTTCGACCTGTACACCAAGCTGGTGGCGAAGGCGAGTTCGGCCAAACCGGCCAAGGCGGCCTCGGCCAAGAAGGCTGCGCGAAAGGCCGCCGCATGAGCGACCGTCCGGCCAGCCTGACGCAGCCGCCACAGGGCTACGCCGAGTGGCTGGCGGAGCTGAAGCGGCGCATCGACAGTGCGCAGCAACGGGCCACGCTGGCCGTCAACCGCGAACTGGTGCTGCTGTACTGGCAGATCGGCCGCGACATCCTGGCGCGGCAGGCCGATCAAGGCTGGGGCGCGAAGGTCATCGACCGGCTGGCGCACGACCTGCGCACGGCCTTCCCGGAGATGAAGGGCTTCTCGCGCGCCAACCTGATGTACATGCGCGCCTTCGCCGAAGCCTGGCCCGACGAGCCAATTGTCCAACAGCTTGTTGGACGATTGCCCTGGGGCCACAACCTGGTGCTGCTGACGCGCCTGAAGGACAGCGCCCAGCGCATGGCCTACGCCAGTGCCGCCATCGAGCACGGATGGTCGCGCAACGTGCTGAACATCCACATCGAAACCCGCCTGCTCGAGCGTACCGGCAAGGCGGTGACGAACTTCGACCTCACCTTGCCTCAGCCGCATTCCGACCTGGCCCGCGAATCGCTGAAGGATCCATACCGCTTCGACTTTCTGGGCCTGGGGCGCGAGGCTGGCGAGCGTGCCATTGAGCAAGCGATGGTCAAGCACGTCACCGAGTTTCTGCTGGAGCTGGGCGCGGGCTTCGCTTTCGTCGGCCGGCAGGTGCTGCTCGACGTGGGTGGGGACGAGTTCTTCCTCGACCTTCTCTTTTACCACCTGAAGCTGCGGTGCTACGTGGTGATCGAGCTCAAGGGTGGCAAGTTCAAACCCGAGCACCTGGGGCAGCTGGGGTTCTATCTGACGGCGGTCGACCGGCAGGTCAAGAGCGAACACGACAACCCCACCATCGGCCTGTTGCTGTGCAAGAGCAAGAACAAGATCGTGGCCGAGTACGCCCTGGGCGACAAATCGCAGCCAATGGGCGTAGCCGAGTACAAACTGCTGGAGTCGCTGCCGCCGGAGCTGCAGACCAGCCTGCCCAGCATCGAGCAGATCGAGCGCGAATTGGGCGGCGATGATGTGGGCGGGGAGGAAGAAGAAGCATGACGAACCCGATCAACACCTACACCGTGCCGTCGGTCTCCATCACCACGGCGCGCACGGGCGCTTCGGCCAAGGCGAACGAGCTGGGCATGCGCGCGATGCAGGAGCGTGCCTACGCGAAGCGCGGCGAGCAGTACCTGCTGATCAAGTCGCCGCCGGCATCTGGCAAGAGCCGGGCCTTGATGTTCATCGCGTTGGACAAGCTGAACAATCAGGGGCTGCAGCAGGCCATCGTCGTGGTGCCGGAACGATCGATCGGTGGCAGCTTCGCCGATGAAGCCCTGACCCAGCGCGGCTTCTACTGGGACTGGACGGTCGCGCCGCAGTGGAACCTGTGCAACGCGCCGGGCATCGACGAGCCGCGTGTCGCCAGGTCCAAGGTCGAGGCGGTCAAGAAGTTCTTGGCCAGCGATGACAAGGTGCTGATCTGCACCCATGCGACCTTTCGCTTCGCGGTCGAGGAGCTGGGCATCCAGGCGTTCGACAACCGGCTGATCGCCGTTGACGAGTTCCACCACGTATCGGCCAACCCGGACAACAAGCTGGGCAGCCAGCTGGGCGCCTTCATCGCCCGCGACAAGGTGCATCTGGTCGCGATGACGGGTTCCTACTTCCGTGGCGACAGCGAAGCGGTGCTGTCGCCCAGCGACGAGGGCAAGTTCGAGACTGTCACCTACACCTACTACGAGCAGCTCAACGGCTATCGGTGGTTGAAGTCGCTCGACATCGGCTACTTCTTCTACACGGGCCGCTACGTCGATGCAGTGGCGAAGGTGCTGGACCCGGCGCTGAAGACCATCGTCCACATTCCCAGCGTCAACTCGCGCGAGAGCCTCAAGGACAAGGAGCGCGAGGTCAACGAGATCATGCACGCGCTGGGCGAGTGGAAAGGCATCGATGAGACGACCGGCTTCCACCTGATCGAGGGCAGGGACGGCCGCACCTTGAAGGTGGCTGACCTGGTGGACGACAGCGACGCGGCCCAGCGCTCGCGCGTGCTGGGCGCGTTGAAGGACCCTGCGCACAAGGATGACCGGGACCACGTGGACATCATCATCGCGCTGGGCATGGCCAAGGAAGGCTTCGACTGGATCTGGTGCGAGCACGCCCTGACCATCGGCTACCGCAGCAGCCTCACCGAGGTGGTGCAGATCATCGGCCGCGCTACGCGCGACGCTGAGGGCAAGGAGCGCGCGCGCTTCACCAACCTGATCGCCGAGCCCACGGCCGAGCAGTCTGCGGTGGCCGAAGCCGTGAACGACATGCTCAAGGCCATCTCCGCCAGCCTTCTGATGGAGCAGGTACTGGCCCCACGCTACGAGTTCACGCCACGCAACGCCGGCGCCCAGGAGGGCTTCGACTACGGGCCGGACGGCTACGTGGACGGCGGCAAGAACCTGGGCGTGAACAAGGAGACCGGCGAGATCCACATTGAGATCAACGGCCTCGCCAAGCCGAAGAGCAAGGAAGGCAAGCGCATCTGCAAGGAAGACCTGAACGAGGTCATCGCCGCATTCATCCAGGACAAGCCGGCGCTCGAGCGCGGCACGCTCGACAAGGAGAACACCATCCCCGAGGAGCTGACGATCGAGCGCCTGGGCAAGATCGTGCGCGAGCGCTACCCGGAGCTGAGCGAGGCGGACCAGGAGGCCGTGCGCCAGCACGCCATTGCCGTCATCAATATCACGCAGCAGGCAAAGCTGGCGCTGGAGACGCCAGGCCAGGCTGAGGTTCCAGTCCCGGCAAACGACAGCGGTGGGGACGAGGCTGGGCATGCAAAGGGCAACACCGACCTTCTCGATGGTGTTCGCAAGTTCATCAATGTGCGTGACCTGGACATCGATCTCATCGACCGGATCAATCCGTTTGAAGCGGCTTACGCGGTGCTGGCCAAGACGATGGATGAAAAGTCCCTGCGTCAGATCCAGGCCAGCATCGCCGCCAAGACCGTGAAGCTCACCGAAGACGAAGCGCGGGAGCTGGCAAAGCGCGCACTGCAGTTCAAGAATGAGCGGGGGCGCGTGCCGGACATCAACTCCCCCGACGCGTGGGAGAAGAGGATGGCAGAAGGCGTGGCCGCATTCGCGCGTTACCGTGCCCAGGCCAAGGCGCAGGGAGGCAATGGCAATGGCTGAACTGGACGACGACGCGCTGCTGGAAGCTCTGGGCGTTGACGTTGCGCCGATCAAGCCCGGGGGCCGCACGGCGCGAGAGGAGCGCATCATCGCGGGTTTCGAGGACATTCTCCGATTCTTCGAAGCCCACAAGCGCGCGCCGCAGCATGGCGAAGATCGCGATATCTTCGAGCGTCTGTATGCTGTCCGACTCGATCAGCTCCGCAAGCTGCCCGAGGCACGTACGCTGCTGGCCGACATGGACAAGCCCGGCTTGCTGACCCAGGCTCCTGCAGCCCTGGCCAACGTGGATGAGCTGGGCGAAGATGCCTTGCTGGCCGAGCTGGGCTTCACGGGTGATCCATCGGATCAATCCGACATCACCGTGCTGCGGCATGTCCGCCCCCACGTTGAAAGGCAGGCAGCAGAGGAGATCGCGGACCGGACGACCTGCTCAGACTTCGACAGGTATCAACCCCTGTTCCAGCAGGTCGAGCAGGATCTGAAAGACGGAACGCGCAAGGCGCTTCGTTTCGGGCGCGACGCCAGCATCGAGGCGGGCAACTACTTCATCGTTGGCGGGCAGCTCGCCTACGTTGCCGAAGTCGGTGCAGCCTTCAAGGCGCCCAACGGTGAGAGCGATGCGCGCTTGCGCGTTGTGTATGCCAATGGCACCGAAAGCAACCTGTTGCGGCGCTCACTTCAGCGCGCCCTCTACAAGGACGAGTCGGGTCGCCGGCTGACGGACCCGGTGATCGGCCCCCTCTTTGGTGACCAGGCCGAGCCTGATGACATCGAGACGGGAACGATCTACGTGCTTCGCAGTTTGTCGAGTCACCCGTTCGTCGCGGAGCATCGGGCGCTGATTCACAAGATCGGAGTGACAGGCGGCAAGGTCGAAGCACGCATCGCGGGCGCCGAGAACGATGCGACGTACCTGTTGGCAGGTGTCGAGGTGGTCGCCGAGTACAAGCTTCACAACCTCAGCCGAACCCGCATGGAGAAGCTCTTCCATCGGCTGTTCAGTGAAGTGCAACTCGACCTGACAATCGAAGATCGATTTGGAAAGCCGGTCAAGCCGCGTGAATGGTTTGTCGTCCCACTCCAGGTGATTGACGAGGCCGTTGAGCGCATTCGGGATGGCTCGATCACCGAAATGGCGTATGACCCCAAGTCCGCACGGTTGGTGAGCGGCTATCACGGCGGCTGACGATCAGCCGTCTGGCTTCAGCGAGCGATCCCATCCCCCGCCAGCGACGTCGGCCTGTGCCCCGCCTTCCGCGCCGCCGCCGACGGCAGGTACACATCGCGATGCACCCAGTTCTTGAACTTCACCGTCTCGGCGTGCGAGGACTCGGCCAGCAGCGCCAGCAGTTCATCGGCGCGGACGCAGGTGCCCTTGGCCCCGGTCACCGTCGCCAGCGCATCCGGTCGCAGGCGGGCCAGCACGGCATCACGCGGTAGGCCGGGCACGGCCTTGCGCACGGCGGCCAGATGCAGCCATCGATGGCCTTCGTCGTCTTCCCACACGCCCACCGGCAGGCCGTGCCACGCGTAGTGAACGCCTTCCACGTCGCGCAGGGCCATCGCCTTCGTGGATCGGGCGCCGCCGGCCGCCAGCTCGATGAGCGGACGCGCCACCATCACGGCCACCAGCGCCGCACTGAAGACGATGCCGAACGGGCCGAAGAAATGCCACGCACCCAGCAGCAGCGCGGCTGCGAAGGCGAGTCTCAGGACGATCTGACGGGCGGGCATGTCCCGGGGGCGGTCAGGCGACCCTGAGACCTGATGGGGGCCTGGCCCTAGTGCAGGAACGCGTGACCAGCTTGCACGGTCACCTGGGCAGTGCGATCCACGTCCGACGGGGCGAAGTAGATGTCCTTGCCCAGGCGATAGGTGTAGCCGCACTGCTGCATCGCCATGCGGAAGGCCGGCAGTTCGACGTCTGAGCAGCGCTGGCCATCCGCGCGCACCTGCCAGGTGCCCACCGCCTCGCTGGAGCCGTGCCCCTGTTTGTTGTGGACCATGCCCACCACGGTGCCGTCAGCGCGCAGGGTCATGTAGGCATCGGCATCCGGCGCGCGGCGCAGCACGCGCACGTCGCCCAGCGTACGGATCTCGGCGGCTGAGAGCTTGCTGGCGCCCTGGTCCAGCAGTTCACCCAGCGTGGCTGGTTGCTGCGCGGACACGGCGCCACACAGCGCCAGGCCAGCGAGTGCGATGAGGCGTTTCATGCGGACTCCGGATGGGGCGGGGAACCAGTATCGCACCGGCCTGCCAGCCATCACAAGCGCGTCCAGCTGGTCGCTGCCGCTGACGAGGCGACGTTGGGGAGGGCGGTGCGCGCCTCAGCGTCCGCGCGGCACCCCCGCGTCGCGCAGATCGTCACCGTGGTACATGCGCGCAATGCCCGCACGGGCCGCCGCGGCCTCACACGCTGCACAGGGGCGCGACGTCGAGTACAGCACCGCGCCGGCCAGCGTGCCGCGCCCCTGGCTGCGCAGGGCCTCGCGGATGGCCACGCGTTCGGCGTGCGCCTCGGGGTCGCCGTCCTTCACCACACGGCTCGGGCCCAGGCCGATCACCTGGTCATCGGCCACGACCACGGCGCCGTAGGGCTGGTCACCCCAGGACTCGGCCAGCACGCGCATGCGCAGGGCCTCCAGGTGCCAGCGGCGCTGGGGATGGCGCGGCTCGGTGCTCCAGGCGGTGCCTGCGCTGCCGGCCAGCCCGGCCGTCAGGGCCGTGGCCACCAGATCGCGGCGCCGCGGGGTCACTTACACCTCGGCGATCAGCTCGATCTCCACGCAGGCGCCCATCGGGATCTGGGCCACGCCGAAGGCGCTGCGCGCATGGGCACCCGCCGCACCGAACACCTGGCCCAGCAACTCGCTGGCGCCGTTGGTCACGAGATGGTGCTCGGTGAAATCGGGCGCGGAGTTGACCAGGCTCATCACCTTCACGATGCGCTTGACCTGGTTCAGGTCGCCCACGGCGGCGTGCAGCGTGCCCATGAGGTCGATGGCGATGGCGCGTGCGGCCGCCTTGCCTTCCTCGGTGGTCATGTTGCGGCCCAGCTGCCCGACCCAGGGCTTGCCGTCTTTCTTCGCGATGTGGCCGGAGAGGAAGACGAGGTTGCCCGTGCGGACGAAGGGCACGTAGGCCGCAGCGGGTGTGGCCACGGGGGGCAGGGTGATGTCGAGGGCTTTCAGCTGGTCGTACACGCTCATGGGGTTCTCCTGGGAATGCCGGGCATTCTAAGGAGCGGGCGAGGGTGACGGCGACTCCATGGGCGTCACCGTCACCGCCACCCGCAGCGTGTGGCTGGCGCCGCCATGGATGACGCCGCGCATGGGCGACACATCGGAGAAGTCGCGTCCGACGGCGAGCGTCACGTAGTCCTCGCCGGCCGGGCGGTCATTGGTGGGGTCCAGGTCGAGCCACTGGCCCTGGCCTGCCTTGTCCGCGGGCAGGTAGACGGACACCCAGGCATGCGAGGCATCGCTGCCCACCAGCCGCGGCTGGCCGGGCGGCGGCTCGGTCAGCAGGTAGCCGCTCACGTAGCGGGCCGGCAGGCCCAGGCTGCGCAGGCAACCCAGCATCACGTGCGCCAGGTCCTGGCAGACGCCCTTGCGCAGCGCCAGAGCCTCCAGCGCGGGCGTGTTCACGTCGGTGGCCGTCGTCTCGTAGGTGAAGTCCGCGTGGATGCGGGCCATCAGCGCCACCGCCGCCTCCTGCAGGGGGCGCCCGGGGGTGAACACGGGCTGGGCATAGCTGACGAACGCCTCGTCGCGCGGCACGTAGGGCGAACTGAAGGAGAACTCCGCCGCCGGGTCGTACCGCGCGCCCCGCTGGTAGCGCATGCGCTCGCGAACTTCCTCCCAGGGCACCCGGCTGGCCGGCACGGCCGGCGCCGAGGTGGAGACGGTGCTTTCCGCCACCACGCGCAGGCGGTCGTGCGCCGCATCCAGGCTGAAGAAGGCGCGCGTGTTGCCGTACACGTCCTGCGCTTCCACCTGCTGGGCCGGTTCAGGCTCCACCGTCAACCGATGCGCCAGCAGCCGCTGGGTGGCATGATCGGCCGGCCGCAGGTGCGCCATGTGCTGCGCGGTGCGCACGGCCGGCGCGTAGTCATAGACGGTCTCGTGCAGCACGTGCAGCAGCATCGCGGCCTCCTCAGGCGCCCACGCTGCGGCGCGCGTCGCCCGAGTGCGCGAAGTAGCGCGCCGTGAGTTCGTCCGACAGCTGGTAGGCCGCGTTCACGCAATCGGTGAGCAGTTGCCGCAGTACGGCGTGCTCGCCCTCCGCATCGCGCGCGCACAGGGCCTCCAGCGTCCACTCGCGTGGGTCCGGCACCAGGTCGGCCGTGGGCGGCAGTTCGCCGGGCGCGGAGCCGGCGAGCTTGGCGAGGCGGCCGCGCAGCGTCTGGGCCACCCAGCCCAGTGAGCGTGGGTTGTCGCGGTCGATCACCAGCAGGTCCAGCAGGGCCGGGATGTCGTGCCGCTGCTGGTACTGCGCGTGGAAGGTGATGGTGCTGTCGAAAAGGGCCACCACCGCCTCGTAGCCGGCTTCATCGTGCACGGCGCCGGTGTCGAACGCGGCGCCCAGGGCCTGGGCCAGGAAGATCAGCCGCTCCAGGTGCCGGCCGGTGGACAGCAGCCGCCAGCCGTCATCACGCGTCATGCGGTCGGTCTGCGCCCCAGTCATGGCGGCGGTCATGCCGGACAAGGTCTCCAGGGCGCGCAGCGCCTCCATCGAGGAGTAGTCGACGCCCACGATGCAGGCGGCCGCGCCCCGCTGGAACTCGCGCTGCGCGTGGTCGATCAGGTTCCACTGCTCCAGCGACAGGCGCTCGCGCACGGCCGAGGCCGCGCTGCGCAGCGCCTTCAGATTGAAGCCCACGCTCGCCGCGGCGTCGGTGTCGGCCAGTGCGGCGATCAGGGAGCGCTCGAACACGCGGCGCGCCTGTGCGGGGGAGGGCACGGCCGGGTTCACCAGCGAGTTGGCCACGGCCAGCTCGCCCAGCCAGTGCAGCAGCGGTTGCGAGGAGGCGTCCTCGCCGTTCAGGCTGTCGATGGCCAGCCGGGCGAGGCGCGTGGCGTTCTCGGTGCGCTCGGTGTAGCGGCCGAGCCAGAACAGGTTCTCGGCGGCGCGGCTGGTGACGGTGCGCGTGCGGTGCGGTGTGTCCACGGAAGGGTGGTCGTGGTGCAGCAGGCTGGTGGTGTCCACCTCGCCCTCGGTCTGCACCCAGGTGTCGGCGCTGCTGCCGCCGCGCTGCATGGAGGCGATCTCCAGCTCGCTGGTGGCGATGCGCGTCAGGCCGCCCGGCAGAACGCGCCAGCCCTGACGGCCGTCGGACAGCGCGAAGACCCGCAGCAGGTAGGAGCGCGGCGTGATGCGTTCGCCGCCGCGTAGCGTCTTCCAGGTGGGCAGCTGGGCCAGCGGCAGGTAGCCCTGCACCGTGTGCTGCTCGGGCGCCCGCACGATGCGCCCGGCCCACTCGTCCAGCTCGCGGCGGTTCAGGTTGCGGCCGAGTGCTGCGCCGGCGCCCGCGCCCGAGTAGGTGGACTTGATCACGGAGCCGGCCAGCTGCGGCAGCACCGCCTCCATTGCGGCGCGCTCGCCACACCACCAGGTGGGCAGCGCGGGCAGGTGCAGCTCTTCGCCCAGCAGGTGGCGGCTGAGCGCGGGCAGAAAGCCCAGCAGCGCGGTGGATTCCAGCAGGCCCGAGCCGGGCGCGTTGGCCACCAGCACGTTGCCGGCCCGCACCGCCTGCAGCAGGCCGGGCACGCCCAGGTGGGAATCCGCGCGCAGCTCCAGCGGATCGAGGAATTCATCGTCCAGGCGCTTCAGCACGCCGTGCACGCGCTCCAGGCCCTTGAGCGTCTTCAGGTACAGCTTCTGGTCGCGCACGGTCAGGTCGCTGCCTTCCACCAGCGTCAGGCCGAGGTAGCGCGCCAGGTACGCATGCTCGAAGTACGTCTCGTTGTAGGGGCCGGGTGTCAGCAGCACGATGCGCGGCTCGCCCTGCGAATCGGGGCACAGCGTGACCAGGCTTTCGAGCAGCGCGCGGTAGGTGCCGGCGAGGCGCTGCACCTTCAGGTCACGGAAGGCCTCGGGGAACAGGCGCGAGAGGATGAGCCGGTTCTCCAGCAGGTAGCCCAGGCCCGAGGGGGCCTGCGTACGCTGCGTGACGACCCACCACGCGCCGTCCGCGTCGCGCGCGAGGTCGAACGCGGCGATGTGCAGCCGCCGCCCGCCGGCCGGCTTGACGCCGTGCATGGCGCGCAGGTAGCCCGGATGGCCCTGCACCAGGGCCGGGGGCAGCAGGCCGCCCGCCAGCAGCGTCTGCGGGCCGTAGATGTCGTCCAGCATCGCCTCCAGCAGGCGCACCCGCTGCAGCACGCCGGTCTCGATGCGCTGCCAGCTTTCGGGCGTGAGGATCAGCGGAAACAG
>NZ_JAYRZR010000047.1:0-31069 GCF_041916345.1 Ramlibacter sp.
CCGCTGCCGGCGAAGATGCCCACGCGCTGACCCAGGCCGAGCGTCAGCAGCCCGTCGATGCAGCGGATGCCGGTCTGCAGCACGCGGTCGATGCGAGGGCGCTGCATCGGGTTCACCGGCGGCGCGTGCAGGGGCCGCTGCACGGGCGTGACCGGGTCGGGCAGGTGATCCCAGGCGCGGCCGAAGCCATCGATCACCCGTCCCAGCAGTTGCGGGCCCACGTCGACGGTGGCGCGCCGGCCCAGGGCGACGACCTCGGAGCCGACAGCGATGCCACCGGGGCGGCCGTAGGGCATGAGGGTGAGGCGGTCGGCCTTCAGGCCCACCACCTCGGCCAGCACGCCTCCGGTCGCGTCGTCGTGCTCGGCGTCGGCCACGCCGCGCGGCAGGATCCGGCACAGCTCGCCGAGCGCCGCGTCAGGGCCCTGGGTCTCGATCGCCAGTCCCTGGAGTTGCCGCACCCAGCCCACGCGACGCAAGGTTTCTGCCCGCCGCAAGGCCTGCAGGTAGTCCTCCAGCCGGGGGACGGGGCCCTCATGCCGCTTCCTTTCGGGGCGGGGCCGGAGGGGCCAGCTTGCGGGCACTGCGTGTCGCGACGAGCACCGCCTTGAGCGCATCGAGCTGCACCTCCAGCCGGGCGTCGAGCAGGCCCTCGGAGGAGCGCAGCATCAGGCCGCCCAGCTGCACGGCCGGATCCGCGACCCAGCGCAAGGTGTGGCGATGTCCCGAGAAGCCGGCGCCGCGCAGCATGTCCAGCGTGGCAGTGTCGTGCTGCAGCAGGGCGAGATCGTGCGGATGCAGGTGGATGCCGAGTGCCGCCCGGCCGTGCCAGGCCTTGAGGGCGATCCGCAACTGCGCGCGCAGCCCCTCCAGGGTGGCTGCCTGCTCACCCAGCACCTTGCCGGCGAGTTCGAAAGCGATCTCGACCAGGTCGTCCTCGGCGTCGGCGAGCATGGCCTCCATTTCCGCGGGCCAGCGCCCGATGAGGCCGGCAAGAAGGTCACGCTCCTGCGCCAGCCTGTCCTCCAGCCGGGACACTTCGGCCAGGGCCTGTTGCGTCGCGGCCCGCTCGGCCTCATGCGCCTGCGCACCTTCGGTCGCCTCGCGTGCGAGCGCCGCCGCCTGAAGGGCCGCCGCCGCGCGGCCCGCCTCCAGGCCGGCACGGTAGCCTTCTGCATACGCCGCGTCGCGCTCCGCCTGCTGCGCAGGCGGCAGCGCGTCGGGGGACATGGCAGGCAGGGCCTGTGGCTGTCCGGTCGGCGCAGCGGCCGTGCGGGACGGTGGCTCGCGCAGCAGGCGGCGGGGGTCGGCGTGCAGCGGCACGCCGCGCAGGATGCGTCGTGGCTCGCTCATGAACGCCCCTTCCATAGCCGGACCAGCCACCTGGGCCGGGCGGGGAGGGCGACGGCTGGCGGTTGGAGTGTCGTCGCTTCGCAGTGCCTGCGCATCAGGCTCAGCAGGGTCCGCGCGAGCATCGTGTCGGGGTCAGGGGCGATGTCCGGCCCATGCAGGTGCTCGCCGATGGCCTGCCGTTGCCGCGCGGGCAGGCGGGCCAGCAAGGCCGCGCGCCAGGGCCATGCGTCGAGGACCAGGCATTGCGCGGCCAGCCTGGCAGGCTCTTGCTGCAGCAAGCCGGCAAGGGCCTCGATCTGGCCAGGCGCCAGCTGCATCAGGAAGGACCGGTCGTCCTGCGGTGCGGCAGGCGCGCGTGCGGGGCCGATCGCGGCGCGAACGAGCGCGGCATCGGGGGGAATCTGCAGCGCAAGCAGCTCCTTCAGCAGCCCGGTCAGCCTGTCGCGCTGGCCGGCGGGCAGGGCCTGGAGCAGCCAGTGGCGGTCATCCGGCGTCATGCTGTGCAGGAACAGGGCTGCCTGACGCTCACTGCTGCCGCCAGCACTGGCCAACGCACTGAAGTCCATCAGGGCCTGCCTCCCTCGCGCGTTGCGATGTCAGGCGCGGACGCGGGTGGTGAGGCGCTCAGCCAGTCCTGCAACCGGGCCAGTGCGGCCGTGCGTTCGGCATCGGAGAGCGCTGGCGCCTGCGGGCTCGTGGAGGCCGCCCTTCGGCGCGAAGCGAACACGAACAGGCCGAGACCCAGCAGCGCCACGAGGAGCGCGGCAGCAGGCGACTGCCAGCTCATCGCGGCTGGGACGGCAGGCTGTCGCGCGGGCGAGGGCGCGGCCAGGGCGCTGCCCTGCGATGGAGCCGGTGCGAAACCCCGCGTGGCCTCTGCGGCGGGTGCCCAGGCGGCCAGCGATTGCACCACCACGGTGTCACCCCGCTCGGACTGGGCCCCCACGGCGGCCGCGACCACCTGCCGCACCTTCTCTTCCTGCGCGGCATCCAGGGGCCGCTTCACGACGGCCACCACCTGCACGCGGCGGATGGCGCCCGCCACGCTGACCACCTGCTCGACACGGCGGCCGGTCTTGTAGTCGGCTTCCCGCTGTGAGCTCCCGCCGCCAACGGCAGCGCCGCGCGCCGCGTCGAGCGGGGCCGCGCCGGCGTCACGGACGGTCTCCCGTTCGCGCACCAGCACGCCGCGGCTGCCCTCCCCGGCACGGTTGCCCGCGGGAAGCACGTCCTCGGTGGTCGTGCGCACGTGGTCCATGTTCAATGTCACGTCGACGCTGGCGAGGGCCTCGCCGGCACCAAAGGCCTTCTCGAGGACGGCCATGGCCTTGCGGGCGAGCTGGGCCTCGGTCTCCTTCTTCAGCTCCAGTCGCGAAGCGGATCCGCCGGACGGGCTCTCGGGCGCTTCATCGCCCGACCGGCTGAGCGCCACGCCCTGGCGGTCCACCACGGTCACGTCCTGGGGCAGCATGCCCGGCGTCGCGGAGGCCACCAGCCGCTGGATGCCGGAGATCTGCTCCGGCCGCAACGACTGCCCGTCACGAAGCGTGATGGTGATGGCGGCCTTGGGCTTGCTCGCAGCCTGCTTGAACAGGCCCTGCTCCGGCAGGGCCAGGTGCACGCGCACATCACGGATCTCGGATAGCGAGAGCACCGTTCGCGTCAGCTCGCCCTGCAGCGCCCGCTGGTAGTTGATCTTCTGCGCGAACTCGGTCATGCCGAAGTCGGTGTTGTTGAACACCTCCAGGCCGACCACGCCGTGCAAGGGCAGCTCGCGGCCCATCAGCTTCATGCGCGTGGCATGCACCTGGGCGCGGTCCACCAGCAGCGTGGCACCGCCGTCCTCCACGTGGTAGGGAATCTTCAGCTTGTCGAGCTCGGCGGCCATGACGGCCGAATCCTGCGGCTTGAGTTCGGAGAACAGCACCTGATAGTCGGGCTTCAGCAGCCACCATCCGGCGGCCGCGACGCCCAGCACGATCAGGGTCACGCCCGCAAGCAGCGCGAAGCGTGCGCGGATGCCCAGGCTGTGGAAGAAGGCACTCATGGCACGTCCTTACAGCTGCATCTTCATGACGTCCTGGTAGGCGTCCAGGAGTCGCTGACGGACCTGCATGGCCAGCTGGAAGGCGGTTCGGCTTTCCTCCAGCCGGATCATCACCTGGTGGAGGTTCTGCACGTTGCCCACGGCGAGCTGCTGCAGGTCCACCTGCGAAGTCATCAGCTGCTGGTTGAGTTCCTGCAGGCCATGGGTCACCGCATCGGCGAAGCCGGGCCCGGCGTTCGCGGCAGATGCCGTGGAAGCAGGCAGGAAACCCTCGGCGGTCGCGACGGAGTGGGCAGGCGGGAGCGCCTGCACGGCGGCCAGGGATTCGATCGTCATGCGTTGCCTCCGATGTCGAGGGCCTTCAGGCTCATGGCGCGCGCCGTGCTCATGGCAGCGACGTTGGCCTCGTAGGCGCGCATCGCGCTCATCAGGGTGATCATCTCGGCGGCCGCATCCACGCCCGCGTACTCGACAAAGCCCTTGGCGTCGGCCATCGGATGGCCCGGCTCGCGGACCCGCAGCGGGGCCTGCAGGGTCGGCTCGACCCGCACATCGAGGGGTGCCGGGTGAAGCCGGCCGGCCGTGTCGAGCGCCTGCGCGAACGAGGTGCGGGCAACGACCCGCATCGGGCGGTAGACGGCGCCGTCCGGCGATGCGACCGTGTGGGCATTGGCCAGGTTGAGCGCGGCGACGTCGACGCGCAGGCGCTCCAGCGACATGCCGCGCGAGCTGATGGCAAAGGCCTGGTGATAGTCCATGGGTGTTCCTTGATCAGCGCTTGCCGTCTGCGGCGGCCAGGGCGACGATGGACAGGTGGCGGGACAGGGCGCGCACCAGCGCCTGGTAGTGCACCGCGTTCTGGGCCATGTCGGCCACTTCCTCGTCGAGACGCACCGTGGCGGGCTGGCCGTCCGGCCCTTGCCGGAGTCCGACCGGCACGCTCGCCGCCGCCAGCGCCCGGACCGTCAGCGCGTCGAGGCGGCCGCGTTCCTGCAGCGCCTGCCGTGCCTCCTGCAGGTAGGTGTCGAAGTCGGCCTGGCGCGCCGCATACCCTTCAGTGCTTGCGTGGGCGATGTTGCCGGCGATGACCTGATAGCGCAGGGTTGCGGCGTCGAGCGCCAGGGCCAGCGCGTGGCGGGTGACGGCTTCGGGTCCCTCAAGCATGGTCCTTGTCCTTTCGTCTCATTGCACGACGAGTTCGGCGTGCAACGCGCCGGCCGCCTTGATCGCGCGGAGAATGGAAATGATGTCGCGCGTGTGGGTCTTCAGTCGCGCCAGGGACTGCACGAGATCCGCGACGCTGGTCTCGGCGGCAACGAAGGCAGGTCCGCTGGCCTCGCTCACGTCGACCTGGGTGTCGGTCACCACCGCGGTCCGCACGCCGGGGCCCGGACGGCTCAGGAACGCCGGCTGCGAGACGCGCGTGTGGTTGGTGACGGAGACCTTGAGATCGCCGTGGGAGATGGCGACTTTCGAGATGCGGACGTCGCCGCCCGAGACCACGGTCCCCGTTCGCTCGTTGATCACGACGCGCGCACGCCGGTCGGGTTCCACGGCGACTGCCTCGATGCGCGCGACGAAGGCGACCAGGCGGTCCTGCTGGTCCGGGGGCACGGCGATGTCGATGCCCGAAGCGTCCCGCGCATGCGCCAGGCCGGGTGCGATCTGCCGGTTGATGGCATCGGCGAGGCGGCTCGCGGTGGTGTAGTCCGGCTCGGTGAGAACGAAGGTGAGCTGGTTCGCGACCGACAGCATCTGCGCCTGCACGCCCACTTCGACCGTGGCGCCGTTCGGCACCGACCCCACCGTGGGGTGGTTCTTCTGCACCACGTTCCCGTTGGCGTCGTAGCGGTAGCCGCCAACGGAGAGGCCACCCTGCGCCAGCGCATGGACGCGGCCATTGGCGCCCTTCAGCGGCGTGAGGAGCAGGTTGCCCCCCACCAGGCTGCGGGCATCGCCGATCGAGGTGACGGTCACGTCGAGCGTGTCGCCCTCCCGTGCGAACGTCGGCAGCGCCGCGCTCACCATGACCAGCGCCACGTTGCGGCTTTGCACCTGCTCCGACGGGACGGTCAGGTTGAACTGGGCCATGACATTCGCCAGCGCCTGCCGCGTCGTGCGGTTGGTGGGCGAATCGCCGGTGCCCGCGAGGCCGGTGACGATGCCGGTGCCGACCAGCGCGTTCTCGCGCCAGCCCTGCAGCTTGCCGAGGTCCTTGGCGCGCATCGCCTGCGTTGCGGCGGCCTCCGGCGCGCCGCCCAGCAGCGCGGCCAGCAGGCAGAAGGTGGTGAGGGTGGTCCGTCCGCCTCGCATCGTCAGAACCCCACCAGGTCAAGCAGGCTGCGCCACCAGGGCGAGCGTTGGCGCTGCGAGATGTCGCCTTCGCCGACGTAGGAGATCCGTGCGTCGGCGAGCCGGGTGGAGAGCACGACGTTGGCATCGGAGATGTCATGCGGTCGCACGCGCCCGTCCACCGTCACCTTCTGCGGCTCCTGGTTCACAAGCAGGGTCTGCTCGCCGCTCACCTGCAGGTCGCCATTCGGCAGCACTTCGCGCACCGTGACGGTGAGCGTCGCAAGCAGGCGGCTGGCGCGCTGCGTGCGGCCGCCGCCTGCGAACTCGCCGCCGACGCCGAGCGATGTCTGCGCCGCGGTGCGGCCGGCATGGGACAGGTCCGCGCTGAGGCCATGGCGTCTGCGCGTGTCGGTGTCGGCGGAGGTGCTGGCCGTGGCGCTCTCGAACACCTGGACGGTGAGCACGTCGCCCGGACGGAAGGCCTTGCTGTCGGCAGTGAGCGGTCGGAAGCTGTTCTCGCGGTACAGACTCTCGGCCGCGGCAGCGCCGCCGAGGACGACGACCAGCGCAGCGAACAGGCGGGCGATGCGCCTCATTGCGGCATCTCCACCCGGCCGGGGCCGCTCACCCGGGCCTGCATGGTGTCACCCGCATTCGGACGGCGGACGCGCACGAGATGGCCGACCGCACCGTCTTCCAGTACCTCCACACGGCTTTCCAGGGTGAGCGGTCCCGACTGCGCGGTCAGCGTGGCCCAGTCGCCGCGGACCACTGCCCGGGGCTCGGTCGCAGGAGGCTTCGAGGGCTGCGCGTGCGCATGGACGGCGATGCCTGGCGCCGCGACCACCACGGATGCCGGCCCCTCGAAGACCACATTGTCGCTGCCCACGCCCAGGCGCGGCGCGATCCATCGCCAGATGTGCTCGCTGCGAACGGTGAGGGTGGTGCCCGGTTCGGGGGCGCGCCCCATCGGGATGGCCATCGCCCGGCGCAGGAGGTTCAGGTCCGCGCTGTAGAGATTGGCCAGGTCGTCCAGGGTGACCTGTGTCTGACGGGCCTCGGCCACGGGCTTGAGCCGCACGCGAAGCAGCAGCCCGCCATCCAGTTCGCCCGCCTCGACCGACGGCATGCCCAATGCCAGAAGCAGGGGCCACATGGCGTACCGGGACTTCATCGGCGCAACCCGTTGACCAGGCCCATCATCTCGTCGGCTGCCTGCACCACCTTCACGCTGGCCTCGTAGCTGCGCTGGGCGATCATGAGGCTGACCATCTCGTCGACCAGCTTCACGTTCGATCCTTCCAGGAAGCCTTGCGCCAGGGTGCCCACGCCTTCCTCGCCGGGGCGGGCGCCCATGCCATCACCCGCGGCCTCGGTGTGGCGGTAGATGCCATCGCCCTGCACGCGCAGCGCGTGGGGATTGGCAAGCCGCACCAGCTCGAGCTGGCCGATCTCCATCGGCGTGGACTGGCCCGCCATGCGGACCTGCACCCGACCGTCGGCCAGGATGACCAGATCCTGGGCGCCCGAGGGCACGTGGACTCCGGGCTTCAGCGGGTGACCGGCGACTGTGGCGAGCTGCCCATCGGCATTGACCTTGAGCGTGCCGCCTCGGGTGAAGCCGCGCGCGCCATCGGCCAGCATCACTTCCAGGAAGCCTTCGCCCTGGATCGCGACGTCGAACGGGGACTCCGTCTTGCGGATCTCGCCGGCGTCGAAGACCCGCGTGATAGCGGCTGCGCTCACGCCGGCGCCAGCCCGCGCGGGGGCCTGCGAAGCCGCCGTGGCGGCGGTGTCCCGCACGACGAGATCGGCGAAGGAGACGCGCGTCTTCTTGTAGGCGGGCGTGCTCACGTTGGCCATGTTGCTGGCAATGGCCTCCAGCTGCAGCTGCTGGGCCTGCATGCCGGTGGCGGCGATGTGGAGTGCGTCGGACATGGATGCGTGCCTCGTGTTCAGGAGAGTTCACCCAGCTTGCGGATGGCCTGGCTGGTCATGTCGTCGTAGCCCAGTGCCACCTTCTGCATGGACTCGAAGTGCCGTACCGTCTTCATCAGCTGCACCATCTCGTGCAGGGGGCTGACGTTGGCGTTCTCCAGGTGGCCCTGGCGAACCTGGATGTCGTCCTCACGCAGCGTCACCGGGCTGGCGGACGAGACGAAGAGGCCTTCGCCCGCGCGTTCCAGCGTCGCGAGATCGTCGAAGCCCACGACCCTCAGCCGCGCAACCGGCGTTGCGGATGCAGCGGTCCGGATGCGCCCGGCCATGTCGATCTGCACGTCGTGATCGGCCAGGACGATTTCGCCCGCATCGCCCAGGACTGCGTGTCCCTGCGCGGTGACGAGCCGGCCTCTGGCGTCCAGCTGAAGGCTGCCCGCGCGCGTGTAGGCGAGTCCGCTGGGCGTCTGCACCTCGAGGAAGCCATCCCCCGCCAGGGCGACGTCCAGCTTCTGGCCTGTGTGGCGCAGCGTGCCGGCACGCAGGTCGATGTGGACACGCAAGCCGGCCGGTGTCGCCCTTGGCGAAGCGGCTGCCGCGGCGTGGGCCGCTTGTTCGACGAGGGCCGGGAAGGCCACGCCGCCCACGGGCTGGGCAGCGACGATGTCACGCCGATAGCCAGGTGTCGTGGCGTTGGCGAGATTGGCGCTGATGCGATCCAGCTTCTCCTGGCCTTGCTGCATCGATCGCAGGGTGAGGGCGAGAACTTCCTGCATGGCGGGCTTTTCCTGGGGCTCAGAGGGTGACGACGGCGTAGGACTTGAGCGCCACGGTGTGGGGCACTTCGGCCATGGACAGCACGCGCAGGTGCGGCAGCACCCGCTCGGAGACGGCGCGTACGTGGCGACGCAGCTCGGGCGAGCACAGCAGCACCGGCAGCAGGTTGGTCTTCATCATCCGTTCGGCCTGCTGCGTGAGCTTCTGCATGAACTGCTCCATCAGCCTGGGCTCGATCACGAAGGGCTGCGGGACGGCGCCCTCGGAGGGCGGCGTCAGGCCGCGCATGAACTGGCTCTCGACCATCGGGTCGAGCGTGAGCACATGCAGCACCTCCGATTCGCCGAGCAGACCCTGGCAGATGGCCGGCCCGAGGCGGTGGCGCACCAGCTCCGTCAGGGTGTTCACGTCCTTCGTCTGACGCCCGGCGTCGGCCAGGGTCTCGAGGATGGCCTCGACATGGCGGATCGAGACCTTCTCGCGCAGCAGGTTCTGCAGCACGCGCTGCACGTCCGAGACGCTCATCACGGTGGGGATCAGCTCCTCCACCAGGCTGGGCTGACTCTTGCGCACGCGTGCCAGCAGGCGGTCGGTCTCGGCCCGGGTGAGCAGCGTGGCCGACTCGCGGCGCAGCGTCTCGGTGAGGTGCGTCATCAGCACCGTCGGCGCGTTGACGAGGGTGAAGTTGCCGGCCACCGCTTCATCGCGCCGCGATTCCTCGATCCAGAGGGCGGGCAGTCCGTAGGTGGGGTCGCGCGTGGGCTCCCCGGGCAGGCGATCCGTCGCGCCCGTGGGATGGATGGCCAGCAGGCGGTCGAAGCGTGCCTCTCCGCGCGCGCAGACGACACCGTCGAGGTGGATCTCGTAGCGGTCCGCGCCGAGCCTGGGATCGTCGCGGAAGCGCACGCGCGGCAACACCAGCCCGAATTCCTGGGCGTGGCGCTTGCGGAAGGCGGCGATCTGCTGAACGACCGGGCTCTTGGCATCGTTCACGAGGGCGATCCAGGCGTTGCCGACATGCACCTCGATCGGCTCCACCGGCAGCAGCGCGTAGGGATCATCCGCGCCGTCCTCCGATGCCGGGCCGTCGGCGTCGCCCGCCGTCGCCGCGTCCGGCGGCGTGGCTGCCGCGCGCCACGCGAGCCAGGCGATCAGGCCGACGATGGCGATGACGATGAGCGCGGGGAACACCGGAATGCCCGGCAGCAGCAGCAGGACGCCGAGCGCCATCGCGACCAGCATCAGCGTCTTCGGGAATGACGTGATCTGCCGCAGCGCCTCGCGGCTGAAGTTGCCGTCGGAGGCCGAGCGCGTCACGATGATGCCGGTGCCCACCGCGATCACGAGTGCAGGCACCTGCGTGACGATGCCGTCGCCAATGGTGAGCAGGGTGTAGGTCTCCAGCGCCTGTCCCCAGGGCATCTTGTGCTGCATGACGCCGATGACCAGGCCGCCGACGATGTTGATCAGCAGGATGAGGATGCCTGCGATGGCGTCGCCCTTCACGAACTTGCTGGCACCGTCCATGGCGCCATAAAAGGCCGCCTCGCGCTCGATGTTCTTGCGGCGCCGCTGCGCCTCGGCCTGGTCGATGAAACCCATGTTGAGGTCGGCGTCGATGCTCATCTGCTGACCGGGCATGCTGTCGAGCGTGAACCGCGCGGCGACCTCGGAGACGCGCTGGGCGCCGCTGGTCACCACCACATACTGGACGACGACCAGGATCAGGAACACGATGAGGCCGATCACGTAGTTGCCACCGACCACGTAGGCACCCACGGCACCGATGACGCGGCCGGCATCGCCATCCGCGAGGATCAGGCGCGTGGCCGCCACGTTGAGCGAGAGCCGGAAGAGGGTGGCGATCAGCAGCAGCGAGGGAAAGGTGGAGAACTCCACCGGCCTCAGCATGTAGAACGTGAGCAGCAGGATCAGCAGCGCGAAGCTGAAGTTCACCAGGATCAGGAAGTCCAGCAGGCCGCTCGGGATGGGCGCGAACAGCACGACCAGCACGCCGAGCACGAGAAGCACCATGGCGACGTCGCTGTGGCGCCCGAAGAAGCGCTCGAGGAAGGTCATGCGCCCGCTCCCTGGACGCGGCGGCGCTCGCGCATGGCGAACACCCAGACGATGATGCGCGCGACATCGGCGAACATCGCCGGCGGAATGGAGTGGTCGACGTCGAGTTCATCGTGGATGCGGCGTGCCAGCATCGGGCTGCGAACGATGGGCACGTTGTGCCGGGCGGCCATCTCGCGCATCGCGGCCGCCACGTGGCCGGCGCCCTTGGCCAGCACCAGGGGCGACTCCATCTGTCCGTGCACATACTTCAGCGCCACGGCCACGTGGGTCGGATTGGTGAGCAGGACGTCGGCGTCCCGCGTGCGGCTGGCGGCCTGCGTGCGCTTGCGGAGCTCGTTGCGCAGTTCCCGCAGCCGCGCGCGGATGCGCGGATCGCCTTCGCGGTTGCGGATCTCGTCCTTCAGTTCGCGGCGGCTCATGCGCATGCGCCGGGCGAACTCGTGACGGGTGTAGAGCAGGTCGATGGCCGCGATCAGCGCGAGTGCCACCGCCATGGTGATCCCGAGGGCGGCCATGTCCTGCACCAGCATCCGCAGGAATCCGGCCGGTGGCAGCGCGGCCAGCTGGTGGAACTGCGGCGCCAACTCGCGCAGGGCCAGCAGGGCCGCTGTCAGCAGCACCACGAGCTTGATGCAGGATCGCAGCAGCTCGAAGAGGGTCCGTCCGGAAAAGATGCGCTTGAGGCCGGCGACCGGGTTGACGCGGTTGAAGTCCGCCTTCAGGGGCGTGAACGAGATCAGCGGGCCGGTCTGCGCGATGTTGGCGACGATGGCGGCGAGCATCAGGGCGCCGAAGAGCGGCCCGAGCAGGGACAGGGTGTCCTTCAGGATGGCCGTGAGGAGGCGGATCCAGCCGGGGCCGTCCAGATGGGCCCGTGCCGCGAAGCCGATCAGGGCGTGATCGAGCCGGAACTGCGCGTGCGCTGCGGCCAGGCCCCGCCACAGCACCCAGCAGACGGCGACCGTGAAGACCAGCGCCCCGACGACATCGGCGCTCCTGGCCACCTGGCCCTTCTCGCGCGCCTTCTGCAGCTTGTACGGGGTGGCCTCCTCGCTGCGGTCGAATTCCTCCTCGGCCATCAGCGTCGAACTCCGGGAGGCGCTGGCGCCGCGGGCGCCGGGAACAGGGCACTCCAGGTGGTGTAGATGCTGCCGTAGACGCGCTGCATGGCAGGCCCCATGCCGACGGCCCAGATCGTCAGGGCCGCCAGGCCCACCATCACCTTGATGGGAAGTCCGAGCACGAACATGTTCACCTGTGGAAGGTTGCGCGCGACGACGCCCAGGGCGAGTTCGGTCAGCAGGAGGCAGAACACCACCGGCGCCGCAAGCGCGAAGCCAAGCGTGAACACGCCGCCCGCCTGGCGCAGCACGCCATCCGCAGCCGTCGCCAGCGGCCACGCGGCGCCGGCGGGAAACTGCTCCAGGCTGAAGGCGATGCCGCGCAGCAGGGCGTGATGCCCTTCCACCAGGAAGAAGACGAGCACGCCGGCCAGACTGAACGTGGACGCCAGCACGGGCGAGGGCCGGCCCTGCGCAGGGTCGAACACCTGGGCCATGCCGAAGCCGATCTGCACGTCCAGCAGGTTGCCGGCGAACGAGAACGCCGCGAACGCCAGGAGGACCCCGAGCGCGAGGGTGGCGCCCAGCGCGACCTCGGTGCAGGCTGCGGCCACGAACGCGCCGGCGCCGGCAGGCGCGACCGGCTGCATCGGAAGTCCGGCCGCGATAGCGGCGGACAGCCCCAGGATGACGAACACACGCGCCTGCAGCGGCATGGGGATCGCTTGCAGCACCGGTGTCATGGCCAGTACCGTGGTGACGCGGATCGTCAGCAGGAAGTACGCCTGCAGCAGACTCTCAGGCCAGGGGGCCCCGGTGAGCACACGCCCCAGGGCAGCGAACGCGTCGTGTTCGGTCATTGGGGCGCGCCGCAGTCAGACCAGCGAGGGAATGCTCGTCCACAAGCGCGTGGTGAACTGTCCGAGGGTGCGCAGCATCCAGGGGCCGCAGGTCACGAGCACAATGCCTGCCGCCAGCAGCTTGGGGACGAAGGTCAGGGACATCTCCTGAACCTGCGTGACGGCCTGGAACAGACTGATCACGAGCCCGACCGCCATGGTGAGGCCCAGGATGGGCACGCAGACGATGAAGCCGGTGCCGAACAGGTCCGAGATCATCTTCAATGCCAGGTCGGAATGCACGTGAACCCTCTTGTGCCAAATCGGGTGGTTACGATGCGAACCCTGATTTGTGGCCCTAAGTATAAGAGCTAGTTCATCATGAGTCGAAAAAAGTTAACTTATAGGAGTTACTCTATTCGTTGAGTAGATGTAATGTGTTATTAAGGAGTCGTTCCACTGAGGAGGCATGCAGCGCCTCAGCGCAGCCCCCCACTCACCCGCGGCAGGTCAGCCGGCCGCCGCTTCCCGCAGCAACCACTCCCTGAACCGCGCCAGCGGCGCGGCATGCGCCCGCCCCGGCGGATGGCACAGCCAGTAGCCCGCCTCGTCCTGATACCCATCGTCCAGCGGCGCGCTCACCATGCCGGTGGCGATGTCGTCCCGCACCAGGCACTTCGGCACCAGGGCCAGGCCCATGCCGGCGGCAACGGCACGGATCACCCCATGGAACTGGTCGAGTTGCGGGCCGGCCAGGGCATTGATGTTCTGCACGCCGTGGGCCGCGCACCAGCGCGGCCACGCCTGCGGCACCGTGGTGTGGTGCAGCAGGGGGAAGCGCGCCACGTCGGCCGGCTTGCGCAGCAGCGGGCGGCTGCGGGGCGCCGGCGGTGCGATGAGCACCACCTCGCGGCCGGTGATGTACTCCGCCGTGGCACCCGGCCAGTGACCATCGCCGAAGAGGATGGAGCAGTCCAGGTCGCTGCGGTGGAAGTCGTAACCCTGCACGTAGGGCACGAAGTGCAGGGCGATCTGCGGGTGCTCCCGCTGGAAGCCCGGCAGCCGCGGGATCAGCCACTTGGCGCCGAAGGTCGGCAGGCTCGACAGGTGCAGCGCGCCGCCGCCGTCGCCACTGGTCATGACCTCCAGCGTCGCGCTCTCGATCTGGGCCAGCAGGGGGCGTAGGGCCTGCTCGTACCGCTGTCCGGCGGGCGTGACCACGAGGCGCTTGCGCACGCGCTCGAACAGGGGGGCGCCGACCCAGCGCTCCAGTTCCTGCACCTGCTTGCTCACGGCGCTCTGCGTGAGGTGCAGGGCCTCCGCCGCGCGGGAGATGCTGCCGTGCCGGGCGGTGGTGCAGAAGGCCAGCAGCAGGTGCGTGGGCGGGTGCAGGCGGCGCATGGGGGCATGGTAGCAAACATGAGCGAATGGAATGAAATAACGCCCATCCTTCGCTTGTCCGGGAGCGCTCCACTTTCCAGAATCCGTGCACTCACAACTGACAGGAGCACGATCATGGACCGTCGAAGCTGGCTGGTGGCCGGTGCCGCATCATGTCTGAGCGGACTGAACTGGGCGCAGGCGCGCCCCTTGCGTCTGGTGGTGCCGTTCCCGCCCGGGGGCGCCACGGACATCACGGCGCGGGCCGTGTCCGAGGGCCTGGCGCGCCAGCTCGGCGTGCCGGTGGTGGTGGAGAACCGCGCCGGGGCCGGCGGCTCGCTGGGCATGGCCGAGGTGGCGCGTGCGGCGGCGGACGGCACTACGCTGGGCGTGGCCACGCTGTCCACGCACGGCGTGAACCCGGCCGTGTACCAGAAGCTGCCCTATGACCCGTTGAAGGATTTCGTGCCCGTGACCGAGCTGGTCAAGGCCCCCGGCGTGCTGGTGGTCAACCCCGCGCTGCCGGTCACGAACGTGAGCGAGCTGGTGCGCCACCTCAAGGCCAACCCGGGCCGCGTGAGCTATGCCTCCCCCGGCAACGGCACCATCGGCCACATGTGGGCCGAGCTGTTCAAGAGCACCACCGGCACCTTCATGCTGCACATTCCCTATCGTGGCGCCGGGCCGGCCCTGCAGGATCTGCTGGGCGGCCAGGTCGGGGTGTACTTCGACCAGGTCGCGTCGTCGCTGCCGCACATCCAGGCCGGCCGTCTGCGCGCGCTGGCGGTCTCGTGGTCGCAGCGGCTGGACGTGCTGCCGCAGGTGCCCACCTATGCGGAGGCGGCGCTGTTCGCGAACAACGATCCTTCCTGGTTCGGCCTGGTCGCACCCGCCGGCACGCCGTCGGCCACCGTCGCGCGCCTGCAGGCGGCCGTGGCGCAAACGCTGAAGGAGCCTGCGGTGCGCGCCCGGCTCACGGCGCAGGGCCTGTACCCCAGCGGCAGCCTGCCTGACGAGTTCGGTGCCCTCCTGCGCAAGGAGATCGACAAGATGCGGCGCATCTCCCGCTTCGCCAACATCCGCCTCGACTGAGCCTGCGCCACAATGCATCCATGCCTGAGACCATCCGAACGATGGCGGGGACCACCGCCCTGGTGCTCGATTCGCCGCACAGCGGCACCGACTACCCCGATGACTTTGGCCACGCCTGCGATCCGGCCGTGCTGCGGCGCGCCGAGGACACGCACGTGGAGAAGCTGTACGACTTCGCTCCCGCGCTGGGCGCGGCCTGGGTCGAGGCCTTGTTCCCGCGCAGCTACCTCGACGTGAACCGCGACGTGACCGAGGTGGATGTGTCCCTGCTCGCCGATGCCTGGCAGGGCCCCGTGGCCACCGATCCGCGCGCGCTGGCCAAGGTCCGCCTGGGCAAGGGCCTCATCTGGCGCTGCACCGACGACGGCCAGCCCATCTACCAGCGCTGGCTGAGCGCCGCCGAGGTGCAGGAGCGGATCGCGCGCTGCTGGCACCCGTATCACAACGCCGTAGCCCTTGCCGTTGATGAGGCCCACGCGCGGCACGGCTGGTGCATCCATCTCAACTGCCATTCGATGCCGGCCGTGGCCTCTGCCTATGCCACTGAGTTCCCGGGACTCGTCCATGCGGACTTCGTCATCGGCGACCGCGATGGCACCACGGCAGACCCGCGCCTCTCGGCGCTGGTGTGCGACTGGCTGCGCGGCTTCGGCTACAGCGTGAGCTACAACCACCCGTACAAGGGCGTGGAGCTGGTGCGCCGGCACAGCGCACCGGCCGCGCATCGGCACAGCATCCAGGTGGAGATCAATCGCAAGCTGTACATGGACGAGGCGACGCTGGCGCCGCACGAGGGCTTCGAGCCGCTGAAGGCTCACTTGCACGAGCTGGTGCAACGCCTGCTGGCGATCGATCCGCGGAGCCTGGGCTGATGGACCGCGTCGACGCCCTCGTCATCGGTGCCGGTGTGGTGGGCCTCGCGACCGCGCGGGCGCTGGCCCAGGCGGGCCGGGAGACCCTGGTCGCCGAGGCGGAGTCCGCCATCGGGCAGGGGGTCAGCTCGCGCAACAGCGAGGTGATCCATGCCGGCCTCTACTACACGCCCGGTTCGCTCAAGGCGCGGCTGTGCGTGCGCGGCAAGGCGCTGCTGTACGCCTTGTGCGCGAGCCACGGCGTGGACCATCGCCGCTGCGGCAAGCTGGTGGTGGCGCAGGATGACGCCGAGGTGGCTGCGCTGCGGCGGCTGCAGGACCGCGCAGTGGCCAATGGCGTTCCGGTGGAGTGGCTCGACGCCGCGGCGGCGCAGGCCCTGGAGCCCGTCCTTCGCTGCCAGGCCGCGCTGTCGTCGCCCACGACCGGCATCGTCGACAGCCATGGCCTCATGCTGGCGCTGCTGGGTGATCTGGAGCGGGCCGGCGGCATGGTGGCCCTCGCTTCACGCGTGGAGGGCGCGGTGCTGGGCGCCGATGGGCGCGATCACGTCGTGCGGTTCGCGGATGGCAGCGAGCTCGCGGCCGGCATCGTGGTCAATGCGGCCGCGTTGCATGCCTGCGCACTGGCGCGGCGCTTCGAGGGCCTGGACCCCGCCCTGGTGCCGCGCGAGCATTTCGCCAAGGGCAGCTACTACACGCTCGCTGGCCGCGCGCCCTTCAGCCGCCTCATCTACCCCGCGCCGGCGGATGCGTGGCTGGGCGTGCATCTGACGCTCGATCTGGGCGGCCAGGCCAAGTTCGGGCCGGACCTGCAATGGCTGGATGTCGACGCGCCGGAGGCCATCGACTACCGGGTCGATCCGGCCCGAGCGGCCGGCTTCTACGCCGAGGTGCGACGCTACTGGCCGGACCTGCCGGACGACGCCCTCGCGCCCAGCTACAGCGGCGTGCGGCCCAAGATCCATGGTCCTGATGCGACTGCGCCCGACTTCCGCATCGACGGCCCGGCCGCGCATGGCGTGCCAGGCCTGGTGAACCTGTTCGGCATCGAGTCGCCCGGGCTCACCAGCGCGCTCGCCATCGGCGAGCAGGTGGCCGCGATGGTGGCGGGCGAAAGCCAGGGCTGAGGCGTGGTCAGCGGCCGGCGGGCCGCTGCTTCGACTGCGCGGCGAGGGCGCGCGCCACTTCGTTGACGAGCGCCGGGCCGCGGTAGATGAGGCCGGTGTAGATCTGCACCAGGTCTGCGCCGGCCGCGAGCTTGTCCAGGGCGTCGCGGGCGCTGAGGATGCCGCCCACGCCGATGATCGGATAGCCGGGCCCGAGCGCGGCACGCAGCCGTGCGATCACCTGGTTGCTGGCCTCGCGCACGGGCGCGCCGCTCAGGCCACCCGCCTCCTCGGCGTGCGGCAGGCCCTGCACCTTCTCGCGCGCGATGGTGGTGTTGGTGGCGACCACGCCGTCCATGCCGTGGCGCCGCAGGGCGTCGGCGATCAGTTCCACCTGCGCGTCGTCGAGATCGGGCGCGATCTTCACGAACAGGGGCACCCGCCGACCGTGCTGGTCCGCCAGGCTCGCGCGCTGGCGCGCCAGCGCGCCCAGCAGGGCATCCAGCGCCTCGTCGGACTGCAGCGCGCGCAGGTTCTTGGTGTTCGGGCTCGAGATGTTGACGGTGACGTAGTCCGCGTGCGGATAGACACCGTCGAGCCCCACCAGGTAGTCGCAGGCGGCCTTCTCGATGGGCGTGGCGGCGTTCTTGCCGATGTTCAGGCCCAGCACACGTCCCTTGGCGCGAAAGCGCGAGCGCTTCACGTTGGCGATGAAGGCCTCCAGGCCGTCGTTGTTGAAGCCCATGCGGTTGATCAGCGCGTCGGCCTGCGGCAGGCGGAACATGCGCGGCTTGGGGTTGCCGGGCTGCGCCTTGGGCGTGACGGTGCCCACCTCGACGAAGCCGAAGCCCATGGCGCCCAGGCCGTCGATGCAGGCGGCGTTCTTGTCCAGGCCAGCGGCCAGGCCCACGCGATTGGGAAAGCGCACGCCGGCGAGCTCCACCGGGTCGGCCACGAAGCGGTTGCACCAGGCCCATTCCGCCGGCGTGCCCTGCAGGCGGGCCAGTGCGTGGAGGGTGGCCTCGTGGGCGGTCTCGGGGTCCAGGCCGAAGAGGAAGGGGCGGGCCAGGGCGTAGGGCAGGAGCGACATCCGATAATTCCGGCTTCTGTACAGCAACCGGGGATTGTCGCGTGACGCAGGATGAACTCAAAGCGCTGGTCGGCCAGGCGGCCATCCAGTACGTGGTGCCGGGCGAGATCGTGGGCGTGGGCACCGGCTCCACGGTGAACCAGTTCATTGCCGCGCTGGCGGCCATCAAGGACTGCGTGCCCGGGGCCGTCTCCAGCTCCGTCGCTTCCACCGAGCGGCTGCAGGCGCTGGGCATCCGTGTGTTCGATGCCAACGAGGTGGACGAAATCGCGGTCTACATCGATGGGGCCGACGAGATCGATGGCCGCGGCTGCATGATCAAGGGGGGTGGCGCGGCGCTCACGCGCGAGAAGATCGTGGCCGCGCAGTCACGCCGCTTCGTCTGCATCGCCGACGCCTCCAAGCGGGTCGAGGTGCTGGGCGGCTTTCCGCTGCCGGTGGAAGTGATTCCGATGGCCATGCGGCGCATCCAGCGGCAGTTCCAGGCGCTGGGCGGCAGCGCCACGCTGCGCCTGAAGGACGGCCAGCCGCTGGTCACCGACAACGGCCAGCACATCCTCGATGTCCGCGGCCTCGCAATCCGCGATGCGCTGGCGTTCGAGTCCGAGGTGAACCAGTGGCCTGGCGTGGTGACGGTGGGCGTGTTCGCGCATCAACGCGCCAGCGTGTGCCTGCTCGGCACGGCGCAAGGCGTGGAGACGATCCGCTACGACTGAGTCGTCGCCAGAGGCCGGGCGCTGCGCCCGGCTGGCCCGCTCAGAAGCGGATGCCGGCGGGGTTGGCCGGCGGCGGCTCGGCCGGGGCGGCAGCCGCGGCCGGCGTGCCGTTGGCTGGCGCCTCGGTGGCGGGTGCGCGCGGGGCAGGTTGCGTGGCGACCAGCGGGCTCGGGGCCGGGTTGCGGTAGGCCGCCGGCAGCTGCGACGTCTTGGGGTAGCCGGCTGCGTCGAGGTAGGAGCCCCATTCCATTTCCGAGAAGCCGCGGATCTGCTGGCCCCCGATGGTGAGGAAGGGCAGGCTGGGCGCGCCGGCGAGCGTGCGCAGCGCGGTGGCATCTTCCGGCGTCGTGACCGTCCGCTCGGTGAACGGGATGCCACGGCCCTGCAGGTACGCGCGGCCGCTGTTGCAGGGCGGGCAGTCGTTGCCGGTGTAGAGCGTGACCGGGTAGCGGTTGGCGACGTTGCGCAGCTCGAAGGGCAGCGCTGCACCGCCGGCTGCCCCACCGCCCGCGGTGGCGGCCCCACCGGCCGGGGTGGCCTTGCCATCCGGCGGCGGGCGGTCGGAGAAGGTGACGCGGCCGTCGGGCCCGACGATGCGGTAGACCTGCTGCGCACTGACGCCCGGGCTGCCAAGGGCAGCGACAAGGGCCAGGGCGGGCAGGGCAAGACGGGCAAGTCGGGTCATCGGCAACACCTCCGTTCGGGTGACGTATTTTGGAGCATCAAGCCATGCCCTGGTGCCGCAGCAGCGCGTCGAGTGTGGGCTCGCGGCCACGAAACGCCTTGAACGATTCCATCGCAGGGCGGCTGCCACCGGCCTCGAGAATGGCCTCGCGGTATTTTCGGCCGGTTTCCACGCTGGGCAAGCCGTCTTTACCCGCGGTTTCCTCGAAGGCCGCGTACGCGTCGGCGGACAGCACCTCGGCCCACTTGTAGCTGTAGTAGCCCGCCGCGTAACCACCGGCAAAGATATGGCTGAAGGTGTGTGCCATGCGGTTGAAGGCGGGCGGGTGCACCACGGCGACCTCGTCGCGCACCTGCTGCAGCAGGGCCTGGATGTCGCCCGCCGGGTCGTGGTCGGTGTGCAGGCGCATGTCGAACAGCGCGAACTCGATCTGGCGCAGGGTGGCCAGGCCGCTCTGGAAATTCTTCGCGGCCAGCATCTTGTCGAACAGCGCGCGCGGCAGCGGCTCGCCGGTGTCCACGTGCGCGGTCATGTGCTTGAGCACGCCCCATTCCCAGCAGAAGTTCTCCATGAACTGGCTGGGCAGTTCCACCGCGTCCCACTCCACGCCGCTGATGCCCGAGACGTCGCGCTCGTTCACCTGGGTCAGCATGTGGTGCAGGCCGTGCCCGGCCTCGTGGAAGAGCGTGATGACGTCGTCGTGCGTCAGCAGCGGCGGCTTGCCATCCACGCCCTCGGCGAAGTTGCACACGAGATGCGCCACCGGCGTCTGCAGCCGGCCGTCATCCGGGCGCAGCCAGCGCGCGCGGACATCGTCCATCCAGGCGCCGCCGCGCTTGCCGTTGCGCGCGCCCGGATCCAGGTAGAACTGACCCACCAGGCGGCCGTCGCGCTCGATGCGGTGGAAGCTCACGCCCGGGTGCCAGGTCGGCGCCTGGTCGGGGCGGATCGCCACCTCGAACAGCGTCTCGATGATCTTGAACAGGCCGTCCAGCACCTTGGGCGCGGTGAAGTAGGGCTTGACCTCCTGCTCACTGAAGGCGTAGCGGGCTTCCTTCAGCTTCTCGCCGATGTAGGGCCAGTCCCAGGCCTGCGGGTCGGTGATGCCCAGCTCGCTGGCGGCAAAGGCCCGCATGTCCGCGAGGTCCCGCTCCGCGTAGGGCCGCGCGCGGCCCGCGAGATCACGCAGGAACTGCAGCACCTCCTGCGGGGAACGCGCCATCTTGGGCACGAGCGAGGCCTCGGCGTACTGCTGGAAGCCGAGCAGCCGCGCCTCCTCCTGGCGCAGCGCCAGGATCTCGCGCATGAGCGGCGTGTTGTCCAGCTTGGGGTCGCCCTGGTCGCTGGCCCGCGTGACGTAGGCGCGGTAGAGGCGCTCGCGCAGCGGCCGGTGGCTGCCGTACTGCATGACCGGCAGGTAGCTGGGCATCTTGAGCGTGAGCTTGTGGCCGGCCTTGCCCTCTGCCTCCGCGGCGGCGCGGGCGGCATGCACCACGTCGGCCGGCACGCCCGCCAGCTCCTCGTCGCTGGCGTACCAGGCGTAGGCGTCGGTGGCGTCCAGCGCGTTCTCGCTGAACTTCTGGCTCAGCTCGGCCAGCCGCTCCTGGATGCGGGCAAAGCGCTCCTTGGCGGCGCCCTGCAGCTCGGCGCCCGAGAGCACGAAGTTGCGCATGGCGTTGGTGCGCGCCTGGCGCTGCTCGGCGTTCAGGGCAGCCGGGTCCATCGCCTTGTACTTCGCGTACAGCCGTTCGTCGGCGCCCAGGCGCGTCCAGAAATCCGTCACGCGCGGCAGGGCGGCGTTGTACGCGGCGCGCAGCTCGGGCGTGTCCGCCACCGACTTGAGGTGGCTCACCGCGCCCCAGGCACGGCCCAGGCGCTCGGTCGCGACATCGAGCACGCGGGACATGGCCGTCCAGTCCGCCGGGAAGCCCGGGTCGGTCACCTGGGTCAGGGCCTGGTCGGCCTGGGCCAGGAGGTCGTCGACGGCCGGCCCCACGTGCTCAGGGCGGATGGCGTCGAAGCGGGGCAGGTCGGAGAAGTCGAGGAGGGGATTGCTCATGCCGCGCATTTTGCGGCAGGCGGCCCGCCTTCAATGGCACCAGGGCCTTGAAGGCGTGTTCAGCCGGCGGCGCGCTCGGCGGCCTCGATGGTGTTCACGAGCAGCATGGCGCGGGTCATCGGGCCCACGCCGCCGGGGACGGGCGTGATCCAGCCGGCCACCTCGCGCACGCCGGCAAAGTCGACATCGCCGCACAGCTTGCCGGCCTCGTCGCGGTTCATGCCGACGTCGATGACCACCGCGCCGGGCTTCACCATGTCGGCCGTCAGCACGTTGCGCTTGCCCACCGCGGCGACCACCACGTCGGCCTGCAGCGTGAGCGCCTTGAGATCCGTCGTGCGGCTGTGGCACACGGTGACGGTGGCGTCACGCCCCAGCAGCATCAGCGCCATGGGCTTGCCCACGATGTTGCTGCGGCCGATGACCACCGCATGCTTGCCCTTCAGGTCGTAGCCGATGGAATCGAGCATCTTCAGGCAGCCGTACGGGGTGCAGGGCCAGAAGCCCGGCTGGCCAACCATCAGCGCACCGGCGGAGGCGACGTGGAAGCCATCGACGTCCTTCGCGGGCGAGATGGTCTCGATCACCTTGTGGCTGTCCAGGTGCTTCGGCAGCGGCAGCTGCACCAGGATGCCGTGCACGGCGGGGTTGGCGTTGAGCTGCCGGATGCGGGCCAGCAGGTCGGCCTCGGCCATCGTGGCGGAGTAGGTCTCCAGCGTGGCCTTCAGGCCGGTCTCGGTGCTGTCGTTGACCTTGTGCTTCGTGTAGACCTGGCTGGCGGGGTCCTCGCCGACGAGGATGATCGCGAGCGCGGGCTGAACGTCACGGGCCTTCAGGGCCTGGGTGCGGCCCTGCACTTCGGCGCGGATCTGGCGGGCAAGGGCGTTGCCGTCGATGAGCTGTGCGGTCATGCGAGGCCCTGCGCTACGCCTTGGCGGGCGTCTGCCCCAGGGCGATCTTCAGCAGGTCGGCCACCGTGTTGGCGTTGAGCTTTTCCATGATGTTGGCGCGGTGCGCCTCCACCGTCTTGATGCTGATCCCCAGGTCGTCGGCGATCTGCTTGTTCAGCCGGCCGGCGACGATGCGCTCGAGCACCTGCGCCTCACGCGAGGTGAGCTTGGACAGCAGCGCGTCGCGGCTGGCCTGGCTCTGGAATTCGGCGAAGGTGTCCTTGGCGCGTTCGAGCATGCGCTCGACCAGGCTTACCAGCTCGTCTTCCTTGAAGGGCTTCTGGATGAAGTCCATCGCGCCCTTCTTCATGGTGTTCACCGCCATCGGCACATCGCCATGGCCGGTGATGAAGACGACGGGCAGGGGGGACTTGCGTTCGACCAGGCGATCCTGCAGTTCCAGGCCGGTCATGCCGCCCATGCGGATGTCGACGATGAGGCAGGCCACTTCCCGCGGGTCGTAGCGGGCCAGGAAGGATTCGGCGGAGTCGAAGCAGCGGACCCGGTAGTCCTTGCCTTCCAGCAGCCACTGCAGCGAATCGCGCACCGCTTCGTCGTCATCCACGACGTAGACCGTGCCCTTCTTGGGAATCAGGCTCATGCTGTTGTCACCCCGGCGTCCTTGCCCACTATCGGATTTGTAGCGCCGGACACAGGGATCCAGAAGGAGAAGCGGCAGCCGGCGATTTCGGCGCCATTGTAGATGTTCTCCGCGTGCATCCGGCCCTGGTGCGACTCCACGATGGTGCGGCAGAGGTTGAGGCCGATGCCCATGCCCTCGACCTTGGTGGAGAAGAAGGCCTCGTACAGCCGCTCCTGCACCTCGGGCGCCAGGCCCTGGCCCGAATCGAGCACCGAGAATTCGACCACCGCCTGCACGTCGACCTGCTTGGGCACGACGCGCAGTTCCACGCTGCGGCGGCCGGGCGGGCGCTGCGCATGCTCGATCGCTTCGGCCGCGTTGCGCAGCAGGTTCACCAGCACCTGCTCGATCAGGATGGGGTCGACCATCAGCTTCGGCAGGCGCGCGGCGACGTAGTGCGACAGCCGCACATTGCGTCGCCGCAGCTCGATCTCGGCCAGTTCCAGGGCCTCGCTCACCATCACGTTCACGTCGGACAGGGAGCGGTTGGGTTCACTGCGCTTCACGAAGGTGCGAATGCGCTGGATGATCTGGCCGGCCCGCTGCGCCTGGCGCGAGGTCTTCTCCAGCGCGGCCAGCATGTCCTCCTCGGAGATCTGCTGGCTGCGGATGCGCGAGACGAGGCCGTTGCAGTAGTTGGTGATGGCCGTCAGCGGCTGGTTCAGCTCGTGGGCGACGCTGGAGGCCATCTCGCCCATGGTGATGAGGCGGCTGGCCGACTGCGCGCGCTCGGCCTGCGCCGCGGCCTGCTCCTCGGCGTGCCGGCGGGCGGTGATGTCGGTGGCAATCACCATCTGCGCCAGCCGGCCGTCCACCCAGTTCAGGTAGCGCGAGCGCACCTCCAGCCACTTGCCCAGCTCTGGCACGAAGATCTCGGCGTTCTCGGAATGGACGGTGGTCAGGTTGTCGGTGGGCAGGCCGACGAAGGAGTCCACGTCGTCCAGTGATTCGTCACTCGGGCGCGGCTGCTCGGCCACGCCGGCCTGGGCCACCATCTGCAGGTGGCCGCCGGCCTGGCCGCCGAACCACAGGCGGTACAGCTTGTTGGCGAACAGCAGTTCCTCGCTGCCCAGGGGCGCGACCGACACCGAGGCGTCGAGCGCCTCCAGCACGGTGGTGAAGCGCTCGTGCGAGGCCTGCAGCTGCTCGCGGATGCGCGTGGGCTCGGTGATGTCCGTCATCGACGTCATCCAGCCGGTCTGGTGACCCTTGGCGTCGACCAGCGGGGACACGTAGAGACGGGCGTCGAACAGCGAGCCGTCCTTGCGCTTCACCCGCACCTGGAAGCCGCCGGCGATGGTGCGGCCGTGCAGCTCGTCATCCAGCCGCGCGGTCAGCATTTCGCGGTCTTCCTCGGGCCAGTACGGGAAGGGCGGCGTGCGGCCCACGAGCTCGGCCTCGGACCAGCCCGTCATCTGGCAGAAGGCCGCGTTCACGTAGGTGATGCGGCCATGCATGTCCAGCGCGCGCATGCCGGTGAGCATGGAGTTCTCCATCGCGCGGCGGAAGCTGGTCTCGGCCACCAGGGCCTGCTGGGCCTGGTTGCGCCGGCGGGTGTGGCGCCAGTTGGCGATCAGCATCCAGGCCGTCATGGCCGACAGGGCACCCACCAGCCAGAACAGGCCGCTGCCGATGACACCGAGCGAGGTGCGCCAGGCCTGCGCGCGCAGCACCAGGCCGTTGCCGACCGGGGACACCGGAACCTCGAACTCGTTGGTCTGGGCCGTCCAGGGCAGCAGGCGCGTGGCCGGCGTGCGGGGCGGCACGGAGGTGCCGGCGAGCAGCCGGCCCTTGCCATCGAGCAGCGCCACCGCGTACTTGGCCGCGATCTCGGACGGCACGGCGTAGCGCATGAGGCCGTCGATGGAGTACTCGCCCAGGATCACGCCACCGAAGCGTCCCTGCTCGGCCAGGGGAACGTGCAGCTGCAGCAGGCCCGTGCCCTCGGAGCCGGCGGAGGGCTGTGAATACACCGGCTGCTGCAGGTCCCGTGCGAGGCTGTACATGCTCTCGGTCTCGCCGGGGCGCAGGATCTCGCCGGTCACGCGGGCGGGGGTATTGCCCAGGCTGGGCGCGGCGTAGGTGGCCTTGACCCGCCTGCGCTCGTCGATCCAGGTGAGGATCAGCAGCTCGGGGTACTGCGCCGTCATCGACTCGGCGCGGACGATGAACTCCGGCGGATCCACCTCGCGGTTGGAGATGTCACGCGCGATGCGCATGAGCTGCTCCTGTCGCTCCAGCAGGCGCAGGCGCATGCGCTGCTGTGCGTATTCCACGTCCCGCTTCACCGCCTCCTGCTCGCGCTCCATCTCTTCCAGGCGCAGGTACCAGAAGGCCGAGACGATGGCGGCCAGGAACAGCAGCACCGCCGCCAGCGGGGCCAGCATGGCGAAGCGGTCCTGGCGGGTCGGCGTCTGGCGCCGCCACCAGTGGCGCCACCAGGCGGTGGGGGCAGGGTCGGCCGCGACGTCCGCGGCGGGCAGGTCTTGCATCTGGGTTGCAAGTGTAGGGCGCGGCTGGGCCGGGCGCAGGCGGGGTGAGTGAAGGTGTCCCAGGCGTCGCATCCGTAGAATCCACATTACGAAACAGCTGCGCACTATTTGAAAAGTCCCCGTAGATATGACACACTCCGCCCCCATCGGGGGCAACCCGTTATAGATTCACCCGAAACGAGAAGGAGACAGCATGTCCGCCCAGCCCGACCATCTCTTCGGCTCCGCCGCGAACGACGCCGATGCCCAGGAAACCCGCGAATGGATCGACGCCCTGTCGGCCGTTGTTGCCAGTGGGGGCCGCGAACGCGCGCACTTCCTGCTGGAACAGCTGCTCGAACAGGCCCGGCAGGAGGGCATCGACATGCCCTTCTCGGCCACCACCGGCTACGTGAACACCATCGAGCCGCAGGACGAGGAGCGCTGTCCCGGCAACCTGGAGATCGAGGAGCGCCTGCGCGCCTACATGCGCTGGAACGCGATGGCGATGGTGGTGAAGGCCAACCGCCTGCACCCGGCCGACGGCGGCGACCTGGGCGGCCACATCAGCTCGTTCGCCTCGCTGGCCAACATGTTCGGCGCCGGCTTCAACCACTTCTGGCACGCCGAGAGCGAGAACCACGGCGGCGACTGCCTGTACATCCAGGGCCACAGCGCCCCCGGCATCTATGCCCGCGCCTACCTGGAAGGCCGCATCACCGAGGAGCAGCTGCTGAACTTCCGCCAGGAAGTGGATGGCAAGGGCCTCTCCAGCTACCCGCACCCGAAGCTGATGCCCGAGTTCTGGCAGTTCCCCACGGTGTCCATGGGCCTGGGCCCGCTGATGGCCATCTACCAGGCGCGCTTCCTGAAGTACCTGCATGCCCGCGGCATCGCCAACACCGAGAACCGCAAGGTGTGGGCCTTCCTGGGCGACGGCGAGATGGACGAGGTGGAGTCGCTGGGCGCCATCGGCGTGGCCGCGCGCGAGAAGCTCGACAACCTGATCTTCGTCGTCAACTGCAACCTGCAGCGCCTGGACGGCCCGGTGCGCGGCAACGGCAAGATCATCCAGGAGCTGGAAGGCGAGTTCCGCGGCGCCGGCTGGAACGTGATCAAGCTGATCTGGGGCGGCTACTGGGATCCGCTGCTCGCGCGCGACAAGGACGGCATCCTGCGCAAGATCATGATGGACACGCTGGATGGCGACTACCAGGCCATGAAGGCGAACGACGGTGCCTTCGTGCGCAAGAACTTCTTCGGCCGCCACCCCAAGACGCTGGAGATGGTCGCCAAGATGAGCGACGAGGACATCTGGCGCCTGAACCGCGGCGGCCATGATCCGCAGAAGGTCTATGCGGCTTATCACAAGGCGGTGAACCACAAGGGCCAGCCCACCGTGCTGCTGGTGAAGACCGTCAAGGGCTTCGGCATGGGCAAGGCCGGCGAGGCGCGCAACATCGCCCACCAGGCCAAGAAGCTGACCGACGAGGACATCAAGGCCTTCCGCGACCGCTTCAACATCCCGATCCCGGACGACAAGCTGCCCGAGATCCCGTTCTACAAGCCGGCCGAGCACACGCCGGAGATGGAATACCTGCACGCGCGCCGCAAGGCGCTGGGCGGCTACCTGCCCAAGCGCCGCGTGAAGGCCGACGAGCAGCTGAAGGTGCCCGCGCTCGATGCCTTCAAGTCGGTGACCGACCCCACGGCCGAGGGCCGCGAGATCAGCACGACCCAGGCCTACGTGCGCTTCCTCACCGCGCTGCTGCGCGACAAGGAGCTGGGCCCGCGCGTGGTGCCCATCCTGGTGGACGAGGCACGCACCTTCGGCATGGAAGGCCTGTTCCGCCAGATCGGCATCTACAACCCCGAGGGGCAGAAGTACACCCCGCAGGACCGTGACCAGGTCTCCTACTACAAGGAAGACGTGTCGGGCCAGATCCTGCAGGAGGGCATCAACGAGGCGGGCGGCATGGCGAGCTGGATCGCCGCGGCCACCAGCTACAGCACCAGCAACCGCATCATGGTGCCGTTCTACATCTACTACTCCATGTTCGGCCTGCAGCGCGTAGGGGATCTGGTGTGGGCGGCCGGCGACATGCAGGCGCGCGGCTTCCTGCTGGGTGGCACCTCGGGCCGGACCACGCTGAACGGCGAGGGCCTGCAGCACGAGGACGGCCACAGCCACATCCTGGCCGGCACGGTGCCCAACTGCGTGAGCTACGACCCCACGTTTGCCCATGAGGTGGCCGTGATCATGCAGGACGGCCTCAAGCGCATGGTGGAGAAGCAGGAGAACGTCTTCTACTACATCACCCTGCTGAACGAGAACTACGCCATGCCCGGCCTGCAGCCCGGCACGGAGGAGCAGATCGTCAAGGGCATGTACATGTGCAAGCCGGGCGGCAAGAGCGAGCACCGCGTGCAGCTGCTCGGCAGCGGCACCATCCTGCGCGAGTCGCTGGCCGCGCAGGAACTGCTGGAGAAGGACTGGGGCGTCGCCGCTGACGTGTGGAGCTGCCCGAGCTTCAACGAGCTGACGCGCGACGGCCAGGATTGCGAGCGCTGGAACCTGCTGCACCCCACGGCGGACGCGCGCGTGCCCTTCGTCACGCGCCAGCTGCAGAACCACGTGGGCCCGGTGATTGCCTCCACCGACTACATGAAGGCCTACGCGGAGCAGATCCGGCCGTTTGTGCCGCATGGCCGCGTGTACAAGGTGCTGGGCACCGATGGCTTCGGCCGCAGCGACTTCCGCAGCAAGCTGCGCGAGCACTTCGAGGTGAACCGGCACTACATCGTCGTGGCTGCGCTCAAGGCCCTGGCCGACGAGGGCAAGGTGCCCGCGGCCAAGGTGGCGCAGGCCATCAGCCAGTACGGCATCAAGGCCGACAAGGTGAACCCGCTCTACGCCTGAGCCACCCGAACCACAACAACGCGCAGGCCCGCGAGGGCGACGGAGAACAAGCATGGCATTGGTGGAAGTGAAGGTCCCCGACATCGGCGACTTCAAGGATGTGGCCGTGATCGAGGTGCTCGTGAAGCCGGGCGACACGGTGAAGGCCGAGCAATCGCTGCTGACGGTGGAGTCGGACAAGGCCTCGATGGAGATCCCCTCGTCGCACGCCGGCGTGGTGAAGGAGCTGAAGGTCCAGCTCGGCGACAAGGTGAGCGAGGGCACGGTGGTGCTGCTGATCGAAGCAGCGGGCGCTGCTGTTTCCCCTCCCCCTGCGGGGGAGGGCAGGGTGGGGGCGCCTGCGCCCGCGCCCGCGCCTGCGGCGGCGGTCTCCGCGGCGCCCCCACCCCAACCCTCCCCCGGCGGGGGAGGGAGTCTGTCCATCGTCGTGCCCGACATCGGCGACTTCAAGGATGTGGCGGTGATCGAGCTGCTGGTGAAGCCGGGTGACGCGATCCAGGTGGAGCAATCCCTGATCACGGTGGAGTCCGACAAGGCCTCGATGGAGATTCCGTCGTCCGCGGCCGGCACGCTGAAGGAACTCAAGGTCAAGGTGGGCGACAAGGTCAACATTGGAGACCTCATCGCGGTGCTGGAAGGCGCTGGCGGGGCGGCCATTGCGACGCCTGCGCCAGCAGCTGGCGCTTCGGCCAGTGCGCCCCCACCCCAACCCTCCCCCGGAGGGGGAGGGAGCCAGGGCGCTGAGCGCGTGGCGCCAACGGCGGCCCTGCCGCCGCACGAGCCCGCCGCGCCGGTGGGCAACCTCCCGCATGCCTCGCCCTCCGTGCGCAAGTTCGCGCGCGAGCTGGGCGTGCCGCTGGAGGAGGTCAAGGGCACGGGCCCCAAGGGCCGCATCACCCAGGAGGACGTGCAGGCCTTCACCAAGGCGGTGATGACCGGTGCCACGCAGACGAAGGCGGCGGCCGCCAAGGCGCCCGCCGCGTCGGGCGGGGGCGGCGAGGCGCTGGGCCTGCTGCCCTGGCCCAAGGTGGACTTCGCGAAGTTCGGCCCGGTGGAGCGCAAGCCGCTCTCGCGCATCAAGAAGATCAGCGGCGCCAACCTGCACCGCAACTGGGTGATGATCCCGCACGTCACCAACCATGACGACGCCGACATCACCGAGCTGGAGGCCTTCCGCGTGGCCACCAACAAGGAGAACGAGAAGTCCGGCATCAAGGTCACCATGCTGGCCTTCCTGATCAAGGCCTCGGTCGCCGCGCTGAAGAAGTTCCCGGAGTTCAACAGCTCACTCGACGGCGAGGAGCTGGTGCTGAAGAGCTACTACCACATCGGCTTCGCGGCGGACACGCCCAATGGCCTGGTGGTGCCGGTGATCAAGGACGCCGACAAGAAGGGCGTGCTGGCGATCAGCCAGGAGATGGGCGAACTCGCCAAGAAGGCGCGTGACGGCAAGCTGGGCCCGGCCGACATGTCGGGCGCCACCTTCACCATCTCGTCGCTGGGCGGCATCGGCGGGCGCTACTTCACGCCCATCATCAACGCGCCCGAGGTGGCGATCCTGGGCGTCTGCAAGAGCCAGACCGAGCCGGTGTGGGACGGCAAGGCCTTCCAGCCGCGCCTGATGCTGCCGCTGTCGCTGTCGTGGGACCACCGCGTGATCGACGGGGCGTCGGCCGCGCGCTTCAACGCGTACCTGGGCCAGATCCTGGCGGATTTCCGCCGCGTGCTGCTCTGAGCCCGCGATGACCACGGTGGTGGTGGTCCGCAAGGCGGGCCAGGTGGCGATTGCCGCGGACACGCTGGTGACCTTCGGCGACACGCGGCTGGCGAACCGCTTCGAGCGCAATGCCAAGATCTTCCGCGTCGACACCGACGAAGGGCCCAGCTACGTCGGCATGTCCGGCACGGTGGCGCACTTTCCGGTGCTGCGACGGGCGCTCTCCGCGATGCCGCGCGAGGCGCTCAAGCTGCACACGAAGGACGCCGTGTTCGACACCTTCACGATGCTGCATCCGAAGCTGAAGGAGCACTTCTTCCTGCAGACGAAGGAAGAGGACAACGACCCCTACGAGTCCAGCCAGTTCAGCGTGCTGATCGCCAATGCGGGCGGCATCTTCGGGCTGTACAGCTACCGCGAGGTGTTCGAGTTCCAGCAGTTCTGGGGCATCGGCTCCGGGCGCAGCTTTGCCCTGGGCGCCATGCAGGCCCTGTACGACCGCGCCAAGACCGCGCGCGAGATCGCCGAGGCCGGCCTGGCCGCCGGCTGCGAATTCGACCGCAACACCGCGGGACCCATCGACCTCTTCACGCTGAAGGCCGCCGCGGCCCCGGCAACCCCCAGGAAAGACACACCATGAGCAGCCTGATCGAAGTGAAGGTGCCCGACATCGGCGATTTCAAGGAAGTGGCCGTGATCGAGGTGCTGGTGAAGCCCGGCGACACGGTGAAGGTGGAGCAGTCGCTCGTGACCGTGGAGAGCGACAAGGCCTCGATGGAGATCCCGTCCAGCCACGCCGGCGTGGTGAAGGAACTGCGCGTCAAGGTGGGCGACAAGGTGAGCGAGGGCTCTGTGGTGCTGATGCTGGAGGCGGCTGCGGCTGCTTCCCCTCCCCCCGCGGGGGAGGGCAGGGCGGGGGCGCCCGTGTCGCCACCCGCGGGGGGGGGGGGGGGGGGGGCGCGCCGGGGGGCGGGGC
>NZ_JAYRZR010000048.1:0-30124 GCF_041916345.1 Ramlibacter sp.
TTTCTTCAGCACGTCGTGCGCGGGGCGCATCGTCGTGCAAGAGGGACCGCCCTGCAACGGGGCTGAAACGGTGTGAGACAACGACGATCTCGCAGTCGCCCCTGTCGGGGCTTCCCGAGGGGGGGGGAGGTAGGAATACCCTGAGGGTGCGTTCGAGCTCTCGTCCGGGGCGCTGTACGAAGGGACGCGATGCGAGCAGATGTTCGGCTACTCGTATGCAAGAGCGGTTCTACCCATCCCAGCACCCATCGCCGGTCGTGAGACTTTGTGAAAGCCAGTGAGTGGGCCAGAACGTTTGAAACGGCTTGGTGTTGGCGGTCCTCAGCGCGTGTAGAGGTTCAGTGACACGCTGTGAGTGGTTCGCTTGGCTACCTCCTGCTCCGCCAGCGATCTATGCAAGACAAGGGCCTTCGGGCCCTTGTGCGTTTCTGCGGAGGAACCAGCCCGCGCGAGTTTCGCTTGCACGTGGCCGCGCGCCCCAACAGGACCTGCGTAATGCCCGCACCGCGCGATGTTGTGGTGCCGTATCAAGTTTGATACGCTCTTGGTGGTGGCCAATCCCGTTCTCAGTGTCAGATTCTTCAAGACAGACGGTGGGACTGAACCTGTCCGCGACTGGCTTTTGGAATTGGCCAAGGCTGACCGGCGATCGATTGGTGAGGAGATCAAGACGGTGCAGCTGGGTTGGCCGCTTGGCATGCCTCTGGTTCGGAAGTTGGCTGCCAACCTCTGGGAGGTTCGGATACAGCTTCCAAACCGGATCGCCCGCGTCCTGTTCACGCTGGACGATGGGACGATGGTCCTTCTGCATGGCTTCATCAAGAAGTCGCAGGCGATCTCACAAGAAGACCTCGCGCTGGCGAGGGCGCGAATGAAACAAGTCAGGAGTTAGCCATGGCACTGAACAAGAAGCACGTCGGCAGTGGCTTCGATGACTTCCTGCAGCAGGAAGCCCTGCTGGAAGAAGTCACTGCCTCGGCTGTGAAGCGCGTCATCGCCTGGCAGATCGAGCACGAGATGAAGTCGCGCAAGCTCACCAAGACCGCGCTGGCGCAGAAGATGCACACCAGCCGGGCCGCCGTGAATCGCCTCCTGGATCCCGAGGACACGAGTCTGACGCTCACGACGCTTGCGGGGGCTGCCGCAGCGCTCGGCAAGAAGATTCGCTTCGAGTTGGTGGCCGAGTAAGGCCCGAGGGGCGACCTCAGCCTTCGCTTCGGCGCCGCGACCCTCACCCCACCACCACATCCGCAAACCAGGCCTCGACCTGGTCCCCGGTGTTGTCGGTGTCCGCGCCCACCGCGATGGCGCGGATGCCGGGCATGGGGCCGCCAAAGGCCTGCTGCCAGTCACTGGCCAGGTCGCGGCGCACGGTGCGCCATTGCCCGGCGTGCGTGTTGCCACTGTCCACCACCACCATCCGCACGCGGTCCGTGTAGGGGTTGGGCGCGAGGGTGCCGACGGGCTGGGCATGGCCCCACACGTAGCACAGGGCGGCCGTCGGGATCTCGCGGCCGGCGAGCGCGCGGGCCGCCTGGATGCGCATGCGGTCCCCGAAATCGAGCGCGGCCAGGGGCAGATCGAACAGCACGTACAGGCGGGCCGCGTAGTCGTCGCCGGCCTTGAGGCGCAGATCGGATCCGGCCAGCGAGCGCGAGACTTTCCAGCGCCACTGCAGGGTGGCAGCGGGCGCGGGGGGCAAAGGCAGCACCGCCACCAGCGTCGACGCCGAGGCGCGCGACTGCACGTGCAGGACCGTCTCCCCCGCGTCGGTGACGAGGCCGTACCGATTCGCGCGCTCCACCTTCGGCAGGGTCTCGTGCACCCAGCCGGGCGGCAGCTCAGTCCCGATGGGTGCGGTGGAGAAGCGGGGCACCCGCGAGGCCCCGGCCGTGGGCACCTGCGCCCGCACGGCGCCGCCCACGCCCAGCAGCAGCAAGCCCTTCACGGCCGCGCGCCGTCGCAGCACCCGGGGGGCGAGGGCGGTGGTGTTCCAGACGGGTGGGACGGCAGGGCGCATGGTGGGGGACGGCGAGGGGTCGCCGGGACCTTACTACAGGCGACCCGTCGACATGTTGTAAGGTGCCTGCATGCCCCTGCGACTGCCTCCGCATGCCGCCCCATGACGCCTGAAACCCTGCGCGCCGCCTTGCGCGCGACCCACCCCGAGTGGGCCGACGCGCCTCTGCAGCCCCTGGCCGACAGCGGGCTGGCGCATCAGCACGTGCGGCTGCAGGGCACGGGCGTGCTCGCGCGCCTGCCCAAGCAAAGCCAGCTCGGCCTGCCGCCGGAGGCGAACCTGCGGCACCAGGCCGCGTGCTTCGAGCGGGCCGCGGCCAGTGGCCACACCCCGCGGTTGCTCGGTGTGCTGCCCGTCGGCCCGCACCTGCCGCGCGGCGGGCTGCTGGTGCAGGACATCGCGGGCCGGCCCCCCGCGCTGCCGCGCGAACTGCCTGCGCTGGCCCGCGCCCTCGCCGCCATCCATCGCCTGCCCCTGCCGGTACCGTCCCAGCGCGCGCCCCTGGCCGACCCGCGCGATCCCCTGAAGGAGCTGCTGGCCGAGATCGGGCAGCAGGCGCGGTACGTGGCCGAGGCGGGGCTGGACGATGCGGTCCGGGCCTGGATCGCCGATGAACTGCGTGCGCTGGAAGATCTGGCCGCGCGAGCGCAGCGGCCCGCCCGCTGCCTGATCGCCTTCGATGGGCACCCCGGCAACTTCCTCATCCGTGCCGATGGCGAAGCGGTGCTCGTCGATCTGGAGAAGTGCCGCTACGGGTACCCGGGGCTCGATCTCGCGCATGCCACGCTGCTCACCTCCACCACCTGGGATGTGGCCACCCGCGCGGTGCTCACGCCGACGGAGGTGGCCGGCTTCATCGATGCCTGGTCGCAGGCGGTCGGCGCCGAGCCGGCCCAGGCCGCGCGGCCCTGGCATCTGCCCTTGCGCCGGGCCATGGCCCTGTGGTCGCTCACCTGGTGTTGCAAGTGGCGCGTGCTTTCACGCCTGCCCGCCGCCGCGCCGGAGGTCGGCGAAGACTGGTCGTCCTCGCGCAGCGACCCCGCGCTGGTGGCGCACGTGCGCGAGCGCGTCGATCACTACCTGTCGGCGGAGGCCATGGCCTTCCAGCGCGCGGAATGGGCCGAGCTGGCCCGTCATCTGCCGACATGAGCCGCCGGGCCGCCCCAAGGCGAATCCCGCAGCGCTTGGCGCGGAGGGTCGTCCAGTGAATGGGCACGCCCTGCGCATCGTCGTGCCCGTCTACCAGGAGCAGGCGGCCCTCCCCGCCCTGCTGGCCGCGCTGCAGCCGCTGCGGTCCCGTGGCGCGTGGGTCGTGATCGTCGATGGCGGCAGCACGGATGCCACCTGGGCGCTGGCCCGTCGTGGCGCGGACGAGGTGCGGGTCGCCCCCCTGGGTCGTGCATCGCAGATGAACGCCGGCGCCGCGGGCTGCGAGTCGGGCGCGCTGCTGTTCCTGCATGCGGATACGCGGCTGCCGGAAGGCGCGGACCTGCTCGTTCAGCAGGCCCTTCAGGCCGGCGCGCAGTGGGGGCGCTTCGACGTCCGCATCGACAGCCGCCAGCCACTGCTGCGGGTTGTGCAGACCTTGATGAACCTGCGCTCCCGGTGGACCGGCATCGCCACGGGCGACCAGGCCATCTTCGTGCGTGCGGAGGCCTTCCACGCAGTGGGCGGCTTTGCGGACCAGCCCTTGATGGAAGACATCGCGCTCAGCACGCAGCTGCGGCGGCGCTCGGCGCCCGCCTGCCTGCGCGCGCGGGTGGAGACATCGGCTCGCCGCTGGGAGAAGCACGGCGTGCTGCGCACCATCGCGCTGATGTGGAGCCTGCGGTTGCGCTACTTCCTGGGGGCTGACCCGCAGGCACTGGCGGATCGCTACGGCTATGCCCGCCGCCTGCCGGCCACGCAGGCCACTGTCGCCGTGCTCGCCAAGGCGCCGGTGCGCGGGCTCGCCAAGACGCGATTGGCGCCCGCCCTGGGCGATGCAGGGGCTGCGCGGCTGCAGCGGCGCCTCACCCTCGACGTGCTGCAGACCGCGCGTGCGGCGTCGCTCGGCCCCATCGAGCTGTGGGGCTCGCCCGATGCGCGGCACCGCTTCTTCCGCGCCTTGCGCAGGCGCTGCGGCATCGCGACCCAGGCGCAGGTGGCGGGTGACCTGGGCGCGCGGATGCAGGCCGTGATGGACGCCCACTTCGCGGCCCGGGCGGGCCAGCCCCTGCTGATCGTCGGCACCGATTGCCCGCTGCTGGCCCCGGGTCATCTGCAGCAGGCGGCCCGTGCGCTGGCCACGCATGATGCCGTGCTGATCCCGGCCGAGGATGGTGGCTACGTGCTGCTGGGCCTGGCCCGGCCCCTCCCTCAGGTGTTCCGCGCCATCACCTGGAGCACCGCGCAGGTGGCGGCACAGACGCGCGAACGCCTGCGTGAGGCGGGCGCCACCTGGACCGAGCTGCCGCCGCTCGCCGATCTGGACGAGCCAGCGGACTGGGCGTGTGCGCGCGGCTTCTATCCCGGCCTGGTGCCCGCCATCGAGACCGCCCCATCATGACACTGCCCCTTCAACGCGCCGACGCCTGGTACCGCCGCCGCCTGGCCGAGCCTTCCGGCCGGCCGCGCGTGGTGATCGACACCGACACCGCGAACGAGATCGACGACCAGTTCGCACTCGCCTGGGCGCTGCTGGCGCCCGATGCGCTGCAGGTCGAGGCAGTCTATGCCGAGCCGTTCTCGTTTGCGTACCGTCGCGCAAAGCTCCCGCATGCCCCGGCCGATGCGCCGCCCTTCAATCCGCCGGACGAGGGCATGGCGCGCAGCCATGCCGAGATCCTGCGCGTGTTCGACAAGCTGGGGCTCGATGCCAAGGGGCGCGTGTTCGAAGGCAGCCCGCGCTACCTGCCTCGCAACGGCCGCCCGGTGCCCAGCGCCGCGGCCGAGCACCTGGTGGCCACGGCGCGCGCCATGCCGCGCGGGGAGCCGCTGTATGTGCTGGCGCTGGGCTGCGTGACCAACATCGCGAGCGCGCTGCGCATGGCGCCCGACATCGCCGAGCGCATCGTCGTCGTGTGGACCAGCGGCTACCCGAGCACGGCGACGCTGTCGAACGAGGACTCCTTCAACCTGGTGCAGGACGTCGCGGCCAGCCGCTGCCTGTTCGCGAGCGGCGTGCCCCTGGTCTACCTGCCGGGGTTTCACGTTGGCGCCCAGCTTCGCCTGTCGCTGGCCGAGGTGCAGCGCCATGTGCGCGGCGGCGGTGCCATCGGCCGCTACCTGCATCACCTGTTCACGCACAACCCCCTGTGGCCGCTGTATCCACAGGACACCACGAAGCCGTACAGCTGGGTGATTTGGGACCTGATCTGCGTCGCCTGGGTGATGCAGCCGGCGTGGGTGCCCAGCCGGCTCGTGCGCACGCCGCGGCTCGACGCGCGGCTGCGTTGGCAGCCTGATGCAGCGCGGCCGCTCATGCGGGAGGCGCACGCGGTGCAGCGCGATGCCATCTTCAACGACCTGTTCGCGCGTCTGGCCGCGCACGCGGCGCGGTGAGGCGATGACGCAGGGGCTCCACATCAGCGCGCGTTCACTGGCCGTGGCCGGCCGCGTGCTGCTGCGCGACCTGACCCTGCACGTGCCGCGTGGCGCCGTGCACACGGTCATGGGCGAGAGTGGCTGCGGCAAGTCCAGCCTGCTGGCGGCGATCTGCGGCACGGCAGTGGAGGCGGTGGTGTTCGAAGGCGAAGTGCAGCTCGATGGCGCGCGCGTGGACACGCGGCCCACGCGCGAGCGCGGCATCGGCATCCTGTTCCAGGACGACCTGCTGTTCGCCCACATGACGGTGCGCGAGAACCTGCTGTTCGCGGTACCGCCTGGCCCGCGTGCCGAGCGGGAGGCCCTGGTCGCGCAGGCGCTGGCCGATCTGGAGCTGCCCGGGCTGGGAAACGCGGACCCCGCCACCCTGAGCGGCGGCCAGCGATCACGCGTGGCGCTGATGCGCGCGCTGCTGGCCCGCCCGCGCGCCCTGCTGCTCGACGAACCTTTCGCGCGGCTCGATGCGGCGCTGCGCGGCCGCATGCGCGACTATGTGTTCACCGCGCTCGCCGCGCGCGGCATTCCGGCGCTGCTGGTCACGCATGACGAGCAGGACATCGCCGACTCATCGCGCGTGACGCGCTGGCCCGGCTGACCCCGTCGTCCCCGCGCAGGCGGGGACCCAGGAGGTGCATGCCCGCTACACGCTTCTGGATGCCCGCATGCGTGGGAATGACCGGCGCCGCCCCGCCCACGCCGCCACCCCGAACACCACCGCCGGCAACAACCACTGGAGCCACGCATAGGCGGCCACCAGCGATCGCTGGCCGCCGCTCGCCAGGGTGACAGCCTCTGTCGTGACGGTATTGAATCGGCCGGCGCCGACGAACACCGTGGGCAAGTACTGCGCGACGCTCACCGCGAACGCCACCGCCAGCGACGACGCGAGGCCGGCGCGCAGCAGCGGCCACTTCACGCGCAGCAGGAAAGCCGCACGCCCGTGGCCGAGGCTCGCCGCGATGTGGCCATAGCGCGCATCGAAGCCCAGGTAGGACGGACTCAGCGCGATCAGCACATAGGGCAGGGCGGCCAGCGTGTGCGCGAGCCAGAGACCGGCCCACTGGCCGTCGAGATGCCAGGCCAGCGCCAGGCGATGCAGGCCCACCACCCACAGCACCGAAGGCAGCAGCAGCGGCAGGTACACCAGTCGGCGCAGGCGGGCGTCCCATGCCGGGGGCGCCGCCTCCAGCCAGGCCACGCCCCAGACGAGCGCGGTGAGGCTGCTGGCCACGGCAAGCCCCAGCGTGGTGGTGAGCGTGCCCGTGCTGCCCGCCACGGAACGCCAGCCCTCCAGGCTGATGACTTCCGGCCACACGCGGGGAAAGGGCCATACGCCGGCCACGCTGCTCACGGCCAGCACGGCCAGCGCGGCGAGATAGAGGCCGGCGAGCAGGGTGGCCGGCAGCGCCGCGCGAACGGGACCCGCTTCCACTGCACCGCGCCGACCATCGGACCAGCGCGAACGCCACGGCGACGCGCGCCGCAGCACGCGCATCGCCAGCGCCACCGCCGCCACCAGGCCCGCCAGCAGCCACGCCGCGGCCGCGCCGCGTGCGTTGACGGCCGCGTCGGCATCCAGCAGCCATTGCCAGGCGAGCACTGCGGCCGTCGGCGGCGACGCCGGTCCGATGACCAAGGCCACGTCGACCACGGTCAGGCTGTACGCGGCCACCGCCAGCACCGGCGCGCCCAGGCGCGGCACGAGCTGCGGCCACACCACGCGCCACCAGGCGGCGCTGCGCGAATAGCCCATGGTGCAGGCGAGCGTGAGCTCGCGCGACCAGCGCGCACCCGCATCGGCGCGCTCGAGCTGGCTCGCGGCCGTCCACAGCAGGAACGGCACCTCCTTGCCCACCAGCGCCAGCACCAGGCCCAGGCCCCACGGGTCCTGCGTGGTCGGCCAGTCCGGCGGCAGCTGCAGGCCGGTGGCCCACGGCGACAGCACCCGCAGCAGCCAGCCGCTGGGCGCCAGCAGGAAGGCCAGGCCGATGGCGAAGGCGGCGTGCGGCACGGCCAGCATCGGCGCCAGCAGGCGCGTGAACGCCTGCCAGCCGCGGGTGGCGAAGGTGAGCGAGAGGATCCAGGCCGTGATCCACACCGACAGCACCGTCGCCGTCAGGCCCGTGACCAGCGCATGCAGCACGGCACGCCCCCAGTGCGGCTGGGCCAGCAGATCCGTCCACGCTGCTGCATCCAGGCCGGCTGCCAGCGCCGCGAGCGCGGCCCATGCCAGAGGGACTGCCGCCAATGCGCCCAGCGCAGCCGGCAGCAGCCGCGGGCGCAGGGTCGCGCCTAGGCGCCGTAGCGCCGCAGCCACTCACGCTCCAGCGGGTCGACCCAGCTGCCGTGCGGCTCCAGCAGCACCGGCACGGGCTTGTCCACCTGGCCCGGCAAGGGCCTGGTTCCGAACAGCTCACGCTCGGCCGCGGGCAGCTTGTCCACGGCCAGCACGGTGCCATCGCCCCACACGGTGATGTCGGCCTTGCGCGCCTGCGCCAGGGGCGAGAGCATGAAGTCGATCACCACCTGCGCCGCATCGGGTGCACTGGCGTTCACGGGGATGGCCAGGAAGTGCGTGTTGCCCACCGAGCCACCCTCGTTCTGCCAGCTGGATACGGTGGCGGGCAGCCGCTTCGCCGCGATCTCGTTGGCGGCCTCGTTGGGGTTGAAGGTCAGGCCGATCAGCAACTCGCCATCGGCCATCATCTGGCGGATGGCGGCGGCGTTCTGCGGGTACTGCCGGCCCTGGCGCCACAGGTGCGGCCGCAGCGCGTCCAGCCAGGTCCACAGCGGGGCGGTCACGCGCTCCATCGCGGCGGCGTGGAAGGGCTGGTAGAGCGGCGCGCGATCAGGCGTGAGTTCGAGCAGCGCCTGCTTCAGGAAGGTGGTGCCGTGGAAGTTCGGCGGCCGAGGGTATGTCACGCGGCCCGGGTGCGCGCGTGCGAAGGCGAGCAGGGCCGCCATGCTGCGCGGCGGATCGGACACGCGCGTGCGGTCGGCGTAGAAGGTGAACTGCGCCATGCCCCACGGCGCCTCCAGCCCGGCCACCGGCTCGGAGAAGTCCATGCGTGTGGTCAGCTTGCCCTCCACGTCCACCCAGCGGTAGTTCGGCAGGTGCTCGGCGAAGGGGCCGAACAGCAGGCCCTCGCGCTTCATCGTGAGGAAGTTCTCGCCATTGATCCACACCATGTCGATGCTGCTGCCGCTGGCACGGCCCGCCTGCTTCTCATTGCGCACGCGCTTCACGGCCTCGGCGGTGTCGGTGATCTTCACGTGCTCCAGCGTGATGCCGTGGCGGCGCGCCACCTCGCCCGCCACCCACTGGATGTAGGCATTGGTGCGGTCGCTGCCGCCCCAGGCGTTGAAGAACACCTTCTGGCCCCGCGCGCGCGCGGTGATCGCGGGCCAGTCGGTGGCAGCGAGGGCGGCCAGCGGCAGCGCAGCGGGCAGGCCGGCGGCCAGCACGGCCCGCAGGGCGGTGCGCCGGCGGGGGTCGAACGGATGATGGCTCATGGAACGTGGGTCGAAGTCAAGGGCGAGATCTTGCAGCGTGCGGGCTGTCCCTGCGGCGAAGTGCGGCTTCAAGGCGCCGGCCTTGCTGGGTACCAAGCCGGCGGCTACGATCCTCGCAGGTGGCGCAGGCGCCCCCGCAGGGCGATGATAGAGGCGGACAGGAGCAAGAGGCGCGAGATGCACCAGACCAAGGCCTTGCCGGGCGGCATGGACGCTGCGGCGTCCCGGCACTGAGTCACCATGGTCCGGCGGAAGACCTGGATCGTGGCGAGCATCGCTTTCGCCTTGATCGTCATGGCGGTCGGTGTCGCGCTGCTCTGGGCGTCCGGGCGCGGCGCCGAGCCGTCGATCCGTCTGCGGCCGCACGATCCCGATGTCACCGCGCTCGGGCAGAAGGTCTACACCGCGCACTGTGCGGCCTGCCACGGCGCCCGGCTGGAGGGGCAGCCCAACTGGCGCGAGCGCGGGCCTGACGGCCTGCTGCCGGCTCCGCCGCATGACGCCAGCGGGCACACCTGGCACCACCCGGACGAAGTGCTGTTCCGCATCACCCGGCTGGGCGTGGCCAGGGCCGCGAACCTGAAGGACTACGCGTCGGCCATGCCGGCCTACGAAGGCGTGCTCAGCGATGCGGAGATCATCGCCGTGCTCTCATGGATCAAGGCCCAGTGGCCGGCGGACATCCGCGAACGGCACGACGAAGTGAACCGGGCGCAGGCCGCGCGGAAATCGTGAAGGGCCATGCCATGCAGAAGGCGTGGCCGCCCCTCGTCGGAAGCCGCACGCACCCAAAGGGCAGGGCCCTGGGGCTTGCCATGAGGCGCACCGGACCAACTCGGCGCTAGCATGCGCACTTTGGGAAGACCGCATGAAGAAGCTGCTTGCCTGCCTGGCCCTGGCCGCCTGTTCCACCCTGGTGGCGGCGCAGGGCTACCCCACCAAGCCGATCCGCCTGATCGTGGGCTATCCACCCGGCGGCGGCATCGACTTCACCGCGCGCAGCATCCAGCAGCCGCTGCAAGACGCGCTGAAGCAGCAGGTGATCGTGGAATACAAGCCGGGCGCCGGCGGCATGCTGGCCGCGGGCGAGCTGGCGCGTGCCGCGCCCGATGGCTATACGCTGCTGCTGGCCAACACCGGGCCCTTTGCCATCGCGCCCTATCTGCAGGCCAAGCTGCCCTATGACCCGGTGAAGCAGTTCACCTACATCGGCCAGATCAGCCAGGGCAGCTATATCGCGGTGACCCGGCCGGACCATCCGGCCAAGGATCTGAAGGAATTCGTGGCCTGGGCCAAGGGCAACACCGGCAAGGTCAACTTCGCCTCGGGCGGCAACGGCACTTCCACCCACTTGAACGGCGAGCTGATGAACCAGGCTGCGGGCCTGGACATGACGCACGTGCCCTACAAGGGCAGTGCCCCGGCCGTGCAAGACCTGATTGGCGGGCAGACGCAGATCCTCATCGACGCCGGCACGGTGCTGCTGCCGCAGGTGAAGGGCGGCAAGTTGAAGGCCCTGGCTGTCACCGGCCCGAAGCGAGACCCGCAGTTGCCCGACGTGCCCACCGTGCGCGAGCTGGGCCTGGCCAACATGGAATCCATCGGCTTCCAGGGCGTGGTGGGGCCGGCGGGCCTGCCCAAGGAAGTGGTCGACAAGCTGGCCACCGAACTGGCCCGCGTGCTGGCCAACCCCGAACTGAAGGCCAAGTTCGCCGCGGCCGGGGCCGAAGTGCATTCGCAGGGCCCGTCGGAGTTCTCGGCGTTCGTGAAGGGCGACAACGAGAAGTGGGCGAAGCTGATCAAGGAACGCAAGCTGCAGCTGGACTGACCCCTACCGGCGCGCAGGCCTCTTGCCTTCAGCCAGGGGGCGGGCGCCGGGTCTGGCTGTCACTGCGACGTCTCGTGATCGTCCCAGCCCCCATCAGGATCCGCAGGTGCCCTTCGGCCTGACGCGGCGCCGCGACCACGCGACGGCGGCGGCCCCCGCGCTGCCGCGGGCCATCTGGGTGCTGGGCTTCGTCAGCCTGCTGATGGACATCTCCTCCGAGATGGTCCACAGCCTGCTGCCGCTGTTCCTGGTCGGCACGCTGGGCGTGAGCGTCATCGTCGTCGGCGTCATCGAAGGCATCGCCGAATCGACGGCCCTGGTCGTGAAGGTCTTCTCCGGCGTGCTGAGCGATCACTTCCGCCGGCGCAAGGGCCTGGCGGTGATCGGCTACGCACTGGGGGCGCTGACCAAGCCGGCGTTCGCACTGGCCCAGGGCGCCGGCGTGGTGGTGGCCGCGCGCTTCATCGACCGCATCGGCAAGGGCATCCGCGGGGCGCCGCGCGATGCGCTGGTGGCGGATCTGGTGCGGCCCGAGCAGCGCGGTGCCGCCTACGGCCTGCGCCAGTCGCTGGACACGGTGGGCGCCTTCGTCGGCCCCCTGCTGGCCACCGCGCTGATGCTCCTGTGGGCGAATGACTTCCGTGCGGTGTTCTGGGTGGCGGTGGTGCCGGGTGTCCTGGCCGTGCTGCTGCTCGTGGTCGGCGTGCGCGAGCCCGAGGCCGCCCCGCGCGGCGCGCAGGGCAGCCCGATCCGCCGCGAGGCCTTGCGCCGGCTCGGCCCGGCGTACTGGGGGGTGGTGGCGCTGGGCGCCGTGTTCACGCTGGCCCGCTTCAGCGAGGCCTTCCTGGTGCTGCGGGCAGAGCAGCTCGGCGTGGCGATGGCGCTCGTGCCGCTGGTGATGGTGGCGATGAACATCGTCTACGCGCTCAGTGCCTACCCCTTCGGCCGGCTGGCCGACGAGATGCCGCACGGCACGCTGCTGGCATGGGGCCTGGTGGTGCTGATCGTGGCCGACATCGTGCTTGCCCTGGCGCCTGGCTGGCCCGCCTTGCTGGTCGGCGTGGCGCTGTGGGGTCTGCACATGGGCATGACGCAGGGTCTGCTGGCCGCGATGGTGGCTGATGCAGCGCCGGCCGAGTTGCGTGGCACGGCGTTCGGCGTCTTCAACCTGGCCAGTGGGGTGGCCATGCTGATCGCCAGCGCAGTGGCCGGCGCGCTGTGGCACTGGCTCGGACCCCAGGCCACTTTCGCGGCGGGTGGCTGCTTCGCGCTGCTGGCGCTGGCAGGCGTGCTTCTCATGAGGCGGCGGTCCGGGCCGGCGGGCGTGCCCTGACGGGCGCAGAATCCAGGGCTGCGGCACACGCCGGGGACGCCACCATGGACATCGTTGCACACGGACTCTGGGTCGGCATGGGCCTGGCCGCTGCGGCGCGCCATCGCGCCATTGCCCGCCGCACTGCCGCCTGGACTGTGGGCCTCGCGCTCGCACCGGATCTGGTGCAGATGCTGCCGCTGCTCGCGGTGGCCCTGCAGCCGGGCGGGCTGGGCGTGCTGAAGGACTTTGCGCTGGCGGTGCCCGGCGCCGAGCCGGCACTGCCGGCCTGGGTGGCGATGGTCAGCCATCACCTGCATTGCACGCTGCACAGCGCCGTGGTGGCGGCGGTTGTCACGGGGTTGAGCATCTGGCGGCTGCGCGCGGTGTGGCTGCCCTTGTGGGGGTGGTGGTCGCACATCGTGATCGACGTCTTCACCCATTCAGCCCGCTTCTACCCGGTGCCGGTGCTGTACCCGCTGTCGGACGCCGCGTTCGACGGCATCGCCTGGAACACGCCCTGGTTCCTGCTCGTCAACTACCTGGCCCTGCTGGTGGCTGGTGCAGCGCTGTGGTTCACGCGTCGCCGCCGCATGGAGGACGGCTGACCCATGGGCCGGCGCGTGGGCGCGCGGTCAATGCGTGCCCGGCACGTGCCGGCGCGGGCGGCTGGCGGGCGACGCCACACCGCGCTCATCCAGCCCGCGCAGGATCCCGCAGGCCGCTACCGCGTCCGGCTCGCCGCAGCGGGCCCGCAGGTCCTTCAGCTCGCGCTCCAGTGCGCGCAGTTCGCGGATGCGCTGCGCCACGTGGCCGATATGTGCGTCGAGCAGCGCGTCGATGCCGGTGCAATCGGTGGCCGGCGCATCGCGCAGGCGGATCAGGGCGCGCACTTCGTCCAGCGTCATGTCCAGCCCGCGGCATTGGCGGATGAAGGCCAGTCGCTCGATGTGCCGGGCCTCGTACTGGCGGTAGTTGTTGTCCGCGCGGGCGGCGGGCGGCAGCAGGCCCTCGCGCTCATAGAAGCGGATGGTCTCCACCGGGGTGCCGGTCGCTTCGGCCAGGGCGCCGATCTTCATGGTGCGTCTCCAGTCGCAAGGGGGGTGGCACGGCAGGTGCACTCTACACCCGGGCAGTCAGGGCGCATCACTGTCGATGCGGCCACGGTCTCACCCGATCGCCGCGCGCACGCGCGCCACGTTGCGGTTCATCCCCTGCCGCATGACATGCACGAACAGCCAGCGCTTCAGCCCGCTCAGGTTGGCGCCATGCCGCGCATAGAAGGCATCGGGATCGTCGAACACGCCGAAGTCGTCCATGATGCCGTCCCTCTGGATGAAGGTGTCGTCCCCGCGCCATTCCACGCCGGGCGCCTGCAGGTCGGGCGTGGCCGCGCCGAAGCCGCAGAAGCGCTTCGCGCCGGCGAAGCGCCGCTGCAGGCTGCCCAGGTAGCGCTCATCGAGGATGAAGCCTTCCAGCGCCACCCAGCGGCCGTCGTAGGCGACCTCGACCCAGCTGTGGATGATGCGCCGCGGCGCCAGCCGGTAGGCCAGCCCGGTGATCGCGCCCTTCTGCAGGGCCTTGTCGATGGTGAAGCCGTGGAAGCGGCAGGGCACGCCCGCGGCGCGCAGCAGCGCCATGAACAGCGTGCCCTTGGTGTTGCACTGGCCGATGCCGTCGGCCAGCACGCGCGAGGCGGGGAGGTCGTCGGCCTCGTTGTAGCCGAAGGCGATCTCGTTGCGCACGAAGTCGTAGATGGCGCCGATGCGCTCGTGCGTTGGCAGGGCGCGCCAGCCGCGCTCGCGCACCAGCTGTTCGATGGCTGGATGGTCGAAGTCCAGCAAGGGGGTGGGGCGCAGGTGCGCGAGGTCGGATGCGTTCATGGTTCAGGCCTTGCAGGGGTTGGAGCCCCGATTGCAAGGCCTGAAGTGGGTGCAGAGTCAAGGGGGGCGGCCAACCCTCACCGCAGATCGTACCGATCCAGCTCCATCACCTTCACCCACGCGGCGACGAAGTCGCGCGTGAACCGGGCCGGATTCGCGGCATAGACCTCGGCCAGCGCGCGCAGTTGCGAGTTGGACCCGAAGGCCAGATCCACACGGGTGGCGGTCCACTTCGGCGCGCCGGTCTGGCGGTCGCGACCTTCATAGGTGCCGTCGGCCGCCGGCTTCCACTGCGTGCCCATGTCCAGCAGGTTCACGAACCAGTCGTTGGTGAGCTGGCCGGGGCGCTGCGTGAACACGCCGTGGGCGGCACCGCCGGTGTTGGCACCCAGCACGCGCAGGCCGCCCACCAGCACGGTCATCTCCGGCGCACCCAGCGTGAGCAACTGTGCCTTGTCGAGCAGCGCTTCCTCCGCCGGCACGGGGTGACCGGCCTGCTGGTAGTTGCGGAAGCCGTCGGCACGCGGCTCCAGCACGGCGAAGGACTCGGCGTCCGTCTGTTCGGCGGTGGCGTCGGTGCGGCCGGGCGAGAAGGGCACGCTCACGGCCTGGCCGGCCTGACGCGCCGCCTCCTCGATGCCGGCTCCGCCGGCCAGCACGATCAGATCCGCCAGCGAGATGCGGCGGCCGCCTTGGGCCTGGGCGTTGAACGCCGTGCGCACGGCCTCCAGCTTCTCCAGCACCTGGGCGAGCTGGGCCGGCTGGTTCACCGCCCAGTCCTTCTGCGGCGCCAGGCGGATGCGTGCGCCGTTGGCGCCACCGCGCTTGTCGGAGCCGCGGAAGGTGGCGGCGGAAGCCCAGGCCGTGCCCACGAGTTGCGGCACGGTGAGGCCGGATGCGAGCACCTGCGCCTTCAGCGCGGCGATGTCGGCGTCATTCACCAGCGGGTGGTCCACCGGCGGCACGGGGTCCTGCCAGATCAGCACTTCGGCCGGCACCTCGGGGCCCAGGTAGCGCGAGCGCGGGCCCAGGTCGCGGTGGGTCAGCTTGAACCAGGCGCGCGCGAACGCGTCGGCGAAGGCGGCCGGGTCGTTCAGGAAGCGGCGCGAGATCTTCTCGTAGGCCGGGTCGAAGCGCAGCGACAGGTCGGCCGTGGTCATCATCGGCGGGTGCTTCTTCGACGGATCGTGCGCGTCCGGGATCAAATGCTCGGGCTTGCAGTCCTTCGCCACCCACTGGTGCGCGCCGGCCGGGCTCTTTGTCAGTTCCCACTCGTAGCCGAACAGCATCTCGAAGTAGCCGTTGTCCCACTTCGTCGGGTTCGGCTTCCATGCGCCCTCGATGCCGCTGGTGGTCGTGTGCACGCCCTTGCCGCTGCCCAGCTGGTTGATCCAGCCCAGGCCCATCGCCTCCAGCGGGGCGGCCTCGGGCTCCGGGCCAACCAGCTTGGGGTCGCCCGCGCCGTGCGCCTTGCCGAAGGTGTGGCCGCCGGCCACCAGGGCCACGGTCTCCTCGTCGTTCATCGCCATGCGGGCGAAGGTCTCGCGCACGTCACGGCCCGAGGCGACTGGATCGGGCTTGCCGTCCGGGCCCTCAGGGTTCACGTAGATCAGGCCCATCTGCACCGCGGCGAGCGGGTTCGCCAGGTCACGCTGGCCGCTGTAGCGGCTGTTGGCCTTGTCGCTCGTGGCCAGCCACTCGGCCTCGGGGCCCCACCAGATGTCTTCTTCCGGTTCCCAGATGTCGGGCCGGCCGCCGGCGAAGCCGAAGGTCTTGAAGCCCATGGACTCCAGCGCCACGTTGCCGGCCAGGATCATCAGGTCGGCCCAGGACAGGTTGTCGCCGTACTTCTGCTTGATGGGCCACAGCAGGCGCCGCGCCTTGTCGAGGTTGCCGTTGTCGGGCCAGCTGTTGAGCGGCGCGAAGCGCTGGTTGCCGGTGCCGGCGCCGCCGCGGCCGTCCGAGATGCGATACGTGCCCGCGCTGTGCCAGGCCATGCGGATGAACAGGCCGCCGTAGTGGCCCCAGTCGGCCGGCCACCAGTCTTGCGACGTGGTCATCAGCGCGGCCAGGTCCTTCTTCACCGCGGCCAGGTCGAGCTGCTGGAAGGCCTTGGCGTAGTCGAAGTCCGCGCCGAGCGGATTGCCCTTGGGCGAGTGCTGATGCAGGATGCGCAGGTTCAGCTGGTTCGGCCACCAGGCCGCGACCGCCAATGCGGCCGCCTGCGAGGTGGGGCGGGGCGCGCCGGAGAAGGGGCACTTGGACTCATTGGACATGCGGGTCACCTTTCGCGTCTGGATGGGATGCAACGAATGTAGGCCGTCACCGCCGCGCGATCCAAGCGAATGTCTTGATGGCCGTCATAGGCACAGGCTCTTGCTGCCGCTTGCTGAACAATGGGGCCTGTTCCAAGGAGGGAGTGATTCATGCGCACTCATCGTCTTCGCACGCTGCTCATCGGGCTGGGTCTGCTGCTGGCCTTGCTGGTCGCCTATCTCGTGGCCTGGCCGGTGCCGGTGTCGCCAGTGGCCTGGGTCGCGCCGCCGGCGCCCGGCTACACCGGCGTGCATGCTGTGAACCAGCGGCTGGCGAACCTGCGCCAGATCGACATCGGCCGTGAGGCCGGACCGGAGCATCTGGCCATCGGCCCCGACGGCAAGCTGTACGCCGCCGTGGCCAGCGGCGGCATCGTCCGCATGAACGCGGATGGCAGCGGCCAGGAGACGTTCGCCCACACGGGCGGCCGCGTGCTCGGCTTCGACTTCGATGCACAGGGCCGCCTCATCGCAGCCGACGCCATGAAGGGCCTGCTGGCCGTGGGGCCTGACCGGCGCGTCACGGTGCTGGCCGATCAGGTGAAGCCGGGCGATCCCATCCGCTATGCCGACGCGGTGGTCGTGGCGCCTGACGGCCAGCTCTACTTCACCGATGCCTCCACCCGCTTCGGGCCGGCGCAGTGGGGTGGCACCTTCGAGGCCAGCGTGCTCGACATCCTGGAGCAGGCCGCCACCGGCCGCGTACTCGCGCACGATCCACGTACCGGCCGCACGCGCGTGGTGGCGCGCGGCCTCTCGTTCGCCAACGGCATTGCGCTGTCGGCCGACGGTGCCTGGCTGTTCGTCAACGAGACCGGCAAGTACCGCGTGTGGAAGATCGCCGTGCAGGCCAGCGACCTCGACGTGACGCAGCCTTCACCCCAGGCGCGCGTGCTGCTGGACAACCTGCCCGGCTACCCCGACAACCTGATGCGCGGCCTCGACGGCCGCATCTGGCTGGGCTTCGCCAAGCCGCGCAATCCCACGGTGGACGCGATGGCCGACAAGCCCTTCCTGCGCGCGGTCACGCTGCGGCTGCCGCGCGCGCTGTGGCCGATCCCCAAGGCCTACGGCCATGTGATCGCCTTTCACGAGGACGGCCGCATCGTGGCCGATCTGCAGGACCCGAGCGGCGCCTACCCCGAGACGACGGGCATCACCGAGACGCGCGAGCGGCTGTATGTGCAGAGCCTGCACGCGCGCACGCTGGGCTGGTTGCCGGCGCCGCCACCCACGACGGCCGCCTCGGCCGCACGCTGAGGGCGCGGCAGGCGCTCAGGCCGGGGGCGCCTCGCCGCCGATCACGCCCTCGCGCAGCAGCGTGGCGATCTGCGCATCGTCGTAGCCCAGCTCGCGAAGCAAGGCCTGCGTGTGTTCGCCGATGGCGGGCGGCGGCAGCCGCAGGCCGGGCCGCTCGCCGCCGATGGTGAGCGGCAGCAGTGGCATCTGCGTGGTGACCGGGCGGCCGGCGCCGCTGGCGTCGGGCGGCAGCGTCACCGGTGCCAGGCCGCCCGTGGCCACCAGATGCGGATCATCGAACAGCTCGTGCGGGCGCGTGATCGCCGCGTAGGGCAGGCCCGCGGCCTCGAAGCGCGCGGCCAGTTCGGCGGCCGCGTAGGGCGCGAAGCGCTCGCGCAGCAGGGGCAGCAGCCACTCGCGTGCCTGCACGCGGTCGTTGTTGGTGGCCAGGCGCGGGTCGGCCCGCAAGTCCGAGAAGTCGAAGGCCTGGCACAGCTGGGCCCACTGCGAGTCGCTCACGGCCGCCAGGAAGATCTGCTCGCCGTCCTTCACCGTGAACACGTCGTACAGCGCCCAGGCGCTGATGCGGCTGGGCATGGGCGCGGCCGGCTGGCCCGTCACCGCGAACTGCAGCATGTGCTGCGCCACCAGCAGCACGTTGTTCTCGAACAGCGCGGTCTGCACCGGCTGGCCGCGGCCGGTGCGCTCGCGTTGCATCAGCGCGGCCAGCACGCCGATGGCGCCGAACATGCCGCCCATGATGTCGTTCACGCTGCTGCCCGCGCGCAGCGGCCGGCCCTCGGGCCCGGTCATGTAGGCCAGGCCGCCCATCATCTGCACCACCTCGTCGAGCGCCGTGCGGTGCTCGTAGGGGCCAGGCAGGAAGCCCTTGTGCGAGACGCAGACCAGGCGCGGGTTCAGCGCGGCCAGCGCTGCCGTGCCGAAGCCGAGCTTGTCCATGGTGCCGGGTTTGAAGTTCTCGCTGAAGACGTCGGCCTGGGCCAGCAGGCGCAGCACGATCTCGCGGCCGCGCGTGTCCTTCACGTCCACCGCCAGGCTCTTCTTGTTGCGGTTGAACAGGCCGAAGAAGCCCGCGCCGGAGCCGAGCAGGCGGCGCGTGTTGTCGCCGGCCAGCGGCTCGACCTTGATGACCTCGGCGCCCAGGTCGGCCAGCACCATGCCGCAGGTGGGGCCCATGACCATGTGGGTGAACTCCACCACGCGGATCCCCGCGAGCGGGAGCGGCTGTGCGTCCATGCGACTCCGTTGCATCGGTTGAAGGCCGGGCCGCCGGTGGCCCGGGCCGCCAGTGTAGTGGGCCGCCGCAATGACAAAGCCCCGCGCTTGGCGGGGCTTCGGGGGGGGGAGGGCAGTGCGTCAGGCGCTGCTGCTGGCCTGCGCGCCCTGGCTTTCGGGGCGCTGGTGGCGCTTGCGGCCCGCGGCGCGGGCCTCCTCGCTGGTGAACTCGTGGGCGTGGCCGCTCAGGTGGGCGGCGCGGCCGCCCAGGCTGGCGATCTCGCGCTGGCGCTGGGGGTCCATCGCAGCGAAGCCGCGAAGGGCCTTGCGCGGCGCGGGCAGGGCGGTTTCAGTCTGGGCAGAGCCGGTTTGCAGGTCCATGGGTTCCTCTTGATGATGGTCGGGCCGACGCCGCCGGCGGCAGGTGCGGACAGGCGTCAAGGACAAGTCTGGCCGCGTTGCGGGCGCGCGCGTGTAGGACATCGCCCCTAGTTGAGTCGGCCGGGGCCGACAGGCCGCGCCGCGGGGGCCTCCGCGGGCCACTAAACTGCCCGCATGAAGCAAGAGACGCCCCCTGCCGCGGGCACGCCGGCCGAGGCCGAATGGGTGGAGGCCGAACTGGTGCGCGGCATGCTGCGCACCCAGCGGGCCACGCAGTGGGCCAGCCTGGTGCTGATCCCGGTGCTGGTGGCCGTGCTGTGGGCCGATGCCCGGCATGGCCCGCTGATCGCCTGGGGCGTGCTGGCGCTCGCCGTGGCGGGCGCGCGCTTCGGCATGCTGCGGCACTACGTGCGCGCGGTGCGCACCCGGCCGGCCGTCGAGCAAGTGACCTACTTCCGCCGCTGGCGGCTGATTTGGCCGCTGTCCGGCCTGGTGTGGGGCGTGGCCACAGCGCTGTACTTCGACCGCGCCTCGCTCGCTGACCAGTACATCTGCTGGCTCATCCTGGCCGGCGTGGCCATGTTCTCGGTCAACAGCCTGTCCATGCAGTTGCGCAGCATGCGCGGCTACCTCACGGCGCTGGCCGCCACCGCGCTGGCGGTGGTGCTGTGGCGCCTGGGTGTGGAGCGGCAGCTCCAGGGCCCCTCCTACCACTGGTGGCTGCTGGTGCTGCTGCTGCTGTTCTGGCAGGTGCTGCACGTGGCCGGCCAGCGGTTGCACCAGACGCACCGGCGCAACTTCGAGCTGCAGTTCCGCAACAACCAGCTGATCGAGTCGCTCACTCGCCAGACGCAGGCGGCGCTGGACGCGGTGGAGATCAAGAACCGCTTCCTCGCCAGCGCGGCCCACGACATCCGCCAGCCGGTGCATGCCCTGGGCTTCTACGCCGACTGGCTGGGCAGCGAGCCGGAGCTGGTGCATGAGCTGGCGCCCAAGATCGTGGAGTCGACCAAGGCGGTGAACCGCCTGTTCGACTCGCTGTTCGATCTGGCGCGGCTGGACTCGGGCAAGATCAAGCTGACCATCGAGCCGGTGGATGTGCCGCGGCTGCTGCACGAGCTGGAGCTGCAGTACCGTCCGCTGTGCGAGGCCAAGGGCCTGGCCTTCCGGGTGCGAACGCTGCCCGGCACGGTGCTGTCAGACCCCATCCTGCTGCAGCGCATCGTGGGCAACCTCATCTCCAACGCGATCAAGTACACGCAGAAGGGCGGCGTGCTGGTCGCTGCGCGGCGCCACGCGGGCGGGCTGGCCATCGAGATCTGGGACACCGGCGTCGGCATTGCGCCGGTGCACCAGCGCGAGGTGTTCCGGGAGTTCTACAAGGTGCCCAGCCATGCCGGCACCGAGGACGGCTTCGGGCTGGGCCTCTACATCGTCGGCCGGCTCACGCAGATCCTGGGGCACCCGCTCTCGCTGGCCTCGCGGCCGGGGCAGGGCACGATGTTCCGCCTGGTGCTGCGGCCGACGGACCCGCGCGCCGCCACGGAGCGGGCGGTGGCCAGCGTGGCACGCATGCTGCCCGAACGGCCGGAGGCCGCCGGGGCCGCCTAGCCGCCCAGCAGGCCGTGCACGCGGGCGTAGTGGATGGTCTGGGTGCGGCTCTTCACGCCCAGGCGGCGGAACAGCCGCCAGAGGTGCACCTTGACGGTGTGCTCGCTGATGCCCAGTTCATCGGCTATCTCGCGGTTGGACAGGCCCCGGTCGAGCATCACGATCAGCTGCTTCTGGCGCTTGGACAGCTTGTTGTCGGTGGGGGCCAGTTCCTCGAACTGGCCGTCGGCCGACAGCAGCGCGCGCAGGGCGTTGCCGATCTCCTGGGCGCCGGAGGATTTCTCGATGTAGATGTCGGCGCCGGCCTCGATGCACTGCTCTTCCGCGTCAGACGCGGGCGAGGCCGACAGCACGGCCAGCGGCGTCTCGGGGAAGCGCTTCTTCAGCTCGATCACGCCCGAGGTGCCGGTGGTGTCCGGCAGCTTCAGATCCAGCGTGATCAGGTCGGGCGCACCGTGCTGCTTGACGGCGGACTCGATGCCGCCCATGCGTTCGAGCTCGATCACATTGGCACCGGGCCGCATGCGGCGAAGCAGCATCACCACCGCCTCGCGCATCAGCGGGTGGTCGTCGATGACATACAGGGTCATGGGTTTCAAGGTCGTTCCATCGGTGCAACAGCCAAGGATAACGCCGAATACCGCTTCGGACTTAATCGTTCGCCCGGGGGTCGGCGTACGTTGTCAAGCTGGCGTCAGCTCGCGCAATGCGGCGCGGACGTCATCCGGCGCCACGCCTGCCGCCAGCGCCAGCCCGGCGAGATCGGCCGCGTCGGGTGCGGCCTTCAGGGCGGCCACCCGTTGGCCGGCCTCGCGCGGGGATTCGAAGCCGGCGCTCACCAGCAGCAGCCGGCCTTGCCCGTCCAGCAACTTGAAGTAGAACTTTCCGTCTGTTTCACGGTACTGCTTGAAGCTGGGCGGCGCGGCGCGGGGCTTGTCGGCCGGGGCGCCGGCAGCCTGTGTCGACAGGTTGCGCAGGCCCACGGCGGCCCGCAGCTCGGCCATCAGCGGCCGTGAGCGCTCACGCGCCTTCGCCGCGCCCGCCTGCAGGATCGCCTCGACCTCGGCCGGGTGGGTGATGAAGTGCTGGTAGCGCTCCCGCATGGGCGCGATCTCGGCGTCGATGCGGTCGAACACGCGCTGCTTGGCATCGGCCCAGGCGATGCCGTCTGCGAACGCCTGGCGCAGCGCGGCCGTCTCCTCGGCGCTGGCGAAGGCCTGGAAGATCTGGAACAGGGCGGAACCCTCGGTCTCCTTCGGCTCGCCGGGCGCGCGCGAGTCGGTCACGATGCTGAAGATCTGCTTGCGCATCTGCTCGCGCGGGCCGAACAGGGCGATGACGTTGTCATAGCTCTTGCTCATCTTGCGGCCGTCCAGGCCGGGCAGCAGCGCCACCGCGTCGTCCACCTGCGCGGCGGGCAGCACCAGGTGCTCGCCATAGAGGTGGTTGAAGCTGGCGGCCATGTCGCGCGCCATCTCGATGTGCTGCACCTGGTCGCGCCCCACCGGCACGAAGTGCGCCTTGAACATCAGGATGTCGGCGGCCATCAGCACCGGGTACATGAAGAGGCCGGCGGTCACGTCGCTGTCCACGTCCACGCCGGCGGCGGTGTTCTTGTCCACCTGCGCCTTGTAGGCATGGGCGCGGTTGAGCAGGCCCTTGCCGGTGACGCAGGTGAGCAGCCAGGTCAGCTCCGGGATCTCGGGGATGTCGGACTGGCGGTAGAAGGTGACGTGGTCCGGGTCCAGGCCGGCGGCCAGCCAGCAGCAGGCGATCTCCAGCGTGGAGCGCTGGATGCGCGCCGGCTCGTCGCACTTGATGAGCGCGTGGTAGTCGGCCAGGAAATAGAAGTTCTCGGTGCCGGGCTTGCGGCTCGCCTGCACCGTGGGGCGCATGGCGCCCACGTAGTTGCCCAGGTGGGGCGTGCCGGAGGTGGTGATGCCGGTGAGGTAGCGGACGGGAGCGTTCACGGTGTCAGTCAATGCACGAGCAGGGCGATGGGGGACAGCAGCAGGCGCACGGCCCAGTAGCCGAATTGCATGAGCGGGCTCAGCCACCAGGTGCTGACGACGCCCAGCAGGACCAGGCCCAGGACGATGAAGAAGCCGTAGGGCTCGATGCGGCTGAGCGCGTAGGCCTGCCGGTTCGGCAGCAGGCCCACCAGGATGCGGCCGCCATCCAGCGGCGGCAGCGGAAACAGGTTGAAGGCCCACATGACCAGGTTCACCAGCACGCCGGCCTTGGCCATGTCGAGGAAGAAGCGTTCGGTGACGCCGAAGCCGCTGAGCAGGGTGAACAGCAGTGCCCAGGCGATGGCCTGGATGAAGTTCGAGGCCGGGCCGGCGAGCGCCACCCAGACCATGTCGCGCTTCGGGTGCCGCAGGTGGCCGAAGTTCACCGGTACCGGCTTGGCATAGCCGAACAGGAAGGCGCCGCTGGTGGCGAAGTACAGCATCAGCGGCATGGCGATGGTGCCGATAGGGTCGATGTGGCTCACCGGGTTGAGCGTGACGCGGCCCATCATGTAGGCCGTGTTGTCGCCCAGGGCGCGTGCCACGTAGCCGTGCGCGGCCTCGTGCACGGTGATCGCGAAGAGCACCGGCAGCGCGTAGACCAGGACGGTCTGGATCAGGTTGTTGAAGTCCACGCGGCCGATTGTCCCAGATGCCCCCGCCGGCTCAGGCCGACAGGCCCAGTCGCCCCAGATCGCCACGGCCTTCGCGCAGCACCACCGCGTCTTCCCCCGTGCCCATGGGTGTGAGGTCGATCACCGAGGTCGGCTGGTCCGGGCACGCGCCGGCGGCGATGACGGCGGCCACCTGGTGCTCGAAGCGCTCGCGGATCTCGTGCGGGTCGTTCAGCGGCTCGGTCTCGTCGGGCGGGATCAGCGTGGTGGCCAGCAGCGGGGCGCCATGCAGCTCCAGCAGGGCCTGCAGCGTGCGGTGCTCGGGCACGCGCAGGCCGATGGTCTTGCGCTGCGGGTGGCTCACCCGGCGCGGCACTTCCTTCGTCGCTTCCAGGATGAAGGTGTAGGCGCCGGGCGTGGCGGACTTCAGCAGCCGGTACTGGCGGTTGTCCACCCGCGCGTAGCTGGCGAGCTCGCTCAGGTCGCGGCACAGCAGGGTGAGGTGGTGCTTCTCGTCCACGCGGCGGATCTGCCGCAGGCGGTCGGCCGCGGCCTTGTCGTCGAGGTGGCAGACCAGGGCGTAGCTGGAGTCGGTGGGCACCGCCACCACGCCGCCGCCGTGCAGCAGTTGCGCGGCCTGCTTCAGCAGGCGCGGCTGCGGGTTGTCGGGGTGGACGTCGAAGAACTGGGCCATGTCGGTTCAGGCGGCGGCGCTGGCGCGCTGCTCGCGCACGGTGAGCCAGGCGCCGGCGGCGCCGCAGGCGGCGATGAGCGCGATGCCGGCCAGCGAGAGCGCATCGGGCATGTGGGCGAACACGATCCAGCCGCCCAGCATGGCGAAGCCGATCTGGCTGTACAGGTAGGGCGTGAGCGTGGCGGCAGGGGCGCGGTAGTAGGCCATGATCAGCATGAAGTGTCCCACCGATCCGGCCAGGCCCATCAGGCACAGGCCCGCCCACCAGACCGGGGCGAAATCAGTGGTCCACACGAAGGGCAGCGCGAGCGAGGCCACCAGCGTGCCCGTCCAGCCGGTGTACAGGTGCATGGTGACCGGGTCCTCGGTGCGTGCGAGGCGGCTGGTGAGCACCTGGAACCAGGCGTTGCTGGCCACCAGGGCGATGGGCAGCAGGCCGGCCCAGCCGAAGCTGCCGGCGCCGGGGCGGATGATGATCAGCGTGCCGGCGAAGCCGCCCGCGACCAGGGCCCAGCGCAGGCCGGACACGGGTTCCTTCAGCACGGTGGCGGCCAGCAGCGTGATCGCCAGGGGCGTGATCATCACGATGGCGGTGAACTCGCCCACCGGCAGGTAGCGCAGGCTGGCGAAGGCGAGCAGGCTGCTGGTGAGCAGCAGCAGGCCGCGCAGCAGGTGCCAGGGAAGGCGCCGGGTGCGCCACACGGCCATGCCGCGCCGGGGCAGCACGACAACGGTGGTGGCCAGGGCCTGAAAGCAGTAGCGGAACCACAGCGCCATCAGCAGCGGCACGGCCACGCTCACGGCCTTGGTGGTGGTGTCCAGGGTGGCGAAGCAGGCGCTGGCGCCCACCACCAGCGCGATGCCGGCCAGTGGCCGGTGGGGCCCGTGCGGGCCGCTCACTGGATGCGCTCGGCCAGCAGTTCCCACACCGGGGTCAGCTCGCCAGGCAGCCAGGGCAGCTTGCCCAGGTCGGTGTGGCTTTCGTCGGGGCTGTGGAAATCGCTGCCGCGCGAGGCGGCCAGGCCGAACTCGCGCGCCATGCCGGCGTACTTCACCGCCTCGGCGGCGGTGTGGCTGCCGGTCACCACCTCCACGCCGGTGCCGCCGTGCGCCTTGAACTCGGTGAAGAGCGCGTATTCCTCGTTCGCGGTGAACTTGTAGCGTGCCGGGTGCGCGATGACGGCGGCGCCGCCGGCCTGCACGATCCAGCCCACCGCGTCGCGCAGGGCGGCCCAGCGGTGCGGCACGAAGCCGGGCTTGCCCTCGGTGAGGTAGCGGCGGAACACCTCGGACGTGTCCTTGCACACCCCGGCGTCCACCAGGAAGCGGGCGAAGTGGGTGCGGGAGATCAGCTCGGGGTTGCCCACATAGCGCAGCGCGCCCTCGTAGGCGCCAGGAATGCCGACCTGGGCCAGGCCATCGGCGATTTCCTGCGCGCGGCTGCCGCGGCCGCCGCGCGTGGCCCGCAGGCCGTCGCGCAGGCGCTGGTCATCCGGGTCGAAGCCCAGGCCGACGATGTGCACCGTCTCGCCGGCGAAGGTGACGGAGATCTCGGTGCCCGTGAGGTACTTCATGCCCACGCCCGCCGCCGCCGCGGCGGCGCGATGCTGGCCGCCCACCTCGTCATGGTCAGTCAGGGCCCACAGTTCGACGCCGTTGGCCGCGGCCCGCTCGGCCAGCACCTCGGGGGTGAGGGTGCCGTCGGAGACGACGGAGTGGCAATGCAGGTCGGCGTTGAGGATGGGCACGGCTTCGATTCTAGGGGGAGCTCCCCACGGATGCTGGCAGCAGAGGGCATGACCCTCATTGCGGCATAAGCCGGCGACCGTACCATCGGCGCACCCCGTCGGAAGCCCGCCCATGATCGTCGTCCATCACCTCAATCACTCCCGCTCGCAGCGCGTGCTGTGGGCGCTGGAGGAGCTGCAAGTCCCCTACGAGATCCGCCGCTACGAGCGGGACCGCGAGAGCATGCTGGCGCCGCCGGAACTGCGGCAGGTGCATCCGCTGGGCAAGTCGCCCGTCATCACCGACGGCGCGCTCACGCTGGCCGAATCGGGCGCCATCCTGGAGTACCTGGTGGATCGCCACGGCCCCGCGCGCCTGGCGCCGCCGCCCGGCACGCCGGAACGCGTGCAGTACACCTACTGGATGCACTACGCCGAGGGCTCGCTCATGCCGCCGCTGCTGCTGAAGCTGGTGTTCGACCAGATCGAGAAGGCGAAGATGCCCTTCATCGCGCGCCCGTTCGCGCGCGCCATCGCGCACAAGGTCAAGTCCGCCTTCGTGCTGCCGCAGATCAAGCGCCACCTGGACTACCTGGAGGCGCACCTGGCCGACCGCGACTGGTTCGCCGGCCGCGACTTCAGCGCCGCCGACATCCAGATGAGTTTCCCGCTGGAGGCGGCCGCCGCGCGGGGCGGGCTGAATGCCAGCCGGCCGCGCCTGATGGCCTTCCTGGAACGCATTCATGCCCGGCCGGCCTACCAGCGTGCGCTGGCGCAGGGCGGGCCGTTCGAGATCGTGGGATAGGGGCCGGCGCGGGCGGTGGGCCCCGCAAAGCCAGATGACCGGCGCCCCCTTTGACCCGCATCAACCCCCGCGACGGCCCGCGTGCCTAGATTGGGCGCCATGGCATCGCAGGCGACTCCGCAGCGGCCGCGCGTCCTCGCGCGGGGCAGGCCCGTCGCCGGATCAGGCCGGCAGCGGGCGGCGCGGTGGGGCGTTCGGTGAGCCCGGCGCGATTCGCCGCGGCCGCGCTGGTGGCCCTGGTGGCGACCGCGCTGCTGTCGGCGGTCGCCGGCGGCCTGCTGCGCGCCGGCGTGCCGCTGCCAGCCGGCGGTGACTGGCTGCCGCGCGCGGCCGTCTGGCATGCGGCGCTGATGATCTGCGGCTTCATGGGCACGGTGATCGCCATCGAGCGCGCGGTGGCCCTCAAGGCTCGCTGGGCCTGGTCGGCGCCGGCGCTCTCGGCGGCGGCCACCGCGACGCTGCTGGCCGGCCAGCGGGCCGCCAGCGTCACCCTGCTGGTCGCGACGGGCCTCTGCTTCGTTGCCGTCAACCTCGCCCTGCTGCGCCGTCAGGACGCGCTGCATACGCGCGTGCTGGTCGGCTCCGCCGGTTGCTGGCTCGCGGCCCACCTGCTGTTCGGCCTCGGGTTCGACGCGGCGGCGGTGCACGGCTGGTTCGCCTTCGTGATCTGGACCATCGCCGCCGAGCGGCTGGAGATGACGCGCCTGATGCGCCGGCGGCGGGCCGCCGCGCCCGCGCTGGTGGCGCTGCTGGCCGTGATGGCCGGCGCGGTGGTGGCCGCCCCCGCCTGGCCCGTCGCCGCCGGCGTGGCCTATGGCGCCGCGCTCACGGGGCTGGCCGCCTGGCTGCTGGCCTATGACATCGCGCGGGTCACCATCGGCTCGCACGGGCTGGCGCGCTACATGGCGCTGTGCCTGATCGCCGGCTACCTGTGGCTCGCCTTTGCCGGCCTGGCCTGGGCCGGCGCCGCGCTGGGCCTGCCGCTGCGCGACGCCGCGCTGCATGCGGTGGGCATCGGCTTCGTGTTCAGCATGATGATGGCGCACGCGCCGGTGATCCTGCCGGCGGTGGCGGGCATCAAGCTGCAGTTCGGCCCGGCCTTCTACCTGCCGGTGACCCTGCTGCACCTGTCGCTGCTGGTGCGCCTGGGCCCGGGTCTGGCCGGCGGCCCGTGGCGGGCGGCCGGCGCGGCGCTCAATGCCCTGGCCATCGCCGCCTTCGCGGCCACCGCGGTGGCCGCCGCCATCGCCTGGCGCCGCCGGCATGGCGTGCTGCCGGCCTGACCCGTCTGCCACCCCCCGCATCGATCCCGCATGCTGTCGCCCGCCCAGGAGCCCACCCCATGAAGACGCCCTATCCCTATGACGGCCCGGCCGAGTGGCAGGAGCCGGTCGAGAACGCCCTGCGCGAGGTGACGGATCCCGAGGTCGGCCTGAACATCGTGGATGTCGGCCTGGTCTATGGCGTCACCGTGCAGCCGCAAGCCGTGACGGTGCGCATCACCATGACCTCGGCCGCCTGCCCGCTGGGCGACGTCATCATGGAGGACGTCGCCGCGCGCGTGACGCAGGCGCTGCCGGCCGGCACCGACGTGCGGGTCGAGCTCGTCTGGGAACCGCCCTGGACGCCGGAGCGGCTGAGCGATCATGGCCGGCAGATGATGGGCTGGTAGGCCCGCGACGCTACGCGCTCGTGCGGGCCCCCGCGCCGGCGCCCGTGCGCGAGCGCGCCACGCGCGGCGTGCGCCGCGGGCTGGCTGTTTCCGGGGCGGGGGTGTCCGTGGCCACGGCCGATCCGCGCACGACCAGCTCCTCCCGCAGGCGCACCACATCGCCCACCACCACCAGCGCCGGTGAGCGCACCTCGTGCGCGCGCGCCAGCGCCGCCAGGGTCAGCAGCGTGCCGGTCACCACGCGCTGCTGCGGCGTGGTGGCGCGCTCCACCACGGCCGCGGGCATGTCCACCGCCATGCCATGGGCGATCAGCTCGCGGCAGATGCGCGGCAACGCGCGCAGGCCCATGTAAAAGACCACCGTCTGCCGTGGCCGCGCGAGCGAGGCCCAGTCGCAGGCGGGCTCGTCGTCCTTGGTGTGGCCGGTGACCAGCACCACCGACGACGCGTGATCGCGATGCGTGAGCGGAATGCCCGCGCAGGCGCTCATGCCCTGCGCGGAGGTGATGCCGGGCACCACCTCGAACGGGATGCCCGCGCGCGCCAGCGCCTGCGCTTCCTCGCCGCCGCGGCCGAACACCAGCGGATCGCCGCCCTTGAGCCGCACCACCTCGGAGCCGGCCGCCGCGAAGCGCACCAGCATGCGCGAGATCTCCTCCTGCGGCACCGCGTGGCAGCCCTCCTGCTTGCCCACGTACACGCGCAGCGCGTCCGCGGGCACGAGGCCGAGCACCTCGTCGCCGACCAGGTGGTCGTACAGCACCACCCGCGCCCGCGTGAGCAGGCGCGCCGCCTTGATCGTGAGCAACTCGGGATCCCCCGGGCCGGCGCCGACCAGCCAGACCTTTGCAGCAGTGTTCATGCGCTGCATCTTCCCGGCGCCGAAGCTCGCGCACCTTGAACCAGTTCAAGGACGGCGCGGGCCGCCGGACCGAGCATCCGCCTCGAACCCTTCAGGAGAAACGCATGAAGCCATCGAAGACGGTCGCCGCGGTGCTCGCGGCCCTGGGCCTCGCCGTCGCCCAAGCGCAGGACACGCAGAAGCCGGTGAGTCCGGCGGAGCTCAACTACCAGGCCGGCTCGTCGCCCCTGGCCAACGAGCCGATGTACCAGAGCACGAACCCGAAGGCGCCGCCCATGACGCAGGCGGAGTTCGAGCGCGCTCGGCAGACCTACTTCGAGCGCTGTGCCGGCTGCCACGGCGTGCTGCGCAAGGGCGCCACCGGCAAGCCGCTGACGCCCGATCTCACGCTGGCGCGCGGCACCGAGTTCCTGAAGGTCTTCATCGGCTACGGCTCGCCGGCCGGCATGCCCAACTGGCTCACCTCGGGCGAGTTCGACGAGAAGACGGTGGACCTGATGGCGCGCTACATCCAGCACGATCCGCCCCAGCCGCCGGAGTTCGGGATGGAGCAGATGAAGGCCACCTGGAAGGTGCTGATCCCGCCGGACCAGCGGCCGAAGAAGAAGATGAACAGCTACAACATCGACAACATCTTCTCGACCACGCTGCGCGACACGGGCGAGGTGGCGCTGATCGATGGGGACACCAAGAAGATCCTCAACATCGTGAAGACCGGCTACGCCGTGCACATCTCGCGCATGTCGGCATCCGGCCGCTACCTCATGGTGATCGGCCGCGACGCCAAGGTCAACATGATCGATCTGTGGATGGAA
>NZ_JAYRZR010000049.1:0-29690 GCF_041916345.1 Ramlibacter sp.
CAGACCCGGCGCGCGAGCGCCGCGGCCGACCCCCCCGGCCGCCCCCCGCGGCCGGCGCGCCGCCCCGCCGGCCCGCGCCGGCCGGTGGTGATCTGGAACCTCACCCGCCGCTGCAACCTGACCTGCAAGCACTGCTACGCCGCCTCCGCTGACCACGCCTACCCGGGCGAGCTGACGCCGGACGAGATGCTGGCCGTGCTCGCGGACCTGAAGGCCTATGGCGTGCCCGCGCTCATCCTCTCCGGCGGCGAGCCGCTGCTCGCACCCGCGCTCTGGCCGGTGGCCGAGCGCGCCCGCGAGCTGGGCTTCCACCTGGGCCTGTCGACCAACGGCACGCTGATCGACGAGGCGATGGCGCGGCGCATCGCCGACCACGGCTTCGACTACGTGGGCATCAGCCTCGACGGTTTGCGCGCCACGCACGACCGCTTTCGCCGCCAGGAGGGCGCGTTCGACGCCTCGGTGGCGGCCCTGCGGCGGCTGCGCGAGCGGGGCGTGAGCGTGGGCCTGCGCTACACCATGACCGATCTCAACGGACATGACTTCCCGGCGCTGCTGGACCTGGCGCGCGCGGAGGGCGCGGGCAAGTTCTACTTCTCGCACCTCAACTACGCGGGCCGCGGCGACATCCACCGCGCGCGCGATGCCCGCTTCCAGGCCACGCGCGCGGCGATGCAGCGCCTGTTCGAGGTGGCGTGGCAGGCCGCGTGGCGCGGCGAGCCGGTGGAGTACGTGAGCGGCAACAACGACGCCGACGGCGTGTTCCTGCACCGCTGGGCCGCCGCGCGCTGGCCGCGCTGGCAGGCGCCGCTGCGCGAGCGGCTGGTCGCCTGGGGTGGCAATGCCTCCGGCATCGGCGTGGCCAACATCGACAACCTGGGCCACGTGCATCCGGACACGATGTGGTGGCACCACGACCTGGGCGGCGTGCGCGAGCGACCGTTCTCCGCGATCTGGGAGGACACCTCGGATCGGCTGCTGGCCGGCCTGCGGCGCGTGCCGCGGCCGCTGAAGGGGCGCTGCGGCGCCTGCCCGGCGGCCGACATCTGCGGCGGCAACACCCGCGTGCGCGCGCACCGCGTGAGCGGTGACCCCTGGGCTGAAGACCCGGGCTGCTACCTGGAGGACGACGAACTGGGCCTGTGGCCCGCGCGCGAGGTGCTGCATGAGACTGCGTGACACCCTGGCGGCCGGGGCCGCCGCCTGGCTGCTGGCGAGCGGCCAGGCCCAGACGCGCCCGCCCGATGCGGCGGGCCTGTACGCCACCCACTGCGCCGCCTGCCATGGCGGCGACCGCATCGGCGGCATGGGCCCGGCGCTGCTGCCCCAGAGCCTGGAGCGGCTCCGGCGCGCCGAGGCGCCGTCGGTCATCCGCGCGGGCCGGCCGGCCAGCCAGCTGCCCGGCTCCGGCGACCGGCTCGATGCGGCGCAGGTGGAGGCGCTGGCCGCCTGGATCTACACCCCGGTGTCGCCGGCGCCCACCTGGAGCGAGCGCGACATCGTCGCCTCGCGAACGTTCGACGAGGCGGCCGCGGCGCTGCCGGCGCGGCCGCGCTGGGAGGCGGACCCGATGAACCTGTTCGTGGTGGTGGAGGCCGGCGACCACCATGTGTCGCTGCTGGACGGCGACCGCTTCACGGTGCTGCACCGCTTCGCCTCGCGCTTCGCGCTGCACGGCGGACCCAAGTTCTCGCCCGAGGGGCGCTTCGTCTACTTCGGCTCGCGCGACGGTTGGATCACGAAGTACGACCTGTGGAACCTGGCGGTGGTGGCCGAGGTGCGGGCCGGACTCAACATGCGCAACATCGCCGTCAGCAGCGACGGCCGCTTCGTGCTGGCGGCCAACTACCTGCCGCACACGCTGGCGCTGTTCGACGCCGAGCTGAGGCTGGTGCGCACCTACGCGGCGGCCACGCTGGACGGCACGCGCAGCTCGCGCGTGTCGGCGGTGTACGACGCCGCGCCGCGGCGCAGCTTCATCGTGGCGCTGAAGGACATCCCCGAGCTGTGGGAGATCGCCTATGACCCCGCCGCGGAGCCCATCCACGACGGCCTGGTGCACGACTTCCGCATGGGCGAGGCGATCGCGAAGCCGGGCTACCTGGGCGTGCGCCGCACGCCGCTGGAGGAGCCGCTGGACGACTTCTTCTTCGATCCCCCCTATCGCCACGTGCTGGGCACGGCCCGCACGGCCGGCGGCACGGCGGCGCAGGTGGTGAACCTCGACGTGCGCCGCCGCATCGCCAGCGTGCCGCTGGCGGGCATGCCGCACCTGGGTGCGGGCATCAGCTTCGACTGGAACGGCGCGCGCGTGCTGGCCACGCCCAACCTGCGCGACGGGCTCGTCACCGTGATCGACATGCAGACCTGGCAGCGCGTGGGCCAGGTGGCCACGCCCGGGCCGGGCTTCTTCATGCGCAGCCACGAGAACACGCCCTATGCCTGGGTCGACGCGATGATGAGCCCCAGCGCGCGCGATGCCATGCTGGTGATCGACAAGCGCACGCTGCAGCCGGTGCGCACGCTGCGCCCGGCGCCCGGCCGCACGGTGGCGCACGTGGAGTTCACGCGCGACGGCCGCCATGCGCTGGTGAGCCTGTGGGAGAAGGACGGCGCCCTGATCGTCTACGACGCCGCCACCCTGGCCGAGGTGCGGCGCATCCCGATGAACAAGCCGGTGGGCAAGTACAACGTGGGCAACAAGCTCGCGCGCTCGGAGGGCACCTCGCACTGAGGCGCGCGCGCTACTGCATGCGGTACTGCGACAGCGCCTCGGGCTTGAGGATGCGGATGTCGCGCCGGTCGATCTCGATCAGGCCGGCCGATTCCAGCTCGTGCAGCACGCGCGAGAAGTACTCCGGGGTGAGCGACAGGCGCGAGGCAATGGTGGCCTTGCTCACCGGCAGCGACACGTTCAGCGGCCCGTTGCGCGCGGCGCCGTCCTCCAGGTCACGCAGCAGGTAGCCGATGATGCGCTGCGCGCCGCTGCACAGCGTGTAGTCCTCCACGTCGCGCACCAGGCCGTGCAGCCGGCGCGAGATGCCCGCCAGCATGCGCAGCGAGAAGCGCGGGTCACGCTCGATCTCCGCCAGCACCGCCGCCTTGCCCACGCTCAGCACCAGCGCTTCGGTCACCGTCTGCGCGTTGATGATGTAGGGCCGGCCGGTGAACATCAGCGCCTCGGCGAAGGTGCCGCCGGGGCCGATGATCTCGATCACCTTCTCCTGGCCGCCGGGCGACAGGGCGTACAGCTTCACCTGCCCGATCACGGTGACATGGAACTCCTCGCAGGGCTCGCCGACGCGGAACACATGCTGGCCGCGCGGCAGGCGCCGCACGGTGCAGCCCTCGGCCACGCGGGCCAGCTCCTGCGGGGCGACGTCGTTGAACAGCGGCAGCGCCGACAGGTAGCGCGGCAGGTCGAAGCTGGGTCGGCCCTGGTTGTCCATGGATGGCTCCATTTGGGCGCCCGGGCGGTGCCCTGTGGCGCGAGTCTGCCCGTGTGCGGGCGGGATGCAGTTGCGGCATGTCAAGCAGGCCGCACGGCGGGGTGGAAGGCGTCGGAGAAGCAGGCGTCCTCGGGCAGGCCGTGCGCCAGCAGGGCCCCGACGGCGGCATCGACCATGCGGACCGAGCCGCACAGGTAGACCTCGTGGCCCGGCAGGTCGGGGTGGTCGGCCAGCAGGGCCTCGTGCACCAGGCCGCGGCGGCCCGTCCAGAGCTCGGCCGGCACCGGGTCGGAGACGATGCGCTCGACGCGGAAGTCCGGGTGCGCGGCGACCCAGGCGTCGAGCAGATGCGGCAGGTAGAAGTCCTGCGGCTGGCGCACGCCCCAGTACAGCCGCATCGGCCGGCGCAGGCCGCGGTGCAGGGCATCCTCGACGATGCTCTTGACCGGCGCGAAGCCGGTGGCCGCCGCCACCAGCAGGATCGGCCGGTCGCTCTCGGCCAGGGTGAAGCGACCCAGCGGCCCCTCGAAGCGCAGCGTGTCGCCGACGCGCAGGGCATCGAACACGTGGCTGGTGAAGCGCCCGCCCGGGATGCGCCGCACGTGCAGCTCGATGCGCGCGTCGTCATGCGGGGCGTTGGCGAACGAGAAGGCCCGGCGCTCCCCGTCGTCCAGCAGGATGTGGATGTACTGGCCGGCCAGGAAGCGCACCGGCGGGCCGTCCACCCGCAGCCACAGCCGCATCACCTCGGGCGCGAGGCGTTCCATGGCCTCCACGCGCGCGACGCGCACCGGCAGCGGCACCGCCGCCTGCACCACCTCGATCTCCGCCTCCTCCAGCGGCATGGCGCAGCACAGCAGCGCCTGGCCCGCCGCCTGCTGCGCCTCGCTCAGCGCGCTGCGCTGGAATGGCCGGTGCGCCATGCGCCCGCGCGCCACGGTGCACAGGCACAGGCCGCAGGCGCCATTGCGGCATTCGTAGGGCAGGGCCAGGCCCTCGCGCAGGCCGGCGTCCAGCAGGGTCTCGCCCACTCGCACGTTCATCGGGGTCGTGGTGCCCGCCGTGTGCACCGTGACGCGGTGCGTGCCCGCCGCGGTGCGCCGCAGGCCGGGCCACCAGGGCAGCGCGGCCAGCAGCAGCGTGGCCGCGCCGACGGCGGCCCAGACCTGCAGGCCCGGCCAGTGGCCCAGCACCGGCAGCAGCGCGAGGTAGTACCAGTCCAGCGCCACCTCGGGCACCGCCCGCGCGAAGTCCGCGTGGCCGCCCTGGCTGGTGACCGGCAGCGCGAGCGACAGCGCCGCCAGGGCCGCGAGCAGCGCCATCCACAGCGGCCGTGGCGGCGTGGTGCGGGCCTTGGGCACGCGCTGGACGTGCACCCACATCAGCATCAGCACCCCCAGCGGCAGGCCGATGTGCAGGAACGACAGCAGCGAGAAGAAGCGGTCGCTCACGCTGCTGGCGTAGGTGAAGTTGCGCATCAGCGTGCCGCCGAAGCCGGGCAGCGTCTCCAGCCACTCGAAGCTGGTCTCGATCACGTACTGCGCCAGCCGGTCCCAGGGCAGCATGTAGCCGTTCACCCCGGCGGCATAGACCAGCCACACGAGCAGCACGCCGGTGACCCACGAGAACCAGCGGTAGCCGGTGAAGCGGTCGAAGGCGAAGTGCCGCGCCAGGTGCAGGTACAGCGTCACCATCATGGCGTCGGAGGCATAGCGGTGCACGCTGCGCAGCAGGCCACCGGCGTACCACTGGCCGTGGGTGAGCCGCTCCACCGAGGCATGGGCCTCGGCGACACCGGTCTCGAAGAAGGCGTACAGGTACAGGCCGCTCGCGGCCACCACCCAGAAGAGGAAGAAGGTGATCGCGCCCAGGTGGTACAGCGGATTCAGCCGGTCGCCGAAGGCGGCGTTGAACACCGCCTCGGCGCGCAGGAAGGCGCGCTGCAACAGGGCCTGCAGCAGGCGCATCAGGCCGCCACCGCCAGGGCGGCACGGGCGGTGCGGCCGCGCCGCATGGCACGCGCCACCACCACCACGAACAGCAGCCCGCCCACGATGGCCACCGCGCCGCCGGCGCCCATGAGCGCCATGCCCGCCACTTCCTGCGGCGTGCGCAGCACCTGCTCGGCGCCGGCCACCTTGCGCTGCACGCCGTAGCCGCCCGACCAGACCAGGCCCACGATGTGCATCAGCTGCCCGATGCCGTAGACCCAGGGCTGGCTGGTGGCCAGCCGGCCCTGCGGTGCCGCGTAGCCCAGCGCGGGCAGCAGCTTGCACACCAGCCCCATCAGCGCCAGCGTCACGCCCACGATGCAGCCGTGGTAATGCGCCGGGATGCGCACGTTGCTGCCGGCGATGAAGATGCCGATCACGCCGCCGGCGGCGAACAGCAACACCGAGGCGAGCAGCGCGGCGCGCAGCGGCCGTGCCGCCGGCGGCAGCCCGCGCCGGCCCGCCACCGCCACCACGGCCGCCAGGCCCACGGGCAGGATGGAGACGCCGCCGCCCATGCGCATGGCCCAGGTCAGCAGGGCCCGATGCTCCACCGAGGCCACGTCGTAGGCGAGATAGGCCACGGGCGTGACGAACACGCTTGCCAGCGCCAGCGCGAACAGCAGCACCGCCACGCGCGGGCTCAGCGGCACGGTGCCGCCGCAGGCGCTGGCCAGCCACAGCCACGCCGCGAGCATGAGCAGCGTCCAGGTGAACTGCAGGGCATGGCCGCCGCCCCAGAACAGGATCTCGTAGTAGGCCTTGCCCGCCAGCGACATCGGCACCACCGCGAACGACCAGGCGAAGGCGAACAGCGCCACCGCGGTCGCCACCGCCGCCGCATTGAGCGCAAAGCGCAGCGCGCCCTCGCCGTCGAAGCCCGGGCCCGGGCGCGGCGCCTGCCACAGCGCGGTGCCGACCAGCAGCGCCGTGCCGGCGGCGAACACCAGCAGGCCGCCCACGAACAGCGGACCGGTGAGCATGGGGATGTAGTTGGCCATCACGGCCTGGCCGGCGCCGGTGAAAGGCGCAAGCGCCATGCCGGCGGTGCCGAGCGCGGCCAGGGCCAGCGCCGGCCAGCCGGCGCGCGGGCGGGGCGCGGTGCCGTTGAGGGTCCACAGCATGCCGGCCAGCGCGATGAACCACACCAGCACCGACAGGTCCACGTGGGCGACCAGCGCCACATGGAAGAAGTTCGTGCCCGGCAGCCAGCGGTTCACCCCCGGCGTGCGCGAGGCCACCAGCAGGATGGAGAACAGGCCCGACCCCACCAGCGCCGCCATGCCCAGCCACAGCCAGGCGCGCGCCAGGGCGGCGCGGCCGTCCGCGGGCACGGGCAGCTCGAAGCAGGCGCGCGGCTGCGCGGGCGCCGGGGCGCGCGTGGCGGCCGACGGTCGGGGGGCGGGGAGCGTGATGGTGTTCATGTGAGCGTGAGGACGCCGCGCGTGGCGTCGAAATCGATGACGAGCACCTGTGCCGGCGCGAGCTGCACCGTCGCCTCGTGCACGTGGTTGAAGGCATCGCCCGGCCGGTCGCGCAGGCGCACGGTGAAGCGGTGGGTGCCGGCGGGCAGCGCGAAGCGGTGGTAGGCGGCCGACGCGCCGTCGCGCGACAGCCCGGCCGGCTGCGCCACGTGGCGGTAGACCGCGCGGCCGCCGACGTCGACCTCGATCGTCACCGGCACCCGCTCGCGCCCGCACTCGGTGGGCGCGCGCATGTTGGGCGGCAGCTTCGCCAGCTCCTCGGCGCTGCGCTGGCGGCAGGGCTGCGCGCGCTCGCCGAAGTGGATGAAGCTCACCTTCACCACGGCCTGGTCGGGGGGCAGCACCTGGTAGCGCGGCCAGTGCGAGAACACGCCGATGAAGGCGGCGAAGGCCGCGTACAGCAGGATCTGGCCGGACGCCTGCTTCCAGCTGGGCCGCGTGTTCATGGGGCAGCCTCCCCGAAGGGCTCGCCGGCGTCGGCGTAGTGGGCCTGCCAACTGCCGGCGGGCAGCGCGCGCAGGTGCGGCTCACGCTGGCCGGCCAGCCGGGCCCGTGTCCATTGCGGGCCGAGCCGCCAGGCGCAGCCACCTTCGCGGCAGGCGGCCACCACGGCCTGGCGGGCGCCCTCGCGCAGCGCGAACTCGACGAAGGCCGGCGGCAGCATCGCCGCGCAGGGCAGCAGCACCACGGCGTCCGATGCCCGGGCGGCCGGCCGCGCGGCGCCCGCGCAGCTGAACACGATCCGGTGCGCGCCGCCGGCCAGCGCCTCGCGCACCTGCGTGCGCAGGGTCTGGGTCGTCAGCGGTGGCCACTCGATGCCCGAGACCAGCGGCTCGGCGCTGCGGAAGGGTGTGGAGGAGGGGCAGGCACCGACGCAGATGCCGCAGCCGGCACAGGCCGACGCCTGCACGCGCGCCAGCGCCGAGCCGGCGCGCCGGTCGGGATGCGGCACCAGCGTGATGGCGCCGAACGGGCAGTCGTCCACGCAGCGGCCGCAGCCGCTGCAATCCGCCGGCTGCACGCGTGCCACCGGCGCCCGCGGCCGGCGCGCGATCAGCGGCAGCGCCAGCAGCGCCGCCAGCGGCGCGCCCAGCCAGACCCAGGCGGCGCCGTTGGAGGTGGCCGCGGCCAGCGGGTGCACGAACAGCAGGAACCAGTCGTAGGCCAGCTCGCGCGGCAGCGTGCCCAGCTCCGCCGGGCCCTGGCCCTGCACCGGCAGCGCCACAGCCAGCACGACCAGCGTGGCCAGCGTGCCCAGGGTGAGCGACCGGCTGGGGAACACGTCCGGATGGCCCAGGCGCTGCACATGGGCCCAGGCGCCGAACAGCAGCAGCAGCGGCAGCCCCAGGTGCACGAACACCAGCAGCGTGAACAGCCGGTCCTCCACCGCGCCGACGAGGAAGTTGCGCGCGAACGGCGAGGGGAGGATGGGCAGCGCGTCCAGCCACTCCGCGGTCGCCATGGCGGAGAACTGGCCCAGCCGGTCCCAGTGCAGCCAGAAGCCGCCGATGGCGCAGGCCAGCGCGATCGGCAGCAGCACCACGCCGGTGGACCAGGCCAGCGCCCGGTCGTTCGCGAAGCGCCCCAGCAGCAGCTCGCGCAGCAGGTGCAGCGCCACTACCAGCAGCAAGGCATCGGCCGCGTAGCGATGCAGGCCGCGCAGGATGCTGCCCGCGCTGAAGCGGCCGGCCGACAGCGCGTCGATCGACTGCCAGGCACCGGCCACGCTGGTGTCGAGCACGGCGAACAGCACGATGCCGGTGGCGCCCAGCAGCCCCATCAGCAGGAATGCGCTGGCGCCCAGGTGCTTCAGCGGGTTGGCCGCGGCGCCGAAGGCGGCGTCGAAGCGGTGGTCAAGCGCGGCCAGGGCGGGCGGCATGCCGGCGCTCCCGGCGCCGTGTCCACCACTCTTTGAGCATGTACAGCGCCATGAACAGGATGAAGGTCACGCCGCCGGCGACTTCCAGCGCCAGCCCGTAGTCCACCCGGTAGCTTCCGGTGCGCGGGTCGTAGACCGTGCACAGGATGCGGATCTCTTCCACCAGCGTCGCCAGCGCGCCGGGCGGGGCCACCGGCTCGCCCGCCACCAGCTGGGTCAGGGTCTCCTCCAGTTGCAGCACCGGCGGCCGGTCCCCGTAGACCTGCTGCACGAGGCGGCCCCGCGCGTCGAGCACGGACACCTGCAGGACGTGCTCGAAGCCACCGGCCAGCGCCGTGTAGCGGAAGCCGAAGTCGGTCGCCAGGCGCGCCACCGCCTGCGGCTGCAGCGAGAGGAAGTCCCAGTTCGGCCGGTCGATGCGGTGCTGCCGCGCGAAGGCCCTCATGGACTGCGGGTGATCCGCGGGCGGGTTGAAGCCGATGCTGACGACCCGGAAGGCGTTGGGGCCGTGCCGCGCCTGCAGCGTGGCCACCGCGTTGTCCAGCTCCCGCGTGGCCGTGGGGCAGACGGTGAAGCAGCCGGTGTAGATGAAGCTCACCAGCAGCGGCTTGCCGCGCAGCGACTCGAAGCGCACCTCGCGGCCCTCGCGGTCCTGCAGCACGTGGCCGGCGATCACCCGGCCCACCGCCGCCTGGCTGGCGCGCACGGCCTCGGCCGTCTCCAGCGCGTCGACCTGCTGGGCCTGCGCCCAGCCGGCGGCACCGGCCAGGAGGCATGCGAGCAGGCCGATCCGCATGGCCGTGCCTCAGCGCAGTCCCGCGTCCAGCAGCGCGCAGGCCAGCAGCGCGCTCAGGTGCACGAGCGATGCGAGGAAACAGCCCATGGCGGTGGCACGCGAGGGCGCGCGTGCCAGCCGCCAGGCGCGGCCGATGAAGAAGGCGCCGGCCGCCACCACCCCCAGCGCATAGATCCAGCCCAGGCCGAAGCCGAGCGGGACGGCCGACGAGACCACCAGCGCCACCGTGCTGGCCAGCACGATCTGCGCCGCCCTGGCGTCGCCCGCCACCACGGGCAGCATGGGCACGCCCGCCGCCTCGTAGTCGGCGCGGTGGGCGATGGCCAGGCTCCAGAAGTGCGGCGGCGTCCAGAAGAAGAGGATGGCCGCGAAGGCCCAGGCCATGGGCGGCAGCGTGGGGTCGGCGGCGGCGCCGCCGGCCAGCACCGCGAAGCTGCCCGCCAGCCCGCCTATGACGATGTTCCAGTGCGTGCGCCGCTTCAGCCACAGCGTGTAGACCACGCCGTAGAAGAACGCGCCGAGGAAGACGTGCACGGCCGCCATGGCGTTGATCGCGGCCCAGGCGAGCAGCACGCCGCCGGCGAGCAGCAGCGCCATCACCAGCAGCCAGCCGGCATGCGGCTGCAGGGCCCCGCAGGCGAAGGCGCGGCCGCGCGTGCGGCGCATCAGCCGGTCGGAAGCGAAGTCCACGTACTGGTTGAAGGCGCCAGCGCTGGCCGAGGCGGCCAGCACCGACAGCGCCAGCGCGAGCAGCGTGCCGGCATCCGCCGCCGCGCCCGGCGTCACCGCGAAGCCCACCAGCGCCGTGATCATGATCAGGACGCCGATGCGCAGCTTGAACAGCGAGATCACCAGGCGCGCGCGCGCGAGCGCGCCGCCGGTGCCGTCGATCGTCAGGGCGTCCATGGTGGGCTCCCGGTGGTGTTCACGACAGGCCCCAGAGCTGGCCCAGGTACTTCCAGTTGATGAAGTAGTACAGGACGAAGGAGACCAGGAACACCATCGCCAGCACGAAGGTGCCAGGGGCGGCGAAGCCGGCCGAGCCGTAGGTCTGCGCCACCACCGTCGGCGCCGCGCGCGGCACCGGCGTCCACTTCGGCGAGGGCTGGCCGGCGTCCAGGCGCTTGCCGAACAGGATGGAGGCGACGGTGACCAGGATGTAGATGGCGCCGCCCACGATGGCCGCGATGCCGGCGATGCCGACCAGGCCCATCATCAGGTAGGCCGCGCCCGGCCACTCGTAGGCGAGGGCCGCGCCCTGGAAGGCCATGTCCCAGTGCCGCCGCGACACGCCCAGCGTGCCGGCGCCCATCATCACCAGGCAGAAGAAGTACATCGACAGCCCGAACAGGTAGGGCTGCAGCTGCGCCAGCTTCGGGAACATCACCTCGCGCTTGAACAGCGCCGGGATCAGGAAGTAGGTGATCGCCATGAAGGTGAGGGTGGTGCCCACGACGACGGTGGCGTGGAAGTGGCCCGGCACGTAGATCGTGTTGTGGATCAGCATGTTGAGCTGCTCGGTGCCCATCATCACGCCCGAGATCCCGCCCAGGAAGCCGAAGCCGATGATGGCGATGAACACGCCGGCGAAGGTGGGGTCGCCCCAGGGCGCCTTGCGCAGCCACTCGAACAGGCCGCGGGTGTAGCCCTTCTGCCGCTGGGCCACCTCGATCGCGCCGGGGATGGTGAGGCCGTGGATCATGGAGGCCAGCACCGCGAAGTACATGAAGTAGCTGGTGTTGATGACCTTCCAGCTCGTCGACAGGCCGGGGTCGGCCAGCAGGTGGTGGGCGCTCGCGAGCTGCAGGAACAGGATGTACAGCAGGAAGGCGCCGCGGCTGACGCGCTCGCTCATGGGCTTGGCACCGAAGGCGATGGCCGCCGCCGCGTACCACAGCGCGATGTGCGCCGACACGTTGATCTGCTGCGACGAGTGGCCGAAGGCCCACCAGATGGTGCGGTACACCAGCGGATCCACCTCCTTCACCACGCCCACCGACATGAGGAAGGTGGGGATGAGGATGATCGCGCCCGAGGCGATGGTGAACACGGCGATGATGGCCGCGGTGATGGCCCCGAAAGTGACCAGCGGCACCGAGCCTTCATAGGTGCGCTCGCGCTTGGCCACGACGAGCGTGCCGAAGAACACGAAGCAGGCGATGAGCGCGCCGACGGCGAACAGGATCAGTCCGAGGTAGAACGCGGGCGCCGCCATCATGGGCACGTACGAGGTCATCATCACGCTGGAGCTGCCCTGGAACACCGCCACGTTGTTGGTGACGGCGCCGATCAGCATGAGCGCGAAGGCGAGCCAGGCCACCTGGGGCGTGGCGAGCCGGCAGCGCAGCAGCGTGGACGAGGCGAAGTACAGCACCGCGACCTCGAAGAAGATGATCCAGAAGATCAGCATGTCGATGCCGTGCGCGGTGAGCACCATGTAGAAGGTGTCGGCCGGCAGCCAGCGCACGGAGGGCCAGCGCGTGAGCACGACGCCGATGGCGAGCACGCCGCCCACGAGCAGTGCCACGACGGCGGTGACGGCGTTGACGATCATCAGGCGCTCGGCCTGCAGCTCGAACTGCAGCCCGCTGCGCGGGCAGGTGCGGTAGGTGGTCATGGCGCGGGCCCTCCTACTTCACGTAGATGCGGCCCACCATGGCATGGTGGTTGATGCCGCAGTACTCGTTGCAGACGATGGAGAAGGTGCCCGACTCGTTGGGCGTGACCTTCACCACGTGCTCGTAGCCCGGCACCACCTGGATGTTGATGTTGCTGGGCTGCAGGGAGAAGCCGTGGTTGTAGTCCAGGGCGCTCAGGTGCAGGCGGTAGGTCTTGCCCTTCTCCAGCTCCAGGATGGGCCACCAGGACCACAGGCGCGCGATCAGGTAGACGTCGCTGCCCGCGGGCGGCGCGACCACCGGAATGTTGTCGGCGGTCTCGGTGCGCACCGTGTGCTTCGCCGCCGCCGCCTGCGCCTGCGCGGAGAACTTCTCGGGCGTGGTCTTGTAGGTCTCGGTGGAGAGGTTCTGCTTGCCGTAGATGTGCCAGTACACCATCATGAAGAACATGACCATGCACCACACGAAGGCGATCACGATCCAGGTGCCCTCGACGCGGTCCAGCGGATGCTTCCACCACAGTCGGTCGGCCGGCGGGAGAATGGCGCTCATGGCGGTGCCTCCTACCTGGCCAGCGGGATGGTGAGGATGTCGATCACGCCCCACAGCGTGTAGACGACCATCGGGATCATCACGCCCAGGAACAGCAGCAGGAACGGGTTGTCCAGCAGCTGCTGCATCAGCGGCACGGGGCCATCGTCGTCGTGATCGGTTTCCATGGGGCTCACCTCCGGTGTTGGGGATGGGCGTCATGTTTCCCCGAGCGAAAGACTCGGACATTGAACTGGTACAAGATTTCCGCGATTGCCCCGGCGCGGGCGGCGCGTGCGCCCTACCATGGTCCGCATGAATCCGACCGACCGCCGCAGGACGCGCCTGGCCCGGCTCGCCTGGGCCTGCGCAGTGCTGGTGCTGGTGATCACTTCGCTCAGCGCCTTCATCCGCCTGTCGCGCGCCGGGCTGGGCTGCGAGCCCTGGCCCCGGTGCGCGAGCGGGGCGCTTTCCGGCACCGGCCCGGGCGCCACCGAGGCCGCCCCCAGCGTGACCCAGGCGCGCATCACGCACCGCGTGGTGGCCTCGGCCGCGCTGCTGATCGTCATCGTGCTGCTGGTGCAATGCCACACCGGCACGCCCGGCTTGCCGCGCCAGGGGCGGCTGGCCGCGGCGCTGCTGGCGTTGGGGGTGTTCCTCGCCATCCTGGGCCGCATGGCCGGTGACTCGCGCGCCGCGCCGGTGGTGATGGCCAATCTGCTGGCCGGCTTCGCGATGTTCGCGCTCGCCTGCCGGCTGGCGCTGTCGCTGCGGCCCGGCGCGGGTGTCGGCGCCCGGGCGCAGCCGACGCTGGCGGCCCGGCGGCTGGCCTGGGTCGCGCTCGGGCTGCTGGCCCTGCAGGTGGCGCTGGGGGGCGTGCTCGGCGCCGCCGCCGGGCCGACGGCCTGCGAAGGCGCATGGGCCTGCGGCGTGCACCGGCTGAGCGGGCTGGCCACGGCCCTGGTGCTCGTCGCCACCGGCGTGCTGGCGTGGCGCACGGGCGGCGTGGCCGCCAGGGCGGTGGTGGCGCTCGCGGCGGCCCAGGCCGTGCTGGGCCTGACGGTGGCCGAGGGGGCGTCGCCCCTGGCCCTGGCCGTCGCGCACAACCTGCTGGCCGCGCTGCTCGGCGGTGCCCTGCTGGCGCTGGTGCCGGCGCGGGCCGGTTGACTCGCGCAGGCTTGAACCAGTTCAAGGCGGCGCGGCACCGGGCTCGCGTTCAATGCCGACATCGGGCGCCGCCGCCGGCCCCGCAGGAGATGTGAGATGCCGCACCTGCCCCTGGCCAGCGCCGCCTGTTCCGATCCCGCCGACCGCATGCCCTGCGCCGTGTGCGCGCTGGGGCCCCTGTGCATGCCGCGCCAGCCCGGCGTGGAGGCGGCCCCCGTGCGGCTGACGCGCCGGCGCCTGCAGCGGCGCGACGTGCTGTTCCGGCGCGGTCAGCCGTTCCGGGCGCTCTACGTGCCGCGCACCGGCTTCTTCAAGACCCACGTGATCGGCGGTGACGGCCGTTCGCAGGTGGTGGATTTCCAGATGGCGGGCGACCTGCTCGGCATGGATGGCATCGTCGACGGCGTGCACCAGTGCGAGGCGGTGGCGCTGGAGGATGCCGAGGTCTGCGTGGTGGAGTTCCAGGACGCCACCGAGATGTGCATGCGGCTGGGTGAGGTGGGCATGGCCTTCCAGCGCACCATGGCTCGCGAACTGGAGCGGCAGCAGCGCGCCGTGTTCCGCCTGCGCTGCGTCGGCGAGTCGGATCACCGGCTGGCCCGCTTCCTGATGGAATGGTCGGCACGGCAGCGCCGTCTGGGCATGCCCGCGCAGGAGTTCGTGCTGCGGATGACGCGCGAGGACATCGGCAGCCTGCTCGGCCTGACGCTGGAGACCGTGTGCCGCGCGCTGACCCGGATGAAGCGGCAGGGCCTGCTGGAGGTGGCCTGCCGCTACATCGCGATCCGGCAGACCGCCGCGCTGGCCCAGCTCGCCAGTGGCGACCTGCCGCTGCTGCGCGAGGCGGCGCCCGCGACGGCTCCGGCCTGAGCGACGCTGCGGCCCGCGCCGCGCGCTTCAGTCGAGCGCGCCGGCCGCCTCGTGGATGTCCTGCGCGTGCGTCAAGGCGGCCGCGAGCGCGGCGCGCAGGCCGGTGACGATGGCCTCCAGCGGCAGACTCGGGTCGCCCTGTCCGGGCAGCCAGGGCACGTGCACGAAGCCGCCGCGCACGCCCCGCCAGCGCGGCTGCGCCAGCAGGTGCATGAGGCCGTAGAACACGTGGTTGCAGACGAAGGTGCCGGCGGTCTGCGAGACCTCGGCCGGGATGCCCTGCGCCTGCACGGCGGCTCTCATGGCCTTGATCGGCAGGGTGCTGAAGTAGGCGGCCGGACCGCCGGGCACCACGGGCTGGTCCACCGGCTGCGCGCCGGCGTTGTCGGGGATGCGCGCGTCGTCCACGTTGATGGCCACGCGTTCCATGCAGATGGCTGGCCGGCCGCCGGCCTGGCCGGTGGCCAGCACCAGCACCGGGTGGTGCTGCTCCAGCAGCGCCAGCAGCGCCGTGAGCGAGGCACCGAAGACGGTCGGCAGCGCCGCGGCCACGACCTGGTGCCCCGCGATGCGCCGGCCGCGCAGCGCCTGTGCCGCCTGCAGGCTGGGGTTGACCGCGCTGCCGTCGAAGGGCTCGAAGCCGGTGAGCAGGATCTTCGGCGGGGGCTGGCGGGCTGCGGCTACCATGCGGCCACTCTATCGCAGGAACGATCACGCAGGAGCACGCCATGCGCTGGGAAGGCAATCGACAGTCGGACAACGTGGAAGACCAGCGTGGCGCGGGCGGTGGCGGGCGCGTCGGCCTGGGGCGCGGCGGCATGGGCATCGGCACCATCGTCATTGCGCTGGTGCTGGGCTGGGTGCTGGGCATCAATCCGCTCACCCTGCTGGGGGTGCTGAGCGGTGGCGAGGCGCCGACCTCGCAGGCGACCACCGCGCCGCCGCCACCGGCGCAGGACCGGCTGGCGCAGTTCGTCTCCACCGTGCTGGCGGACACCGAGGACGTGTGGAAGCAGCAGTTCGCCCAGGGCGGCTCACGCTACCAGGAGCCGAAGCTGGTGCTGTTCCGAGGCGGCGTGCGCACCGCCTGCGGTGCCGGCCAGTCCGCCATGGGGCCCTTCTATTGCCCGGCCGACCAGAAGGTGTACATCGACCTCGACTTCTACGAGACGCTGCGCGTGCGCCTGGGCGCGCCGGGTGACTTCGCGCAGGCCTACGTGATCGCGCACGAGGTGGGGCATCACGTGCAGCACCTGCTGGGCATCACCGGGCAGGTGGAGAAGGCGCGACGCGGCATCTCGCAGGCCCAGGGCAATGCCCTGTCGGTGCGGCTGGAGTTGCAGGCCGACTGCTTCGCCGGGGTCTGGGGCCACCACGCGCAGAAGGCCCGCCAGGTGCTGGAGCAGGGCGACGTGGAAGAGGCGATGAACGCCGCCGCGCGCATCGGTGACGACGCGCTGCAGCGTTCGAGCGGCGGCGCGGTGGTGCCCGAGAGCTTCACCCATGGCACCAGCGCGCAGCGGCAGCGGTGGTTCATGACCGGGCTGAAGACGGGCAGCGTGCAGGCGTGTGACACCTTCAGTGCGCGGTCGATCTGACCGCTGGGGCGCGCTGCAAACGCTGGGATTGCGCTGCGCTCCATCCCAGCCTACGGGATGCATGGCTGGGGGCGGCTGGTCGCTGGCCGGGGTGAAACCCCGGCGGTTTTCCCGGGCGAGCCGCCAAGTGAGACAATCCCCGGTTGACATGTCCCAAGCTTTCTCTCAACTAGCGCTGGCCGAGCCGCTGGCGCGCGCCGTGGCCGAAATGGGCTACGAGTCCATGACGCCCATCCAGGCCCAGGCGATTCCGGTCGTGCTGGAGGGCCGCGACGTGATGGGCGCCGCCCAGACGGGCACCGGCAAGACGGCCGCGTTCTCGTTGCCGCTGCTGCAGCGGCTGCTGAAGCACGAGAACAGCTCCACCTCGCCCGCCCGGCACCCGGTGCGCGCGCTGGTGCTGCTGCCCACGCGCGAGCTGGCCGACCAGGTGGCGCAGCAGGTGAAGCTGTACGCCAAGTACACCCAGCTGCGCAGCGCGGTGGTGTTCGGCGGCATGGACATGAAGCCGCAGACGCTGGAGCTCAAGCGCGGCGTCGAGGTGCTGGTGGCCACGCCCGGCCGCCTGCTGGACCATATCGAGGCCAAGAACGCGGTGCTGAACCAGGTGGAGTACGTGGTGCTCGACGAGGCGGACCGCATGCTCGACATCGGCTTCCTGCCCGACCTGCAGCGCATCCTGTCCTACCTGCCGAAGCAGCGCACCACGCTGCTGTTCTCCGCCACCTTCTCGCCCGAGATCAAGCGCCTGGCCGGCAGCTACCTGCAGGATCCGGTGACGATCGAGGTCTCGCGGCCCAATGCCACGGCCTCCACCGTGGAGCAGCACTTCTACAACGTGGTGGACGACGACAAGCGCCGCGCCATCCGCCAGATCGTGCGCCAGCGCGGCATCACGCAGGCCTTCGTCTTCGTCAACAGCAAGCTCGGCTGCGCCCGGCTGGCGCGCTCGCTGGAGCGCGAGGGCCTGAAGACCACCGCCCTGCACGGCGACAAGAGCCAGGACGAACGGCTGAAGGCCCTGGACGCCTTCAAGAAGGGTGAGGTCGACCTGCTGGTGGCCACCGACGTCGCGGCCCGTGGCCTTGACATCAAGGACGTGCCCGCAGTCTTCAACTTCGACGTGCCCTTCAACCCCGAGGACTACGTGCACCGCATCGGCCGCACCGGCCGCGCCGGTGCCTCGGGCCTGGCGGTGACGCTGGTGTCGCCTTCGGATGGCCGGCTGATGGCCGATCTGGAGAAGCTGCTGAAGCGCAAGGTCGAGATCGAGGCACTGGAGTTCGACGACGAACGCCCGCGCGGCCGCATCAACGACGGCCGCCGCGCCTGGCGTGACGACGAAGGCCGCGGCGAGCCGCGCACCGAGCGAACCGAGGAACGCGCGACGGAACGCCGCCGTGAGCCGCGCCCGGCCCCGGCCTCCGCCGATCCGTTCTTCCACCAGCCCTACGAAGCGCCTGAGCGCGAAGCGGCCCCCGCCTGGGAGGCTGCGGCCAAGCCGGTGGGCAACCGCATCTCCGCCAACATCAAGCCCAAGCGCAAGGTCGCGGCGCTGTTCAAGGCCGACTGAGGCCTGCTTTGCTCGGGGCATCCCCCGAGCCCGCCGCGGGGGGCCCCGCCCCGCGACGCTCACTCGCCCGGCGCCTGCGCCTGCTCGCACTTCACCTGGATCACCTCGTGCCGGCCGTCGGCCGCGAGCCGCAGCGCGCTGAGGCAGCCCCCCCAGACGCAACCCGTGTCCAGCGCGATCACGTCCGGTCGCTGCAGCAGGCCGAGCGTGGACCAATGGCCAAAGGCGACCGGCGTGCCCGCGGTGCGCCGGCCGGGTGCCTCGAACCAGGGCACGTGACCGTCGGGCCGGGCGGCCAGGCCGCCCGTGGTCTTGAGGTCCATGCCGCCGTCGGGCGTGACGAAGCGCAGCCGCGTCAGCGCGTTCACGATCACGCGCAGCCGGTCCCACCCCGTGAGCGCGTCGTCCCAGTGGTCGGGCTGGTTGCCGTACATGTGCGCGAAGAAGTCGCCCGCCTCGCCGCCTCGCAGCACGGCCTGCACCTCGCCGGCCAGGGCCAGCGTGCGCTCGGCATCCCAGGCGGGCAGCACGCCGGCATGCACCATCAGGATGCCGTGCGCGCGCATCGCCAGCGGCTGCTGGCGCAGCCAGTGCAGCAGGGCCTCGTGGTCGGGGGCCTGCAGCACGTCGTCCATCGTGTCGCCCTCGCGCGGCCGGCGCGCGCCGTGCGCCACCGCCAGCAGGCTCAGATCATGGTTGCCCAGCAGGCAGCGCGCCGCGTCGCCCAGCGCCATCAGCCGGCGCAGCACGGCCGCCGAGGCCGGGCCGCGGTTGACCAGGTCGCCCAGCAGGTACAGCGTGTCGCGGCTGGGCGAGAAGCCGATGCGGTCGAGCAGGCGGCCCAGCGGGGCATCGCAGCCCTGCACGTCGCCGATGAGGTAGTGCGCCATGGGGCGTCACTGTAGGGCACGCGGCTTGCAGTACATTGGAATGCCGGTTTCCCGCATGGCCTCATGGATTTCCTGCTGATCGCGCTGCTCACCCTGTTGAACGGGTTGTTCGCCATGTCCGAGATGGCGCTGGCCTCCAGCCGCAAGGCTCGGCTGGCCGCCCTGGCGGAAAGCGGTGACCACGGCGCGGCCGCGGCGCTGCGCCTGATGGAGCAGCCCACGCGCTTCCTCTCGACCGTGCAGGTGGGTATCACCTCCATCGGCATGCTCAACGGCATCATCGGCGAGGCCGCGTTCAGCGCCGGGCTCGCCGAGTGGCTGCGTGGCCATGGCCTGCCGCATCGCGCCTCGGAGATCGGCGCCACCGCGCTGGTGGTGACCATCATCACCTACCTCACCATCGTGTTCGGCGAGCTGGTGCCCAAGCGCATCGGCCAGCTCTACCCGGAGGCGGTGTCGCGCCTGGCCGCGCGGCCCATGGGCTGGGTGGCACGCGGCGCGGGCCCGTTCGTGAAGCTGCTGTCCGCCTCCACCCAGGCGGTGCTGAAGGTGCTGGCGATCGACACCGCCACGCCGCGCGGCATGACCGAGGAGGAGATCGCGCACAGCCTGGAAGAGGGCGTGGATGCCGGCGTGATCGAGCACCAGGAGCACCAGATGGTGCGCAACGTGTTCCACCTGGACGACCGGCCGCTCACCTCGATGATGGTGCCGCGCTCCGACATCCAGTGGCTGGAGGCCTCGATGCCGGTGGCCGATGCGCTGCGCCGCGCCGGCCAGCAGGGCGAGGCCCACTCGTGGTACCCCGTCTGCCGCCAGTCGCTGGACGACGTGCTGGGCGTGGTCAGCGTGGCGCGCCTGCTGGCGCTGGGCCCGGCACACGAGGGCCCGCTGGAGGCGCAGATGCAGCCCGCGCTCTTCGTGCCCGAGACGCTCTCGGGCATGGAGATGCTGGAGCAGTTCCGCAGCCAGGCCGCGCGGCTGGTGTTCGTGGTGGATGAATACGGCGTGGTGCAGGGCCTGATCACCCCGCACGACCTGCTGGAGGCCATCACCGGCGAGCTGAAGCCCGAGGCGCACGAGGAGCCCTGGGCGGTGCCGCGGCCCGATGGCTCCTGGCTGCTCGACGGCCTGATGCCCGCCTCGGAGCTGAAGGCGCGCCTGGGCATCCGCGAGCTGCCCGAGGAGGACAAGGGCCGCTACAACACCCTGGCCGGCCTGCTGATGTCGGTCTCGGGCCGCCTGCCGGCCACCGGCGAGCGCATCGCCTGTGCCGACTGGCTGTTCGAGGTGGTCGATCTCGACGGCAAGCGCATCGACAAGGTGCTGGCGCGGGCCCTGCCGCCGTCGGACGACAATATCGCCCAGGAAGGTTGACGCTGAAGGAGGCACCGGCCATGTCGGACACCCTGTACTACGAGAAGCCGGTGCTGCTGGACCGCGACAAGCACCGCCGCCGCCGCGTGAAGGCCAGCCAGAGCTTCGCCTTCGCGCGCAAGGCCAACTCGCTCTACCTCGCGGGGGTGGAGTTCAACGAGGCCTGCAAGGAATACGCGATCGTCTTCACCAAGGCTGCCAGCGGCAAGATCGTGCCGGTGGTCATGCTGGGTCTGCGCGCGCGCGAGAACCTGTTCGTCGCCGAGGACGGCCGCTGGACTGGCCGCTACGTGCCCGCCTTCGTGCGCCGCTACCCCTTCGTGCTGGCGGAGCTGCCGGGTCAGTCGCTCGGCGTGTGCATCGACGAGGCGTACGGCGGCATCAGCGAGAACGAGGGCGAGGCGCTGTTCGACGCCAAGGGCGAGGACACGCCCTTCCTGCGTGGTGCGCTGGATTTCCTGACCCAGTACCAGCGCGAGTACATCCGCACCGAGACCTTCTGCCGCCACCTGGAGCAGGCCGGCCTGCTGACCGAGATGAAGGCTCGCGCCGACCTGGTGGATGGCCGCAGCTTCACCGTGGGCAGCCTGCTGGTGGTGGACGAGAAGAAGCTGATGGCCCTGCCCGATGCCACCGTGCTCTCGCTGTTCCGCGCCGGCGAGATGCACCTGGTCTCCATGCACCTGGCCTCGCTGTCCAACATGCAGGCCCTGGTGGACCGGGTGGCGCAGCGCGGCGCGCCCATGCAGCCGCCGCCGAAGCCGCCGTCGAAGGCGGCGAAGAAGGCGTGAGGGCCCTCAGCCGCTGAGCGCGCGCACGCTCGCGATGCCCAGCGCGGTGAGCGCGAGCGAGCCCAGCAGGTGGGCCGCGGCGGTGGCCAGGGCGAGCGTGAGCCGCTCCTGCTGGATCAGCAGCACCACTTCGGCCGAGTAGGTGGAGAAGGTGGTCAGCCCGCCCAGGCAGCCGGTGACCAGGAACAGCCGCACCTGCGGCGGCAGCTCCGGGTGCTGCCCCAGCCAGGCGATGGCGACGCCCACCAGGTAGCCGCCCAGCAGGTTGGCCGCCAGCGTGCCCAGGGGCAGGCCGCGGCCATCGCCGTTGAGACCGAGGGACAGCGCCCAGCGCGCCAGGGCGCCGAGCCCGGCACCGACGAAGACCGCGAGCGCCGACAGCACCATGGGCGCCTCAGTGCCGCTCGCCGGCCAGCCAGGCGTCGATGGCCGCCTGGGTGCCGGCCCACAGCCCGCGCAGCGCGGCGGCGCGCGCCGCGGCGTCATCGGGCCAGCCGGCCTTGGCGAGCGTCTCCAGCTCCCCGGCGGCCTGGTGCAGGGCCGTGGCCCCCACGTTGCCGGCCGAGCCCTTGATGGCGTGCGCGGCCTGCGCCAGTGCGGCGGCGTCGCGGCTGGCCAGGCAGGCGTCGATCGTGTCCAGGCGCGGCGGCGTGTCGGCCACGAACAGGCCGATCACCTCGCGCGTCATGCTCAGCTCCTCGTCGTCGAACTCGCGGAATTCCTCCAGTCGCGCGAAATCCATCGCCGCGGGGGGCGCGGCATCGGCGGCGGGTGCGGCATCGGGGGCGGGCGCCTCGGGGGCGGGCGGGGGGGCATCAGCCGCCGCGATCCACTTCTCCAGCGCCAGCGCCAGCGCCGCCACCTGCAGCGGCTTGGTGAGGTAGTCGTCCATGCCGGCGGCCTCGCAGCGGGCGCGGTCCTCGGCGGACGCCGCGGCGGTGACGGCGATGATGGGCGGCGCCGCCTTGCCACGTGCGGCCTGGATCTGCCGCGTGGCCTGCAGGCCGTCCACGTCGGGCATGTTCACGTCCATCAGGATGGCGTCGATGCGCTGGCCGTGGGCAGCGGCGTGCGCCACCGCTTCCACCGCCTCGCGGCCGTCGGTGGCGGTACGCACCTCGTAGCCCAGCTTCATCAGCATGGCGCAGGCCACCTTCAGGTTGACCGCGTTGTCGTCGGCCACCAGCACCGTGGCGTGCTTCTGCGCCTCCTGCGGGGTGGCGCCGGTCTTGCCGGCCGCTGCCTCCTCGGCCGAGACGCAGCGCAGGATGGTCTCGAACAGCTGGTTCTGCCGCGCCGGCTTGAGCAGCCGCGCGCTGAACAGCTGGGCGCTGCCGTCGCCCACCGGCATGAAGCCCGAGCTGAGCAGCACGATGGGGATGCGCTCCCACCCGGCATGCGCCTTCACCGTCTGCGAGAACGCGATGCCGTCCATCTCGGGCATGTGCATGTCGGTCACGATCACGTCCGGCAGGCTGGGGGAGCCCTCCAGCCAGTCGAGCGCCTGCGGGCCCGACTCGGCCGCGTGCACCTCCATGCCCCACAGCTGCAGCTGGCGCGTGAGCACACGCACGTTGGTGGCGTGGTCATCCACGATCAGCACGCGGATGGCCTTCAGGCGGCCGGCGTCGGCGGGGCTGAACGACTGCGCCAGCTCGGTCGTGGGCGCGTGGATGGTGAACCAGAAGGTGGAGCCGTGGCCCAGTTCGCTTTCCACGCCGATCTCGCCGCCCATCAGCTCCACCAGCCGCTTGCAGATGGCCAGGCCCAGGCCGGTACCGCCGTACTTGCGCGTGGTGGACGCGTCCACCTGCATGAAGGCCTCGAACAGCGAGGCCTTGCGCTCGGGCGGGATGCCGATGCCGGTGTCGCTGACGCGGAACTCCAGCACCGCGCGGCCGGCGCCGTCATCGGCCGCGCGCTGGCGCACCGACACCGAGACCTCGCCGCGGGCGGTGAACTTCACCGCGTTGTTGATCAGGTTGATCAGCACCTGGCGCACCCGTGTGATGTCGCCCTTGATCGCCGCGGGCACCGCACCGGCACCGGTCTCCGGGATGTCGATGATGAGCTCCAGGCCCTTCTCGCGCGCGCGCGGGGCCGCGATGTCGCAGGCCTCCTCGACCGCGCCCCGCACCGACAGCGGCTCGACCTCCAGGTCAAGCTTGCCCGACTCGATCTTGGAGAAGTCGAGCACGTCATTGATCACCGCCAGCAGCTGGTCGCTGGACAGCCGGATGGTCTGCAGGAAGTCCCGCTGCTCGGGGTTGAGCGGCGTCTCGGCCAGCAGCGTGCTCATGCCCACCACGCCATTGAGCGGCGTGCGGATCTCGTGGCTCATGGTCGCCAGGAAGGCGGCCTTGGCGCGCGCGGCGGCCAGCGCCTCCTCGCGCGAGGCTTCCAGCTCCGCGGTGCGTTCGCGCACGCGCTCTTCCAGCGTCTCGTTGGCCACCTGCAGGGCCACGGCGTCGGCCTCCACCTGGTTGCGGAACACCTGGAGCTGGCGGCCGGTGTCGTACAGCACGGCGGACAGGCGGGTCACCTCGCGGATGCGGGTGCGCACCGGCTCGGGCACCTCGCCACGCCCGAGCTGTTCAGCCGCGGCCGAGACCCGGCGCATGCTGCGGCCGAAGGCTGCCGCCATCAGGAAGGCCACCAGGGTGCCGATGAGGATGGCGCCGCCGCCGCCCATGGCGGCATGCAGCCAGGAGCGCCGGATGCCGGCGGTGAAATCGGATTCGGGCGCGGCCACCACCAGCGCCCAGCGCAGGCCGAGGGCTTCGCCGAAGGGCCGCTGCACCAGCAGCAGCGCGTCCCCCTCGAGCGGCAGGCGCTGCAGCCGGGTGTCGAGCTGCACCGTGTCGGCCGACTGCGCCGCGCGCATGGCCTGCAGGCCGGCATAGCCGGCGCGGATGGCGGCGTTGGCGCTGTCGCTCGGGCTGCGCCGCGCCGGCTGGCCGTCGGCGCCGGGCTCGAACAGCGCGTCGCCGGCGGAGCTCGCGACCAGCAGGCCCTTCTCGTCGATGATGAACGCACCGCCGCGCGCGCTGATGCGCTGCGTGCGCAGCACGTCGTGCAGGCGCTGCAGGTACAGGTCGGCGGCGAAGACGCCAGCCGCGCCGCCGTCGGGGTCGTAGACCGGCTGCGACAGGCTGACCATCAGCTCGCGCCGGGCGGGATCCACCCGCACCGGGGAGAACACCCGGTCCTTCGCCTCCATCGCGCCGGCGTACCAGACGGTGGTGCGGGGCTCGAAGTTGCCGGCCTCCGGTGGCAGGGGCCGGCTGCGGTCACCCGGCTCCGCCGCGGCGAAGAACTGCCGGCCGCCGCCGGTGCCGTTGCGCACCGCGACGCGCATGCCGTCCGGGGTGGCGGACACGCCCAGGTACTCGCCGCGCAGGTTGGCGAAGTGCAGCACCGGCACCTCGGGCGTGTGGCGGGCGAGCACGAAGGCGGGTGCCTCCATGCGCGGCAGGTTGCGCAGCACTGTGCGGGCACGCTGCATCTCGGAGGCGTTCAGCCGCTCGGGAAAGACACCGTTGAGCACGTCGTGCGCCTGCCGCAGCTGGTTCTCGGTGCCGGCCTGCACCAGCGCCGCCACCTGGCCGAGCAGCCGCCCGGCGAGCTCTTCCACGCTCGCAGTGCCGGCGCGCCCCAGCAGCCAGGCCACCACGACCGCCGGCACGATGGCCAGCAGCACCATGCTGACGGCCAGCACGCGCCGCAGCGAGAACAGGCGTTTCATGAGCTTTCGGCGGGCTGCGCCATGCCCACCAGCTCCGCGGCGTCGAGCGATTGGGAGCGGCCGGGCAGGTCGATCAGCGCGCGGCGGCCGGTGCGCACGGCGCCGGTGACGCTGCGCAGCGTGGCCACGCTGGCGGCGATGGGCCAGCCGAGCGCACGCGCCTGCTTCTGCAGCAGGATGGTGGCGGTCACCACGTCGCCGACGGGCAGGGTCTGCTTGCCGCCATGCAGCGGGTCTTCCAGCTGGGTGAGCGTGACCGCGCCGGTGTTCAACGCGACGTGCACGTCGAAGGGCGGCAGGCGGCGCTGCGGATAGCTGGTGGCCAGGTGCTGCGCGATGGCGCGCGAGGACTCCACCAGGCCCAGCGCCGTGCGCGCGGCCCGCAGGGCATGGTTGACGGTGCGGGTGTTGGTGTCGTCGGTGAACACGGCCAGCAGGCCTTCGCCCACGAACTGGATGAAGCGGGCGCCGAACAGGTGGGCGGTGTCGTTGGCGCTGCCGTAGAAGCGGCGCACCAGATCGGTCAGCTCGGAGGCATCCAGCTTCTCGGCCACGCCCGCGTAGTGCGGGATGTCGACGAACAGCACGCTGGCGGAGTCGAAGCGCTCGTCGGCCGCGCCGCCCTGGCCGGTGGGCCAGCGCTCGCTCAGCTCGGCGGCCAGGCGCTTCTCGTACAGCTTGATCAGGTGGGCGCGCTGCTCCTGCAGCGCGGTGGTGACGGCCTGGTCGATCGCGAGCGATTGCAGCTCGGCCTGCCGCTGGCGCTTGTTCAGCTGCGCCGCGACGGCATCCCGCAGCTCGCCGGGGCGGAACGGCTTGGTGATGTAGTCGTCGGCGCCGGTGGTCATGCCGATGCGCATGTGGGCGCGCTCCTGCAGCGAGGTGAGCAGGATCACCGGCGTGGCGGCCAGCGCCGGGTTGCGGCGCAGCGCGGCGACGACCTCGAAGCCGTTCATCTCGGGCATCTGCACGTCGCTGATGACCAGGTCGGGGTGGCGCGCCTCGGCCATGATCATGCCGTGCACCCCGTTCTCGGTCGCGAGGACCTCGTGTCCGTCCTTCTTGAGGACCGAGGTGACCAGGGTGCGGGTGGCGGCGTCGTCCTCCATCAGAACGATCAGGGCCATGGGGTGGGATTCCTGTAGATGCCGGTGGGCGGGCCCGGGTGAGGCCCTGGGCGTCGAGTGTACCGGCAGCGCTGGCGCGGCGCCTGCTGTCAGTTCGTCGTCAGGCGGGGTTCAAGGCGGGGTGTCGGGCGGGATGCGGTAGCCCACGCCGCGCACCGTCTGGATCAGCGACTGGCCCAGCTTGCGACGCAGGTGGTGCACGTGCACCTCCACCGCGTTGCCATCGGAGACACGATGGCTGCTGCGCGCCTGGATGTCCGCCCGGGTCAGCGGCCGCGGCCGGTCTTCCAGCAGGGCCAGCAGCACGGTGAACTCGGGTTCGCTCACGTCCACGCCCGCGCCGCCGCGGGTGACGGTGCGACCCACCGGGTCGACCACGATGTCGCGGTAGGTGATGCGCCCGCCGGTGAGGCTGGTGCGCCGGCGCAACAGCGCGCGCATGACGGCGGCCACTTCCTCCAGGTGCACCGGCTTGATCACGTAGCCGTCGGCACCCTGGTCGAGGGCGGCCAGCCGGGTGCGCAGCTGCGAGCGGGCGGAGATCACCAGCACGGGCAGCTTGGCGTCGGGCAGCTCACCCGGGGCGCACCGGCGCAGCCGGCGCAGCAGGTCGACGCCGTCGCCATCGGGCAGGCTCAGGTCCAGCAGCAGGATGTCCACCGGCGTGCAGCGCAGGATCTCCCAGGCGGCGGCCAGGTCCTCGGCCACCGAGACCTCGAAGTCCATCCGGCGCGCGAGCCCGGACAGGACAGCCGCCGAGGTGGCGTCGTCCTCGACGATCAGCGCGCGCATCTTGGTGTCTCCCACGGCGAGCATTCTGCCAGCGGGGGCACCTCATCGGTCCGGTCCGGGTGGAGAGCGCTGCCCAATCCGGCACGGTCCGCCGGCCTTCGATGGCGCCAGCTGGCGCTGAAGCTGATGCAACGCAAGGTCGTGGCAGGCGGGGCGCGGCATCATCGCCCGCATGTCCGCCACCACTGCCGCTGCCGCCACGCACCGCCTGCAGGACGATCTGCAGGGGCTGGCCACCGGCACGCTGTTCGTCGCCCTCGGGGTCTACCTGTTCCAGCATGCCGGGCTGGTGCCCGGCGGCACCGTCGGCCTGGCCCTGCTGCTGCACCAGGCCACGGGCCTGCCGCTCGCATGGGCGCTCGTGGGGGTGAACCTGCCTTTCTACTGGCTGGCCTGGCGCCAGCTCGGGCGCGCCTTCGCGCTGCGCACGCTGGTCTCGGTGGCGGCGCTGTCGTTCCTGGTCGGCTGGCTGCCCCAGGGGCTGGAGCTGCGCCACGTGGCCGGCCCGGTGGCGGCCGTGCTGGGCGGGCTGCTGTGCGGCGCCGGCATGCTGATGCTGTTCCGGCATCAGGCCAGCCTGGGCGGCCTGAACGTGCTCTCGCTGTACCTGCACAACCGGCTGGGCTGGCCGACGGGGAAGGTGCAGATGGTGCTGGACGCGGTGATCGTGTGCGCGGGCGGCCTGGTCGCGGGCAGCATGGCCTCGCTCGCGTGGTCGGTGCTGGCGGTGGTGGCGCTCAACCTCGCGCTGGTCTTCAACCACCGGCCCGGCCGCTACCTGGGCTGAGCCTGCGGGCTCAGGCGGCAGCGTCGGGCCGCGGGCGGGTGCGGGCGCGGGCAGGGACCGGCGCCTCCAGCACCGCCACCAGGCGACCCAGGTCCCGGTCGAGCCGGCGCAATGTGGCGGTATCGAGCGCCTGCAGGGCTTCCGGCAGGCCGCCGCTGACAGGCTGGGGCAGCCGGCGCAGCAGGCGGGCCCCACGGGGGGTGACGCGCAGCTCCACCGCGCGGCGGTCTTCGGCGCTGCGGCTGGCGACGATCAGTCCGCCTTCGAGCAGGGGCCGGACCAGGTTGCTGGCGGTGGATTGATGGATGTCCATGGCGCGGGCGAGCGCCCCCACGCCCAGGCCGGGCTGGGAATCGACCACGGTGAGTGCCCACACCTGCGCGCCGGCCAGCCCGGCGTGACGCTCGACGTCGCGCAGATGGGCCTTCATGGCGTTGCAGGCGACGCGCAGGCGGCTCAGCACCCGGGCGGAGGGCGCGGCAGCCGGCGTGCCGGACAGCGGGGGCAGCAGGACATCAGCGGACTGGGCCGCCTTCGGCGCCGGACGGCGCGGGGAACTCATGGTTGAGCATGATAGGCAGCGCCCGTGCGGGGCGTCCTGCAGGCGTCAGCCAAAAAAAGGCCCCCGCCTAGGCGGGGGCACAGGGAGATCCTGAAAAAATGTGCTCGCTCGCAACGACTGGCATTGCGCTTGCATTCTGGGCCATGAGGGGCTCGGGATCAAGCGCCAATTGCCAGCCCGTCGCCGCGTACGGGCATTGCAGGTGGCGTGCAGGCCACCCGGGCGTGGCATGTGTCACGCTAGCGCGGCGCCGGCACCAGCGGATCGGGCGCGTAGGGGCCCATCACCTTCTGAGCGCCGGGCCAGGCCAGCCAGGCCGTCCAGCGGCGGCCGTCCTGGCTGCAGTAGACGAGGTACTGGCCATGGACGGTGCGGTGGGCGCGGTAAGCCATCAGCCCGCAGCTGTCGACATGGTTGGCGCTGAGTGTCTTTTCCAGGTCGACGTGCTGGCCGTTGCGCCAGTCACCCTGGTAGTCGCCGGCCACCGGTGCCTTCACGGCGCGCTGCGCCGCGGTGTCGGGCGGCTCTCGCAGGCCGGCCACCACGAAGGCGGCGATCACCAGCAGGCCGGCTGCCCAGCGCAACCAGCCGGGCGTGGCGAGCTGCCGGGTCTCGGCGTTCTTGCGGAGTTCGAGGGTGTCGATCATGCTCATGGCGGTTTCCTCCTGATTCGCTTGGCCACCTGCCGATGCTAGGCCAGTGCGCAGGCGACAGGGTTACCGGGTGTTGCGGCCGGTAGCCAAACGTGGGCCCGCTTCGTGGGGGAGGCCCAGGCCGATGAGGTAGGCGTCCATGGCGCGGGTGCCGCAGGCCTCGAGATCGAACGCCTCGGGGTCCAGCAGCCAGTTCTGGATCAGCCCGTCCAGCAGCGCCTGCAGGCCCTGGGCCGCGGTCGCCGCCGGCATGGCCAGGCGCAGGCCGCGGACCCGCGCACTGCGCAGCAGCACCAGGCGCATGCGATCCAGCCACAGGCCGCGCACGTGCAGGTGGCGCGAGCGCACCGCGCACAGGCTGTCCACGTACTCCACCTTGTGCGTGGCCACCTCGAACACGCGGCGGGTGCGGGCATCGTGCACGGTGCGGTGCAGGGCCAGCTGCATCGCGGCCCGCAGGGCGGGCAGCGGGTCCGCGCCCTGGGCGGACTCCACGTGCGTCAGCGCGGTCTGCAGCGGCAGGATGGCGCGGTCCATCATGGCGTTGAACAGGTCGGCCTTGTCGTGGAAATGCCAGTAGATGGCGCCGCGAGTGGTGCCCGCGGCCTGGGCGATGTCATTCAGCGAGGTGCCGGCCACGCCGTGCGCCAGGAAGACGTGCTCCGCCGCGTCCAGCAGGCGCTGGCGCGTGGCGAGGGCGTCTTCCTTGGTGCGTCGGGCCATGGGGGTCCGGCGGGCCTTTGCGGGGCGTTCACCGGCGAGTCAGTATACATTCACTCTTGCATGTATATACTGCAGCATCGTGCGGGCGGCCGTGCGCCGCTGCGCCTTCCCACTCCTCCGAAAGACCCTCCCATGCCCGAGCGCCACGCCTCGCCGGCCCCTCGTTTCCCGATTGCGCTGCTCGTCGCCAGCGTGCTGGCCCTGGCCGCCTGCGGCCAGGGAGGCGGCGGCGCCCCCCCCCGCGGGGCCCCGCCGCCCCCCGAGGGGGGCGGGGTCACGGTGGCCGC
>NZ_JAYRZR010000050.1:0-28751 GCF_041916345.1 Ramlibacter sp.
TCGATCCCGGCGTCAACGAGGCGGCGCCGGATTTCGGCTTGCCCTCGCCGGCCGTGCCGGCGCCCGCGACCGGCGCGCCCGCCGAGGCGGTGCAGGGGGCTCTCCCGCCGGCGACCGTCGAATCGCTTCCGGGCATCAGCGGATCGGGCAGCAGCGCCGTGCCAGGCAACGGCGCCGCCACCGGCACCACCACCGACGCGTCGGAAGGCGCGGGCACGTCCCTGCTCGATCCGGCTACCGGGACCGGGGCATCGGGCTTTGACCAGGGGCGCGTAGGCACACCCGCGCCGAACGCCGGCAGCAACGCGGCCACCGGGGCACTGACGGCCCCCACGGCGGGAACGGCTGGCGTCAGCGCACCTGCACCGGCGGCCGTGGCGCTGGCCAGCTTCAGCGCGGAGCCGCCGGCGGACGTGCTGCAGGCGGTGCTGGCCGGCTTCGCAGCCGGTCCCACGACCTCGCTGCTCACCCAGCAGGAACTGGGCGCGGCACTGCGGCTGCCCAGCTTCGAGCGCGAACTGGACAGCGCGCGCGAGGCGCTGAAGGAGCAGTTCGACCTGGACCGCACCACCACCCTCTCCGTGGCGGGGGTCTCCTTCGGCGTGTCCGTCGTCTACGTGCTGTGGCTGGTGCGCGGCGGCGTGCTGCTCAGCAGCTATCTCTCGGCTCTGCCGGCCTGGCGCCTGCTGGACCCCTTGCCCATCCTCTCGCGCGTGAGCGACGAGGAAGACGAGGACGACGACGCGCTCGATGCGCGGGCGCGCCAGCCCGTGGATCCCTTGCGGGGCATCGGATGAAGGGGCTCGGCACCCGCACCTACATCGCGCTCGGCCTCACCGGCCTGGTGGCGAGCGCGCTGCTGGCCGCCTCGTTCCTGGGCCTGGTGCCCGACCGCGCGCAGGCCGTGCGCGAAGGCCGGCTCGCGCTGGCCGAGTCGGTGGCGGCCTCCGCCACCGCGCTCATCGCCTCGTCCGAGCCGCGCCGGCTGGAGGAGGTGCTGCGCTTCGTGCAGCAGCGCAATCCGCAGCTGCGGTCCATCGGCGTGCGCAGTCATGAGGGACGCCTGGTCCTCGCCGTCGGTGAGCATGCCCGCGCCTGGGTGCCACTCGAAGCCGGTGTCGCGACCGACGGCCAGGTGCAGGTGCAGCTCTATGCCGGCGGCCGGCCGTGGGGCCAGGTGGAGCTGCGCTTCGACCCCGTCAGTGCGCCAGGGCTCGCGGGCGTCTTCACCCATCCGCTGCTGCTGCTGGTGGCCTTCTGCGCGGCGATCTGCTTCCTCGGATTCTCCGTCTACCTGGGCCGGGTGCTGCGGCACCTCGACCCCTCGCAGGCGATCCCGGCGCGGGTGCGTTCGGCGCTCGACACGCTGGCCGAGGGCCTGCTGGTCGTGGACCAGCAGCAGCACGTGGTGCTGGCCAACGAAGCGCTGGTGCGGCTGCTGGGCCGCACCAACGAGCAGCTCATGGGCACGCCCGTGGCCGCCATCGCCTGGCTGGATGCCGCCGGCGCGCCGCTGGCGGCGGGGCAGGGGCCTTGGGTGCAGGCGCTGGAGGATGGCCGGCCGCGCAAGGACCGGCAGCTCAAGCTGCTCGATGCCACCGGTCAGGTGCGCAGCTTCGTCGTCAACTGCTCGCCGGTGCTGGCCGCGTCGGGCCGGGCGGGCGGGGTGCTGATCAGCCTGGAGGACATCACGCGGCTGGAGGCAAGCCAGGTCGCGCTGCAGAGCGCCAAGGACGAGGCCGAGGCCGCGAACCGGGCCAAGAGCGACTTCCTCGCGAACATGAGCCACGAGATCCGCACGCCGATGAACGCCATCCTGGGCTTCACCGAGCTGCTGCGCCGCGGCTACAGCCGCGACACGCGGGAGTCCACGCGCTACCTCGACACCATCCACCACAGTGGCCGCCACCTGCTGGCGCTCATCAACGACATCCTCGATCTGTCCAAGGTGGAGGCTGGCCAGGTGGTGGTGGAGCGCATCGCCTGCGCGCCGCATGAGGTGGTGCGCGGCGCCGTGACCGAATTGCAGGTGAAGGCGCGCGAGAAGGGCATCGCGCTCACCCTCGATCCGGGTGCCGCGCTGCCGGCGCAGGTGCTGACCGATCCGGGCCGCATCCGGCAGGTGGTGCTCAACTTGCTGAGCAACGCGGTGAAGTTCACCGAGCGTGGCGCGGTGGTGGTGCGACTGCGCTGCGAGGCCGGTGTGTACGTGATCGAGGTGCAGGACAGCGGCATCGGCATCGCCGCCGACCGCGTGGAGGCGATGTTCGATCCCTTCACGCAGGCCGATGCCTCCATCACCCGCCGCTTCGGCGGCACCGGCCTGGGCCTCGCCATCAGCCGCCGCCTGGCGCGGGCGCTGGGCGGCGACCTCACCGCCACCAGCCGGCTGGGGGAGGGCACCACGATGCGCTTCAGTTTCGATCCCGGCCCGCTGGAGGGGGTGGACTGGCTGCCGCCGGAGGCTTGGGTGTTCGACACCGCGGCCCCCGCGAAGGCTGCCGCGCGGCCGCACTGGCGCATCCCGGCCGCGCGGGTGCTGGTGGTGGACGACGGCCCGGAGAACCGGGAGCTGGTGTCGCTGGTGCTGGCGGACCAGGGGCTGTGGGTGGAAGAGGCCGAGAACGGCCAGCAGGCGCTCGACCTGCTGGCCCGGGAGCGCTTCGACCTGGTCCTGATGGACATGCAGATGCCGGTGCTGGACGGCTTCCAGGCCACCCGCGCCCTGCGCGCCGGCGGGGCCGACGTGCCCGTGGTGGCCCTGACCGCGAATGCCATGAAGGGCTTCGAGGCCGAGGTGCTGGCCGCCGGCTGCAACGCCTACCTGACCAAGCCGGTCGATATCGATGCCCTGCTGGAGGAGGTGGCGGCCTTGCTGGGGGGGCAGCGCGAGACAGTGACCGAGACGCCGGTCCCGCCGGAGCAGGGACCGGCGGCCCTGCCAGCCGGGCCCGCATCGGCTGCCACGTCGGAGGCGGCACCGGTCCAGCCCGTGCGCTCCCGCTTTGCCGACCAGCCGCGCTACGCGCCCATCGTCCGCAAGTTCGGCGCCCGTCTCGCCGCGATCCTGCAGTCCGCCGAGGACGCCCATCGCGCTGGCGATCTGGCTGAGCTGGCGCGCCTGGGCCACGGCCTGGCCGGATCGGCCGGCACCGTCGGCTTCGACGAGTTCACCGAGCCCGCGCGTGAGCTGGAAGCCTGCGCGGCCGCCGGCGACGCCCAGGGTGCCCGCCAGCGGCTGGACCTGCTTGCCGACCTGGCCGCCCGCGTCGAATTACCTGAACCCGCGGAAACCTGATCCGCCCTCCGTTAAGCTGTGTGAAGTGACTTCCAAGCCGCCCGCCAAGGACTCCGGACCCGACTCCGCCGTGGTCTCCAACACCGTGTTCCTCGCGGGGGAGGAGCGCTTGTCGGACTCCGACTTCCAGGCCCTGGCGCCGCAGAGCGGCGGCTGGAGCCGCGCCTCCGCCGAGGCGATGTCCGACGCCGTCATCGTGATGATCGACGACGAGGAACTCAACATCGAGATGACGGAGGCCTTCCTGGCGGAGGCCGGCTACCGGCGCTTCGTGTGGACCAGCGACTCCCGCAATGCCATCACGCTGATCCGGCAGTCACGCCCCGGCGTGGTGCTGCTGGACCTGACCATGCCGCACGTGAGCGGCATGGAGATCCTGGAGGCGCTGCGTGCGGACGCCGGCCTGCGTCATGTGCCCGTGATCGTGCTCACCGCCAACACCTCGCCCGAGGTCAAGCTGCGTGCACTGTCCAGCGGCGCGATGGACTTCCTCAACAAGCCGGTCGATCCCAGCGAGCTGGGCCTGCGCATCCGCAACACGCTGGCGGCCAGCGCCTACCGGGAGCACCTGGCTTCGCACGACCTGCTGACGGGCGTGTCGAACAAGTCGCGGCTGCTGCAGGACATGGCGCCCGTGCTGGCGCTCGCGCGTTCGGGCGGGCATTCCGGCGCCCTGCTGCAGGTGGGGATCGATCGCCTGAGCGCCATCAATGACGCGCTGGGCCGTGCCGTGGGCGACCAGGTGGTTCAGCGCATGGCGCGCCGGCTGGGGCAGTGCGTGGAGACCGAGGTCGACGGCGAGCTGTGTGCCGGCGCCCACGCGCCCATGCTGTACCGGCTGGATGGCGACGAGTTCGCCATCCTCGTGCCGTTCACGGACACGGGTGACGGCTTCGCGGCCTTCGTGAGCCGCGTGATGGAAGCGTGCTCTTTCGCGCTGGCGCGCGGCGGGCGGGATCTGTTCATCACCGCCAGCGTCGGCATCACGGTGTTCCCGCAGGATGGCGACAGCGCCGATACGCTGATCACCAATGCCGGGCTGGCCCTGCGCCAGGCCAAGGAGTCCGGGCGCAATACGTATGAGTTCTTCTCGTCCCGCTTCAACCGGCGCGCGGCGCGCCAGCTCGCCGCCGGTGCCCAGTTGCGCCAGGCCATCGGCCGCGACGAGGTGGAGCTGGTCTACCGGCCGGTGTTCGAGGCTGGCGGCCGGCTGAGCGGCGCCGAGGCCCTGCTGCGTTGGCGTCGCCCGGGCGCGGAAGTCATCGCCGAGCAGGCGCTGATGACCCTGGCTGCCTCGGTGGACATGGCATCGGCATTGACCGAGTGGGCCCTGGAGCAGGTCGCCTCCGACACCCGGCGCTGGGCGGGCGCGGGCCTCACGGGGGTGACGGTCGCGGTGCCGGTCACGCTCGGACCGGTGCGGCTGGAAGACCTCACCGCGCCGGACCGCGGCCTGCTGCATGTCGGCACGCGCTCGGGCAAGCTGTGCCTGCTGCTGGAGCAGACGCCCTCGCTGGACGACCTGACGCCAACCCACCTGCAGCAACTGGCGGAGCTGCGCAAGGCCGGCATCCGGCTCGCCCTCGGTCGCTTCGGGCAGGGGGCTTCGTCGCTCCAGGTGCTGCGACGCCTGCCCTGGGATGAGGTCCGCCTGGATGGTCATCTGCTGCCCGTGCCGGGCGACGCCGGTGCCAGCCGGCTGTTGCGCGGCACCATCGCCCTGGTCAAGAGCCTGGGCCTGCAGGCCGTGGCCTGCGGCGTGGCCGACAAGGCCCAGGTGGCGCTGCTGCACGCGGAGGGGGTGAACCTGTATCAGGGGGACTTCTTCGGCCAGCCCGTTTCCGGTGCGGGTTTTGCACTGAAATGGTTGACGGCGCGCAACCCCGCGCGCTGAATCGGGGAATCCCCGGGCCATCGGCCCCCTCCCTGGCCGTAGACTGGACCGAGCCCCGCATGGGACCCCCCGGGCGCGGGACCAGAGGAGACCAGCCTTGCAGCCGACCAACACGGCCGACCCGGCCTATTTCCACCAGGTCGTGGATTGCCAGTGGGCGTGCCCCGCCCACACGCCCGTGCCGGAGTACATCCGCCTGATCGCCCAGCGCCGCTACGGCGACGCCTACATGGTCAACTGGGTCTCGAACGTCTTTCCCGGCATCCTGGGGCGGACCTGCGACCGCCCCTGTGAGCCGGCCTGCCGTCGCGGGCGGGTGGAAGACGGCCATGCCGCCGCGCCTGAGCCGGTGGCCATCTGCCGCCTGAAGCGCGTGGCGGCCGACCTGAAGGAGGACGTGCGCTCCCGCATGCCACCGCGTGGTGCACGCAACGGCAAGCGGGTGGCCTGCGTGGGCGCCGGCCCGGCCTCGCTGACCGTGGCGCGCGACCTGGCGCCGCTGGGCTACCAGGTGACGGTGTTCGACGGCGAGGCCAAGGCGGGCGGCTTCATCCGCACGCAGATCCCGCGCTTCCGCCTGCCCGAGTCGGTGATCGACGAGGAGACGGGCTACATCATGGACCTGGGCGTCGAGTTCGTCGCCGGGCGCCGCATCGAAAGCATGCAGGCCTTGCTGGCCGAAGGCTGGGACGCCGTCTTCGTCGGCTGTGGCGCCCCCCGCGGACGCGATCTCGATCTCCCGGGCCGCCAGGAGGCCGCGGCGAACATCCACATCGGCATCGACTGGCTGGCGTCGGTCTCGTTCGGCCATGTCACGCAGGTCGGCAAGCGCGTCATCGTGCTGGGCGGCGGCAACACGGCCATGGACTGCTGCCGTTCCGCGCGCCGCCTGGGCGGCGAGGACGTGAAGGTGATCGTGCGCAGCGGCTTCGAGGAGATGAAGGCCTCGCCCTGGGAGAAGGAGGACGCGCTGCACGAGGGCATCCCCATCATCAACTACCACGTGCCCAAGGCCTTCGTGCACGAGGGCGGGCGCCTGACGGGGATGACCTTCGAGGTCGTGCGGGCCGAGTACGACGCCAAGGGGAGCCGCAGCCTGGTGGCCACCGGCGAGCCCGATGCCTTCTTCGCCTGCGACGAGGTGCTCATCGCCGTCGGGCAGGAGAATGCCTTCCCCTGGATCGAGCGCGACAGCGGCATCGCCTTTGATCAGTGGGGCCTGCCGAAGCTCGACGCGCGCACGCACCAGTCGACGGTGCCGAACGTCTTCTTCGGCGGCGATGCGGCCTTCGGACCCAAGAACATCATCACCGCGGTGGCCCATGGCCACGAGGCGGCGGTGTCCATCGACCGGCTGCTGAACGGCGAGAACCCGGCGCAGCGACCGCCGCCCACGGTGAACCTGATGTCGCAGAAGATGGGCATCCACGAGTGGAGCTACCACAACGAGACCTCGCTCGACGTGCGCTACAAGGTGCCCTGGGCCAAGGCCGAGGCGGCGCTCGCCAGCATCAAGGTGGAGGTGGAACTGGGTTTCGATGCCGCAACGGCTTTCAAGGAGGCCGAGCGTTGCCTCAACTGCGACGTGCAGACCGTCTTCACCCAGTCCACCTGCATCGAGTGCGATGCCTGCGTGGACATCTGCCCGATGGACTGCATCACCTTCACGGCCGACGGTGACGAAGCGGACCTGCGCACGCGGCTCAAGGCGCCCGCGACCAACCTGTCGCAGCCGCTCTACGTGTCGGGTGCGCTCAAGACCGGCCGCGTGATGGTGAAGGACGAAGACGTCTGCCTGCACTGCGGCCTGTGTGCCGAGCGGTGCCCCACGGGGGCATGGGACATGCAGAAGTTCCTGCTGCGCACGACGCAGGCCGGCCCGGCCTGTCGTGACGCCAAGGCGGCCCGCGTGGCCCAGGAGGTGGCCGCATCATGAAGCGCATCGAAGCCGTCAACGACTTCGTCGTCAAGTTCGCCAACGTCAACGGCTCGGGCTCGGCCTCGGCCAACGAGCTGTTCGCCAAGGCCATCCTGCGCATGGGCGTGCCGGTCAGCCCGCGCAACATCTTCCCCAGCAACATCCAGGGCCTGCCCACGTGGTACGAGGTGCGCGTGAGCGAGGCCGGCTGGCTGGGCCGCCGCGGCGGCGTGGACATGATGGTCGCGATGAACCCGCAGACCTGGGACGCCGACGTGGCGGAGCTGTCGCCGGGCGGCTACCTGTTCCACGACAACACGCGGCCGCTGCCGCCCTCGAAGTTCCGCGAGGACATCCACGTGATCGGCATGCCGCTCACCGAGATCTGCAACGCGGTCTACAGCGACCCGCGCCAGCGGCAGCTGTTCAAGAACATCGTCTACGTGGGCGCGCTGTCGGTGCTGCTGGAGATCGACCCCGCCGTGATCGAGAAGCTGTTCGGCGAGCAGTACCGCGGCAAGGAGAAGCTGCTCGCCTCCAACGTGCAGGCGCTGCAGCTGGGTCGCGAGTTCGCGCGCGAGCACCTGCAGGCGCCGCTGGGCATCCGCGTGCGCGCGGCCGACAAGGTGGGCAACCGCATCTTTGTCGACGGCAACAGCGCCGCCGCGCTGGGCTGCGTGTACGGCGGCGCGACGGTGGCCGCGTGGTACCCGATCACGCCGTCGTCCTCGGTGGCCGAGGCCTTCCAGAAGTACTGCGGCAAGTACCGCGTCGATCCTGCGACGGGCGAGCACCGCTTCGCCATCGTGCAGGCCGAAGACGAGATCGCCTCCATCGGCATGGTGGTGGGCGCGGGCTGGAACGGTGCCCGCGCCTTTACCGCCACCTCCGGGCCGGGCGTGTCGCTGATGACGGAGTTCATCGGCCTGGCCTACTTCGCCGAGATCCCCATCACCATCATCAACGTGCAGCGCGGCGGCCCCTCCACCGGCATGCCCACGCGCACCCAGCAGGCCGACCTGCTGTCGTGCGCGTATGCCTCCCACGGCGACACCAAGCACGTGCTGCTGCTGCCGCAGGACCCGCAGGAATGCTTCGAGCACGCCGCGAAGGCGCTGGACCTGGCAGACCGCCTGCAGACGCCCGTGTTCGTGATGACCGATCTGGACATCGGCATGAACCAGCGCCTGTGCGAGCCCTTCGAGTGGACCGACGGTGCCGCCTATGACCGTGGCAAGGTGATGACCGCCGAGGAGCTGGAAGCCGGCCGCGACTTCGGCCGCTACAAGGACGTCGATGGCGACGGCATCCCCTGGCGCACGCTGCCGGGCACGCATCCGACCAAGGGCTCCTACTTCACGCGCGGCACCACGCGCGACCCGTATGCGCGGTACTCCGAGCGCGGGCCGGACTACATCTACAACATGGAGCGGCTGCAGAAGAAGTTCCGCACCGCCGCCACCCTGGTGCCGCAGCCGGTGGTGCAGCCGGCGCCGCAGGCCACGCCACTGGGCGTGATTTACTTCGGTTCCACCTCGCCCGCCATGCAGGAGGCCCTGGCGGTGCTGGCGGGGCAGGGCGTGCACCTCGACGCGATGCGCCTGCGTGCCTTCCCCTTCCCGGACAGTGTGCCGGCCTTCATCGACGCGCACGAGCACGTGTTCGTGGTGGAGCAGAACCGCGACGCGCAGATGCACAGCCTGCTCGTCAACGAACTCGGCATCGACCCGCACCGACTGGTGAAGGTGCTGCACTACGACGGCACGCCCATCACCGCCCGCTTCATCACCCAGGCCATCACGGCCCGCGTCCAGCCCGCCCAGGAGACCGCGGCATGACCTACATCGCCAAGCCCGCGCTGCACCACCCCACCTTGCAGAAGAACGGGGTGGGCTACACCCGGCGCGACTACGAGGGCAAGATTTCCACCCTGTGCGCCGGCTGCGGGCACGATTCCATCTCGGCCGCCATCATCCAGGCCTGCTGGGAGCTGGATGTGGAGCCGCACCGCGTGGCCAAGCTCTCCGGCATCGGCTGCAGTTCCAAGACGCCCGACTACTTCCTGGGCGCCTCGCACGGCTTCAACACCGTTCACGGCCGCATGCCCAGCGTGCTCACCGGCGCCAACCTCGCCAACCGCGAGCTGTTGTACCTGGGGGTCTCGGGCGACGGCGACTCCGCCTCCATCGGCCTGGGCCAGTTCGCGCACGCCATGCGCCGCGGCGTCCGCATGGCCTACATCGTCGAGAACAACGGCGTCTACGGCCTCACCAAGGGCCAGTTCTCGGCCACCGCCGACAGCGGCAGCAAGAGCAAGAAGGGCGTGGTCAACACCGACAGCCCGGTGGACCTGGTGGCCATGGCGCTGCAGCTGGGCGCCACCTACGTCGCGCGCGGCTTCTCCGGCAACAAGGCGCAGCTGGTGCCGCTGATCAAGGGCGCCATGACCCACGGTGGCGCCGCGTTCATCGACGTCATCAGCCCCTGCGTGGCCTTCAACAACCACCCCGGCAGCACCAAGAGCTACGACTACGTGCGCGAGCACAACGAGGCCGTCAGCCGCATCGACTTCATCGACCCGGCGAGCCCCGTGGAGGCCGAGCCGGCGCCGGGCGAGGCGGTGGACGTGCGCCAGCATGACGGCACCTTGCTGCGCCTGCGCAGCCTGCACGAGGGCTACGACGCTACCGACCGGCTGGCCGCGCTGGCCTTCATGCAGCAGCACCAGGCCCGAGGCGAGGTGCTCACCGGCCTGCTGTACGTGGACCCGCTGGCGACCGACCTGCACACCGCGCTCTATACCAGTGCACGGCCGCTGAACACGCTGGGCGCGGCGGACCTGTGCCCTGGCGAGGCGGCGCTGGCGAAGATCAACGCGTCGCTGCGCTGACGAGCGGCAGCCCGCGTGGCGCGGGCTGCGCGGTACCATCATCCAAAGGAAAGGGGTCGCGCCATGGCCGAACGCACCGTGTTCCAGTCCATTCCCCACAAGCACGTGATCAGCCTGGGCCAGCACGCCAGCGCCTATGAGGCCGCGTGCGTGATGACCCGCGCGAACTGCGGCAGCATCCTGGTGCTGGAGCCGCCGGACCGCCTGCTGGGCATCGTGACCGAGCGCGACGTCATGACCCGCCTGGTCGCCCGCGGCCTCGATCCCAAGTCCACTCGCCTGGCCGACATCATGACCGCCAAGCCGATCTGCGTGCCGCCCACGATGCCGGTGTCCGACGCGGTGGTGATCATGATCGAGCGCGGCTTCCGCCACCTGCCCATCCAGGCGCCGGATGGCCGCCTGCTCGGCGTGTTCTCGGCGCGTGACGCGCTCCCGCGGGAGATCGGCGCGGCGCTCAGCCAGGCCGAGTTCCACGAGCAGGTGAACGACGCGCTGGGTTAGCATCCGCTGGCGCCGCATCCACGCGGCGCGCCCCACTCGCATGCGCAGACTCCTGCAGTCCCTGTTCGGCCGGCAACCGCCGGCCGATGCCGCCGCCACCACACTGGTCGGCGGTCTTCCGTTCGAGGTGATCCAGGTCCCCGGGGCCGAAGCCGAGGCCACGCGGGAGCGCCTGCTGGGGCGTGGCGTCGTGCCCGTGATCGTGGGGGACATGGACGAGGCCGAGCGCCTGTTCGAGCCGGTGCTGGAAGAGGGACGCCCTGACGTCGAGGCGGTGCTCAAGCGGGCTGCCCGCCTCGACATCGAGGCCTGGACGCGCGAGCGCCGTGCCGAGGCGTCCAGCCTGCTGGGCGCGGTGCCCAGCCTGTGGCCTTCGCATCCGCCGCCGCCGCGGCACCTGACGGCGCCGCGCGAGCCGCTGGGTGGCCGCTTCCGGCCCCAGGTGCTGCTCGCCCTGGTGCCGGCGGAACACGCCTGGGAGGTGCCGGCCCACCTGCACTATGGCGGCTTCGAATCCTGCCCGCCCGCGCATGTGCATGTGGCCCTGTTGCGGCACTGGCAGCGGGCCTTCGGCGCGCAGGTGGCCTGCCTGCAGGCGGCCCTGCTGGAATGCAAGGTCGAGCGTCCGCCGGCCACGCGAGAGGCCGCGCTGGACCTGGTGGAACAGCAGATCGCCTATTGTCCGGCGCTGGCGCAGCAGGGCGCCCAATCGGTCGAGGCACTGGCGGGCATCCTGCTGACCGCGCGCACCTGGCACTTCAGCTGGGAGTGAGGGCCGCCGGCCGGCGGCGGGCTCAGCCGGTCTGCTCGCGCCGGGCCCGCGCGCGGGCCAGCGCCGCCTCGATCACCGACCGCTTGCGCTGCAGCTCGGCGCCTTCCGCGCCATGGGTCATGGCGGGCAGGTCCGCCAGCTTGGCGCGGGCCTTGGCTTCCAAGCGGGCTGCATGTTCCTCGGCGGCGCGCACGCGGCGCACGCCGCGCGCGGTGTAGCGCGTCAGGGCGGTGTCGGCCTGCTCCTGCGACCACGCGGCCCAGCCGGTGCGCTCGCCGGTGACGTTCTCCAGCGCGATGCAGTCCACCGGGCACACCGGCACGCACAGCTCGCAGCCGGTGCACCAGGGTTCGATGACGGTGTGCATGCGCTTGTTCGTGCCCAGGATCGCATCGGTCGGGCAGGCCTCGATGCACAGGGTGCAGCCGATGCACCAGGCTTCGTCGATCACGGCCACGGTACGCGGGCCTTCCGTGCCGTGCGAGGGATCGATGGGTCGCTCGGGGCGGCCAGTCAGCCGGGCGAGGCGGGCCACGCCTTCGGCACCGCCCGGTGGGCACTGGTGGATGTCGGCCTCGCCGCGCGCCATGGCCTCGGCGTAGCCGGCGCAATCCGGGTAGCCGCAGCGCGTGCACTGCGTCTGCGGCAGCGCGGCGTGCAGGCGGGCGGCCAGCGGACTCACCGGGTCGTGCGGCGGGCCCGGGCGGGCGTCTTGCGCTTCGCGGGTGCCTGGCGGGCGCCCCCTGCGGCGGCCGGCTTCGCGGCCGGCTGGTTGAACTGCAGGATGAAGTCGCGCACCTGGGGGTACACCACGTCGCGCCAGCGGCGGCCGCTGAAGATGCCGTAGTGGCCCGCTCCCTTGACCTCGATGTGCTTCTGGCGGTCCTTCGGCACGCCGGTGCACAGGTCGTGCGCGGCGGCCGTCTGGCCCGAGCCGGAGATGTCGTCGAGCTCGCCTTCCACCGTGAGGTGGGCGGTTCCGGTGATGTCCTCCGGGCGAACGCGCTCCAGGGAGCCATCGGGCGCACGGACATCCCAGGTGCCGTTCACGAGGCGGAACTCCTGGAACACCGTGCGGATGGTCTCCAGGTAGTAGTCGGCGTCCATGTCGAGCACCGCGTTGTACTCGTCGTAGAACTGGCGGTGGGCCTCGGCGCTGGTGTCGTCACCAGCGATCAGGTGCTTGAAGTAGTCGTAGTGGCTGCTGAGGTGACGGTCGGGGTTCATCGCCACGAAGCCCGAGTGCTGCAGGAAGCCGGGGTACACGCGGCGGCCCGCGCCCGGGAAGTTGGTGGGCACGCGGTAGATGACGTTGTTCTCGAACCAGGCGTAGCTCTTGTTCATCGCCAGGTTGTTCACCGCGGTGGGCGACTTGCGCGCGTCGATGGGGCCGCCCATCATGGTCATGGTCAGGGGCGTGGGCTCGCCGCGCGAGGCCATGAGCGACACCGCCGCCAGCACCGGCACCGTGGGCTGGCAGACGCTGATGACGTGGCAGTGGCCGTAGGTCTTCTGCAGGTGGCGGATGAAGTCCTGCACGTAGTTCACATAGTCGTCCAGGTGGAACTCACCCTGCGACATCGGCACCAGGCGCGCGTTCTTCCAGTCGGTGATGTAGACCTTGTGCTCGCGCAACATCGATTTCACCGTGTCGCGCAGCAGGGTGGCGTAGTGACCGGACAGCGGGGCCACGATCAGCACGGCAGGCTGGGTCTTCAGGCGCGTGAGCGTGGCCGGGTCGTCGCTGAAACGCTTGAAGCGGCGCAGCTCGCAGAACGGCAGGTCGATCTCCACCCGCTCGTGGATGGCGACGTCCACGCCGTCGACGTCCACCGTCTTGATGCCGAACTCGGGCTTCTCGTAGTCCTTGCCCAGGCGATAGAGCAGGTCGTAGCCGGCCGACAGGCGCTGGGCGAAGGGGTGCTGGCCGAAGGGCGACAGGGGATTGCTGTACAGCTTCGACGCCGCCTGGGCGAAGTCGGCGAAGGGCTCCATCAGGGAGCGCTGGGTTTCATAGATCTGGTAGAGCATGGGTTCCCCGTGCGTTATTGCAGTGCAATATACCAGCGCGACCTTGCAACTGCAGCCAACTGCCGGACAGCTGCGCGACAGCGCGGTCAGCTTGTGTCAGCCTGGGTGGGAACCCGGGCAGGTGGCGGCACGTCGTACCATGCACGACAACCCCCGTAGATCGGACCCCATGCAACGCAGAACCTGGCTCGCCGCCTGCGCGACGGCCACCCTGGGAGGAATCGCCATGATCGACAGTCTGGACGCGGCCGCCGCCGCCGGTGCCCAGGCGCTCAAGCCCAGCCCGCGCATGCCCGTGCTGTTCATCGGCCACGGCAGCCCGCTCAACGCCATCCAGGACAACGAGTTCCGCCGGGCGTGGCAGGCCCTGGGCCAGCGTTTCGGCGCCGACCTGCCGGCGCCGCAGCTGATCCTGTGCATCTCCGCGCACTGGATCACCCGTGGCTGGCACCTGACCGGCATGGCCAGGCCGAAGACGATCCACGACTTCGGCGGCTTTCCCGACGAACTGTTCGCGCAGCAATACCCGGCCCCTGGTGCGCCCGCTCTCGCGCGGGAGATCGCCGCCGGCGTCCCGAGCCCGAAGCTCGGCATCGACGAATCGGAATGGGGCTTCGACCACGGCACCTGGTCGGTGCTGAAGCCGATGTTCCCGCGCGCCGACATCCCGGTGATCCAGCTCAGCATGGACTACAGCCGCCCGCCGGCCGAGCACCTCGCGCTGGGCCGGCAGCTGCGCGCCCTGCGCGACAAGGGCGTGCTGGTCGTCGGCAGCGGCAACATCGTGCACAACCTGCGCGCCGTGCAGCGCCAGGCCGGGCCGATGCAGGCCTATGACTGGGCCTTCGAGTTCGACCGCCGCATCCAGGCGCTGCTGGACAAGGGCGACATGGAAGGCGTGGCCGCCTTCCAGCAGCTCGGCCCGCTGGCGCTGAACGCGCATCCCACGCACGACCACCTGCTGCCGCTGCTGCATGCGGCAGGCGCCGTGCACGCGGGCGAGAAGCCTGCTTACTTCAACGACCGCTTCCAGGCCGCATCGATCTCGATGCGGTCGGTGGTGTGGGGGTAGGGCGCGCTCAGAGCACCTTCGCGATCGACTGGCAGACGTAGTCGATGTTGCGGGTGTTGAGCGCGGCCACGCAGATGCGGCCGCTGTCCACGCCGTAGACGCCGAACTCGTTGCGCAGGCGGACCATCTGGTCCTTGGTCATGCCGGAGTAGCTGAACATGCCGACCTGGTCGGTGATGAAGCCCATGTCCTGCTTCACGCCGGCGGACTTGAGGTTGGCCACCAGCAGCACGCGCATCTGGCGGATGCGGTTGCGCATGTCGGCGAGTTCCTGCTCCCACAGGGCGCGCAGTTCGGGCGTGTTCAGTACCGTGGCCACCACCGCGCCGCCATGGGTGGGCGGGTTGCTGTAGTTGGTGCGGATCATCACCTTCAGCACCGACAGCACGCGGTCGGCCTCGTCCTTGGAGGCGCAGAACACCGACAGGGCGCCGACGCGCTCGCCGTAGAGGCTGAAGCTCTTGGAGAACGAGGTGGCGACCAGGAAGTCGCCGCCCGCGGCCACGAACTTCTGCACCAGCGCGCCGTCCTCGGCGATGCCCTGGCCGAAGCCCTGGTAGGCCATGTCCAGGAAGGGCACCAGCTTGCGCTCCTTGAAGACGGGCACGATCTGGTCCCACTGGGCCGGCGTCAGGTCGTAGCCGGTGGGGTTGTGGCAGCAGGCGTGCAGCACGACGATGGTGCCCTCTGGCGCCGCCTTGAGGGCCGCCAGCATGCCCTCGAAGTTCACGCCGCGCTTCACCGCGTCGTAGTACGGGTAGCTTTCGACCGTGAAGCCGGCCTGCGAGAACAGGGCGCGGTGGTTCTCCCAGCTCGGATCGCTCACCAGCACCTTGGCGGCGGGGTTGAGCTTCTTCAGGAAGTCCGCGCCGATCTTCAGGCCGCCGGTGCCGCCCAGGGCCTGCACCGTGGCCACGCGGCCGCTGTTGACCGGATCGGAGCCGGCGCCGAACACGAGGTTCTTGACCGCGGCGTCATAGGCGGCGATGCCATCGATGGGCAGGTAGCCGCGCGGCTTGGGCGTCTCCATCAGCAGGCGCTCGGCCTTCTGCACGCACTCCAGCAGCGGCAGCTTGCCCGTCTCGTCGAAGTACACGCCGACGCTCAGGTTGACCTTCTTGGGGTTCTGGTCGGCCGCGAATTGCTCGTTCAGGCCCAGGATGGGGTCGTTGGGCGCCTTTTCGACGGAGGAGAAGAGAGACATTCGCAGGTCCTTTGGAAGCTGTCAGTAGCAAAGTGGCCGGCGGCGCGGTACGCTTTCCGGCTGCCCGCGATTTTAGTGGGTCGACCACGAAAGCCCGCCGCATGAGCGCCATCGCCGAACCTTCCACCCATGACCACGCCCTGGATCGCGCCGACGAGCGGCCCGGCCAGTTCGTCAGCTACCCCGGTTCGCCCTTCGAGCTGTTCCAGCCCTATCCACCCGCGGGGGACCAGCCGCAGGCGATCGACAAGCTCGTCGAAGGCGTCAACGACGGCGAGGTGTTCCAGACCCTGCTGGGCGTCACCGGCTCGGGCAAGACCTTCACCATGGCCAATGTCATCGCGCGCCTGGGGCGGCCGGCCATCGTGTTCGCGCCCAACAAGACGCTGGCGGCACAGCTGTACAGCGAGTTCCGCGAGTTCTTCCCGAAGAACGCGGTGGAGTATTTCGTCAGCTACTACGACTACTACCAGCCCGAGGCCTACGTGCCGCAGCGCGACCTGTTCATCGAGAAGGACAGCTCCATCAACGAGCACATCGAGCAGATGCGCCTGTCGGCCACCAAGAGCGTGCTGGAGCGCCGCGACACGGTGATCGTGGCCACCGTCAGCGCCATCTACGGCATCGGCGCGCCGGAGGACTACACGCAGATGCGCTTCATCCTGCGCGTGGGTGACGAGATCGGCCAGCGCGACGTGATCGGCCGCCTCATCCGCATGCAGTACACCCGCAACGAGCAGGACTTCAGCCGCGGCACCTTCCGCGTGCGCGGCGACACCATCGACGTGTTTCCGGCCGAGCACAGCGAGCTGGCGGTGCGCATCGAGCTGTTCGACGACGAGGTCGAGTCGCTGCAGCTCTTCGACCCGCTCACCGGCCGCATCCGGCAGAAGGTGCCGCGCTTCACCATCTACCCCTCCAGCCACTACGTCACCCCGCGCGAGAAGGTGATGGCCGCGGTGGAATCGATCAAGCTGGAGCTGGACGAACGCCTGAAGTTCTTCGTGGCCGAGGGCAAGCTGGTGGAGGCGCAGCGCCTGGAGCAGCGCACCCGGTTCGACCTGGAGATGCTGGCCGAGCTGGGCCACTGCAAGGGCATCGAGAACTACACGCGCCATCTCTCCGGGGCGGCGCCCGGCGAGCCGCCTTCCACGCTCACCGACTACCTGCCGCGCGACGCGCTCATGTTCCTCGACGAGAGCCACCAGATGATCGGCCAGCTCGGCGGCATGTACAACGGTGACCGCGCCCGCAAGACCACGCTGGTGGAGTACGGCTTCCGCCTGCCCTCGGCGCTGGACAACCGGCCGCTGAAGTTCGAGGAGTTCGAGCAGCGCATGCGGCAGGTGATCTTCGTCTCGGCCACGCCGGCCGACTACGAGAAGACCCACGCCGGCCAGGTGGTCGAGCAGCTCGTGCGGCCCACCGGCCTGATCGACCCCGTGGTCGAGGTGCGCCCGGCCACGCATCAGGTCGACGACGTGCTGCAGGAGATCCGCATCCGGGTCGAGCAGAACGAGCGCGTGCTGATCACCACGCTGACCAAGCGCATGGCGGAGCAGCTCACCGACTACCTGTCGGACAACGGCGTGAAGGTGCGCTACCTGCACTCCGATGTGGACACGGTGGAGCGCGTGGAGATCCTGCGTGACCTGCGCCTGGGCCAGTTCGACGTGCTGGTGGGCATCAACCTGCTGCGCGAGGGCCTGGACATCCCCGAAGTCTCGCTCGTGGCCATCCTCGACGCCGACAAGGAGGGCTTCCTGCGGGCCGAGCGCTCGCTGATCCAGACCATCGGCCGGGCGGCGCGCAACGTGAATGGCAAGGCGATCCTGTACGCCGACCAGATGACCGAGTCGATGCGCAAGGCCATCGGGGAGACGGACCGCCGGCGCGCGAAGCAGGTGGCCTTCAACGAGGCCCACGGCATCACGCCGCGCGGCATCGTCAAGCAGGTGCGCGACCTGATCGACGGCGTCTACAGCGAGAAGGCCAGCAAGGAGCAGCAGAAGCAGGAACTGCAGCGCGCCATGGTGGAGGACCTGTCCGAGAAGGACATCGCCAAGCGCATCAAGCAGCTGGAGAAGCAGATGCTGGAACACGCCCGCAACCTGGAGTTCGAGAAGGCCGCCCGCGTGCGCGACCAGCTCGCGCTGCTGAAGGAGCAGGCCTTCGGCGCCGTCGTGCACGACAACGTGGTGCCGATCCAGGCTCCCCGCGCGGCGTGACCCTGCGCGGCGTCAGGGATTGCTCAGCCAGTACCTGAGCGGACCATTGGGTCTTGGGCTATACTTGACGGAAACAGTCAGGATCCCTCCGACATAACGAGTCAGTTCGGGCCGCGCCGCAGGGCGCAGCCGAGGGCCGGCGACCCGCCGGACATGGGTGGAGACGGCCTTGGGCGACAGGTGTCGCCCGAGGATGGAAAGCAAGCCAGCCAACAACTAGGAGCTAGCGATGCGTCTCACGACCAAAGGCCGCTTTGCGGTCACTGCCATGATCGACCTGGCCCTGCGCCAGAACAACGGCCCGGTGACCCTGGCCGCCATCAGCCAGCGGCAGCAGATCTCGCTGTCGTACCTGGAGCAGCTGTTCGGCAAGCTGCGCCGGCACGAGCTGGTGGAATCCACCCGCGGCCCCGGCGGCGGGTACACGCTGGGCCGAAAGGCATCCGAGATCACCGTCGCCGACATCATCGTGTCGGTGGACGAGCCGATCGACGCCACCCAGTGCGGCGGCAAGGAAAACTGCCAGGGCGACGGCGGCCGCTGCATGACGCACGAGCTGTGGTCCGCGCTCAACCAGCGCATGGTGGAGTTCCTCGATTCCATTACCCTGCAGAAGCTGGTGGACGACCAGCTCGCCAAGGGCGTGCAGGTCGAGGACAAGCCTTCGCCCAAGCGCGCCATCTCCAGCGCGCCCGTGGTCAAGCCGATCCGGGTGAACGCGCCCAACTCGGTGTTCGCGCTCGGCAGCTCGTTCGCCAAGACCTGATCGATGCCGGCTGCGGCCGGCCTGAAGCATCCGGAAGATCCGAATGGACACCACTCCGCATTTCCCCATCTACATGGACTACGGCGCGACCACGCCGGTGGACCCGCGCGTCGTCGACGTGATGGTCCCCTGGCTGCGGTCGCACTTCGGCAACCCGGCCTCACGCAGCCACGCCTGGGGCTGGGAGGCCGAAGCGGCCGTGGAGAAGGCCCGCGTGCAGGTGGCCGAGCTGATCGGCGCGGACCCGCGCGAGATCGTCTGGACCTCCGGCGCGACCGAGTCGAACAACCTCGCGCTCAAGGGCGCGGCCCACTTCTACCAGACGCGCGGCAAGCACCTGGTGACGGTGAAGACCGAACACAAGGCCGTGCTGGACACCATGCGCGAGCTGGAGCGCCAGGGCTTCGAGGTGACTTACCTCGACGTGCAGGAGGACGGCCTGCTCGACCTGGACCGCTTCCGCGCCGCGCTGCGGCCCGACACCATCCTGGCGAGCGTGATGTTCGTCAACAACGAGATCGGTGTCATCCAGGACATCGCCACCCTGGGCGCCATCTGCCGCGAGAAGGGCGTGCTGCTGCACGTGGACGCCGCGCAGGCCACCGGCAAGGTGCACATCGACCTGAAGACACTGCCGGTCGACCTGATGAGCCTGGCCTCGCACAAGACCTACGGTCCCAAGGGCATCGGCGCACTCTACGTGCGGCGCAAGCCGCGCGTGCGCATCGAGGCGCAGATGCACGGTGGCGGCCATGAGCGCGGCATGCGCTCTGGCACGCTGCCCACGCACCAGATCGTGGGCATGGGCGAGGCCTTCCGCATCGCCCGCGAGGAGATGGAGAAGGACCTGGAGCACGCCCGCCGCCTGCAGAAGCGCTTGCTGGATGGCCTGGCGGGGGTGGAACAGGTGTTCATCAACGGCCACCTGGAACGCCGGGTGCCGCACAACCTGAACATGAGCTTCAACTTCGTCGAGGGCGAGTCGCTGATCATGGGCATCAAGGGCATCGCCGTGTCGTCCGGCTCGGCCTGCACTTCAGCCAGCCTGGAGCCCAGCTACGTGCTGCGCGCCCTCGGCCGCAGCGACGAGCTGGCCCACAGCAGCCTGCGCATGACCATCGGCCGCTTCACGACCGACGAAGAGATCGACTACGCGGTGTCCACCATCCGCGAGAACGTGGCGCGCCTGCGCGAGCTGAGCCCGCTGTGGGAGATGTACCAGGATGGGGTGGACCTGAGCACCATCCAGTGGACGGCGCATTGACGCCTGGGAGATTGACATGGCCTATTCCGAAAAAGTCGTTGACCATTACGAGAACCCCCGCAACGTCGGCTCCTTCGAGAAGGGCGACGAGACCGTCGGCACCGGCATGGTGGGCGCGCCCGCCTGCGGCGACGTGATGAAGCTGCAGATCAAGGTGAACCCGGCCACCGGCGTCATCGAGGACGCCCGCTTCAAGACCTACGGCTGCGGCTCCGCGATCGCCTCCAGCTCGCTGGTGACCGAGTGGGTCAAGGGCAAGACGCTCGACGAGGCGGCGGAGATCCGCAACAGCCAGATCGCCGAGGAACTGGCCCTGCCGCCGGTCAAGATCCACTGCTCCATCCTCGCCGAGGACGCCATCAAGGCCGCCGTGGACGACTACCGCAAGAAGCACGGTGCCGCTGCCGGCGAGGTCTCGCATTGACCATGGCTGTCAGCCTCACTGAAAGCGCGGCACGCCACGTCTCGCGCTACCTGACCAAGCGCGGGCGCGGTGTCGGTGTGCGCCTCGGTGTCAAGACCACCGGCTGCTCCGGCCTGGCCTACAAGCTGGAGTACGTGGACGAGGTGGCGCCCGAGGACGTGGTGTTCGAGAACCATGGTGTCAAGCTGCTGGTGGATCCCAAGAGCCTGGCCTACATCGACGGCACGCAGCTCGACTACGTGCGCGAAGGCCTGAACGAGGGCTTCCGCTTCAACAACCCGAATGAGCGTGACCGTTGCGGGTGCGGAGAAAGCTTCCGCGTGTGAGGGCGATGCGCCCCGCCCCGTGATGCACCCCTCGGCCGCCTTCACCCCGGTGGGGGCGGCCTTTTTCTTTCCATGAACCTGCAGTCCACCGATTTCGAGCTGTTCGACCTGCCCGAACGCTTCGCGGTCGATCGCGAAGCCGTGGACGCACGCTGGAAGGAACTCCAGCGTGAGGCCCACCCGGATCGCTTCGCGGCCCAGGGCGACGCGGCGCAGCGCATCGCGCTGCAATGGTCGGTGCGAGTCAACGAGGCCTACCGCCGCCTGAAGGACCCGCTGAAGCGCGCAGCCTACCTGTGCGAGCTGCGCGGCGCGCCCATCCGTGCCGAGAGCAACACCGCGATGCCGGCCGATTTCCTGCTGCAGCAGATGGCGTGGCGCGAGGCCCTGGACGAAGCCGAGGGCGAGCCGGCCTTGCAGGACCTGGCGGACATGCTCGAGGCCGCGCGGCGCGAACGGCTGGCCCGCGTGGGCCACCTGCTGGACGACGCGCAAGACGCAGCCGCGGCATCGGGCGAGGTGAGAGCCCTCATGTTCATCGAGCGATTCGGCCACGACGTCGAGGATCGTCTCGCGCAACTGGGACAATAGCGGCCCTCATGTCCCTGCTGCAGATCTCCGAACCCGGCGCCTCGCCGGATCCCCACCAGCGCCGCATCGCCGTCGGCATCGACCTGGGCACCACGCATTCGCTGGTGGCCGCGGTGCGCCATGGCGTGGCCGAATGCCTGCCCGATGAGCAGGGCCGCGTGCTGCTGCCTTCGGCGGTGCGCTACCTGGGCGATGGCCGCCGTCAGATCGGCACCGACGCCCACGCCGCCCAGGCCCAGGACCCGGAGAACACCATCGTCTCGGTCAAGCGCTTCATGGGGCGCGGCCTGGCAGACATCGAGGGCCGTGACCGGCTGCCGTATCGCTTCGTGGACCAGCCTGGCATGGTCTCGCTGCTCACGCGCGAGGGCGCCAAGTCCCCGGTGGAGGTGAGCGCCGAGATCCTGGCCACGCTGCGCCACCGCGCGGAAGACACCTTCGCCGACGACCTGTATGGCGCCGTGATCACGGTGCCCGCGTACTTCGACGACGCGCAGCGGCAGGCCACGAAGGATGCCGCGCGCCTGGCCGGGCTGAACGTGCTGCGGCTCATCAACGAGCCCACCGCGGCGGCCATCGCCTACGGCCTCGACAATGCGTCGGAGGGCCTGTACGCCGTGTACGACCTCGGCGGCGGCACCTTCGACATCTCCATCCTGCGATTGGCGCGCGGCGTGTTCGAGGTCGTCTCCACCGGAGGGGATTCCGCGCTGGGTGGCGACGACTATGACCGCGCCCTGGCCGACTGGCTGCAGGACCGGGCCGGCCTGCACGCCGCCACACCCGAGGACAAGGCCGCCATGCGCATGCTGGCTCGCCGGGTCAAGGAAAGCCTGAGCGACACCGACCGTGTCGAGGTGCCGCTGGCGCTGGCCGGCCGCCAGGCCGAGGTCACGGTGACGCGAGCTGACTTCCAGCAGGTCACGCAGGCGCTGACCGCCCGCACGCTCGCGGCCGTGCGCAAGGCCCTGCGCGATGCCCGGCTGGACCGCGACGAGGTGCAGGGCGTGGTGATGGTGGGCGGCTCCACCCGCATGCCGCAGATCCGCGCCGCGGTGCAGGCTTTCTTCGGCCGCGAGCCGCTGGTCAACCTTAACCCCGACGAGGTCGTTGCCCTGGGCGCGGCCATCCAGGCCAACCAGCTCGCCGGCAACAACCCGGCCGGTGAACTGCTGCTGCTCGACGTGATCCCGCTGTCGCTGGGCATCGAGACCATGGGCGGCCTGGTGGAACGCATCGTGCCCCGCAACGAGACCATTCCCACCGCGAAGGCACAGGACTTCACCACCTTCAAGGATGGCCAGACCGCCATGGCCATCCACGTGGTGCAGGGCGAGCGCGACCTGGTCGCCGACTGCCGCAGCCTGGCCCGCTTCGAGCTGCGCGGCATCCCGCCCATGGCGGCCGGCGCTGCGCGCATCCGCGTCACTTTCACCGTCGACGCCGACGGCCTGCTGAACGTGTCCGCGCGCGAGCAGGGCAGCGGGGTCGAGGCGCAGGTGCAGGTGAAGCCCTCGTACGGCCTGTCGGACGACCAGATCGCCCGCATGCTGCAGGAAAGCTTCACCACCGCCGAGATCGACATGAAGGCGCGTGCCCTGCGCGAGGCACGGGTCGAGGCCGAGCGCATGCTGCTGGCCACGCGCAGCGCGCTCGATGCCGATGCCGCGCTGCTCGACGAGTCCGAGCGCGCCGCCATCGACGCGCTGATGAACGCGCTGCGCGAGGCCGCCGCGTCGTCCGAGGACGCAGCCGAGGTGGAGGCCGCCGTCAAGGCCCTGGCCGCCGGCACCGAGGCCTTTGCCGCCCGCAGAATGAACGAAGGCATCCGCAAGGCCCTGGCCGGCCGCCGGATCGAGACCGTCTGAGCACGCGCCGGCCGCCCGCGAAACGCCCCATGCCCGTCATCAAGATCCTTCCCCATCCCGAGTACTGCCCCCAGGGGGCGCAGGTGCAGGCACCCGCCGGCACCTCCATCTGCGAGGCGCTGCTGGACAACGGCATCGAGATCGAGCACGCCTGCGACATGAGCTGCGCCTGCACCACCTGCCACGTGGTCGTGCGCGAGGGCTTCGGCTCGCTCAACGAGATGGACGAGAACGAGGAAGACCTGCTCGACCGCGCCTGGGGCCTGGAGCCGAACTCACGCCTGTCGTGCCAGGCGATCGTGGCGCAGAAGGACCTGGTGGTCGAGATCCCGAAGTACTCGATCAACCACGCGAAAGAGAAGCACTGAGGGGATCGCTGGGGTTGCGCTGCGCTCCACCCCAGCCTACGAACAGTCATCCACGCGGGTTCCCTGTAGGCTGGGGTGGAGCGATAGCGCAACCCCAGCGTTCACGTGCCGCCCTCGTAGCGCTTGCCCAGCGCCAGCAACGCCGGCGTGCCGATCACCGCATTCAGCCCGTCGAAGTCCAGCATCTCGCCGCGCATCGCCGCCGTGGTGCCATCGCGGCGCAGCGTGGCGTAGTAGCCCTGCAGCGCATGCGCCACCGCCCGCGCGGTGCCGCCGGGGAAGATGACGATGCGGAAGCCCAGCGCCCCCAGCTCGGCCGCCGACTTCACCGGTGACTGCCCGCCCTCGACCATGTTCGCCAGCAGCGGTACGTGGCCCGCGAAGCGCGTGCAGGCCGCACGCATCTGCTCCTCGCTGCGCAGCGCCTCGATGAAGAGCGCGTCCACGCCGCATTCGAGGTAGCGCTCGGCACGTTCCAGTGCGGCTTCCAGGCCCTCCACGGCCACGGCATCCGTGCGCGCCAGGATCAGCGTGCCGGCGTCGCGCCGCGCGTCGAGCGCTGCGTGCAGCTTGCCGCACATCTCCGCCACCGGCACCACCGTCTTGCCATCGAGATGCCCGCAGCGCTTGGGGAAGCCCTGGTCCTCGATCTGGACCATGGCCGCGCCGGCGCGCTCGAAATCGCGCACCGTGCGCTGCGTGTTCAAGGCATTGCCGAAGCCCGTGTCCGCATCCACGATGACGGGCAGGCGCACCCGGTCGGTGATGCGCGCCAGCGTGTCGGCCACCTCGCTGGCGGTGGTCAGGCCCACGTCCGAGCGGCCGAGCCGCGTGTAGGCGATGGAGGCACCCGACAGGTAGAGCGCATCGAAGCCCGCCTGTTCGGCGATCAGCGCGCTGAGTGCGTCGTACACGCCGGGGGCCAGCAGGGGTTCCGGGCGCTGCAGCAGCTCGCGCAGGGCAGGGGTCAGGGTCTCAGGCATGGGGGCGCTCCAGGCAGGCCGCTGCGGTGTGCGCGGCGATCCAGCCGCCGGCCACGGCGCTCAGCAGGCCATTGCCCGACAGGTAACCCCAGACGGCATTGCCGCTGACGCCGCGCGCCGCGCCGCCCGCGGCCAGCAGGTTGGGGAAGGGTCGGCCCTCCGTGTGCAGCACGCGGCAGCGCTCGTCGATGGCGAGTCCGCCCTGGGTGTGGAAGAGCGCGCCGGTGACCCGCACCGCGTGGAAGGGCGGACCGAAGCGGTCGATCTCCTGTGCCAGGGCTTCGGGCGCACAGCCGATCACGGCAGCCAGCGCGGCGCGGTCGGCCGCCGAGCGCAACGCGCCAGCCGCCTCCGCCTCACGGAAATCCGGGAACTCGCGGGCCAGGGCGAGCTGCCGGTCGCCGAATACGTTCCAGGCCACGCCACCCGGCTGCGCCAGCACCTCCACTGCCGCCTCGGAGTAGCCCTGCGTCTCGTCATGGAAGCGCTGGCCGCGCGCATTGAGCTGCTTGCCGCCTTCCATCATCACCGCCCAGGTCATGAGCGCGCCTTGCGGCACGACCCAGGAGCCGTGCCCCTGGTACCCGCCCAGGTCCGCCAGGCCGGCACCCAGCGCGCGGCCCCACTCGATGGCGCTGCCGTCGTTGCCCGCGTGGCCCGCGAACGTGGCTTCGCGCATGGCCGGCAGCAGCTCTGCCACCAGCGCGGGGTTGCCGCCGAAGCCGTTGCAGGCGAGCAGCAGCGCGTCGCAGGCCAGGTGTTCGATGCGCCCATCGGGCCGGGCGAAGCCAACCCCGCGCACGCGGTCCGCCGAGTCCACCCAGAGTTCCACGACATGGGCTTCGCCCAGCCAGTCGGCCCCGGCGTCCTGCGCGGCCTGCAGCAAGCCGGCCACCAGCGCCTGGCCCGTGCGCTGGGGCAGGGTGTGCATGCGGTGAACGCGGTGGCCGGGGTACAGGAAGTTGTCCAGCACCGAGAACGCGAGGCCGTGGCCGGCCAGGGCGTCGATGGCCGGTGCGGAGGCCTGCGCATAGGCCTGCACCAGATGCGGTGCGGCCGTGCCCTTCGTCTTGGCAAGGATGTCCGCCGCGAACGTGGCCGCGTCGTCAGTGATCCCCTGCGCTGCCTGTGCCCGCGTGCCAGCCGCCGGGATGAAGCCGGACGACAGCGCGGTGGAGCCGCTGGGCGTGGCATCGCGCTCCAGCAGCACGCAGGCGATGCCCAGATCACGCAGTGCGATGGCGGCCGTGAGCCCGCAGGCGCCGGCGCCCACGATCACCACCGGCACGTGTTCGGCCGGGGGCGGCCGCTCGGCGCGCACCACGCGGGGAGCCTGCTGCATGGCGCGCCGTCAGGCCGTGGGCCGGTGCAGGTACTGACCGCGCGGCTTGCCGATCACGCCCTTGTCCTGCGCATAGATCTGCTCGCCGCGCAGGTAGGTCGCCTCGACACGGGCCGACAGCTCCAGGCCCTCGAAGGGCGTGTAGCCCTGCGTGCTGGGCGAGTCCTTGGCGTGGATGGTCCAGGTGCGGGCCGGGTCCACCAGCGCGATGTCGGCGTCGTAGCCCTCGGCGATGTCGCCCTTGCGGTTCAGGCCGAAGCGCTGCGCGGGCGTCCAGCTCGTCACGCGGGCCATGTGGTTGTAGCCCATGCCGCGCCGGGTGCCTTCGCTCACCAGCGAGGGCAGCAGGTACTCGGTGCCGCCGAAGCCGCTCTTGGCCATCCAGATGTTGCCGAAGTAGTGCTTGGGCACCTTCATCTCGTGCCGGCAGCAGGCGTGGTCCGACACCACCCAGTCCAGCTCGCCGGCCAGCAGCGCCTGCCACAGGAACTCCACGTCTTCGCGCGGGCGGATGGGGGGGTTCACCTTCGCCAGCTCCGCCGCCTTGGAGGTGATGTCCAGCATCAGGTGGCCGATGGTCACCTCGCGCCGGAAGTCGATGTGCGGGAAGGTGTCGGCCATCATCAGCGCGGCCTGCACCGCCTTGCGCGACGACAGGTGCAGCAGGTTGATGTTGGGCAGCGCCGTCTCGTGCGCGAGGTAGCTTGCGATGAACACCGCGAGCCCTTCGGAATGCTGCGGCCGCGAGGCGCTGTAGGCGGCTAGGCCCTTGAGCGACTTGTCTTTCTCGACGATCTTGGTGTAGGCCGTCATGATCTCGGCCGTCTCGCAGTGCAGCGACAGCGAGATCTGGTGCGCGCGCTCGGGGAACTTCTCGCGCGCGGCCTGGATGCCGCGCATGATGAACTCGAAGTGCGCGTAGTCGTAGCGCTCGTTCTCGCCGATCATCAGGAACTGCTTCTGTGCATCGCTGGCGCCATGCAGGCCGTGCGAGCCGTAGAACATGAAGATCTTGAAGCTGGAGACACCGTGCTTGTCGATCAGCATCGGGATCTCGTCGATGTGCGTGCCGTCCATGGGCGCCAGGTGGAAGCCGTAGTCCACGTGGAAGCGGCCCTTGCTGATCTTCAGCACCTCGGGGTAGAACTTGCGGTAGGGGCCGCCCTTGTTCAGGTAGTACTGGCCGGTGCGGAAGTAGTTCAGGCTGGAGGTCACGCCACCCATGGCCGCGGCCTTGGACTCGCTCACCGCATCTTCGTCGAGTGGCGAGTAGATGCCCGCGTGCATGTGCGCGTCCACCACGCCGGGGAAGGCCAGCAGCCCGCGGCCGTCGTGCACCTGCTTGGCGGTGGTGGGGTCGATGCCAGGGGCGACGCGCGCGAAGCGGCCGCCGGCGATCGCGATGTCGGACTCGTGCACCGTGTTGCCGTGCGGGCGCACCACGCGCACGTTCTTGATCAGGAGGTCGTAGAGGGGCTTCGTCATTCAGGTCTCCGTGCGGCCGGGGCCGCGCTATGGGCGAATCGTTGCTTCAGGCGGGGCAGCAGGCCGCCCGCGGCCACCATGTCGAGCAGGAAGGCGGGGATGGGCTCGCACGGCAGCACCTCGGCGCCATCGAGCCGGCTCACGGTGCCGGCCTGCACATCGATGCGCACGGTCTCGGCCTCGGCGATGCGCTCGGCCTGCGGGCAGGTCAGCAGCAGCAGACCCAGGTTGAAGGCATTGCGGAAGAACAGGCCCGAGTAGCTGGGCGCCACCACCGCGGACACACCCAGGTGATGCAGCGCGGCGGCGGCCTGCTCGCGCGAGGAGCCGATGCCGAAGTTCGGGCCGGCCACCAGCACGTCGCCGGGCCGCACCTGCGCGGCGAACTCGGGCCGCACCGACTCCAGGCAGTGCTGTGCGATCACCTCCACGCCGTGCTTCATCCAGGTACCGGGCGCCAGCACGTCGGTGTCGATCTCGGCGCCAAAGCGCCACACGCGGCGCGGGCGGGTGTCGGGCAGGTTCATGCCATCACCTCCCGCGGGTCCGTGATGCGGCCAGTGAGCGCCGAGGCCGCGACCGTGGATGCGGAGGCCAGGTACACCTGCGTGCTGGCCGGCCCCATGCGGCCCTTGAAGTTGCGGGCGGTGCTGGAGATCACCGTCTGGTCCGCCGCGAAGCTGTCGCCATAGCCGGCGCAGGCGCCGCAGGCACTGGCCAGCACCTGCGCGCCGGCATCGGTGAGGATCTGCATCACGCCCTCGGCGGCCGCCTCGTCCCGATCCGCATGGCTGGCCGGTGCCACCAGCAGCTTCACGCCTTCGGCGACATGGCGGCCGCGCAACACGCGGGCGGCGAAGCGCAGGTCATCCAGCTTGGCGCCGGTGCAGGCACCGATGTAGGCCACATCCACGCGGGTGCCGGCATGGCGGGTCACGTCGGCGGCGTTCGCCGGGCTGTGCGGCGCGGCCACCTGCGGCGCCAGGGTGGCGGCGTCGAAGGCGTGCACCTCGCTCGCGCTGCCTTCGTCGGACTGCCAGCGGTCGATCTCCACATCGGTCACGTCATGCGCGGCCAGCCAGTGGCGCGTGGTCTCGTCCGGCGCCACCAGCCCGACCTGGGCGCCCAGTTCGGCGCTCATGTTCGCCAGCGTCATGCGTTCGCCCATGGGCAGGGCGCGCACAGCCTCGCCCGCGAACTCCACCGCCTGGTACGCACCGCCGTTCATGCCGAAGCGGCCGATCATCGCGAGCATCATGTCCTTGGCGCAAAGGCCCGCAGGCAGGCGGCCGCGCCACTCCATGCGCAGGGTGCGCGGCACCTGCACCCAGATCTCCCCCGTGCTCACCACGCCCAGCATCTCGGTGGCGCCGATGCCGAACATGTAGGCGCCAAACGCGCCGCCCGTGGGCGAGTGCGAGTCACCGCCGACGCAGAACAGGCCGGGGCGCAGGTGGCCCTGCCGCGGCAGCACCGCGTGGCAGATGCCGATGCTGTCGTGCACGTGGGGCAGGGCCTGCTCG
>NZ_JAYRZR010000051.1:0-28161 GCF_041916345.1 Ramlibacter sp.
CGAGGTCACGGCCACAGGCCGGACCCGGCCGCTGCGCAGATGGCCCAGCGCCGCCGCGTCGAACACGCTGAACTGCACCTGATCGCCGATGAGCGAGGTCAGCGCCTCGTTGGTGCCGCGGTAGGGAATGTGGGTGGCCTTCATGCCCGCCCGGCGCAGGAACATCTCGGTGGTGAGGTGCGGGCCGGCGCCATTGCCGGTGGACGCGTACGACAGCCCCTGGGGCGTGGCCTTGGCCAGCGCCACCAGGTCAGCCACGGTGGCGACCTTGGTGGTGGGCGAGACCGAGAGCACGAAGGGAGCGTCGGCCACCAGCGAGACGGGGGCCAGCGCCGTGGCGGGGTCGTAGGGCAGCTTGGTGTAGAGGCTTGCGGAAGTCGCATACGACAGCACATAGGCCAGGTAGAGCGTGTGCCCGTCAGGCGCCGACTGCGCCACGTAGGCCGAGGCAACGGTCGTGCCCGCACCGGGCTTGTTCTCGATGATCACGGGCTGCTGCCAGATCTCCGCCAGCCGCTCGGCCAGGATGCGCGCCGATGCGTCCGCCGACCCGCCCGGGCTGAAGGGCACCACGATGCGCACCACGCGTGATGGAAAGGCTGCCGCAGGCTGCTGGGCCAGCGCCGGCACGCAGGCCGCGGAGAGGATGGCCGCGACGGCGGCGAGCACGGATCGGCGAACGGGATGGGTCATGGCGTAGTCTCCTTCTGGGTTCTGGTGCAAGGTGTCAGCAGCAGCGTCCCGGCAGGCGTGACAGGCCCCCGGATTGAAACAAGGTGCCGGCCAGCGGCGAGGGTTCGTGCACCTCGACGTCGTGGAGGTCGGTGGGCTCGCCACGCGCGGCCATCTCCCGGCGCCGGGCGGCGGTGGCCTCGTGGTCGATGTGGCCGCTCTCTGCGAAGACGATCCCGTACAGCTTCTCGGCGCGCCCGGCCGACACGTAGCCCTGCAGGATGTCGAACTCGACCCGTTCCACCGGCCGCTCCAGCGGATTGCCGTAGCCGCCGCCACCGCCGGACCGCAGCACGTAGCGCTCGTTCGGCTTGAGCGAACGGGCCAGCACCTTGCCGCTGGGAAAGAAGGTCTCGGCCTCGTCCTCGAGCTGCACCGACACCTGGTTGCCCGCGCCCGAGAGGCCACCGAACAACCCCCAGGGCCGGCAGTGGGTGCGATCCACCTGGCAGTTGAACATGAGCGTGTTCACCGCGCGCCCCACCTTCTCCGTGCCCAGGCCGCCCTGCCAGGTGCCCGCGCCGCCGGAGTCACGGCGCAACTGGTAGCGCTCGATCACGACCGGGTACTTCGCTTCGAGCTGCTCGATGGGCGCATTGTGCGTGTCGCCGTCGTTGATGCAGATGGTGGCGTGCGATCCGTCCGCGCCGCGCTTGGCGCCCCAGCCGCCACCGATGAGCCCGCCGGAGAAGATCATCAGCTGGCCGTCGGGCCGGCGCGTGTTGATGATGGCCGACATCAGGTCCGCATGATGGCCGGCGATCACGCGGTCGGGGATGGCCGGCGCGAGCGCCTTGAAGATCGTGTCTACCACCGTCATCGGGAAGGTCATCCACCAGCGCATGGCGGCGGGGCGCACCGCGCTGACCACGCGGCCCGGCGGCAGCACGATCTTCAGCGGCCGGAAGCTGCCCTCGTTGATGGGGCGCTCCAGCGCCGAGGTGAGGCACTTGAAGGCAACCTGGCAGCAGGCGCGACCCGCGGCCTCGCCCGAGTTGTAGAAGCCGCGCACCTGCTCGCCCACGTCGCTCAGGTCGATCTCCATCTCGTCGCCGCGCACCGTCACCTTCACTCGGATGGGGATGCGGCGCCCCGAGGCCACGCCGTCGTCGTCCATATACGACTCGGCCTCGTACACGCCGTCAGGGATGCTGCGCACGTGTTCGCGCGCCACTGCCTCGGTGTGGTCCATGATCGCCGCGATGCCCCCCAGCACAGCCTCGGTACCGTAGCGGCGCAGCATTTCCGAGAAGCGGCGGGCACCCATCTTCACGGCGGCCACCTGCGCGTCGAGGTCACCATTGGCGCGGTCAGGCACGCGCACGTTCATCCGGATGATGGCCAGGATGTCGCGGTTGACCTCGCCCTGTCGCTCGTACTTGACGATGGGCATCTGCAGCCCCTCTGCATAGATGTCGGTCGTCATGCCGTCGAGCACGCCGCCGATATCCACCCAATGCGCCATGCACGCGGTGAAGGCAACCAGACGGTCGCCGTCGAACACCGGTACCACGAAGGTCATGTGGTTCAGGTGGCTGCCCGTGATGTAGGCGTCGTTGGTGAGCAGAACGTCACCGGGGTGCAGGTTCTCGACGCCGAAGTGCCCGATCATGGCCTTCACGGTGTCGCTCATGCCGCGAATGAACATGGGCAGGCCGATGCCGATGGAGACCGTGTCGCCGCGCGCGTCGAACACGCCCACGGTGAAATCCTGCGCCTCGTAGATGATCATGTTGTAGGCCGTGCGCATGAGGATGGCCTTCATCTCCTCGGTGATGGCCACCAGACCGTTGCGCACGATCTCGGTAACCACGGGGTCGTGCATGGCGGCGCCTGGCGCGAGGTTGGGTGGCTGCGTCTGCATCATTGGTTTCCGATCCGGATGACGAGGTCGCCCCAGGGGCTCACCTCCAGGTGGTCGCCCGGCAGCACGACGGTGGTGGAGGCGTGTTCCTCCACCAGCGCCGGCCCGGCCAGGGTGTCGCCCGCCGCCAGCGCGGCGCGCTGAACCACGGGCGTGTCGACGAAGCCGCCAGCCTCGCTGAAGTACACCGGCCGCGCCTCGTGCGCGGGGGCGTGCTGGCTCGCAGCGAGACGCGGGCTCTCGGGCTTGGGCAGGGGGCCGATCACCGAGGCATGCAGGCTCACAATCTCCGCCGGTGCGTTCGCGTTGCTGAAGCCGTAGCGTCGCGCATGGATCGCGTCGAACTGCCGCTTGATGCCAGCGACGTCCTGGGCTGCGAAGAGTGCCGCCGGCAGATCCACGGTGACGGAGTGCTCCTGACCCACATAGCGCATGTCGGCCGCGCGGCGGGTGACGAGGGCAGCGCCGCCGGGCACCTGCCCCTGCAACGAGGCGCGGCCCTCTTCTTCCATGGCGGCGTAGATCCGCTCCATCTCTGCGATCTGCAGGCCGGCAAGCGGCCGGAACCAGGTCTTCACGAAGTCGCGCCGCAGGTCGGCCATCAGCATGCCGTAGGCGGAGAAGTGGCCCGGCGAGGGCGGGATGATCAGCTGGGGCATGCGAAGCTCGCGCGCCACCAGGCTCGCATGCAGCGGCCCTGCGCCGCCGTAGCCCACCATGCTGAAGTCGCCGGCATCCAGCCCGCGCTCCGTGGTGACGCGCGTGACCACGTGGGACATGGTGGTGGCCGCGATGCGGATGATGCCTTCCGCGGCGGCCAGAACGTCGATGCCCAGCGGCCCGGCCACGTGCGTCTGCAGCGCCGAGCGCGCACGCTCCAGATCGAGCGGCATCTCGCCGCCCAGGAAGCGCGTGGCGCTCAGCCGGCCGAGCACCAGGTTCGCGTCCGTCACCGTCGGCAGCGTGCCGCCCCGCGCATAGCAGGCCGGGCCGGGGACCGCGCCCGCGCTCTGCGGACCCACGCGCAGGCCGCCGCCCGGCTCCACGCGCGCCAGGCTGCCGCCGCCCGTGCCCACCTCCTGGATGTCGATCAGCGGAATCTGGATCGGCAGGCCGTTGTTGTAACCGCCGATCATGATGTTGCCGGCCATCACCACCTCACCGTCGGCCACCACGCCGGCCTTGGCGGTGGTGCCGCCCATGTCGAAGGCAATGGCATGGCGCAGACCCAGCCGCTCGCACACCGCCTGGGTACCGATCACGCCCGCCGCGGGGCCCGATTCGAGCATGCGGATGCATTCGCTCTGCGCGCTCTGCACGTCATACAGGCCACCGCTGGACTGCACCACGTAGAAGCTGCCCTGGAAGCGCTCGCGGGCCAGCCGCTGATCGATCTCCGCCAGGTAGCTGCGCACCCGCGGGCCCACGTAGGCATTGGCGGCCACCGTGGAGGTGCGCTCGAACTCGCGGTATTCCTGCGAGATCTCGTGCGAGGCGGTGATGAACATGCCAGGGCACAGCGCCTGCAGCCGCTGCTTGGCATGCAGCTCGTGGGCCGGGTTGGCGTAGGAGTGCAGGAACAGGATGGCCACGGCCTGCGCGTCTTCCTCGCGCAGCTGGCGGGCGATCGTCTCCAGCTCCTGGTCGTCCAGAGGGACCAGCACTTCGCCCTTTGCGCTCATGCGTTCGGTGAGCTCGTAGCGCCAGGCCCGCTGGATGAGCGGCTCGTGCTTGGTGAAGAACAGGTTGTAGGCATCCGGCCGGTTGATGCGGCCGATCTCGTAGATGTCGCGAAAGCCCCGCGTGGTGATCAACGCGGTGCGCGCGCCCGTGCGTTCCAGGATCGTGTTGATGGCCACGGTGGTGCCATGCAGGAAGAGGCGGGTGTCGGCGATCTCCGGCCCCGCCTTCTTCACCCCGGTGACGATGCCCTCGATCAGGCTGTCGGGCGTCGTCAGCGTCTTGCCGAAGCAGGAGCGTCCGGTGTGCTCGTCGAACGTCACCACGTCGGTGAATGTTCCCCCCACATCCGCGGCGACGCGATGGGAGGGAGAGCGGGAGGCGGTGGAAATCGTCATGGTGCGGAAGGTCTTTGCGGCAGTGTGGCTTCCCCAGACCCCTCCAGTCCAATACCATCGCAGGGCGCGGCCATACCGTTTGGGTATGGCAAGGAGCACCCATGGAATTGAGGCAACTGCGCTACTTCGTCGCCGTGGCCGAGGCCAAGAACCTCAGCCGGGCAGCCGAGCGGCTGCACCTTTCGCAGCCCCCGCTCACGCGCCAGATCCGCCAGCTCGAGATCGATGTCGGCGCGCGCCTGTTCGAGCGCACCTCCCGCGGCGTGGAACTCACCGAAGCCGGACGCCTGTTCCTCGACGACGCGCGCAACATCCTCGACCTGGTGCCGCGCGCCGCCGCCCGCGCACGCAGCGCCCACGCGGGGCAGATCGGCCGGCTCGACGTGGCAGTGTTCGGCTCGGTGATGTTCGGCCGCCTGCCGCAACTGCTGGCGGCGTTCCGCGCGGCGCACCCTGGCGTGGAGCTGGTCTTCCACACCATGAACAAGGGCGACCAGATCCAGGCGCTGCGGCAGGGGCGCATCCATGCCGGATTCAGCCGCCTCACCTCCAGCTACCCCGACATGGCCAGCGAGACGTTGCAGCACGAGCGGCTGCTGGTGGCCCTGCCGGAAGGCCACGCCTTGCTGCAGCGCAAGCAGCTGCGGGTGCAGCACCTGGCGGATTGCCCGCTGGTGCTGTTTGCGAGCGGGCCGCGGCCCAACTTCACCGATGTGGTGTTCTCGTTGTTCGAACGCGTCGGGCTGCGCCCCACGCTCAGCCAGACCGTGGAGGATGCGGTGACGGGCATCGCGCTGGTGGCGGCCGGCTTCGGGGCCTGCCTGGTGCCGGCATCCGCGGCCTACGTGCAAGTGCCTGGCGTTGCCTACCGCCCGCTGGCGCAGGCGTCCAGCAAGCTGCTGGACGTGAATTGCATCTATCGGCGTGCCGACGGGTCGGCCGTCACGGCCGCCTTCGTACGCATGGTGCGCGAGTTCGGCCGGCAGGGCTGAGACGGCGCCCCATGCAAACGCCCCTGCGGGGGCAGGTCCCGCTACAGCGGCGCCGGCGTCCAGTCTGCCATCAACGTATTCACCAGCCGGCCAACGCCTTCCACCTCGCACACCACCTCGTCGCCCGGCCGCACATCCACCGATCCCTTGGGCGTGCCGGTGTAGATCACGTCGCCGGGAGACAGGGTCATGATGCCGCTGAGGAATTCGATGAGCGAGGCCACGTCGTGGATCATGTCGGCGCTGGAGCCTTCCTGCACCAGCTGCCCGTTCACGTGCGTGGTGAGGCGCAGGGCCTGCGGGTCGGGCACCTCGGCGGCGGGCACGAACCACGGGCCCATCGCGGTGCAGCCATCGCGGTTCTTCACGCGCAGGTTGGGCCGGTAGTACGGCTCCAGGAAGTTGCGGATCGCGTAATCATTGCCCACGGTGTAGCCGCCCACGTAGGCCAGTGCGTCTTCCTTGCGCACGTTGCGCGCTTCGCGGCCGATCACCACCACGAGTTCGCACTCGTAGTGCATGAACTCGGCCTCGGCCGGCCGGCGCGTCAGGCCCCGGTGGCCGATGAGGGCATTGGCCGCCTTCAGGAAGACGATGGGTTCGCTGCGCTGCGCCTGCAGGAAGCTGCCCTGCTCCTTCGACGATTTCGCGGCCAGCTCGGTGGCGTGGTCCGCGTAGTTCAGCGCCAGGGTAAAGATCGTGCGCGGCTCGATGGGCGGCAGCCACTGCACGGCCTCCTCGGCCACCACGCGGCCATCGGCCAGACGCACGCCGCCGCCCGCGGCCGGCGTGCAGCCATGGATGGCGCCGCCATAGACAACACGGCCTTGCCTCATGCCAACTCCCCTTGTGCGTGGATGCGGTTGCTCACACGCCCCACACCATCGATCTCCACCGCCACCTCGTCGCCCGCGCGCGCCAGCGGCACGCCGTGCGGCACCCCCACCAGCAGGATGTCGCCCGGCTCCAGGGTCATGAACTCGGTCACGTCTGCCATCAGCCGCGCCACAGGGCGGATCAGCTCACGCAGGCTGTGCGTGGACTTCAGTTCACCGTTGACGAAGGCGCGGAGTTCCAGCGCGTCGGGGTTCGCCACCGCGGCCGCCGGCACCTGCGTGCCGATGGGGCAGAAGCCATCGCGGCACTTCTGCTTGATGGGCGGGCGCAGCACCGCCTGATGCGGCACCGTCACGTCATTCACCGGCACATAGCCCGCCACGAAATCCATCGCTGCCGCCTCGGGCACGCGCGCGGCGGGCCGCCCGATCACCACGCCCAGCGTCGCGCCCACGCGCACCTCGCTCACGCCGGCGGGCAGCACGATGGCCGCACCGTCGTGGCTGAAGGTATTGGCGGGCTTCAGGTACAGCACCACGTGCTGCGGCGGCTTGAAGTGCGGCTCCTGGTGCATGGCGGGTTCCAGGGCCTTCCATTCGTCCTGGAAGTTCAGGAGCGCTCCGACAACGGTCCGCGTCCTCATGCGGCGCTCCCGTAGCCGAACAGCACCGAGGGATTGTCCACGAGGATGCGGCGCAACTCGTCTTCACTGCGGACATAGCGGTACAGCAGCTCCAGCAGATCGGCGTCGTTGGGCGGCTGCTTCTTCGAGACGGGGTGCGGCCAGTCGCTGGCCCACACGCAGCGGTCGGGCGCGGCGTCGATCAGCGCGCGGGCGATGGGCACCACGTCGTCGTAGGGCTCCCCCTGCACCGAGACCTTCTCGCCCAGCGACAGCATCACCCAGAAGTTGCCGCGCGCCAGCAGCTCGCGCAGCTTGCGCACGTTGGGGTCACGTTCCGCACCCAGGGCGGCATCGGCGCGCCCCATGTGGTCGATGAGGATGGGCAGGTCCTCGATGTGCTCGAACCAGGGCAGGCTCTCGGCAATGCCGTTCTGCTCGGGCTGGATCTTCATGTACCAGCCCATCTCGCGGATGCGGGCCACCGCGCGCTCGAACGCGGGCGCGCTCAGCACCGCGCCCAGCGCCTGGCGGAACGAGAAGCGCGCACCGCGCACCCCCGCGTCGTGCAGCTTGTGCAGGTACGCATCGTCACGCGCCTCGAACACCAGCGCGTTCGCGCAGCCCTTGTAGCCGGGCCCCAGCTCGGCCAGCGCGTCGAGCACCACCGTGTGGTCTTCGCCGTAGGTGGTGGTCTGCACCACGATGCCGCGCTGGAAACCCAGCGCGCCGTGCACCCGCTTCAGCGCCGCGGGCGTGGCCGTGGGCATCTCGTAGGCCGCGCCCGGGCGCACCGGGTACCTCTCGCGCGGGCCGAGGATGTGGAACTGCGCGTCGATGGCGCCCGGCAGGGCCTGGCGCGACGGGATGCGCGGGTTGGGGTCGAAGGGGTAGTAGTCAGGCATGGGCGGGTGTCAGTCGATCCAGGCAGTGATCTCGCACTGCACCAGGATGCCGGTGGTCAGGCCGGCAGCCTGCAGCGTCACGCGCGCGGGCCGGTGCTCGGCATCGGGGAACATCGCGAGCCACTGCTCGTTGAGCGGGCCGCGCTGGGTGAAGTCCTGCAGCCACACCGTCATGCGCACCAGGTCATCGGGCGTGCCACCAGCGGCGGCGAGCACGCTGCGCACCTGCTGGAACATCAGCGCGCACTGTGCCTCCAGGCCCTCCCCCATCTTGCCCGTGGCGGGGTCCATGCCGTTGATCAGGCCGCTCTGCAACAGCGGGCCCTTGCGGGCGGCGGCCGGGATCGGGTTCTTGTGGCTGAAGCCCGCCACGTGCAGCGTCTGGCGCTCGGTCATGTTCACTGCGCGGTGATGTTCGCGGCCTTGATGATCGGGATCCAGGTGTCCTCTTCCTTCTGCAGGTAGGTGCTGAACTGCTGCGTGGACATCCACGTGGCCTCGGCGCCGGCCTGGAAGAAGCGGTCCTGGATGGCCTTGGTCTCCAGCACCGTCTTGAGCGCCGCGTTCAGCTTGCTGATCACGGCCGGCGGCGTGCCGGCCGGCGCCAGCAGGCCGGTGAACGTCTGGCCTTCCACGCCCTTGATGCCCTGCTCTTCCAGCGTGGGCACGTTGGGCAGCCAGGGCACGCGCTTGGGCGCCACCACGGCCAGCGCGCGGGTGCGGCCGTCCTTGATGAAGGCCTGGGCCACCGACACCTGGTCGAAGTTGAACTGCACCTGCCCGCCCAGCAGGTCATTGGTGGCGGGCGCGTTGCCCTTGTAGTGCACCGTCGTCCATTGCACGCCGGTGGCCTTCTGCAGCATCTCGCTCAGCAGGTGGTTGGTGGTACCCGCGCCGGGCGAAGCCATGGTCACCGCCTTCGGGTTGGCCTTGGCCAGCGCCAGCAGCTCGGGCACGGTCTTCGCGTTCACCGACGGATGCACCTGGATCAGCAACGGCGTGAGCGACACCGTGGAGATGGGCACGAAGTTCTTCTGCCAGTGATACACCGGCCGATTGAAGATGGTGGGCGAGAACAGCAGCGGGCCGTTGGCCGCCAGGAACAGCGTGTAGCCATCGGGTTCGGCCTTGGCCACGGACTCGCCGGCGATCAGCCCGCCGGCGCCGGCCTTGTTCTCCACCACGATGGGCTGGCCCAGGGCCTTCTGCAGGTCTTGCGCAATGATGCGCGCGGCACCGTCGACGTTGCCGCCGGGCGGGTAAGGCACCACGATGCGAATGGGCTTGGCGGGCCACGTGTCCTGGGCGATGGCGGGGCCGGTGGCACCCAGCACGGCAGCGCCGAAAGCGGCGAGGGCAATGAGCTTGCGCATGGTCGGTTGTCTCCTTCAATGGGACCCGACTCTAGGCAAGCCGCTGGGCAGCGGCAATCGGGATCTGCGCGAAACTTCCAGATCATGGAAGAAATCGCGGCACCCCATCTGCGCCCCGCCACTGCTGTGTTCTAGGATTCGCCCATCCGGCACCCCGCCCGCTCTTCCGCATCCTGGACACCTGCCATGCGCATCCTCGCCTCCGACCTGGACCCGCAGCAAACCTACAAGCTGCTCACGGGCATCATCGTGCCCCGCCCCATCGCCTGGGTGTGCACGCGCTCGGCCGCGGGCGTGCTGAACCTCGCGCCCTTCAGCGCCTTCACCTTCGTCTCGAACAAGCCGCCCATGATCGGCGTGAACATCGGCCGCAAGGCCGGCGTGATGAAGGACACCGGCAACAACATCCTGGCGCAGCGCGAGTACGTGGTGCACATCGCTGACGAGGCCCTCCTCCACCCCCTGCACGACAGCTCGGAAGAACATCCCCCGGAGGTGAGCGAGGTGGAACTGCTGGGCCTGGAAACCGTGCCCAGCGACTTCATCGCGGTGCCTCGCCTGGCCGCGCCGCCCGTGGCCATGGAATGCCGGCTGCACCAGTCGATCGCCTTCGGCGCCACGGGTTCGGAGTTCATGGTGGGCGAGGTGCTCGCCTTCCACGTGCGCGACGGCCTGGCGCGCGACGGCAAGATCGACACGCTGGCGCTCAACCCGATCTGCCGGCTGGGCGGCCCGAACTACGCGACGCTGGGCAAAGTGGTCACGCTGCGCGCGGTGGCGCAGACCGGCAAGACGGTGATGGAAGGCTGAGCCCACCATGGCGCGCGCGCCCGCCCCCGCGGAACCGACCGACGGCGCGCAGAGCGTGCGCCGGGCCCTGGCGATCCTGCGGCTGGTGGCGGCGGGGCAAGACCGCGGGGTGCGCCTGACCGACGTGGCCACGATGTCGGGCCTGACACCGCCCACCGTGCACCGCTTCCTAAAGGTGCTGATGGAAGAGACGGCCGTCGAGCAGGACCCGGCCACGCGCCGCTACCGCATCGGGCACGAGATCACGCTGCTGGGCCTGGCACGCACCGGCGGCGTGTCGATCCGCGGCATTGCAGAACCCTACCTGGCGGCGCTGGCCGCTGCGGCGGGGCACACCGTGTTCCTGAGCGTGCGTCACGGGGCCGATTCGGTGTGCATCGCCAGGCACCTGGGCTCGGACCCGATCCAGGTGCTCTCGATCGACGTGGGCGCGCGCCGGCCCCTGGGCGCCAGCGTGTCGGGCATCGCCTTGCTGGCCGGTCTGCCGGTGGCGGAGGCGCGGGCGCTGACGCAACGCAATGCGCAGCGGCTGCAAGGCGCCGGCCGCACCGTGACCCAGGTGCTGGCCGCAGCGGAGGCGTGTCGCACGCACGGGCACACCTACGCGCCCGAAGGCGTGATGCCTGGCACGAGCGCGCTGGCCGTGCCCCTGCGCGACGCGACCGGCGGCGTGGTGGGCGCGATCAGCATCGCCGCGCTGGCCGACCGCCTGCCGCGCGAGCGCGTGCGCGGCACCGTGGCACGGATGCACGAGCAGGCGACGCTGGTGTGCCAGCGCCTTGGCGAGATCGAGCGGGCCCGCAGCCGCCGCCGCTGAACCGGCCATGCCCGGCCGGCACAATTGCCCCCATGCACATGCTGATCCTCGGCGGTACCGGGTGGCTCGGCGCCACCGTCGCGCAACTGGCGCTGGCCGACGGCCATGCGGTGACCTGCCTGGCACGCGGAAAATCCGGCGCTGTGCCCGCGGGCGCCACGCTGGTGCAGGCCGACCGCAAAGCCGACGACGCGTACGCCGGCGTCACCGGCAATCACTGGGACGTGGTGGTCGACATCGCCAGCCAGCCTGGCCAGGTGCGGGCAGCCGCCGATGCACTGGCACCGCGCTGCGGCCACTGCATCTTCGTCTCTTCGGCCAGCGTGTACGCCAGCCACCAGACGCCGCACGAGGACGAAGACGCGCCCTTGCTCGCCCCGCTGGCTGCGGACGCCATGGCCGACATGGGCGAGTACGGCGCTGCCAAGGCGGCTTGCGAGCAGCATGTGCGCGCCGCCTTCGGCGACCACCGATCCCTGATCGTGCGGCCGGGCCTGATCGGCGGGCCGGGCGACCGGTCGGACCGCACGGGGTACTGGCCCTCGCGCTTCGCCCGCGCCCGCGTGACCGGCCAGCCGGTGCTGGTGCCCGAGCCCGCCACGGGCGCGACGCAGGTCATCGACGTGCGAGACCTCGCGCGCTGGATCGTGGACTGCGCGGTGCGGCGCACGGCCGGCATCTTCAACGCGGTCGGTCCCGTCGTGCCGCTGGCCGACCACCTGGCCGTGGCACGCGAAGTGGCTGGCCATGACGGTGCCGTGGTGGCGGCGCCCACCGATTGGCTCACGGCCCAGGGTGTGGCGCCGTGGGCTGGCCCGAAATCGCTGCCGCTGTGGCTGCCGATGGCCGACTACGCGGGCTTCGGCGCGCGCGACGGCCAGCGAGCGGTGGCAGCGGGCCTGTCGCTGCGGCCCCTGCCGCAGACGCTGGCCGACACGCTGGCGTGGGAGCACACGCGTGCCGCCGACACACCGCGCCGCGCCGGCCTGACAGACGAGGAAGAGGCCGCGCTGCTGCTGGCGCTGCGGGGCTGAGCGCGCGACGGCCGAGGATCAGGCGGGCGTTCGACCCTTGACCGCATTCGCCCGCGCAGTCACCTCCACATGCCCATCGCTAGAGGCTTGCAACTGTTGCATGACCCTTTCGCGCGCTTCCCGCAGCTGCCCGGCGTCGAGCGAGGCCGACAACTGGCGCAGGCGCGGACTCCCCAGAGCTGATCGCCAATAGGCCTCGAAGTCGTCGAAGCGACGCCGTACCTCGAAGGCACATGTCTGCACGTCCGTCAGGCCCGCGTCCTGCCACAGACCCGCAGAGGCCGTGAGTGATGACGCCCAGGCGCTCTGGGGCATCGGCGAGTCGTGCCCTTGGCGGCGGACCGCATCGAGGATGGGCTGCAACGGCAGACCGCCGCCAGCCAGATCCCAGTGGTAGGCGGCGACCAGGCCGCCGGGTCGGCAGACGCGCACCATCTCCCGAACACCCAGCAGCGGGTCCGGCAGGAAGAAGAGGACCAAGGCCATCACCGCCGCGTCCACACAACGGTCTTCCATGGGGAGCGCTTGCGCGTCCCCCTCGACGAACCGGACCGTGGCGGTGGCCGCCCGCTGCCGGGCGAACGCCAGCTGGGCGGGCGCGGGATCGACGCCGGTCACGGACCGCGGCATCTGCGCCTCCACGAGAACCCGCGTGAAGGACCCGTCGCCGCAACCGGCGTCCAGCCAGTCCAGACCCGCCGGCAGCTGCAACCAATCGAGGAAAGGGCGCGCCACGAGCGCGCTCCACCGGCCCATCATCTGCTCGTAGGCCGCGCCATCGTCGAACACGAACTCACCGGATGGGCCGGCCGTTGTCATACTGGACCCGTTCACGCCACACTCCCCGTACCTTGGACAAGCTCAGAGCGATTCAATACTTTCTTTCCGCGGCCCAGGCCGGCAGCCTCTCCGCCGCCGCCCGGCAGCAGGGCGTGAGCCTGCAGGCGGTGGCGAAGCTGGTGAGCGCGCTGGAAGCGCAGCTCGGCACGCGGCTCTTCGAGCGCGCACACAACGGGCTCACGCTCACGGTGGACGGCGCCCAGTACGCGGAGGCCTGTGCGCCCCTGGTGGCGCTTTTGCAGGCGGCGGATGATGGCTTGCGGCAGTCGAAGCAACGGCCGCAGGGCACGCTCGTGATCGGTGCGACGCCCTTCTTCCTGCAGCACGCGGTCGTTCCGGGCTTGCCGGACTTTCACGCCAGCTACCCGGATCTCGGGCTGGACGCACGCGCCGTCGTCCATGTCGACGACGCGGCCGCCCGGGATTGCGACGTGCTGCTTCTGCATGGATGGTTCGACGCTGGGGACTGGGTCCGTCGCGAGCTGCCGGTCATGCGCCAGGTCACGGTCGCCACGCCCGAGTACTGGCGGCGCCACGGCATGCCGCGGCATCCCCAGGAGCTGACCCGACACAACTGCCTCTGCTACCGCAATCCCTACGGCAAGCTGCTGGACCTGTGGCGCTATCGCCAGCTTGGCGGACGCGAGGAGGTGATCGAGGAGGTCGTGGTGTCGGGCTGGCTGAGCTCGAACCATCGCGACCACCTGGTCGAGCTGGTGCGGCGCGATGCCGGCGTGATGCGTGCGGCCCATGCCACGGAGCAGGAAGCGCTGGCCAGTGGCCGCCTCGTGCCAGCATTGCTGGATTGGGAGCTCATGGACCCGCCTCCGCTGGCCCTCTACTATCGTCCCGAGCATCGTCGAACCCTCCGCCTGCGCGTCTTCATGGAGTGGGTGGAAGCCCGCTGCGCCGATCTCGCGCAGCTCACAGGGGGTGCCGTCCTCTCCGACGCGGCCGGGCGGCCCGCCTGGCATCAGGGCAACCACCGCAGGGCGTCCAGCTGGCTGAACCGGCGCTGACCGCTGCCTCAATCGACACTGGCGCCGGTGTCACGCGCGTACTGCATGTACTGGGCTTCCGCTTGCAGCATCAGCTCACGCGTCTCGGCGGGCGACCGCACCGGCCCCGAAATGAGCAGTCGCTCCATTTCCTGCTTGTAGTCGGCCGTCTGGGTGGCGCGGCGCACTGCGGCGGCGAGCTGTTCGACGATGTCCGCCCGCAGCCTGGGCGGCCCCACCAGGAAGTGCGCGGTGATCAGCGGCGCCGCCGTCACGCCTGACTCCCGCAGCGTGGGCACGTTGGGAACGCTGGTCAGACGCTCCGCCATGCTGCAGCCCAGCATCACCAGCCGGCCCGATCGCACGTGCGGCAGGCTGGCCCCGACGGGCAGCACAGCCGCCTGGATCCGGCCTTCCAGCAGATCCGGCAGCATCTGCGGTGCGCCCCGGTAAGGCACCCGGTCCAGCTGGAAACCCAGTGCCCCCGTGACTTGCCCCGCCACCATGTCCTCGGCCACATTGTTGGAGCCGCGCAGGAGCGGCTTCGGACTGGCCTTGGCATGCGCCACGAACTCGGGCAAGGTCTTCGCGGCCACGCTCGCGGGCACCACCAGGCATTGCGTGTTGCCGCCGACGCTGGCGATCGGCGAGAACTCGGTGATGGACTTGTACGGCGCTGACTTGCTCAGGTACGGCAAGCCGGCATTGGAGGCCAGGGCAAAGAGCAAGGTGTAGCCGTCGGGCGCCGCGTTGAGCACCGCCTGCGCGCCGATGCCGGCGTTGGCCCCTGGCCGGTTGTCGACCACGACTTCCTGGCCGAGTCCGGCCGACAGCCCCCTGGCCAGGGCGCGTGCCGCTGCGTCGCTCGGCCCGCCGGCCGGGGTCGGGACGATCAGCCGTATCGGCATCGCCGGATAGGCGGCTTGCGCATGGGCGTGCGACGTCAGCAGTGCGAGGCCGCAGGCGAACAGGATCTCAGCCATTCGATGCATCTCAAGCTCCAGTTGATGGGATGAGGGCAGTGTGGGCGATCGCGGCAACCCTGTGAAGCAACGCCCCGGTGGAGCGGGCCTCAACCGCTGGTTCACACCAGCAAGAGGGCCTCAGCGCCTGCGGCCCATCCGGCGGTGGCCTGCGCCGGCCTAATCCCCCTCTAATTCGCCGGCCCAACAATGGCGGCGATGAAACATCTGCTGCTGCCCCTGGCCCTTGCGGCCGCCCTCGCCGGCTGCGCCCAGCCCGTGCCGGACGCCTGGCAAGCCCGTGCGGCCGCCCGCGAGAGCAGCCTGGCGGCCGCGCTGCCCATGCCGGATGCGGCCAGCCATGAGACGCACTACTTCAGCTGGGACGACAGCCGGCGCGCGCGCACGGTGCAGGCCAAGCTGTACCTGCCGGCGCAGCGCAGCGGCCCGGTGCCGCTGGTGGTGTTCTCCCATGGCATCGGCGGTTCCCGCGAGGGCTACACCTACCTGGGCAAGTACTGGGCGTCCCAGGGGTACGCCAGCCTGCACCTGCAGCACGCGGGCAGCGACCGCAGCCTCTGGACGGGCAACCCGCTCACGCTGATGTCGCGCCTGCAGGATGCGGCGCAGGAATCCGAGGCGAAGGACCGCGCGCTCGACCTGGGCTTCGCCCTCGATCGCCTGCTCGGCAGCGACCTGGCCGCGCGCATCGACACGACGCGGATCGCGGCAGCCGGCCACTCGTATGGCGCCAACACCACGCTGCTGGTCGCCGGGGCCCAGTTGCGCCGCGAAGGCCGTGTGGTGGGTTTCGGCGACCCGCGCATTCGTGCCGCCGTGGTGATCTCCGCACCGCCCTTCCACGGCGAGCCCGACCCGCAGAGCATCCTGCGTCCGGTCCAGATCCCCACATTGCACATCACCGCTGCCGACGACGACATCCGCATCCCCGGCTACGCGTCGGGCTTGCAGGAACGGATCGAGGTCTATGCCGCCGTGGGCGGCACGCGCAAGTCACTGGCCGTGTTCAAGGGCGGCTCGCACAGCATCTTCACGGATCGCCTGGGCACCGGCGGCGCCGAGTGGAACCCCCAGGTCAAGGCGGCCACGCGCGAGCTGGCGCTGGATTTCCTGCGGTCGGTGTTCGATGGGGAGCCCGCCGCGTTCGAGACCTCGGCCGCGCGGCATGCGGCACTGCTGGAGCGGGTGGAGAACCGGTACTGAGGCGTTCGCGCCGGCAACTGGCGAAGCAGGGTCGCCTCAGGAAGAACGCGACCGGTTGGTCTTGCGCCCGGAGCCGCCGAGCGGCCCGTACGGAAGCTTCTGCCGCGAGGTCATCTGCTTGCCGTTGCCGATGAGCTTGTTGGCTGCAGCCCATGAGCGAGCGCCGGCCTCACCGCCGACCAGGCGCTTCTGCTCCGGGCTCTTGTCTGCGGCACCCTCTTGGCGATTCAGCACCGCCGCTGCAACGGACGGGGTCCTTCTTGACACGTGTGACTCCTGCGAGGTGAACGCTTCCATTGTGCTGAGAACGCCAGTAGAGTCAACGCGCGCCAGACGCGGCGATCCCACCCATGGCGAACATGCCCCACCCCCACCTGCCTTCCGGCATCCGGTCCCGACAGATCGATGTGGCGACCGGCCTGAACATGCACGTTCTGGAAGCGGGCGAACCCGGCCGCCCGCTCGTTGTGCTGCTGCACGGCTTTCCGGAACTGGCCTACTCGTGGCGAAAGGTCATGAAGCCGCTGGCCGACCTCGGCTTCCACGTCGTCGCGCCGGACCAGCGCGGTTACGGGCGAACGACCGGCTGGGACGCGCGGTTCGAAGGCGACCTGCGATCCTTCTCGCTCTCCCGGATCGCCACCGACGTGCTGGCCCTGGTGCAGGCACTGGGTGCTTCGCAGGTTCATGCCGTCATCGGCCACGACTTCGGGTCGCCCGTGGCCGGTTGGTGCGCGCTGACCCGCCCTGATGTGTTCAGGTCATGCGTCATGATGAGCGCGCCGTTCCGGCCTGCGCCCCCTGTGGGGGCCAGCAAGGCGGGGCCGCCGCCTTTCCTGGCCGAACTGGCCGCGCTGGAGCGATCCCGCAAGCACTATGTGTGGTACTACTCCACCGCCGAGGCCAACGCAGACATGCAGAACAGTCCCCAAGGCATCCGGGACTTTCTGCGCGCCTACTTTCATGTGAAGAGTGGCGACTGGGATGGCAATCGACCCTACCCGCTGAAGGCCATGACAGCCGAGGAACTGGCGCGCCTTCCCACCTACTACGTGATGGACCAGGGCGCCGACATGGCCGCGACTGTCGCCCCCTTCATGCCCACGCCGGAACAGATCGCCGCCTGCTCATGGCTGACCGATGAGGATCTGGCGTTCTACGCTAGTGAGTTCGGCCGAACGGGATTCCAGGGCGGGTTGAACTGGTACCGCTGCACCACCGTGCCGGGCATGCAGACGGACATGGAACTGTTTGCGGGCAGGAAGCTGGAAGTGCCCTGCCTGTTCATCGCCGGCGACCGCGACTGGGGCATCCATCAGACGGCCGGGGCATTGAACGCCATGGAAGCGGGCATCCCGGCGTATCGAGGCACCTTTCTCATTCCCGGTGCGGGACACTGGGTCCAGCAGGAGGCGCCGGAGCAGGTGATGGATGTGCTGGGGCGGTTTCTGTAGGGCGCCGTTGGTGACCGGCATGCGAGTCGAAAGCAGCCAATTACCTTCCCGCCCACTCTGGCAGGCCAGCGCGCGTTGCTGGCGCCACTGTCACCGGAACATGCGGCTTCGCTGCAGCGTCATGCCGACGATGAACTGGTGTGGAAGAACCTGTTCGAGGGCTTTCCGAGGCCATACACGCTCGCTGACGCGCAGGCCTGGTGCTCCGGCGGGTGGCGCGCGGGTGGCATTGTCTGGGGCCTGTCGATCGACGGCGAGATGGTGGGATGCATCGGCGTGCGCCCGGACGCAGGCTGGCTCCGGTGCAACGCCGAAGTCGGCTACTGGATCGGCCGGGCGTACTGGGGGCGCGGGATCGCCACCGACGCCCTTCGCACTGCGTCGGACTGGGCCATCGCGGAGATCGCCGAGCTCACCCGCCTCTACGCGCCCATCTTCGACTCGAACCTCGCCTCCCAGGCGGTCGCCAGGAAGGCCGGCTATGTACTTGAGGGACATATGCCCTTCAGCGCGGTCAAGGCAGGCCAGGTGATTGGCCGCGTCCTGTATGCGCGATATCGCGCCCCATGATCACCGAACACGCCCCCAAGCCCCTCCTCATCCTGGGCGGCACCGCCTGGCTCAGCCGCACCATCGAGATGGATGATATCGAGCGAGCACGCCTGTGCCCATCGCTGGGATTGCGCTGCGCTCCATCCCAGCCTACGAGAAAGCCTCGACCCAGGTGTTCGTAGGCTGGTGGTGACCGAAGGGAACCCCAGCTCGCGCGCCACGCGCACTTCCGCCACCGAGACCATCAAGCGCGGGGGCTCGGCGCGCACCCCCATCCACCTCGCTCAGCCTCAGCTGACTCAGGCCGGCCGCCGCACCCTGCATGGGGACATGGAGGGTCGGGCACCCGGCGGGGATGCGGTCGAGAAAGGCCTGGTGATCTCGCGATCCAGCTGGCACCGCCCCTCAGGTGCGAGAAGCGTCTGCCTCCACGCTGCCGCGATAGACCCGCACCACCTGCCGCGCATAGATGAACAGCAGGATCGGGAAGATGATCACGGCGCCCTTGCCGTCGCGGCCAAGCTGCTTGAGCACGTCCAATTCCACGGAGCTGTCGTAAGGGAAGAATGCCTCGTCGCCATCTCGCTTGATACAGCGGATCTGGAGAATCCCGAAGTAGCGGTCGAACCAGACCGTTGCATTCGAGGACGTCCCGTAGCACGCGTAGGAGATGGCGTAGCAACCCTTAGGGTGCGGCAGTGGCGCGCAGTGAAGGCGCGTACTACCCGACTCGTTGTCGATGTAGTAGCGCGGCGGCGGCAGCCTGGACGAGTAGACCGTGTAAGGTCCCTCCATGCGAAGACGCCCCTCGATGACCCGCAGATCCGCCAGCTCCGGAACGCCGACCACGCGATAGACCACCAGCGGGCTGAACAGCCAGCCATACCAGGCGGCCGCCAGGGCCCAGATCAGCGTGGCCTGCCAGGGCCACTTCTTGTCGTTGACGAACAGGCTGCGGGCCAGCTTGCGGAACTGGATCCGGTGCTTGACGACTTCCTGGAGTTCCTGTTCGAAACTCGGGCTCGGCACGGGCCGCTCCGTCGTCGGCCGCCATCCATCCCTGGCCGTGAAGTTGGCGCCGCAGGCGGCGCACGCCCGGGCATCGGGGGCCACTTCGATGGCGCAGCTGGGGCAGTAGGTCTGCATGGCGACGGCATTCTGCGGGTTCGAGCCGGCACTCTACCTGTTGCCCGCGACAGTGCGGCCGCTCGCGTTGCCGGCCCGCCCCTACCCCCGCAACTTCCGATACACCGTATTCCTTCCAATCCCCAGCGCCCGCGCCGCCTCCGTCACGTTGCCCCCGCACTCCGCCAGCTTGCGCGCCACCGCATGCCGGGACAGCGCACGCAGGTCCAGCGCCGCCTCCTCCTGCACCGGGCTTGAAGCCGCCCGCAGCGCCCGCGCCGTGTCCTCGCACACATGCGCCCAGCCGATCACCTGCTCGTGCGCATCCAGCAGCGCGCAGGCAGTGCGCAGCACGCTGGCCAGCTGGCGCAGGTTGCCGGGCCAGCGATGGGCGCACAGGGCGGCCAGCAGATCAGGGGCCACGGTCACCTCGCGCTCAGGCTCCTGCGTGCGCAGCTCGGCGCGGATCAACGCCTCGATGTCGGTGCGCTCGCGCAGCGGGGGCAGGCGCAGCGTGAGGCCGTTCAGGCGGTAGTACAGGTCTTCGCGGAAGCGGCCCGCAGCGATCTCGGCCTGCAGGTCGCGGTGCGTGGCGCACATGAGCGCGAAGTCCACCCGCACCGGCCGGCCGCCGCCCAGCGGCACCACGGCACGGTCCTGCAGCACGCGCAGCAGGCGGGCCTGCAGGGCCAGCGGCATGTCACCGATCTCGTCCAGGAACAGCGTGCCGCCATCGGCCTCGCGCACGCGGCCGGGGGAGCCTTCGCGCAACGCGCCGGTGAAGGCGCCGCGCTCGTAGCCGAACAGCTCGGCCTCGATCAGGTGCTCAGGCAACGCGGCGCAGTTCACCGCCACGAAGGGGCGTGCGGCACGCGGGCCGCTCGCGTGCATGGCGCGGGCGAACACCTCCTTGCCCACGCCGGACTCCCCTTGCAGCAGCAGCGCGATGGGCTTGTGCAGCAGTTTGCGCGCGCGGGTGATGGCCTGGTGCATCGCGGCGTCGCCCGTGTCCAGCGTGGCCAGGGCGTCTTCGGGTGCGTCGGTGGTGACGGCGGCGCCAGGCACGGACGCCTCTGTCATCGGCGCCAGCACTTGAGGCGCGGGTCGGCCCCCTTCCACCCGTGCCCAGATCGCCTGGCCCGCGCGGGTGTGCAGCACGCGCGGAGCGCCCGGTCCACGCGCGCCCCAGGCTGCGAGCTGGTCCACCGAGGAATCCACCACCTCATCGACGCCCACCCGCCCCACGTCGGCCCAGGCGAGGCCCAGCCAGTCCAGCGCGCGCTGGCTTGCGCCGACAACGTGGCCGGCTTCGTCCACGGCCAGCAGGCCTTCGGTGACGGTGCCGATGCCTTCGGGCTGCGTATGCAGTCGCAGGCGCAGCCCGCCCCAGTGGCGTGGATCGTGCCGCGTCTCGAACAGGCGGTGCTCGATCATCCGTGCGGCCGAGCGCACCAGGCCCAGCGTGTGGCGGTAATAGCCGCGCTGGTCGCCCGACACGTCCAGCACGCCCAGCAGCGTGCCACCGGGTGCGAGGATGGGCGCGGCCGCGCAGGTGAGGAAGCCATTGCGCTCCAGATAGTGCTCCCCCGCGTGCACGACCAGCGCCTGCCGCTCGGCCAATGCCGTGCCGATGGCGTTGGTGCCGCGATGCTGCTCACACCAGGTGGCGCCCGGCCGCAGGGCGACGCGCTGGGCTCTGTCCAGGAAGTGCAAGTCACCCAGCGCACGCAGCAGCACGCCATCGGGCCCCGCCAGGATCACCATGCTCTCGGTGCCCTGCGTCTGCTCGGCGACGAACTCCATCACCGGCTGCGCATGCGCCACCAGCTCCCGCTGCGCCTCCAGCGCGCGGGCCAATTGCGGGGCCGATGCATGGGGCGCGCCCGGCATGCGGCCGCAGGGCTGCAGCCCGGCCTGCCAGCTGCGCTGCCAGGAGCGCGCCAGCCGCGCATCGAGCAGGTCACCGGGCACGGCACCGCGATGCAGCAGCTGGCGGCGCGCTTCGCGCAATTGCCGGGGTGCCGCGGGCGCGGGCGCGGGCGCGGGCGCCACAGGGGTCGCAGGGGCCATGGGCCTTGTCTCCGTCGTCTTCTGTTCTTCGAGCGGGATTCCGGGCTGCACTGTTCCACTCTGGAACACTGCATCGCGTTTCAGCGGGCGCCGGAACACCGAAACCCATTGCACGCGCGCAGACTTTCGCCGCGCTGACTGGCATTTCATGCGCAAACCCCTCACTGGCACGGCCTTCGCAGAGCAGGGCCACGCGAAGCCCTTTCGCGCAACCCCTTGAGGAGACACTCCATGATCTATGCCAAGCCCGGCGCCGCTGGCGCGCCCATCGCCTACAAGAGCCGCTACGACAACTTCATCGGCGGACGCTTCGTGCCGCCGGCCGATGGCCAGTACTTCGATGTGCTGACCCCCATCAACGGCATGCCCTACACGCAGGCCGCGCGCTCCACCGCGGCCGACGTCGAGCGGGCGCTCGACGCCGCGCATGCCGCCGCGCCCGCGTGGGGCCGCACTTCCGCCACCGAGCGCGCGAACCTGCTGCTGCGCATCGCCGATCGCATCGACGCCAACCTGGAGAAGCTGGCCTACGCCGAGACCGTGGACAACGGCAAGCCGATCCGCGAGACGCTGAACGCCGACATCCCGCTGTCGTCGGACCACTTCCGGTACTTCGCGGGCTGCCTGCGCTCGCAGGAAGGCTCGCTCTCGCAGATCGACAACGACACGGTGGCCTATCACTTCCACGAGCCGCTGGGCGTGGTGGGACAGATCATTCCGTGGAACTTCCCGATCCTGATGGCCGCGTGGAAGCTGGCGCCCGCGCTGGCCGCCGGCAACTGCGTGGTGCTCAAGCCCGCCGAGTCCACGCCCATCTCCATCCTCGTGCTGATGGAGCTGATCGGTGACCTGCTGCCCGCGGGCGTGATCAACGTGGTCAACGGCTTCGGCCGCGAGGCGGGCATGCCACTGGCCACCAGCAAGCGCATCGCCAAGATCGCCTTCACCGGCTCCACCGCCACCGGCAAGGTGATCGCGCAGGCCGCTGCCGCCAACCTGATCCCGGCCACGCTGGAGCTGGGTGGCAAGTCGCCCAACATCTTCTTCGACGACGTGGCCGCGGCCGACGACGAGTTCCTGGACAAGGCCATTGAGGGCCTGGTGCTGTTCGCCTTCAACCAGGGCGAGGTGTGCACCTGCCCGAGCCGCGCGCTGATCCAGGAATCGGTGTACGACCGCTTCATGGACCGCGCCATCCAGCGCGTGAAGGCCATCCGGCAGGGCAACCCGCTGGACACCGAGACGATGATGGGCGCGCAGGCCTCGCTGATGCAGATGCAGAAGATCGAGTCGTACCTGGCACTGGGCAAGGAAGAAGGCGCGCAGGTGCTCACCGGCGGCGCGCGTGCCCGCCTGCCGGGCGAGCTGGTGGAGGGCTACTACATCCAGCCCACGCTGTTCAAGGGCCACAACCGCATGCGCATCTTCCAGGAAGAGATCTTCGGCCCCGTGCTGGCCGTGACCACCTTCAAGGATGAGGCCGAGGCGCTGGCCATCGCCAACGACACGCCCTACGGCCTGGGCGCCGGCGTGTGGACGCGCGACGGCAGCCGCGCCTACCGCCTGGGCCGCGCCATCCAGGCCGGCCGCGTGTGGACCAACTGCTATCACGCCTACCCCGCCCACGCGGCCTTCGGCGGCTACAAGGAATCGGGCATCGGCCGCGAAACGCACAAGGTGATGCTGGAGCACTACCAGCAGACGAAGAACCTGTTGGTGAGCTATTCGCCGAAGGCGCTGGGGTTCTTCTGAGCGTGCAGGAGCCGGGGGAGCGCTCTCACCGCGCCCCTCGCCCCCGCAGCATCCGCACCACCTCCGCCTGCCCACGCTGCTGCGCATGCTGCAGGGCCGACACCCCCTCGCGGTCGCGGGCGTTCACGTCGCTGCCAGCCTCGATGAGCATGCGCACGATCTCGCGATGGGCGGGACCGTCGGTGCCCAGCACGATGGCCTCCAGCAGCGCCGTCCAGCCGAGGTTGTTGACATGGTGCAGATCGATGGGTGTGCCCATCAGCACGCGCACCACCTCCACGTGGCCCCGATACGCCGGGCCCATGAGCGCGGTGCTGCCGAAGCGGTTGAGCGACTTCACGTCCGCGCCAGCAGCGAGCGCCGCGCGCACGATGGCGGCGTGGCCGCTGCGCGCGGCGAGCAGGAAGGCGGTGTTGCGCTGCGCGTCGGCCGCGTTCACGTCCGCGCCGCGGGCCAGCAGGGCCTGGAAGGCCGGCAGGTCGTTGCGCTCGGCGGCTTCACGCAGGGCCTGATCCAGCGCCGGTTCGGCGGCGACGGTGAGCGGCCAGGGCAGCAGGAGGGCCAGCAGCGTTGCGGCGCGACGGGTGGGCATGCGAGGATTCTGGCGGATGACGATGGGGTGGTGGGGCCTCTCGACGCCAGCCGCCACTGCACCGAGAATGCCGCCAGACACCCCACCCACCCAGGAGGATCCCCATGACCGCTGAAGTCGATCAACTCCGCCAGGAAATCGCCGAGCTGGCGGGCCGCGTCGTCGCGGACCACGCCCTGCTGCGGCAGGCGCTGATGGTGGGCAGCACGCCCTATCTCAAGGCGACCCACCTGATGGTGGAGCGGCTGGCCGAGGATCCATCGGTGCTGGCGCAGTTCCGCGCCCTGCCCTTTGCCAGCCGCAAGGGCTTCGAAGAACGGCGCAAGGCCTGGCAGTCCGCGCTGGAGGCGGAGCTGGCCAGTCGAAAATCCGCGCAGCCCGGCGAATGAAGGGAATCCGCCGTATCGGCGCAGCCGTGGCTGCTGCCGCGCTGTCCATGGGCAACGCCATGGCCATCGACCTCGACGCCCTCTGGGACTTCCGCTCCCCCGCCGTCAGCGAGCAGCGCTTCCGTGAGGCGATGCTGTCCGCCACGCCGGACAAGCAGCTCATCCTGCAGACGCAGATTGCGCGCACGCACGGCCTGCGCAAGGATTTCGCGCGTGCGGGCGCGGTGCTGGCCGAGATGGCGACGCGCCAGGCCAGCGGCTCGGCCGAGGCGCGCACGCGCTGGCAGCTGGAGATGGGGCGCGTCTATGCGTCCGCCACGCACCCGAAGTCCGCCCTCACGCCCGCGGCGGTGGAGACGGCGCGCGGCCACTACCTGCGCGCCTTCGAGATCGCGCAGCAGGCGCGCCTGGATGCGCTGGCCATCGACGCGCTGCACATGATGGCGGTGGTCGACAGCGAGCCGGCGAAGCAGCTCGCGTGGAACGAGCGGGCGATTGCCCTCATGGAGCAATCCGACCAGCCGGAGGCCAAGAAGTGGGAGGGCTCGCTGCGCAACAACACCGGCTATGCCTATCACCTGGCCGGCCGGTATGAGGACGCGCTGCGGCAGTTCCGGCTGTCACGCGCCGCGCATGAGCGCGCCGGGCGGACACGGGCCGTGCGCATCGCCGACTGGATGATCGCGTGGACCTTCCGCGCGCAGGGGCGGCTGCAGGAAGCGTTGGCCATGCAGTTGCAGCTGGAGAAGGCCTGGGACGATGCAGGGCAGCCCGATCCGCATGTGTATGAGGAGCTGGAGCTGCTCTATCGCGCGCTGGGGGATTCGGAGAAGGCGGCTCATTACGGGCGCAGGGTCGCGGAGACGAAGCGGTAGGGAGCGGGGGGCGCCCCCACCCCGGCCCTCCCCCGGAGGGGGAGGGAGTGAACAGCCCTCAGTGCGCCTCTTCCCAGTTCATCCCCACGCCGATCTCGGCCAGCAGCGGCACGCGCAGTTCCGCCACGCTGGCCATCACGCGCGGCACCTCGACGCGCACCCAGTCCACCTCGTCCTCGGGCACCTCGAAAACCAGTTCGTCGTGCACCTGCATGATCATCTTCGTGCGGCGACCTTCGCGCTCCAGCACGCGCTGCACCTCGTTCATGCTCAGCTTGATCAGGTCGGCCGCGGTGCCCTGCATGGGCGCGTTGATCGCCTGACGCTCGGCGCCGCCACGCCGCGGGCCGTTGGGTGAGTTGATCTCGGGCAGGTAGAGGCGACGTCCGAATACCGTCTCCACATAGCCCTTGCTCTTGGCCGACAGGCGCGTCTCGTCCATGTAGGTCTTCACGCCCGGGTAGCGCTGGAAGTAGCGGTCGATGTAGGCCTTGGCGGCGCTGTTCTCGATGCCCAGGTTGCGCGCCAGGCCAAAGCTGCTCATGCCGTAGATGAGGCCGAAGTTGATGACCTTGGCGTAGCGCCGCTGCTCGCTCGTCACCTGGTCGGGCGGCACGCCGAACACCTCCGCCGCGGTGGCGCGGTGCACATCCATGTTCTCGCGGAAGGCGCGCACCAGGGCTTCGTCTTCGCTGATGTGCGCCATGATGCGCAGCTCGATCTGGCTGTAGTCCGCGCTGGCGATGCGGTGGCCCGCCGGCGCGATGAAGGCCTCGCGCACGCGCCGGCCCTCGGCCGTGCGGATGGGGATGTTCTGCAGGTTGGGGTCGTTGCTGGAGAGGCGCCCGGTCACCGCCACCGCCTGCGCGTAGTGGGTGTGCACGCGGCCCGTGCGCGGGTTGGCCATCTGCGCCAGCTTGTCGGTGTAGGTGCCCTTGAGCTTCGACAGGCTGCGGTGCGCCAGCAGCTTGGCGGGCAAGGGGTAGTCTTCCGCCAGCTGCTCCAGCACTTCCTCGTCGGTGCTAGGGGCGCCGCTGGCCGTCTTCTTCTTCACCGGCAGGCCCAGCTTGCCGAACAGCACCTCGCCGATCTGCTTGGGGCTGCCCAGGTTGAAGGGCTGGCCCGCGAGATCGTGCGCCTCGCGCTCCAGCGCCATGATGCGCTGGCCCAGCTCGTTGCTCTGCTTCGCCAGCGCCTGCGCGTCGATCAGCACGCCGTTGCGCTCCACGCGGTACAGCGTCTCACTCGTGGCGATCTCCAGTTCGTAGATGAAGCGCAGCTTCGCATCGGCCTCCAGCTTGGGCCACAGCGCGTGGTGCACGTCGATGGTCTGGTCGGAGTCCTCGCAGGAGTATTCCGCGGCCTTGTCCACCGGCACCTGGTTGAACTTGATCTGGTGCGCGCCCTTGCCCGCCACCTGCTCGTAGTCGATGCCGCTGCGGCCCAGGTGGCGTTCGGCCAGGCTCGCCAGGCCATGCGGCTTGTGCACTTCCAGCACGTAGCTCTGCAGCATCGTGTCGTGCACGTAGCCCTGCACCTCGATGCCGTGGTTGGCGAACACGTGGCGGTCGTACTTCACGTGCTGGCCCAGCTTGTGCCGGGTGCCGTCTTCCAGCCAGGGCTTCAGGCGGGCCAGCACCTCTTCCAGCGGCAACTGGTCCGGCGCGCCCTGGTAGGTGTGGGCCAGCGGGATGTAGCAGGCCACGCCGGGCTCGGTGCTGAAGGACAGGCCGACGATGCGGGCCACCATCTCGTCCAGCGAGTCGGTCTCGGTGTCCAGCGCCACCAGCGACGCGGCCTGGATGCGAGCCAGCCACGCGTCGAACTGCTCCCAGGTGAAGACGGTGTCGTACTGCAGGTTGGTCGCGCGGGAGCGGCCGGGCACGGGGGCATCGTCGAACAGTTCACCGGTGCCGCCGGGCGTGGCGGCGATGCGCTCGGGCGGCGTGTCATGCGCTTCGAGCTGCTTGGCCAGGCCGCGGAAGCCGTACTTCTCGTAGAAGGCCTTCAGCGCCTCGGTGTCCTGCCCGCCGATGGCGATGCCGTCCAGCGCGGGCAGGCTGTCCAGGTGGCCGGCCAGATCGCAATCGGTCTTGATGGTCAGCAGCTCGCGGCCCTTGGGCAGCCAGTCCAGCGCGCGGCGCAGGTTCTCGCCCACGGCGCCTTTCACCTCGGCGGCGCGGGCCACCAGGTTGTCGAGCGAGCCGTACTCGGTGAGCAGCTTCACCGCCGTCTTGGGGCCGACCTTGTCGACGCCGGGCACGTTGTCCACCGCGTCGCCCACCAGCGTCTGGTAGTCCACCATCAGGCGCGGCGGCACGCCGAACTCCGCCTCCACGCCAGCGGCATCGCGCCGGCGGTCGTTCATGGTGTCGATCACGACGATGTGATCGCTGACGAGCTGCGACAGATCCTTGTCGCCGCTGGAGATGACGGTGCGCACCCCCTGCCGCTCGGCCACGCGGGCCAGCGTGCCGATCACATCGTCAGCCTCCACGCCGGGCACATGCAGCACCTTCCAGCCCAGCAGACGCACCACTTCGTGGATCGGCTCGATCTGCGCGCGCAGGTCATCGGGCATCGGCGAGCGCGTGGCCTTGTAGTCGGGGTACAGGTCGTCGCGGAAGGTCTTGCCCGGCGCATCGAACACACAGGCCGCGTAGTCGGCCCGCACGTCCTTGCGCAGCTTCTGCAGCATGTTGATCATGCCGCGGATGGCGCCGGTGGCCGGGCTGGTGGGGTCGCCCGGCACCGCCCGCAGATCCGGCATGGCGTGGAACGCTCGGTACAGGTAGCTGGAGCCGTCGACCAGCAGCAGGGTGCGGGCTTCGTCGGGGGTCGGTGCGGGGGCGTTCTCGCTCATGGCGGGGATTGTGCATGGGCGCGGGTGGTAGGAGTGGCATGAGCGACAATCTCGCCCCGTGAACCGCGCTCGCCCCCTCTTCCCCACCTGACATGGCCGTCTTCACCGAAGTCTCCGACGACGAGGCGCGCGCGCTGATGCGCTCGCTGGGCCTGGGTGAGCTGCGCGAGCTGCGGGGCATCCAGGGCGGCATCGAGAACACCAACTACTTCGCCACCTGCGAGCGCGAGGGCGAGGCGCACGAGTACGTGCTCACCCTGTTCGAGCGCCTGGGCTTCGAGCAGTTGCCCTTCTACCTGCACCTGATGAAGCACCTGGCGCGGCGTGGCGTCCCGGTGCCTGATCCGCAGGCCGACCGCAGCGGGGACATCCTGCACCGCGTCTGCGGCAAGCCGGCGGCG
>NZ_JAYRZR010000052.1:0-27277 GCF_041916345.1 Ramlibacter sp.
ACTGGGCCACCGTCGGCTCCTCCAACCTCGACCCGCTCAGCCTGCTGCTGGCGCGTGAGGCCAACGTGGTGGTGGACGACCACCGGTTCGCGCTCACGCTGCGTGAGCGCCTGGTGCACGCCATGGAGCATCAGGGGCGCGAGATGGATCGTGCCGGCTTCGCGCGGCGCCCGTGGCTGCAGCGCGTGAAGGAGCGGCTGGCGCTCATCGTGATGCGCATCGCGCTCGCGGTGCAGGGGAAGAAGTACCTGTGACCGATCTGGTGGTGCAGCGCCCCGAGGGCCTGTATTGCCCGCCCGGTGATTTCTACATCGATCCCTGGCGGCCGGTGGACCGCGCCGTGATCACGCACGCGCATGCCGATCACGCACGGCCCGGCCATGGCCACTACCTCGCCGCGGCGGCGGGCGAGGGCATGCTGCGCGCGCGGCTCGGCGCGATCCGGCTGCAGGCGTTGGCCTACGGCGAGCGCATCGTGCACCACGGCGTGACCGTGTCGCTGCATCCGGCCGGCCACGTGCTGGGATCGGCCCAGGTGCGGCTGGAGCATGAGGGCCGCGTGTGGGTGGCCAGCGGCGACTACAAGGTCGCGGCGGACCGCACCTGCGCACCTTTCGAGCCGGTGCGCTGCGACGTGTTCATCACCGAGTCGACTTTCGGCCTGCCCATCTACCGCTGGCGCCCGGACGCCGAGCTGGATGCCGAGATCAACGCCTGGTGGGCGGCCAACGCACAGGCCGGCCGCGCCAGCGTGATCGCCTGCTACAGCTTCGGCAAGGCGCAGCGTCTGCTGGCCGGGCTGGACGCCACCATCGGACCCATCGTCGTGCATGGCGCGGTGGAGCCGCTCAATGCGGCGTATCGCGCCGCCGGTGTGCACCTGCCGGACACACTGGCCGCGCCGAGCTTGACGGACAAGGCGGCCATCGGCCGCTGCCTGGTGCTGTGCCCGCCCAGCGCTGCAGCCAGCCCGTGGCTGCGCCGCTTCGGCGACTGCGCCACCGCCTTCGCCAGCGGCTGGATGCAGGTGCGCGGCCAGCGCCGCCGCGGCGGCTGGGACCGCGGTTTCGTCGTCTCGGACCACGCGGACTGGCCGGGCCTGCACGCAGCCATCGACGCCACGGGCGCGAGCCGCGTCATCGTCACGCATGGCAGCGTGCCGGTCATGGTGCGCGTGCTGCAGGAGCGGGGCTTGCAGGCCGGCGCGTTCCAAACGGAGTACGGCGACGATGCGCTGGATGCGCCGGCTGCCGCAGAGCCTTCCGCATGAAGCGCTTCGCCCGCCTCTTAAGCGAACTCGACGCCACCACCGCCACACAGGCGAAGGTGGATGCGCTGGTGCGCTACTTTGCCGAGGCGCCGCCCGACGATGCCGCCTGGGCGGTGTACTTCCTCGCCGGCGGGAAGCCTCGCCAGGTGGTGAAGACAGCCGTGATGGCGCGCGAGGCCGCTGCGGCCGCGGGGCTGGCGTCCTGGCTGTTCGACGAGTGCTACCAGGCGGTCGGCGACCTGGCGGAGACCATCGCGCTGGTGCTGCCCGATGGCGAGGCCGGCGGCGACATGGGCCTGGCGCAATGGATGCATGAGCGCCTGCTGCCCCTGCGCGGCCAGGAGGAGGATGCCGTGGCCCGCGCACTGCGGGGCTACTGGCGTGAGCTCGATGCGCAGGGCCGCTTCCTCCTGGTCAAGCTGGTGGGCGGTGGCTTCCGCGTGGGCGTGAGCAAGCTGCTGGTACAGCGCGCATTGGCCCGCCAGGCCGGCATCGATGCCAAGCGGGTGGCGCAGCGCATGATGGGGTACACCGATGCGAAGAGCGCACCGACGGCGGAGCGCTACCAGGCCCTGATCGCGCCGGTGGACGAGGCCCGGCCCGATGGCGCCGATGCCGGCCAGCCCTATCCCTTCTTCCTGGCGCATCCGCTGGACATCGCGCCTGAGCTGTTCGCGGCGCGCCTGGGGCCGCTGGCCGACTGGCAGGTGGAGTGGAAGTACGACGGTATCCGCGCCCAGGTGGTGCGGCGGCAGGGGCAATGCTGGATCTGGTCGCGCGGCGAGGAGCTGGTGACGGATCGCTTCCCCGAGGTGGTGGCGTTGGCGCAGTCGGTACCTGACGGCACGGTGCTGGACGGCGAGATCCTGGCCTGGAAGGACGACGCGCCCGCGCCTTTCGCGCTGCTGCAGCAGCGCATCGCGCGCAAGACGCTCACCCGCAAGGTGCTGGCCGATGCGCCCGTGACCTTTCTCGCCTACGACTTGCTGGAGGAGGCGGGCGTGGATCTGCGAGGCCGGCCGCAGCACGAGCGTCGCCAGCGACTGGAGGCGCTCGTGGCCGGTACGGCCCTGCCGCTCTCGCCCTTGGTGTCGGCCGAAGGCTGGCCGGACCTGGCCCGCGTGCGCGCGTCCTCGCGGGAGCGGGGCATGGAAGGCCTGATGCTCAAGCGCCGGGATGCCGCCTATGGCGTCGGCCGCACCAAGGCCGAGGGCTTGTGGTGGAAGTGGAAGATCGAGCCCATGTCCATCGACTGCGTGCTGGTCTATGCCCAGGCGGGGCACGGCCGGCGCGCATCGGTCTACACCGACTACACCTTCGCCGTCTGGAACCGCCCGCCTGCGGACGCAGCCGAGGTGCAGGCCGTGCTGGATGCCATCGCCGCGCGTGAGCCGCCCTCGCCCGGCGGCCTGCAGCTCGTTGCCTTCGCCAAGGCCTACTCCGGCCTCACCGACGCCGAGTTCCGCGCCGTCGACGCGGTGATCCGCAAGTCCACGGTGGAGAAGTTCGGTCCGGTGCGCAGCGTGCGGCCCAGCCTGGTGTTCGAGCTGGGCTTCGAGGGCATCCAGGCGAGCAGCCGCCACAAGAGCGGCATCGCGGTGCGCTTTCCGCGCATGCTGCGCATCCGGCACGACAAGCCGATGGCCGAGGCCAATACACTGGGGGATCTGCAGGCTCTGCTGGGAGGTGGCGTGTGATGGCAGATGCAAGATGGGGGCTGACCCTGGCTGCCATGGCGGCCTGCGCCGTCGGTCTGCACCTGCCGGTGGCGCAGGCCCAACAAGCGGTCAATCGCTGTGTCGATGCCGCCGGTCGCGTGAGCTACCAGCAGGGCGACTGCCCCGAGGCCGTGCGCCAGCAGAGCGTGAAGCTGCACGTCACGCCAGCCGCGCCGCCGGCTTCGGCGGCGGCGCGCCGCGCAATGCCTGGCTACAAGGCGCCACGCGAAGCCTACCTGGTCTTCTTCTACGACCCGCGCGACGAGCCCGTGGGGTTCTCCACCGCCACGATGGAGTCGTTCATCCGCACCGCCGCCACGGCCTGGGCGCAGGGCTGCAAGGTGCGCATCGCCTATGGCGGCCGGGCGCCGGCTCGCATGCCGGGCACGCCCGATGCCGTGCCCATCCGCTGGGCGCCCGAGTACATGCGCATGGCGCACCCGGCGGATGCGCGCAGCGGCATCGCCGGCACCGGCAGCCTGTATCACGGCATCGCGCTCAAGCCGCGCTTCCATGAAAACCAGATGCTCTCGGTGCTGATCCACGAGATGGGCCATGTGCTGGGCCTGCCGCACAACCACGCGGACCGCACCTCCGTGATGAGCTACCTGCGGGACGAAGGCGCACGCCGCAGTCCGCAGCCCTCGGAATCCGACTACCTGAACTGCAACCTGTCGATGCAGCAGCTGTTCGGCATCGAATTCCAGCCGCCCGCCGGCGCCGAGGCGGCGCGCAGCCCGCACATGAGCGACGCCGAGGCCCTGCGCCGCATCTACGGCGACAAGCCCCGCTGAAAGCCCCGGCGCCGCCGTGCCGGTCCGCCCGGTGTTAGCATGATTCCAATGCTTATGAAAACCGATCCCGACGCCCCGCTCACCCCGGCCGCGCCCGACGAAGGCGTGCCCGTCTCGGTGAAGATCCGACAGCGCATCCTGGCCGCGCGCAAGCGCTTCCACGCCAACGACAACATCGCTGATTTCGTGGAGCCCGGCGAGCTGGAGAAGCTGCTCGACGAGGTGGAGGTCAAGATGCAGGGCGTGCTCGACAGCCTGGTCATCGACACTGTGAGCGACCACAACACCGGCGACACCGCGCGCCGCGTGGCCAAGATGTACGTGAACGAGGTGTTCCGCGGCCGCTACGTCAAGCCGCCGACGATTACCGAGTTCCCGAACGCCGAACACCTGAACGAGCTGATGATCGTCGGCCCGATCACCGTGCGCTCGGCCTGCAGCCACCACTTCTGCCCCGTCATCGGCAAGGTGTGGATCGGCGTCATGCCCAACGAGCACACCAACGTGATCGGCCTGTCGAAGTACGCGCGCCTGGCCGAGTGGGTGATGGGCCGCCCGCAGATCCAGGAAGAGGCGGTGATCCAGCTGGCCGACCTCATCATGGAAAAGACCCAGCCCGACGGCCTGGCCATCGTGATGGAGGCCAGCCACTACTGCATGGCCTGGCGCGGCGTGAAGGACATGGACAGCCGCATGATCAACTCGGTCATGCGCGGCGTGTTCCTGAAGGACGCCGCCCTGCGCCGCGAATTCCTGGCGCTGATTCCGCGCCGCACCGACCGGAGCTGATCGCCATGCTGGTACGCCTACTCTATTGCAGCCGGGCCGTGGACCCGAGCGAAACGGTGATCGAGGCCATCCTCGCCCAGTCCCGGCAGCACAACCCGGTGAGCGGCATCACCGGCATCCTCTGCTACGGCGGCGGCGTGTTCCTGCAGGCCATCGAAGGCGGCCGCATGCAGGTGAGCGAGCTGTTCGGCCACATCCAGAAGGACCCTCGCCACAAGGATGTCGCCTTGCTGCACTTCGAGGAAATCTTCGAGCGCCGGTTCGGCGGCTGGACCATGGGGCAGGTCAACCTCTCCAAGCTGAACCAGTCCCTGCTGCTCAAGTACTCCGAGAAGCCCGAGCTGGACCCGTATGCCGTCTCCGGCAAGGTGTCGCTGGCCCTGCTGGAGGGCCTGATGGCGACGGCGGCGATTTGCGGGGGGGGTTGATCACAGGTAAATCGCTGCGCGATTTGCCTGTGGCTTGATCGGTGTGAGGAGGACCGGCGGAGCCGGATCCTCCTCACAGGGGTGCCCGCCCTGCGCGTTGCTCCGTGCGGGCGGGGCCGCTAGCGGGGTGGGGGCACGAGCTGCCGAGCGGCCGTGATGGGGCCTGTTCGTACTCTCTCTTCCCATGACGACTCCCTTAGTTGGCTGTGACTTTTCGTCGGCGCCGTCGGCGCGCAAGCCCATCGTGCTGGCGCTGGGGCGCTGTGATGGCGCGCGGGTGGTGCTCGAGCGGGTGGAGAAGCTGGCGACGCTGGAGGCATTCGGGGCGTGGCTCGGGGAGCTGCGGCCGTGGGTGGGCGGGTTCGACGTGCCGTTCGGGTTGCCGCGGGAGCTGGTCGAGCATCTCGGGTGGCCGACGGACTGGCTGGGGTGCATGCGGCACTACGCGGCGCTGAGCCGCGCGGAGATCCGAGACACCTTTGCTGCCTTCTGCGCGGCGCGGCCGACGGGCGGCAAGTTCGCGCATCGTGCCTGTGACCGGCCCGCAGGGTCCAGCCCGTCGATGAAGTGGGTGAACCCGCCGGTGGCCTACATGCTGCACGCGGCGGTGCCTCTGCTGCTGAAGGCGGGCGTGCATCTGCCGGCGCTGCATGAAGGGGACCCGCATCGCGTGGCGCTGGAGGCCTATCCGGGCCTGCTGGCGCGCGAGCTGATCGGCCATCGCAGCTACAAGAGCGATGACCGCGCGAAGCACACGCCCGAACGGCTGATCGCCCGCAAGGACCTCCTCACCGCGCTGGAGCAGGGACGCACGCGCCTCGCGCTGCGGCTGAAGCTCACCCATGCCCAGCGCGACGCGCTGGCGGACGATGCGAGCGGGGACACGCTGGATGCGGTGCTGTGCCTTGTGCAGGCCGCCTGGGCGGCAGGGCAGGGGGCGCCGCGGTATGGGTTGCCGGCGGACGTGGACCCACTGGAAGGGTGGATCGTCACGGCGTGAGCGGAAGTCGACGTCCAGCGGTCTACTTGAGCAACTTGCCCGTCGACCCGATCACGGTGACTTCCACGTAGCGCGATCCGATGCGGTTGCGCGGCCCGAACGAGACCGTCCAGCCGCCCAGCTGGAAGTCCTGCAGCCCCTCCAGGGCCGCGACGACCTTCGCACGGGTGGGCTTGGGGCCGGCCCGGCGAAGCGCCTCCACCAGCACCTTGGCGCCCAGGAACTCCTCGAAGCTCGTGTACGAGATCGTTTCATCGGGCGCGTATTTGCGCATCAACTCGTGGTACTCGCGGATGATGGGGATGTTGGCCATGAACGGATAGGGCACGACCTGGCTGATGCCCAGGCCGTGCGCGTTCTTCAGCCCCGCCAGCTTCACGATCTCGGCGGGGTCCACCACCGAGATGTTGAGCAGCATGGCGCCGCCGCCCGACTCGCGGTACTGCCGGGCGAAGGCCGCCGTGGGCCGGTTGACCGAGACCATGATCACCGCTTGCGGATCCGACGCCTTGATCGCCTTCACCGCGTCTTCCACCTTGTCGGTGTTGCGTTCGTAGCCCGCCTTCGCCACCAGCTTCATCTGGCGACGTGCCACTGCGGCTTCCACACCCGCCAGGCCGGCCTGGCCAAATCCGTCGTCCTGGTACATCACCGCGATGCGCTGGATGCCCAGCGTGGTGAGGTGCTGCACCATGTGCTCTGCCTCGTCGGCATAGCCGGCCCGGATGTGGAAGATCATGCGGTTGTCTGCGCCGCGCAGCGGCTCGCCGCCGGTGTAGGGTGCCACCAGCGCGGCGCCGCCCTCGTCGAGCACCTTGTCGGCCAGCAGCTTGCCGATGTTGGCCGTGCCGGCAAATCCGAACAGCGCCACCACGTCGGGGCGCGCCAGCACTTCGCGCGTGAGGCGCACGGTCTCGTCGACCTTGTAGCCGTCGTCCAGCACGAGATGCTGGATCTTCTGGCCGTTGATGCCGCCTGTGTCATTGACCGCCTTGAAGACGATCTGGCCGCCCAGCACCATCTGCTTGCCGGTGGAGGCCAGCACCCCCGACAGCGGCGCCACCTGTGCCACTGTGATCTGCGCCCCGGCGGTGCAGGCGGCCGCCATCAGCGCTGCGGCCAGGGCCGCGCGCAGGTTCCCAACGATGTCCATGCTTGTCTCCTTCGATGCCGAGGTCGCACTGTGCGCCGCACGCGTGCCGCCACGTGACGCGGTTTGTCCCTAGTGAGAACTACGTAAGCCAGGCCAACGGTCGAGCTGATGACGCTGCCTACTGCGCCGTCCACCCGCCATCCACCGGGATCGCCGCACCGGTGAGGTTGTGCGCCGCTGGCTCGCACAGCCACACCACGACGCGCGCGATCTCGTCTGGCAGCGAGGTGCGCAGGCTCGGCTGCTTCTCGCGCAGCAGGTCGCGTGTGGCGAACGCTCGGTCCACGCCGAGCGCCGCTGCGCGTGCATCGATCTGCGGCTGGATGATCGCCGTCTCGGTCCAGCCGGGGCAGACGCAGTTGACGGTGACGCCGCCACTCTCGCGTGAGCCGGCGCTGGCGTACTCCAGCGCGGCCACACGCGACAGGCCCACCAACCCGAACTTCGCGGCCACGTAGGGTGCCTTGTTCACCGATGCCACCAGGCCGTGGACCGAGGCGATGTTGACGACACGGCCGTACCCACCGGCCGCCATGCGCGGCAAGGCCACTCGCATGGTGTCGAAGGCGGCCGAGAGGTTGATGGCCAGGATGTCGTCCCAGCGCTGGCGCGGCATGTCGGCCAGGCTGGCCGTGTGCTGGATGCCGGCGTTGTTCACCAGGATGTCCACCGGCCCTTCGGCGAGCGCGGCATGCACCAGCGCCTCGGCCTGTGCGGCATCGCGCAGGTCGTGCGCGCACACCTGCACGGCCGGTGCGCCGGCGGCTTCCACGGCCGTTCGCGCGGCGGCCTGCGCGTCGGGCGTGCCCAGGCCATGCAGCACGATGGCCGCGCCTTCGCGGGCCAGCGCCGTCGCGATCGCCAGGCCGATGCCCTGCACCGAGCCGGTGACGAGCGCGCGCCGGCCCTCCAGGAAACGGGGTGTCGTCATGTCGGTCTCCTCAATGCGGCGCAGTGATCCGCTCGCGCAAAGCGGTCTTCAGCACCTTGCCATAGTGATTCTTGGGCAGCGTGTCCACGATCTCATACCGCTTGGGCCGCTTGAAGCGCGCGATCTGCGCCAGGCATGTCGCGTCCAGCGCCTCCTGCGTCACGGTCGCGCCGGGCCTTGGCACCACGAACGCCACCACGACCTCGCCCCACTCGGGATCGGGCGCGCCCACCACCGCCACCTCGGCCACGCCCTCGGCCTGCAGCAGCACCTCTTCCACCTCGCGCGGGTAGATGTTGGAGCCGCCGCTGATGATCAGGTCCTTGCTGCGGTCCTTGAGCGTGAGGAAGCCGTCGGCGTCGAGGCTGCCCATGTCACCGGTGAAGAGCCACCCGTCACGCAGCGCCGCGGCCGTCGCCTCGGGGTTGCGCCAGTAGCCCTTCATCACCGTGTCGCCGCGCACCAGCACCTCGCCGACTTCGCCCAGCGGCAGCGGCTGGCCCGATGCGTCGGCGATGCGCACTTCCACCGGCGTCTGCGCCACGCCCACCGACGCGAGCCGCTCCATGTATCGCGGATGCCCGGTGTCGGTCACGTGGCGGCGATCCAGCGAGGTGATCACCATCGGGCTCTCGCCCTGGCCGTAGATCTGCACGAAGCGCGGGCCCATCACGCGCAGCGCGCGGCGGATGTCCTCCAGGTACATGGGTGCCCCGCCGTAGACGATGGTCTTGAAGCCTTCGCCATCCAGGCCCTTGGCCTCGGCGTGGTCCACCAGGCGCTTGACGATGGTGGGCGCGGCGAACATCGACAGGCGCCCCACCGAGCGCGCCAGGCCGAACAGCTCGGCGGCGTCGAAGCCGCCGGAAGCCGGCACCACGTGGCGCGCGCCCGCCACCACGTGGGGCAGCGCATACAGGCCGGCACCGTGCGACATGGGGGCCGGGTAGACGATGGCGTCACGCGGGTCGATGGCGTCCACATCGGCGAAATAGGTGAGCGCCATGGTCAGCAGGTTGCGGTGCGTGAGCTGCACGCCCTTGGGCCGGCCGGTGGTGCCACTTGTGTAGAACAGCCAGGCGGTGTCGTCAGGTGCCCGCGTGGCCACTTCGGCCGGGTCGCCCTGCAGCAGCGCGGCGTACGCGGGCGTCTCCACGTCGATGCAGGGGCCCGGTACCACGAGGCCCGCACCGACGTCGGCGGTGATGAAGGCGGCGCGCGCCCGGGCATGCTCGGCGATCCACTGGGCTTCGCGCAGGTGCAGCTTGGCGTTCACGGGCACCACCGCCAGGCCGGCCCACCAGGCGCCGTACAGGATCTCCAGGTAGGCGGGGTGATTGCGCATGAACACGAGCACGTGGTCGCCCGGCTGCAGGCCGTGGCGGCGCAGCGCGCCAGCCAGACGCGCCACCCGGTCGGCCAGGCCGCCGTAGGTGTGCAGCGGGCGGTCCCCTTCCAGCAGGGCCAGTGACTCGGGGCGGGCGCGGGCCACCCGTAGCAGCGTCTGGGCGAGATTCATCGAGGTGTCCGGTTGGCGCGCGGCGGAAGGCATCGGAAGGCCACTGTCCTTGGCGCCGAGTGCGCAAAAGCCCGGCAGCGTAGCGTGCGCCGCCAGCACCGGCCATAGCGTAGAAACACCTCAGGTCCCGTCCCAGCGTAACAGTACGCCGTAGCGCGATGCGGCCGAGCTGCCTACGCTGGCGCCCTCGATCAGCTGGAACCAAAGGAGACAGGCATGGCCGGAGGAAGATGGCAAGGCGGCGCAGCCCTCGCGACCGTCATGGGGCTCGCGGGCTGCGGTGGCGGAGGCGACACGGCAGTGAACACGCTGCCCTCGGAGATCACGGAAGTCTCGCGCGTGGCGTACACGGCCACCACCCCCGGCAGCGGCACGACAGCGGCCACGCAGGACCTGCTGACGGGCGGCCTGGGCAAGACCGGGCTCGGCGCCACGGCCGCGCCAGCGTATGCCGACCCGGCCAATCCCACCGCGCTGGAGTTGCGGCGCAATGCCCTGCACGCGAACTACCGCGCCATCCTCGACCCCACCGCCGGTGGCGGCTACGGCACGCTGTACGGACCGAACATCGACCTGGCCGGCGGCAACACGCTGGGTGAAGGCCTGATCCCTGGCGTGGAATACCTGGCCCGCCTGGATGACGGCAGCGGCCGCCGCAACGTGACCATCGCGGTGCAGATCCCGACCCGCTTCGATCCCGCCAACCCCTGCATCGTGGTGGGGCCGTCCTCCGGCTCACGCGGTGTCTACGGTGCGATCGGCAGCAGCAGCGAGTGGGGCCTGAAGCGCGGTTGCGCCGTCGCCCTGACTGACTCTGGCAAGGGCATGGGCCTGTACGACCCGGCCGACGACAGCGTGAACCGCATCGACGGCACGCGCGCCACGCGCACGGCGGCCGGGGCGCTGTCGCACTTCGCGGCCGCGCTGAGCGACACGGCGCGCGCGGCCTTCAATGCCGCCTTTCCCAACCGCCTGGGCCTCAAGCACGTGCACTCGCAGCAGAACCCCGAGAAGGACTGGGGGTCCGACACCCTGGCGGCCACCCGTTACGCGCTCTACGCGCTGAACCAGGAACTGGCGCCGGTGATCGGTGCCGGCCCGGCGCGCGAGGTGCGCTTCGACGCAGGCAACACGATGGTGATCGCCGGTTCGGTCTCCAACGGCGGCGCGGCGGTGCTGCAGGCCGGCGAGCAGGACGCCGAGGGCCTGATCGATGGCGTTGTCGCGGGCGAGCCGAGCGCACAGCCGCGCACCACCACCGGCTACGGCGTGCAGCAAGGCGGCGTGGCCGTATCCCGGCACGGGCTGCCGCTGCTGGACCTGTTCACGGTCGCCAATCTCTATCAGCCTTGCGCCGCGCTGGCGACGGGCGCCGCGATGACGGAGACCAGCGTCTTCAACTACCTGTCGCTGGCGGCCATGAATCCGCGTGCCACGAACCGCTGCACCGCGCTGGCCGCGCGCGGCCTGGTGAGCGGTGCCGATACGGCGGCGCGTGCCGCAGACGCCTTGCGCAAGCTGCGTGACTACGGCTGGGGCCCCGAGCACGACCAGATGCACAACGCCCACTACGGCCTGGGCAACGCGCCCATCATCGCCATGATGTACACCAACGCCTTCGGCCGCTTCTCGATGGCCGACAACCTGTGCGGCATGAGTGCGGCCCAGGTCAGCGCCACCGGTGAGGTGGTGCCGGTGACCGCGGCGCTCAAGGCGGCGTCGTTCGCCGTGGGCAACGGCACCGCCAACGGCGCGCCGGCCAGCGTGGTCTACAACGACTCGGTGGGTGGCGCGCGGAGCTGGGCGTTCGCCGTCTCCCCGACGAGCGGGCTGGCCGACTTCGCCCTGGACGCCGCGTTGTGCCAGCGCGCGCTGGTGACCGGGGCCGATGCCGTGACCGGTGCGCCACTGACGGCGACCAGCGTACCGAGCAAGGCGCAGAGCGACGCCGTGCGGGCCGGCATGGCGGAGGTGCTGCTGGGCGGCAACCTGCGCGGCAAGCCCACGGTGATCGTGGCTGGCCGCCACGACGCGCTGGTGCCGGTGAACCACAACGCGCGCGCCTACACCGCCTTCAATCGCGTGGTGGAGGGAGCCTCGACCCGGCTGCGCTACTGGGAGGTCACCAACGCGCAGCACTTCGACACCTTCAATGCCCAAAGCGGCTTCGACACCCGCTACGTGCCGCTGCACGTGTACTTCAACCAGGCCATGAACGCGATGTATGCCCACCTGAAGTCCGGCACCGCCCTGCCGCCGAGCCAGGTGGTCCGTGGCGTCCCGCGCGGGGGCACGCCCGGTGCCGCCCCCGCCGTCACGGCGGCGAACGTGCCGCCGGTTGCGGCCACGCCCGCGGCGGCGCAGTCCATCGGGTTCAGCGGCACCTCGATCAACGTGCCGGAGTGAGAGGTCTACCCGGCCTGCCCGATTCAGGGCAGGCCGGCCAGCCGCGCGATCAGCTCGCCATGGTTGGCCGCGCCCAGCTTCTTCATCAGCCGCGCGCGATGGGCCTCCACCGTCCGCGGGCTGATGCCCAGTAGCCGGGCGATCTGCTTGCTGGTGCCCCCGGTGAGGATCTGCTGCGCGATCTCACGCTCGCGCAAGGTCAGGCGGCCCACCATCGGCCGCCGCCGCGAGATGTCCTCGAACATCCACACGGCGCACGCGAAGGGATCCGATCGGTCCACCGCCCGGCCCACCACGTGGCACCAGAAGAGGTTGCCATCGCGCCGCTTCATGATGCGCTCGTCGCCATAGGTGCCGGTCTCCCGCAAGACGGGAAGGCCGAGATTGCCCACATGGACGTATTCCTCATGCGAGGGATACAGCGGCGCCAGCGGTTGACCCAGCAGTTCGTCCGCCTGGTAGCCGAACATCTGGCCGAAGGCCGGGTTGCAGAGGGTCACCCGACGTTGCGCGGTCACGCACATGCCGACCGGGGACAGCTCGAACGCCAATTGCAGAGCCTGCAGGGTGTCGTCGGGCGCGGGGGAGTCCATGGCGCTGCGATTGTGGTCGGCCGAGCGGCTGCGGGCATCCGCAGATACGCCAATCCGCCTCAGCGCGCGTCGCTGGCCGGCCCCGTTTCCCCATCCCCCAACCCGTCGAACGCCGCCAGCGCCTCCGCATCGGTCCGGTACAGGCGCAGCAGCGGCGAGGGCGCCAGAGCGCCCGCCTTCTCCAGCACGCGCTCCACGGGCAGCTTCACGCCGCTCAGGTGCAGCGTGATGCCGCGTTCGGCGAGCAGGCGGCGCAGCTGCTGGAACATCTCCACGCCGGTGGCATCGATGCGGTTGACGGGCTGCGCGAACAGCGCCACGTGGCGCGCGTCGGGGTGCTGGCTCAGGTCCTCCGCGATGCGGCGCTCCAGGTCGCTGGCGGAGGCGAAGTCCAGCTCGGCATCCATGCGCAGCGCCAGCAGGTGCGGCGCCAGCGGCGGCAGCTTCCACAGGTGGCGGTCACGCAGGCTGCCATCCGGGTGCAGGCCGACCTCGATGATGCGCGGGTGCAGCCGCAGGTAAAGGAAGTGGGCCAGCGCCACCAGCACACCGGTGAGCACGCCCCAGTAGATGCGCGGCGCGGCCAGCAGGGTCACGGCCACGGTGATGCCGGCGGTGAAGGCCTCCGCGCGATCCACGTGCCACAGCGCCGTGAGCGCGCGCGGCTTGATCAGGTTGACGACCGCGGCGACCACCACGGCCGACAGCACCGCATGCGGCACGTGCGACAGCGCGGGCGTGAGGAACAGCAGCACCACCAGCACGCAAACCCCGGCAATCACCGTGGCCCAGCCGGTGCGGGCGCCCGCGTACAGGGTGATCGCCGAGCGTGAGAACGAGGTGCTGGTGGCGAAGCCGCCGCTGAAGCCCGAGACGATCTTCGCCAGGCCCTGGCCCACCAGGTCCTGCCCGGCATCCCACCGGCGGCCGTCGCGCTGGGCCTCGATCTTGGCGCTGGACGCCATCTCCATCGAGCTGACGAGCGCGATCACCAGGGCCGGGGCGACCAGCGCGCCGAAGCGGTCCCAGTCGGGCATGCCGGGCCAGTACGGCGCGGGCAGGCCGGCCGGCAGCGCGCCGACCACCGCGCCGTGGCTCGAGTAGCCGGTGAACGCGCTCAAGGCGCCCGCCGCCACCAGCACGATCAGCACCACCGGCACCCGCGGCGCGAAGCGCTTGCCCAGCTCGAACAGTGTCAGGCTCACCAGGCCGTAGGCCATGGCCTGGCCATCGAAGCGTGGCGCCTGCCAGAGCGACGCGAGCGGCCCCTGCAAGCCCAGCAGGGCGGGCAGCTGCGAGGCGATGATCAGCAGGGCCGCGGCCTGGCTGAAACCGGTGAGCACGGGGGAGCTGACGAGGTTCAGCATCCAGGCCGCGCCCGATGCGCCGACGGCGAGCTGCACGCCGCCGGCCAGCAGCGACAGCCACACGGCCAGGGCTACCCACTGGTCCGAGGCCGGCGCCGCCAGACCGGCGAGCGAGGCGCCCACCAGCACGCTGGTCAGCGCCGAGGGCCCGACCGAGAGCCGCGTGGAGCTGCCGAACAGCACCGCCACCAGCATCGGCAGGAAGGTGGCATAGAGCCCGGCCACCAGCGGCATGCCGGCGAGGCCGGCATAGGCCACCGACTGCGGGATCATCACCACGGCCACGGTGAGGGCGGCCACGCCCTCGCCGCGCAGCAGCGCGGCATCGGGCCGGGGCCAGGCCAGGAAGGGGCACCAGCGTCGCCAGTTCATCGGCATCGCCCGAGTATGCGCGAGGCGGCCTCGCGCCCGGCGCCGCTCACCGCTGGGGCATGTCCTTGACCGAGTAGCCCAGGCTCACGGTCGCGTCGTCGGGGATGGGGGGCATGGTCGCGTTCCAGGCTTCCCATGTCTCGCGCAGGGCGACCAGGCGGTCCGGCTCGCGGCCGGCCAGGTTGGCCCGCTCGCGCTCGTCGGCTGGCACGTTGAACAGGTAGTCGTGGCCGTCCACGCGCAGGTACTTCCAGTCGCCGTCGCGCAGGGCCCGCTGGCCGCGGTGGTTCATGCGCCAGTGCAGCGGGCGGGCGAAGCGCACTTGCGGGTCGCGCAGCACCGGCAGCAGGGAGACGCCGTCGAGTGGATACGCGGGGTCGGCCGCCGCGCCTGCCGCTTCCAGCAGGGTCGTCGACCAGTCCATGGTCATGCAGTGCTGCTCGCTCGTCGTGCCAGAGGGGATGACGGAAGGCCAATGCGCGATCCAGGGCACCCGGATGCCGCCTTCGGTGAGATCCATCTTGCCGCCCACCAGCGGCCAGTTGTCGGAGAAGCGTTCGCCGCCGTTGTCACTGGTGAAGACGACCAGCGTGTCGCGGTCCAGCCCGTGCCGGCGCAGGGCGTCCATCACCCAGCCGATGCCCTCGTCCATGTGGTGGATCATGCGGCGGTAAGTGTGGATGTTGCCGCCGTGCAGGTGGAAGAGGTTGGTCTTCACCTCCTGGGCCAGGGCCTCGTCGTCGCGCGTCTCCCAGGGCCAGTGCGGCGCGGTGTAGTGCAGGCTCAGGAAGAACGGCGAACCGGCCTTCGCGCCCTCGGCCATTCGGTCCACGTAGTCCACCGCCCGGCGGGAGATCAGGTCCGTGAGGTAGCCGTCCTCGTGCTTCTCGGCCTCGCCGAAGTACAGGTCATGGCTGCCGTTGCTGCTGCAGTGGGTGAAGTAGTCCACGCCGCCCGACATGGGGCCGAAGAATTCCTCGTAGCCCGATTTCAGCGGGCCGAAGGCCGGCGGGTAGCCCAGGTGCCACTTGCCGATGAGCGCGGTGCGGTAGCCGGACGCGCGCAGCAGCGAGGGCAGGGTGGGGTGCTCGGGCGGCAGGCCCAGCGTGGTGCTGCCCTTGCTCTTGCTGTTGATCGGCTCCTCGGCGGCGCCGCGCAGGCGGTATTGCCAGCGCGCGGTCATCAGCGCAAAGCGCGTGGGCGAGCACACCGGCGAGTTCGAGTAGCCCTGGGTGAAGCGCAGGCCGCTGGCGGCCAGGCCGTCGAGCACGGGCGAGACCGCACCGAATTCGGCCTCGCGGCCGCCGTAGCAGCCGAGGTCGGCGAAGCCCAGGTCGTCGGCGACGATGAAGATGAGGTTGGGTCGGGTCACGGCGGCTCAGTTCGGCTTGAGGTCCAGGCGCTTGACCAGCGGCTCCCACCGCTGGATCTCGGCCTGCAGGATCTGCTGCGTCTGCGCCGTGGGCGTGCCCTGCGCGACCAGGTCGCTGTTCTGCAGGCGGGCGCGGATGTCCGGGTCCTTCATCAGGTCGCCGGCCGCGCGCTCGATGGCCGCCAGCACCGGCGCAGGGGTGCCGCGCGCCACCTGCAGCACGAGGCGGAAGCTCACGTCCAGGTCGGGCTGGTTCAGGGCCTTGGCCAGCGTGGGTACCTCGGGTGCCAGCGGAGAGGGCGTGCCAGCCGACACGGCTAGCGCCACCAGCTTGCCGGCCTTCACGTGCGGAATCACGGTGGGCGTGGCCAGGAAGCCGCACGACGTCTCGCCGGCCAGTACCGCCTGCGTGGCGGGGGCGGGGCCGCGGTAGGGCACATGGTCCATCTTCGCGCCGGAAGCCTGCAGGAACATCTCCGTGGCCAGGTGGCCCGGCACCCCCGGCCCGCCGGAGGCATAGGTGATGCGATCCGTCTTCGACTTCGCCACCAACTCTGCCGCCGTCTTGACGCCGACCGACGGGTTGCACACCAGCATCTGGCTGAACGACGCGATGACCGAGACCGAGACCAGCTCGGCTCGGGCGTCGAAGCCCTTGGTGCCGTAGACCAGCGGGTTGACCGTGAGCACCGTGTCTGGACTCAGCACCAGCGTGTGGCCATCGGGCTCGGCCTTGGCCGCCGCGCTGGCGGCGAGGTTGTTGCCGGCGCCCGGGCGGTTCTCCACCACCACCGGCTGGCCGGTGCGTTTGGTGAGTGCTTCACCGATCAGGCGCGAGGTGATGTCCGACGGGCCGCCGGGGGGTGACCCGACCAGCAGCTTGACGGGCTTGGTGGGCCAGGCCTGCGCCAGCGCGGGCGCGGCCGGCAGGGCGATGAGGGCGACCAGGGCCGCTGCAACAGCGGTACGGCGGGATGTCATGCGGGCAGTCTCCACGTCGATCAATCCAGGCTCACGCCCGTGGCCTTGATCGGCTTCTCCCAGCGGGCCAGGTCCGCGCGCTGCGCGGCGGCCAGTTCGGCCGAGGTGGAGCCGATGGGCTCGTAGCCCAGCTCGGTGAGCCGCTTCGCCAGCGCGGGCGACTTCACCGCGCGCTGCACCGCGCGCTCGAGCCGCGCGAGCGGCTCGCCGGTGAGCCCCGCCGGGCCGTACATGGCGAACCAGGCGGTGGCCTCCATGTTCACGCCCTGCTCCTTGAGCGTGGGCACCTCGGGCACCTGCGGGTCGCGGCTGGTGCCGGTCACCGCGATGATGCGCACCTTGCCGTCCTGGTGCAGTTTCGCCGTCTCCGACACCACGTCGAACTTGTAGCCGATGTGGCCACCCAGCAGCGCGGTGTTGGCCGGTGCGCCGCCCTGGAAGGGCACGTGGGTGAAGGTGGCGCCGGTGCTCTGCTCCAGCAGCACGCCCATGAAGTGCGGCAGGGTGCCCTGGCCGGGCGTGCCGTAGGTGGCCGTCTTGGGGTCCGCCTTGGCGCGCGCCACCATCTCGGCCACGTTCTTCGCGGGGGAGGCCGGGCCGGCCACCACGCCGAACTGGAAGCGGGCGATCTGCGAGACAGGGGTGAAGTCCTTCACCGCTTCGTATTCCAGCTTCTTGTAGACGTGCGGGAACAGCACCATCGGCCCGCTGGGCAGGATGACGACGGTCTGCCCGTCGGGCTTGGCCTGTCGCGTCAGCGTGAGGGCCAGCCGGCCGCCGGCGCCCGGCTTGTTGTCCACCACCACGCTCGCGAAGTCGTCCTTGATGGCATCGCCGATCAGGCGGGCCAGCACGTCGGCCGAGCCGCCGGGCGGGAAGCCCACCAGGATCTTCAGCGGGGGCTTGTCCTGGGCCAGCGCGGGGCTCAGGCTCAGGCTGCCCAGGCCCAGTGCCAGGGCGGCCAGCAGGGTGCGGCGCAGGGTCATCGTGTCTCCTCGGGTGAATCGCAGGGTCAGGCGGGCGGCGCGGATGCCGCGCGCCCGGCCCCCACTCTAGTTGCCGCACAATTGATTGATCAAATCAACCATCCTCCGCACAAACCCGCATGGCTGATGCCCGCCTTGGCCGCCCGGAGGCGATCGACGACCTGCTGCTGTACCGCATCAACCGGTTGCTGCAGGTGGCGGGCAGCATGGTCATCCGCCTGTGCGAGGGGCGCTTCGGCATCACGCGGCGCGAGTGGCGGGTGATCGCGCTGCTGGCGGCGGATGGTGAGCAGCTCTCGTCGCAGCTGGCCGAGCGCGCCCAGCTCGATCGCGCCCGGACCTCGCGCGCCATCACCTCGCTGGTGGCCAAGAAGCTGGCGCGCCGCCTGCCCGGGCAGGCCGACCGGCGCCAGGCCCGCGTGGCGCTCACGCCCGCCGGACGCGCGCTCTACGACGAGCTGTTCCCGCTGGTCGGGGAGATCCACCGCGGCCTGGTCTCCGTGCTCGACGAAGGCTCGGTGCGCCAGCTGGACGACGCGCTGGGCCGGCTGCAGCAGCAGGCCGACCGCATGGTGGCCCAGGCCGAGCTGCCCAAGGCGGATCGCCGCCGCGGTGGTCGCGCGCAGCGCCTGGGCTGAGCGGGCATGGCGGGCGCTGCCGAAGCCTGGTTCGCCGCGCGCGGCTGGTCGCCGCACGACTTCCAGCGCGAGGCCTGGCAGGCCATTGCAGAAGGGCGCAGCGGCTTGCTGCACGCCACCACCGGCGCCGGCAAGACCTATGCCGTCTGGCTCGGCGTGCTGCAGGCGTTGCTGCAGCAGCATCCGCCCGGGCGCCATGCGGAGCCGCTGCGCGTGATCTGGCTCACGCCCATGCGCGCGCTGGCGTCGGACACCGCGCGGGCGCTGGCGGCGCCCCTGCAGGACCTGGCGCCGGCCTGGACACTCGGCCTGCGCACCGGCGACACCCCTTCGGCCGAGCGCGCCCGGCAGGACAGGCGCTGGCCCACGGTGCTGGTGACGACGCCGGAGTCGCTCACGCTCATGCTCACCCGCGAGCACGCGCGCGCCGAGCTGGGCGGCGTGGCGGCCGTGGTGGTGGACGAGTGGCATGAGCTGATCGGCAGCAAGCGCGGCGTGCAGGCGCAACTGGCACTGGCCCGCCTGCGCACCTGGCAGCCGGGCCTGATCACCTGGGGCCTGAGCGCGACGCTCGGCAACCTGCCGGAGGCGCTGCAGGTGCTGTGCGGCGTGCAGCCCGCGCCCGAGCCGCGGCTGGTGCGCGGCCGCATCGACAAGACGCTCACCCTCGACACGCTGATCCCGCCCGTGCCGGGCAAGTACACCTGGGCCGGCCATCTGGGCGCCGGCATGCAGCAGCCGGTGGTGGAGGAGATCGCGCGCTCGGGCACCACGCTGGTCTTCACCAACGTGCGCTCGCAGGCCGAGATCTGGTACCAGCTGCTGCTGGAGGCGCGGCCGGAGTGGGCCGGCCAGATCGCGCTGCACCATGGCTCGCTCGACAAGGCCACCCGCGACTGGGTGGAAGCCGGGCTGAAGCAGGGCACGCTGCGCGCGGTGGTCGCGACCTCGTCGCTCGATCTGGGCGTGGACTTCCTGCCGGTGGAGCGCGTGCTGCAGATCGGCTCGGCCAAGGGCGTGGCGCGCATGCTGCAGCGCGCGGGTCGCAGCGGCCATGCGCCTGGCCGGCCCAGCCGCCTGACGCTGGTGCCCACCAACACGCTGGAGCTGATCGAGGCCGCGGCGGCGCGCCATGCCGCGCTGGCCGGCCGGGTGGAGAAGCGCGCCAGCCCCGACCAGCCGCTGGACGTGCTGGTGCAGCACCTCGTGACCGTCGCCCTCGGCGGCGGCTTCCAGGCCGATGCGATGTACGAGGAGGTGCGTTCCGCCTGGGCCTACCGCGGCCTCACCCGGGCGGAGTTCGATTGGGCGCTGGCGTTCTGTGAACGCGGCGGCACCAGCCTGGGCGCCTACCCGGAGTACCACCGCATCCAGCCCGACGAGCAAGGCCTCTACCTCGTGCGCGACAACGGCATCGCGCGGCGTCACCGGCTGGGCGTGGGCACCATCGTGAGCGACGCGTCGGTGCAGGTGAAGTGGCTGTCCGGCGGCACGCTGGGGTCGATGGAGGAGAGCTTCATCGCGCGTCTGCGCGAGGGCGACTGCTTCTACTTCGGCGGCCGCCTGCTGGAGTTCGTGCGGCTGCGCGACATGGCTGCCTATGTGCGCAAGGCCACGAAGCGCAAGGGCGTGGTGCCCAGCTGGCAGGGCAGCAAGATGGCGCTGTCGGCGGAGCTGGCGGATGCGGTGCTGGAGCGCCTGCAGGCCGCCGCGCAAGGCGACTTCGACGGCCCCGAGCTGCAGGCTGCCCGGCCGATGCTGGAGACGCAGGCGCGCCTGTCGCACATTCCCACGCCGGGCATGCTGCTGGTGGAAGCCTTCCAGTCGCGCGAGGGCCAGCACCTCTACGTGTATCCCTTCGCCGGCCGCAACGTGCATCTGGGCCTGGCGAGCCTGGTGGCCTGGCGGCTCGCCCGCGACAAGCCCAATACCTTCAGCCTGTCGGTCAACGACTACGGCTTCGAGCTGCTGAGCGCGGAGCCGTTCGACGTGGAGCTGGTCACGTCGGGCGCCGTCTTCACCACGCACGACCTGATGCACGACGTGCTGGCCTCGCTGAATGCGTCGGAGCTGGCCCAGCGCCGCTTCCGCGAGATCGCGCGCGTGGCGGGCCTGGTGAACACCGGCTACCCCGGCCAGCCCAAGAGCACACGTCAGCTGCAGGCTTCCAGCAGCCTGTTCTTCGAGGTGTTTCGCAAGTACGACGCGGGCAACCTGCTGCTGACCCAGGCCGAACGCGAGGTGCTGTCGCAGGAGCTGGACCTGGCACGCCTGGCCGTCACGCTGCGCCGCCTGCGCGCACGGCGCATCGTGTTCGCGCCGCTGCGCCACCCCAGCCCGTTCAGCCTGCCGCTGATGGTGGAGCGCTTCCGCGAGAAGCTCACCACCGAGCAGCTCGCGGACCGGCTGGACCGGATCCTGCGGGACATGGAGCGCGGGGAGGGTGGGTAGGGCGGTGCATGGAACGCTGGGGTTGCGCTGGCGCTCCACCCCAGCCTACGAGGAGGCCACGGGTGCAGGGCTGTTCGTAGGCTGGGGTGCAACCCCAGCGCTTTCACCGCTGCGCGCGCCGGCCCGCTTCGGCAGCGCGGCCAGGATGCGTGTGCCAGCGCCGGGCGCAGCGCTCACCGTCAGGCGGCCCCCGGCGGCCTGCACGCGGTGCCGCATGCCGGCCAGACCATGGCTGGAAGGCCGCACGAAGCGCGGATCGAAGCCCTTGCCATCGTCGCGGATCTCCACTTCCACATGCGCCGGGAAGTCCGCCACGCTGATCTCCACCTGCCGGGCCTGGGCATGCTTGCCCACGTTGGTGAGGGACTCCTGCACCAGCCGGTAGAGGGTGAGCTGCTCGTCCTCGTCCAGCGTCACCGGCTCCAGGCTGGTGGTCACCTCCAGGCCCGAGCGTTCGGAGAAGCCGCGCGCCAGGATCTCCAGCGAGGCAGTGAGCCCCAGGTTGGCGAGCGAGGAGGGCCGCAGGTCCTCGATGATGCGGCGCTTCAGCGCAATGCCGCTGTTGAGCGTCTCGGTCAGGTGGGCCAGGCGCTCCGCCGCCTCGGGCTGGGTGCCCACGCGCGACTTCAGCCGCGCCACGTCCAGCTTGGCAGCGGTGAGCAGCGCGCCCAGCTCGTCGTGCAGCTCGCGGGCCAGGTGGCCGCGCTCCTGCTCGCGCACCTGCTGCAGGTGGGTGGCCAGTTCGGCCAGCGTGGCCGTGCGCTCGCGCACCTGCGCCTCGAGCTGGTCGCGCTCCTGCTGCAGCGCCGCCTGCTGCTGCTCGCCCGCGAGCTTGAGCCGCGTGCTCTGGCGCAGGTAGAGGTGGAAGGCCACCAGCGCGGCGAGCGCCACCAGCGCGATCCCCACGCGGGCGAACAGCAGCGAGCTGGCGACCTGGTCGCGCGAGGCGGCCATGCTGGCGGTGGCGGAGTCGATCAGCCGGCTGGCCTGCTTGCGGATGGCGTCCATGTGCTCCTTGCCCACGTCCGTCATCAGCACGAACTTCCACGCGTTGTCGTTGCGGCTCTTGCGCATGCGCACCGAGAGGTCCATCTCGGCCAGCTTGCGCTGCACGTCGCGCGCGAGCTGGCCGGTGGTCGCGGCCTCGGGCGTGCCGGCCGGCCAGGCGTCCGAGAGTGTGTCGAGCAGCACGTCGATCTCGGCCACCGCGCGGTTGTAGGGCTCCAGGTAGCGCTCGTCGCCGGTCAGCAGGAAGCCGCGCGAGCCGGTCTCGGCGTCCAGCACCCGCTGCAGCAGCACGTTGAGCGTGTTGCGGTGCCGGGTGTGGTCGTCGATGCGGGCGAGGGCCCGCGTCGAGGCGCTGTAGCCGGTCTCGTTGATGCTGATCAGCGCGAGCGCCGACAGCGCGGCCAGCGCCAGGCCGAAGGCCATGCGCGGCAGCAGCCACGCGCGTGTGGCAGTCATGGCGGCTCTCCGTCGATGTGATTAAATGGCCTGCAATGCATCTTCATGACCGTGAGGGTAGGCCAGAATGATCCGAGTCGGCATCGTCGATGACCATGCCATTGTCCGCACTGGGCTGCGGCAGTTCCTGGGCGAGCAGGTCGACCTGCGCGTCGTCGGCGAGGCCGCCAGCGGCCGCGAGGCGATCGACCTCGTGCGCAACACCGAGATGGACGTGCTGGTGATGGATCTGTCCATGCCCGGGCAGAGCGGCATCGACGCGCTCGGCATGATCCGCGCCAAGGCGCCCGATCTGGCGGTGCTCATCCTCTCCGGCTACCCGGAGGAGCACTATGCCGTGAACCTCATCCGCCAGGGCGCGCGGGGCTATCTCAACAAGGAATGCGACCCGATGGAGATCGTGCAGGCGATCCGCACCGTCACGCTGGGTCGCCGCTACATCTCGCCGGCGGTCGCCGAACTGCTGGCGCAGCAGCTCGGCCGACTCGACGCCGGCGCGCCGCACGAACAGCTGTCCGAGCGGGAGTTCCAGGTGTTCCTGAAGCTCGCCCGCGGCGAGACGGCCGGCGAGATCGCCAAGGCGCTGTCGCTGTCGGTGAAGACGGTCAGCACCTACCGCACGCGGCTGCTGGAGAAGATGAACCTGTCGTCCAATAGCGATCTCACCTACTATGCGCTGAAGAACCGGCTGATCGACTAGCCGGCGCCACCTGCAGCGAGCGGCAGTAGTCCACCAGCGCGTCGATCTCGTTGGACTTGTCGAACACCACGTCGGCACCGAGCAGGGTGCACCGCTCGCGCATGTCGGCGGTGGCGTAGTTGGTCAGCACCACCACCCGCTGCGGCGCTGCACGCCCGCTGCAGGCGCCCAGCACCCCCAGGCCGCTGCCCTGGCGCAGGAAGACATCCACGATGACGAGGTCCCAGTCGGCCGCGTGGTCGCGCAGCCAGCCGCGGGCGTCCGCCTCGGTGTCGGCCCAGCCCAGGGCCTGCACCTCCGCCAGTTCCGCGAGCGTGCCCAGCAGGTTCTCGCGGATGGTGGGGTTGTCTTCGACGAGATAGGTTCTCAGTTCCACGGTGGCGGGGCAGGGATGGATGCAGTGTGCCAGCCCGTGGCGACGTGGCCACGTAGGAGGAATCCTACTGTGCGCGTCCGCCCAAGGCGATTCGTGGCGCCGGCGCCACCCCTTCCGCGGCGGCCGTGGCGGCGGCACACTCGCGGCGATGGAAAGCCCCCCGCCCCAACCGCCCGCGTCCGTGCGCCTGCAGGCCATCACGGCCGAGACGGTGCGCGCCGTCCTGCGGCTGGCGGTGGCGCCGGACCAGCAGCACCTGGTGGCCCCGAACGCCGTGTCGCTGTCACAGGCGCTGTTCGCACCCGAAGCCTGGTATCGCGCCATCTGCTGCGGCGATGCGTTCGCCGGCTTCGTGATGCTGGAGGACCAGGCGCTGGCGCCGGTGCCGCCGCCCGAACCCCGCATCACCCTGTGGCGCTTCATGATCGATGCCGGCTGGCAGGGCCGCGGCGTGGGCAGCGCCGCGCTGCAGGCGGTGATCCGCCATGCACGCCAGCGCGGGCTGTACCGGCGCCTCTACCTCTCGTACGTGCCGGCCGCGCGCAGCCCGGAGGGCTTCTACCGCGCGCACGGCTTCCTGCCCACTGGCGACATCGACGAAGGGGAGGTGGTGATGGCGCTGGATCTGGCGGCGCCCGGCGAACCGGGCGTGCGCCCCTCGCCCCCCGGGCGGCAGCCGGCTTTCGAGGCCGTGCTCTCCGCCCGCGACGTGGCCGCCGGGCCGGCCCACGATGCCATCGACGAAGGTCTGGGGGCCGCGAACGACGCCTTCGCGCCGCTGGCCGACGTGCAGCCGCTGGGCGTGGATGCCCACGACGCCGCCGGCCGGCTGCTGGGTGGCGCCAACGGTCGCACCTGGGGTGACTGCGCGGAACTGCAGCAGCTCTGGGTGGCGCCAGCGCACCGCCGCCGCGGGCTGGGCGCGGCCATCGTGCGGCGCTTCGAGGCCGAGGCGCGCGCCAGGGGCTGCCGGCTCGTGTACCTCGACACTTTCAGCTTCCAGGCGCCGGCGTTCTACCAGTCGCTGGGCTACCGGGTGGCCAGCGCCATCGACGGCCTGGGCGGTGGCGCGGTGAAGTACGCCATGCGCAAGGCGCTGCCGGCACCCGGGTGAGGCGCCGGATCGCCCATCACCCGGTTTCCACCGATGCGCGCTGTCACCGGACCGCAATAATCGCCGCATGGAAACCAAGTGGCTGGAAGACTTCGTCAGCCTGGCGGAAACCCGCAGCTTCAGCCGATCCGCCCAACTGCGCCATGTGACCCAGCCCGCGTTCTCGCGCCGCATCCAGGCCCTGGAGGCCTGGGCCGGCACGGACCTGGTGGATCGCAGCTCGTATCCCACGCGGCTCACCCCCGCTGGCGAGACGCTGTATGCCCAGGCACTGGAGATGCTGCAGGCCCTGCAGACCACGCGCGCCATGCTGCGCGGGCATGCGGCCGCCGGGCAGGACGTGATCGAGTTCGCCGTCCCGCACACGCTGGCCTTCACCTTCTTTCCGGCGTGGGTGTCCAGCCTGCGCGAGAAGTTCGGCCCCATCAAGAGCCGCCTCATCGCGCTGAACGTGCATGACGCCGTGATGCGCCTGGTGGAGGGCAGCTGCGACCTGCTGATCGCCTATCACCACCCGGCCCAGCCCTTCCAGCTGGACCCGGACCGCTACGAGATGGTGACCCTGGGCGAGGAGACGCTGGCACCCTTCTGCAAGCCCGACGCCGAGGGCCAGCCGATGTTCCTCCTGCCCGGGCGGCCCGGCCATCCACAACCCTACCTCGGGTATGCCCCAGGGGCCTATCTGGGCCGCGTGACGGAGCTGATCCTCAAGCAGGCCGGCACCGCCATCCACCTCGATCGCGTCTATGAGACCGACATGGCCGAAGGGTTGAAGGTGATGGCGCTGGAGGGGCATGGTGTCGCCTTCCTGCCGCAGAGCGCGGTGAAGAAGGAGCTGCGCGCGCGCCGCCTGGTGAGCGCCGCCCCGCCGGAGCTGACCGGTCTGGAAGTCACGATGGAAGTGCGGGCCTACCGCGAGAAGCCGCCTGCCGGCAAGGAGGCCGCCAAGAGCACCGCCCAGGCCCTGTGGACCTACCTGGCCGGCATGCGCCCGGCGCGTTCACATCTATGACCAATCTGCATAACCCCGCGCGCAATCCGCATTGGCCTTCGAATGAGCGGGGCCGTACAGTTCGCGCCACTTCGGGCCGGCACCCGGCCGCCGCGACAGGCAGGCACCGGGCACAAACCCTGCTTACGCGCAGGGGCTGTCGGCTCTAAGCTGTCTTGAGGTGCCCCTCAGGGCAATCCCTGACCCCCCGGATCCTAGAATCCCTGTCGGACCTGTCATCCACCCCTTCAGTAGGAGATACGCATGAAGAAGCAACTGCTCGCCCTCGCCGTGACCACGCTGGCCGCCACCGGCGCCCTGGCCCAGGCCGGTGACACCATCGCCAAGGCCAAGGCCTCCGGCACCATCACCATGGGCGTTCGCGAGTCCTCGGGCGCGCTGTCGTACACCCTGGGCGACGGCAAGTTCGCCGGCTTCCACGTGGAAGTCTGCCAGCGCATCGTGCAGGAGGTCGAGAAGGCCGCCGGCCGCAAGCTGGAAGTGAAGTACGTGCCCGTCACCTCGCAGAACCGCATTCCGCTGGTGCAGAACGGCACGGTGGACATCGAGTGCGGCTCCACCACCAACAACGCCACCCGCCAGAAGGACGTGTCCTTCCTGAACACCACCTACGTGGAGGAAGTGCGCATCGCCGTGAAGGCCAACTCGGGCATCACCAGCATCGCCCAGCTGAATGGCAAGAACATCGCCACCACCACCGGCACCACCTCGGTGCAGCATCTGCGCAAGCACGAGCGCGGCCAGGGCGTGGACTTCAAGGAAGTGTTCGGCAAGGACCACGCCGACAGCTTCCTGCTGCTGGAGTCCGGCCGCGCCGACGCCTTCGTGATGGACGGCTCCATCCTGGCCGGCAACATCGCCAACGCCAAGAACCCGGCCGACTTCCGCATCGTCGGTGAAGTGCTCTCGGTCGAGCCCATCGCCATCATGGTCCGCAAGGACGACGCCGGCCTGAAGAAGGTGGGCAACGACACCATCGCCAGCCTGATCAAGAGCGGCGAGATGGCCAAGATGTGGGACAAGTGGTTCATGAGCCCGATCCCGCCGAAGAACACCAAGGTGGGCCTGCCCCTGTCCGACAGCACCAAGGCCGCGTGGGCGAACCCCAACGACAAGCCCATGGAAGACTACGCCAAGAAGTAAGGCGCGCGTCTTCCGGACCCCTGCCCGGGGCATCGCCGCGCCTGCGCGCGGCGCCCGGCTCCGGCAGGGGTCTTGCGTTTCCATTCGCGCCCCTTCACCATGGGCGCCATAACAACGAGGAGAACCGCACATGGCTTGGGACTGGCAGGTCTTCTGCAAGGAGACCACCACCGGCGAGGTCATCGCCGGCTGCTTCGGCAAGGGTGGCGACCAGACCTACCTGAACTGGATCCTGTCGGCCTGGGGCTGGACGCTGACCGTCGCACTGAGCGCCCTGGTCGTGGCGCTGGTCGCGGGCCTGGTCGTCGGCACCCTGCGCACCTTGCAGGACAACCCGTGGCTGGTGCGGCTCGCCACCGTCTGGGTCGAGCTGTTCCGCAACATCCCGCTGCTGGTGCAGGTGTTCCTGTGGTACTTCGTGCTGCCGGCCATCTTTCCGGTGCTGAAGGACACGCCTTCGGTGGTGCTGGTGGTGCTGGCGCTCGGCTTCTTCACCTCGGCCCGCGTGGCCGAACAGGTGCGATCCGGCATCCAGGCGCTGCCGCGCGGCCAGCGCTACGCCGGCATGGCCCTGGGCTTCAGCACCGCGCAGACGTACCGCTACGTGCTGCTGCCGATGGCGCTGCGCATCGTGATCCCGCCGCTCACCAGCGAGTCGATGAACATCGTCAAGAACTCCTCGGTGGCGTTCGCCGTCTCG
>NZ_JAYRZR010000053.1:0-27253 GCF_041916345.1 Ramlibacter sp.
ACCAACGCCCGCACCAACGCCCGCACCAACGCCCGCACCAACGCCCGCACCAACGCCCGCACCAACGCCCGCACCAACGCCCGCACCAACGCCCGCACCGACGCCCGCACCGACGCCCGCACCGACGCCCGCACCGACGCCCGCACCGACGCCCGCACCTGTCGGTGTTGTGGCCGCCGCGCAGATGCTGGACAACCAGGTGGTGACGTTCGCGAAGCTGTTCGTCGAGGCAGCGACTCAGCAGCAGGAGGATGCGGATGCGCGGCAGAAGAGGGGAGATCCAGCGGCGGCGGACATCGTCCTGACGGATACGCAGTGCAAGCGTTGAGGGAACGCTGGGGTTGCGCTGCGCTCCACCCCAGCCTACAGGGAACCCACGTGGTCGGCTGTTCGTAGGCTGGGGTGGAGCGCCAGCGCAACCCCAGCGTTCCCCCGCCAGCCCGCCATCACCCCCGCGGCCGGAACTCGATCACCACCGGCGTCGGCACGCGACCATCGGTGTCGCGCGGCAGGGTCTCGGTCTTGTCCAGCGCGCGCAGCACGGCCTCGTCCCAGGCCTTCACGCCGCTGCTGCGCACCAGCCGCTTGCCGACGATGGTGCCGTCCGGCGCCAGTCGCACCTCGACCTCGGCCCGGGGATTGCCCGTGGCCTCCTCGGTGAACACGATGTTGGGCCGCACCTTGGCCTGCACCCGGCCGGCCCAGCCGGGCGAGGGGCCGGCGGATTGCTGTGCGGTGCCGCGGGCGTCGGCCGCGCCTGACGCGCCGGCCAGACCCTGGATGCGCTTCATATTCTCGTCGCGCAACTGGGCGAGCTTCTTCTCCTGCGCCTCCTGCTCACGACGCTTCTGCTCCGCCTCGCGCTTGCGCGCCTCGGCGAGCTTCGCCTGCTCTTCCTCGCGCTGCTTGCGCTGTGCTTCCAGCTTGCGCTTGCGGTCCCGCTCGCGCTGCTCGGCCTCGGCGGCTTCACGCGCCTCCCGCGCCTTGCGTTCACGCTCCAGGGCGATCTGTGGATCGGGCACGGCGGGCGGCGCGGGCGCGACCTTCGGCGTCACCACGGGCGGCGGCGGCGGGGGAGGCGCGAGCACCTCGCGCGGCGCAGCCTGCTGCGGCAGGGCCGCCCACAGCTCGGCTTCGGCGGTGGCCACGGCGGCCTCGCGCTTCCATTGCACGCCCCAGGCCAGGGCTGCGACCAGTGCCCCATGTGCCAGGATCGCCAGGCCCCAGCCGCGGATCAGCCCGCCGGGCGCGGGCGGCGCGAACTCGATGCGGTCGAAATGGTCTGGCATCGCGTGCCCTGGCTCAGCGTTCCGCGAGCTGCACCGACAGGCCCACGCGCTGCACGCCGGCGCGCTGCAGCGTGTCCATCACCTTCACCACCACCTCGTACTTCACGCTGCGGTCGGCGCTGATGACCACCGCCACGCTGCCGGGCGCCTTGCCGGCCTGGGCTTTCAGCACGGCGGCAGCCACGTCCTTCTGCGCCACGGGCGCGGTCTGGTCGGCGGTCTTGATCTGCAGGGTTTCGTCCTTGCCCACCACCACCTGGATGATCTGGTCGGGCTGGCGGCTGGCCTTGCCCACGCTGGGCAGATCGATCACGCTCGGCGTGATCAGTGGCGCGGTCACCATGAAGATGATCAGCAGCACCAGCATCACGTCGATGAACGGGACCATGTTGATCTCGTTCATGGCGCGCCGGCCCCGGCTGCTGCGGTGCGAAACGTGCGGCATGCCGAGAGGGCCCTCAGCGGCCCGAGGCGCTCTGCGCGCCCAGGTTGCGTTGCAGGATGTTGGAGAACTCCTCGATGAAGGTCTCCAGGCGGATCGCCACGCGGTCGATGTCGCGCGCGAACCGGTTGTAGGCCACCACCGCGGGAATGGCCGCGAACAGACCCAGCGCGGTGGCCACCAGCGCTTCGGCGATGCCCGGCGCCACGGTGGCCAGCGTCACCTGCTGCAGCGCGCCCAGGCCGGTGAAGGCGTGCATGATGCCCCACACCGTGCCGAACAGGCCGACATAGGGCGAGACCGAGGCGACCGAGGCCAGGAAGGACAGGTGCGTCTCGATCACATCCAGCTCGCGCTGGAAGCTCGCGCGCATGGCGCGCCGCGCGCCATCCATCAACGTGCCGGCATCCGTGATGCGGCGTTCCCGCAGCTTCTGGTACTCGCGCATGCCGGAGGCGAAGATGCGTTCCATGGGGCCGGCCGTGCGTGCGTTCTGCGCGGCCGCCGCGAACAGGTCGTTCAGGCTGGTGCCGGACCAGAACTCGCGCTCGAAGGCCTCGTCCAGCGCGTTCACGCGCTTGAGCGAGAACAGCTTGCGGAAGATGGCGGCCCAGCTGGTGACGGACACCAGCAGCAGCAGCAGCATGACGGCCTGCACCACGAAGCTGGCGCCCAGCACCAGCTGCAGGATCGAGAGGTCTTGGTTCATGTCGGGGCGAGCACTTGCAGGATGTCAGGTGGAATGCGGCCCGGGCGCAGGCTGGCCGCATCCACCCAGCCGATGCGGATCGTCCCCTGTGCCAGCACCGTGCCGGCGCGCGTGGCCTCCTGTGCGATGACGAGCGAGGCGCGCCCTCTCTCGTGGAGTCGCGCGGTGACGCAAAGTTCATCGTCCAGGCGCGCCGGCGCGACATAGCGCACCGATGTCTCGCTCACCACGAACATGCCGCCGCTGCGCTCGCGCAGGTCGGCCTGGCCGATGCCCAGCGAGCGCAACCACTCGGTGCGCGCGCGCTCGAAGAACTTGAGGTAGTTGGCGTAGAAGACGATGCCGCCGGCGTCGGTGTCTTCCCAGTACACGCGCACCGGCCAGGTGAAGGCCGAGGTGGCTGTCATCCGGCCAGGGCCTCCAGCCGTGCCACCGCTTCGCGCAGGTGGTCCATGGAACTGGCGGTGGAGAAGCGCACGTAGCGCGCGGTGTCGGCGGTGCCGAAGTCACGGCCGGGGGTGATGGCGATGCGGGCCTGCTCCATCAGCGCGAAGGCGAAGTCCCAGCTGCCCTGCACGCCCAGCCTCGCGGCCAGCGTGGTGCAGTCCGCCCACGCATAGAACGCGCCGTCGGGCATCACCGGCACGTGCAGGCCGACCCGGTTCAGCGCGGGGATGAAGAAGTCGCGGCGCGCCTTGAAGGCCGCGCGGCGCTGCTCGTACTCGGCGATGCTCTCGGGCTCGAAGCAGGCCAGCGCCGCGTGCTGCGCCACCGTGCTGGGGCAGATGAAGAGGTTCTGGGCCAGTCGCTCCACCACCGGCACCAGTGCCTCCGGCACCACCAGCCAGCCCAGCCGCCAGCCGGTCATGTGGAAGTACTTGGAGAAGCTGTTGATGCTCACCACATCGTCGCCCAGCGCCAGCGCGGTCTGGCCGAAGGCCTCGTCGTGGCTCAGGCCGAGGTAGATCTCGTCGGCCAGGGTGATGCCCTCGCGCGCCCGCACGAAGGCATGGATGCGGGCCAGCTCATCGCGCGCGATGGAGGTGCCGGTGGGGTTGGAAGGCGAGGCCAGCAGCACGCCGCGCGTGCGCGCGCCCCAATGCTCGGCCACCTGCGCGGCCGTGAGCTGGAAGCGACCTTCCGCCGTGGTGGGGATCAGCTTCGCCTCGCCTTCGGCGGCACTCACGAACTGCCGGTTGCAGGGGTAGCTCGGGTCCGGCATGAGGATCTCGTCGCCTTGGTCCACCAGGGCCAGGCAGGCGAGCTGCAGCGCCGCCGAGGCGCCCGCGGTCACCACGATGCGGCGCGCCGGTACGTCCACGCCGAAGCGCGTGGCATACCAGCCGCTGATGCGCTCGCGCAGGGCATCGAGGCCGCAGGCCTGCGTGTACTGCGTGGCGCCGTCGCGGATGGCGCGCGCGGCGGCCTCCTGCACCATCGGCGGCGCGGTGAAGTCGGGCTCGCCGATGTTGAGGAAGATCATCGGCCGGCCGGAGCCCGCGGCCTCGCGCGCGATGCGGGTCGCGGCCTTGGCGACCTCCATCACGTAGAAGGGTTCGATGCGCTCGGCGCGCCGGGCGATGCGCATGCGGCCGCTCACCCGCGTGCCTTGCCGGCCGCGCGGTCGGCCGCCACCTCGGCCGGGCGCAGCGTGGGCGCCAGCGCGCTCAGCACCGCGTTCACGTACTTGTGGCCATCCGTGCCGCCGAAGGCCTTGGCGAGCTCGATGCATTCGTTCAGCACCACGCGCCAGGGCACGTCCATCGCGTGGCGCAGCTCGTAGGCGCCGATCCACATCACGCCGTGCTCGATGGGCGAGAGCTCCTGCAGCTTGCGATCCAGCAGGGGCTCGATCAGGGCATCCAGCTCGGCGGCTTCGCGGATGCAGCCGTGCAGCAGGGCGTCGAAGTGCTCGGCGTCGGCCTTGTTGAAGCCCGACAGGTCGCGGGTGAAGGCGTCGATGGCCTCCGCGTCCTGGCGGCCGACGAGATGCTGGTACAGCGCCTGGATGGCGAACTCGCGCGCGCGGCTGCGCGGCGGCTTGGAGGCAGACTTGCGGGGCGGCGATGCGGTCATGGGCGGGCGCTCATCCCAGCTCTTCCAGCAGGTTGGCCATCTCCACCGCCACCTGCGCGGCGTCGGTGCCCTTGACCGTCTGCCGGGCCTCGGCCTGGGCCAGGTTCTCGGTGGTGATGATCGCGTTGGCGATCGGGATCTGATAGTCCAGCGCCACGCGGCTCACGCCCGCGCCCGACTCGTTGGCCACCAGCTCGAAGTGGTAGGTCTCGCCGCGGATGATGCAGCCCAGGGCCACGAGCGCGTCATAGCCGCCCTTCTCGGCCATGGCCTGCAGGGCCACCGGCACTTCCAGTGCGCCGGGCACCAGCACGTGGTCGATGTTCTTCTCTTCCACGCCCAGGCGCAGCAGCTCGGCGCGGCAGGCCGCCGCCAGCGTGTTGGTGATGCCCTCGTTGAAGCGGGCCTGCACGATGCCGATCACCAGCTTGCGGCCATCGAGCCGGCTCGCGGCTCCCTTGTCTGCGCCAAACATGCGTTTCCTTGTCGATTCAGGGGGTGGGACGCGGCGTGTAGCCCGTCACTTCCAGGCCATAGCCGGCCATGCTGGGCATGCGGCGCGGCGTGCCCATGAGGTTCATGCGATGCACGCCGCATTCGCGCAGGATCTGCGCGCCCACGCCGTAGGTGCGCAGGTCCATGCGGCCGCGCTCGGGCGCCTGGGCCGAGCGGGCGGTACCGGCGAACTGGGCCAGCAGCTGCTCGGCCGATTCGCCGCAGTTCAGCAGCACGGCCACGCCGCGGCCGGTGGCCTCGATGTGGCGCAGGCTGGCCTCCAGGCTCCAGGAGTGCATCTTGCGGTTGCTCTCCAGCACGTCCAGCACCGACAGCGGCTCGTGCACGCGCACCGGCACTTCGTCGGCGGCGGTCCACTCACCCTTGACCAGGGCCAGGTGCACGCCGCCGCTGGTCTTGTCGCGCCAGGCCAGCGCGCGGAAGCCGCCGAAGGCGGTGTCCAGCACGCGCTCACCCAGCTTCTCGATCAGGCTCTCGTTGCGGCTGCGCCAGGCGATCAGGTCGGCGATGGTGCCGATCTTCAGCCCGTGCTCGGCGGCGAACACCTGCAGGTCGGGCAGGCGGGCCATGGTGCCGTCGTCCTTCATGATCTCGCAGATCACGGCGGCCGGCGTGCAGCCGGCCATGCCCGCCAGGTCGCAGCCGGCCTCGGTGTGGCCGGCGCGCATGAGCACGCCGCCATCCACCGCCTGCAGCGGGAACACGTGGCCGGGCTGCACCAGGTCATCAGGTCGTGCATCGCGTGCCACCGCCGTGCGCACGGTGTGGGCGCGGTCGGCGGCGGAGATGCCAGTGGTCACGCCCTCGGCCGCCTCGATGGAGACGGTGAAGGCCGTGCCCATCTTGGTGCCGTTGCGCGTGGCCATGGGCGGCAGCTGCAGACGCTCGCAGCGTTCGCGGGTGAGGGTGAGGCAGATCAGGCCGCGGCCGAAGCGGGCCATGAAGTTGATGGCCTCGGGCGTCACGTGGTCGGCCGCGAGCACCAGGTCGCCTTCGTTCTCGCGGTCTTCCTCGTCCACCAGGATGACCATGCGGCCGGCCTGGAGGTCGGCCACGATCTCTTCCACCGGGGAGATGGGGGCGGGGGCGTTCATGCGGGCTCCTTCGCCGCGGCGGGCGCGAGCATCCGCTCCACGTAGCGCGCGATGAGGTCCACCTCCAGGTTGACCGCGCTGCCGGCGGTGAGGCTGCCCAGGGCGGTGTTCTGCACGGTGTGGGGAATCAGGTTGATGCGCATCTCGGTGCCTTCGGGTCCGTCGGCCACGCTGTTGACGGTGAGGCTCACGCCATTGACGGTGATGGAGCCCTTGTAGGCCAGGTAGCGGCCCAGCGCCGCGGGCGCCAGCACGCGCAGCAGCCAGCTCTCGCCCACGGGCGCGAGTTCGAGCACGCGGCCCACGCCGTCGACGTGGCCGGAGACCAGGTGGCCGCCCAGGCGGTCATTCGCGCGCAGCGCCTTCTCCAGGTTGATGGGGCCTTCGCGGTCCAGCCCGGCGGTGCGGGCCAGGGATTCGGCGGAGATGTCGATGGTGAACCAGCCCGCGGGGGCGTCGAAGGTGGTGACGGTCATGCAGGCGCCATTGAGCGCGATGCTGTCGCCCAGGCCGACGTCGTCGAGGTAGCCGGGAGGTGCGTGCACCGTGAGGCGCTTGCCGTGGGCGGCGCTGGCGCCGAGGTCGTGCAGAGCGGCGATGCGCCCGACGCCGGTGATGATGCCGGTGAACATCCCGGCATTGTCTCAAATGCGCGAACGGCCCGCCGAGGCGGGCCGTTGCTCAGGGGGCGGGGGCGGCTACTTCCAGCACTCGTCGCGCGACAGGCCGGTGCCGGTGACGCCACGCACGCCGGTGGAGGTGAGGGTGAAGGACCCGCACTTGTCGCTGGTCATGGAGGTGCCCGACACAGGCGCCATGGTGAGCGTGTAGGCGGTCGTGGTGGCCGTGACCGACAGCTCATAGAGCTGGGTGCCATCCGCGGGGGACCGCTTCAGGCCCCCGGGGATCTTGTCGATCACGTCGTTGCCCGCCCGGTCCGCGTCGTAGCGGTCATTGGCGGTGTAGAAGCGCTGCATGAACTGCGCCACCTGCAGCAGCTGGGTGCGCGCGTCCGCGCGCCGCCCCTTGGCGATGTGCGAGGTATAGGCCGGCACCGCGATGGCGGCGAGGATCCCGATGATCGCCACGGTGATCATCAGCTCGATCAGGGTGAAGCCGCCTGATCGTCGCGACGGCCGTCTCGGGATGGATGCGCGTTGGGTCATGGGTTTCCTCGTCGATGGTCAGGCGGCATCCTAGCGCAGGAACAGCTGGCGCCACTGGCGGCGTGTGCCGCCCGAGGCCGGCACGATGCAGGTGTTGGTCAGGCGGCAGGAGAGGGAGATCAGCGTGGCGCCGGGGTCGCCGCCGCTCACGTTGGCGTAGGTCGTGACCAGCTCGTTCTTGGAGACCAGCAGGTTCACGTTGCGGCCGTCGGCCTTGCCCTCGATGCCGCTCACGATCAGGTCACTGGTGTCCACGTTGCCGTCGCCATTGGTGTCCAGGATGGCCTCCGTCGGGCCGGCACCGTTGAGTGCGTCCACGATGTACAGGTAGCCGGTGCCGCCCGAGGTGTTGGCGCAGGGGTCCAGCGACACGTTGGTGGGCGAGATCGTGTCCGCCACCGCGAAGCGCGAGGCCAGCAGATCCAGCGGGTACACCAGGCGCTGCCCCGAGTTGGGGAAGTTGATGTACCAGCCCCGCTTGGGCGTGGCGCCGGTGTAGGGCACGTCGTTGGTGGAGATCGAGAAGTAGGTGTTGCCGTTCGGCGCCACCACGCCGGTGCTCACCGTCTGCTGGACCAGCAGCGAATTGCTGGTCAGCGGCACACCGGTGTAGACGGACGCGCCGAATTCGGCCGAGTCCCACACGCCATACAACGTCTGCTGGGCGGTCGTGTTGATGTCGGCCACCTCGAAAAACTTGCCGGTGCCGAACACGACCATGTAGCCGGGCTTGGGATCGGTGGTGCCGAGAATCGGCAGCGGCAGCACCGACGGGATCGCCGTGATCGGCTGGTTCGCGCCGGCCGCGTACAGCGGCTGGCCGCCCAGATCCACGCCCCAGCTGGCCGGGCTGGCGTTGTTGAGGTTGAACTTCCACATGTTGCCGCGCAGGTCGCCGGCATAGACGCCGATCACCTGCTGGTTGGCATTGCGCACCACGCGGATGCCGCCCAGGCCGTTGCGGTTGCCGGAGCTGCAGGCGCCCGAGGCGGTGTTGATCTCGCGGATCAGCGCACCGGTGGCCAGGTTCACCACGAACAGGCGCGCGGTGCAGGCGGCGCTTTCGTAGCCATTGCCGAAGATGGCGACCCAGGTGCCGTCGAGCGTGACGCCCGTCTGCACGTCCGTCAGCACGTGGCCGAGCTGGCTGAACGCTGCCTGGGAGGAGTTGATTTCCCACAGCACGTTCGAAGCGGTGATGTTGGTCGGGCTGCTGTTGATGCCGGTGACGTCGATGGCGAACACGCCCGCGCGAGGGCTGGTACCACCGCCGGACGCGATGCCCGCGCCGGCACCGGTGGTGCCGATCACGATGTTCTTCCAGCCGCCGCTGATGTAGGCGTCATGCTCGGTCAGCGGGCCGTCCACGTAATAGCGGTGCACGTAGGCCTTGTCGGCGAGCTGGTTCAGCGTGCCCAGCACCGCGTGCGGCACATAGGCGAACACCTCGATGCCGCCCGGGGTGAGCGTGGCTTGCGTGGTCGCGTCGTATGTGCCATCGCGGAAGGCGTGCAGCATGCCGTCGTTGCCGCCGACGAAGATCACGCCCTCGGCGCGCGCCTGCTTCAGGCCGACGAACGAGCGGTAGCTGGAGTAGCCCGGCACGCTGGAAGGCAGCAACTGGTAGTTCATGTCCAGCGAGTCCTTCACGTAAACCGGCGTGGAGTTCACGATGTCACCCAGTCGCGTGAGGCGCGGCCGGTAGATGGCCGTGGGGTCGGAGGAGGTACTGCTCGTGTCTTCCTTGGACGCATCCCCGCGCAAGTAGTTGATCAGGTTCGCGTTGACCGTGCCGTTCATCTGCGAGGTGAGCGAGCCCATGTCGGCGAAGGTGAAATTCACCGCCCGGGCACCGCTGGTGGCCCCATTGCCCACCGCGATGCGGCGCTGGGCGTGGTCGGGCATGATCGACGAATAGGTGCGCGCGCCGGTGGTCGGGTCGGTGTAGGTCAAGGTCTCGATCTGCCACGCAATGCCGTTCTGGGCGCCGGTGGATTCGTCCAGCGTGTACGCCGTGACGTTGCCGTTCCAGGTGACGGGTGTGTAGGACGGTGTGTACTTCTTGGTGCCGCGCGTCAGGCTGGTGGCCGACACGGCCACACCGGACTGCGTGCCCTCGCGACCGGAAATGTCGGACATCATCTTGGTGATGGCCTCGTTCAGTTCGTCGGCACGGCTGGCGTTCAGCAGGCTGCCGCGACCGTTGATCGTCGCATGCCACATGTCGTCAATGGCGCTGCGTGAAGAGGCGGCGGGCGCATTGGGCCAGTTCAAGGTCCGTGCGGCACCGTTGCCCGTGAGCGACTGCAGAACAGCCGGATCTGCATTGTTGAGCGTCCCGGTCACGCCCAGGCCGATGGCGAAGAAGTTCATGTGCTGCCAGAAGGCCTCGTCCGAGGCCGTTGGCGCCACGTTGTTCGGCAGGTCCGGGCGCAGGTCGTTCACCCAGTACTTCATGGCGATGTCGGCGAACGTGTTGGACCGCGTGATCCCGTTGCCATCGCTGTAGGGGCCCACCGGTGTGTACTGGTAGCTGGAGGGCGAGGTGATCAGCGGGCCGTTGGCGCTGTCGACGTCGGAAAGGGTGATCGAGTCGGTGTAGTAGCCGTCGGTCATCAGCATGCCGTAGGAGCGCCGGCAGGAAGCATGGTTGTTGTTCGCGGAGCCAGAGTCCGTGATGGATCCGTTGCCGGTCGGTGAGTCGGCCCAGGGCCCATTGTTGTCCTGGCGCTGGTAGTACTGGCCCATGCGGTTGACGGTGGCCAGATTGGGCGTGCTGCTGGTCCCGGTAATGCCATAGAGCCAATCCAGGAATTCCTTCTGCACGGTCGAGTCGTAGCGCCGCACGCCCTTGTCCAGCGTGGAGGCACTGCCGCCGAGCGCGCTGATTCGGCCCCAGCCCAGGCGGAAGGTCGGGTCGAGCGGCTGGAAGGCCAGGCCGATGCCGGTCTTGGCTAGCTTGTAGCGCGTGCTGTGGTACTCCTTCCAGTTTGCATAGTTCTGCCGCTCTTCAGCCCAGGTGCAGTACGCGGCATTCGCTACGCAGTCGGTGCGGTTGCGGAACTTGGGGTACTGCGTGGTGGTGCTGTTGGCGGTGTTGGGGTAGGCGATCACGCTGGCGCCGGTGGCTAGATCGGACGACAACGGTGTCCAGCCAGGCGTGAAGTAGCTGGCTGTGGTCGTCGGCGTCCCGGTCCCATCCCATTTTTGGTTCTGCACCGTGGCCGCGACCGAGCTGCAGACGGTGGTGCCCAGGGTGGCGCCGCCGCCGGGCGACGTGTTGCCCAGCGTGGCGACCGGGCAGGCCGTGTAGCCCGAACCCGGATTGGTGATGCTGATGCTGGAGACCACGGTGGTCGGTGCGGTCACTGCAGTACCGGTGGCGACCGTGCCGGCGCTGGGCGTGGTGAAGGTGACTGTTGGGGCGGAGGTATAGCCCGTGCCGTTGTTGGTCATGGTGACGGAAGTCACCGCGCGCTGGTTGCCGGTGGTACGCGTCACCACATAGCCTGTGCGCGTGGTGGCGGGGGAACCGCACGTGACGCTGGCTAAGGGCGTGCTCGTGTAGCCGTAGCCCGGATTGGTGATGGTGAAGCTCTGGATCCGCTGGTTGCCGGTGCCTGTGCGTCGAACGGCTGTTCCCGTGGCACCGGTACCACCACCGCCAGTGAACGTGATGGTGCAGCTGTTGCCGTTGTTGGGGAAGGTGGGCGGTGTGCCCGGGTTCGCCACGGACGCGACGCCTCGGCCCAGCGACGTGGTGTTCACGGTGCCGGCCGCGCCTGACCCGCCGCCTCCGCTGAAGGTCACGTTGATCGTGCCGGAAGACGGGTAGTTGCCGCCGGAAGAGATGTTCACCGACGTCACACGGTTGACGGTGGCCAGATTCACCGTGCCGGTGGCCCGGACGCCGGCGCCAGGTGGTGTCGGGAAACTGACGGTGACACCGGCGGGGTATCCACTGCCCCCGTTGGTGACCGGAACACTCGTCACGCTGTACGACAGCGCAGACGGCGGCTTGTAGAAGTAGACGTTGAAGCTGCTGATCAGGGAGGCATCCCCCGCGGCCTTGAACGTTCCGTCGAAATTGATCTGCCGCGTGTACGTGAGGCGCGGGTCGTAGTACATGCGGTTGGTGTCCGGCGACCGGCCGTAGGGGCTGGGCGGCGGAAAGTCCTTCCAGCGGAAATCGCAGCCATCGTCACTCACGCTGCCGCAATCGTTGTTCGGGCCGCTGGCGCCATAGGCATGGCTGGACGCGCCATGCTGGTAGATGGCGGTTCCTTCCATCGACCCCGAGTTGTCGAAGATGAACACGATGTTCGGTTCCACGGCCGCTGTGCGGGACAGCAGGGGATCCTGCGCGATCTGCGCGTGGAGCACGGCGACATTGCCGCCCAGCGCCAGGGCGCCCAGCAGCAGCTTCACGAGGGATTGGAGACGGGGCATGGAGTAACTCCCTTACTCGACTTCAAGGGTGGACTGCAGGAAGACCTCGGTTCCCACGGGGCGGCCGGTACCGTCGGCCACCTCGGGGCCGAAGCCTCGCGCGGTGATGAGATAGGTGGTGGTGGTGGAGAGCGAGCCGGTCGAGCTGACGACCTGCAGGCGCTCGATCACGCATTCCGGGTTGCGGCTGTAGGTGGTGGAGGCGCCGTTGACGTCGGTGTCCTGCAGCACGTAGACGCCGGTGCGGGTGCTGTCCCAGTTCGCCGTGGTCACGCCCAGCGGCGTGCCGGCGGGCACGCTGTTGATCGTCATGCCTCCGGGCAGGGCGGTGCCGGCCTTGGCATTGGCCGTGACGGCGGATTCGCAGATGCGCAGGGCGATCTCGGCCGCCTCGTTGGCGAGCTGGGTGGTGCGCACGTTGCCGGAGACGCCTTCGCTGGACTGCGCGTTGCGGATGCTCAGCGCGGCGAGCATGGAGATGATCACCAGCATCACCAGGGCGATGATCAGGACCACGCCCCGCTGCCGGCCGCAGCCCGCGCGCCGCTGGATGGGAGATGTCTTCATGGTGTGTCAGAACCCCATTCGGTTGCGCAGCACGATGGTGGTGGAATAGGCCCGTCGCAGGCGCAGGTCGGGCGGGGAGGTGATGAGCGCTCCACTGCAGTCGTAGTAGCGGGCGGAGTCGGTGTCGGGCGCCACCGGGTTCTCGCTGCGCACGATCAGGCACACGCGCACGGTGCCGACCTTGGCCCACTTGTCGGCGTCGGACAGGGCGTTGAAGGCGGCGTCGCTCGTGGCGCCGAACTGCGAGGCCGACAGGTAACCGGCCACGGTGAGCGTGGTGGTGGCGCTGGACGGCGCCACACCGTAGGTGATCTGCATGTCCTCCACGTTCTCCACCAGCGGCTGGGCCGAGGAGCTGGTGCCGTTGCCCTTGCAGAACAGGCTGGGCGTGGTGATGGCGGTGGAGGTGCCCACGTAGAAGCGGTTCTCCGCCAGGTAGAAGGCGGGCGTGGCGGTGATCACGGCGGAGGCCGTGGTACTCCACAGGGAGACCGTGCCGTTGGTGGTGGTGGTCAGCGCCGCGCCCATGCAGTCGGTCGGGTTGCCGGACCCGTCGGCCACGGTGTTGTAGCGGTCGGCCTCGTACACCACGGCCAGCGAGTCCCGGCCGCTGCCGCCGGGGCAGGTGAGCGAGGCGATGCCCGCTGCGGTGGTGACGTCGCTGTAGGTCTGATCGCAGCCGCGGATGGCGAAGCTGCCGGTGTTGAAGGCCGGGTTGCGCGGCGAGGCGGCCGAGTAGTTCGGCTGCTTGGGGTTGTTGCCGGCCATCTTGATGTGCTGCGACAGGATGGCCAGGGCGGCCTGGGCATCCTCGTTCATGCGGGCCGACGACTCCGCCACGCGGCTGGAACCCGCCGCGCCGATGTAGGCCGACACGATGGCGATCATGATGACCAGGCCGATGGCCAGGGAGACCAGCAGCTCGATCAGCGTCAGGCCGCGCTGGCGCGCCGCGCTGGCGCGCCCGTGCGTCGTCTGGAGAGTCATAGTCTGAACCGGATGAGGATGCAGCGTGGCTGCGTGGTGAAGGCGGAGAAGGCAGGGGCTTCAGCCGGGTCGGGGCACTGGTCGACCTCGCTCGCGTTCACGGCGGCGAAGGTGGTGGGTTCCTGCCAGATCACCCACAGGTAGCCCTCGTTGGTGTTGCAGGCGCCGTTGCAGATCATGCGCATGCCACCCTGGGGCAGCTCACGGCGCAGGGTCTGGTTGGTCTCGTTCTTGTCCCTCGTCGCCATGCTGGCAGCTGTGCACGCGGGGTAGTCGCACGGCACCACGGTCGGCAACGTGGCGGCGAACGTCATGGTCTCGTCGTAGCTGCCGGCCTGGAAGCCTTCGACGTTGGCCCGCATGCGCTCGATGTGACCCGCGGCGATGGACACGGCCGTCGCCCGGTAGGCCGAGAACTTGGGCATCTGCACCGCGTAGGCCATCATGCCGCTCAGCGCGAGCATGCCGAAGGACAGGATGAGGATGGTGACGAGGATCTCGATCAGCGAGGCCCCGGACTGGTGGCGCATGGGCTTGTCTCTCATTCGTTGGCGGTCCCGCAGCTGGCCGTGCCATCCCCCGCGATGCGGCCGCGGCCGCCGGCGCTGACGCAGATGACGCGCTTGAGGTCAGTGGCGAAGTTGTCGCCGCCGAAGACCAGCTTGGCGGCGGAACCCGTGTCGCTCAAGCGGCCGGTGGCGGTGAAGCGGAACTTGGTGGAGGCGGTCGAGGTGCCCTCCAGGACGGTGTCGACCGAGCCAAGTGCCGCCTGCACGCGCAGCGTGGTGTCGCCCGTGGAGTAGTCACCGTTGCCATCGATGTCGTGGAAGATGATCCAGCCGGTGGCCCAGCCCTTGCCGGTGGAGCCGGCGTCGGCCGCGCAGGACGGCGTGGCGGCCTCCGGCGAATCGGTGCGGCACAGCACCACGCGGCCGCCGCGCCGGACCGACTCGCTGCGGGCGTACCGCATGTCGGCCAGGAAGGTGTTGACGCCGGTCGCCATGGCGTTCGACCGCACGGTGCGCAGGAACGACGGCGCCGCCAGCCCCATGAGGATCGCCAGAATGGCCATGGTGACCAGCAGCTCGATGAGAGTCAGTCCGCGCATCTTGTCCATGGGGCGCAGTATTCGTGCGGCGGCGCGGGGCGCCAACGGGCGCCGGACCGGTGGCGGGCACTCACCGACCGGCGGTCGGGGGCGGGCGCGCGGGCGTGATCAGTTGCTCGCCGGCGTGGGCCGCGGGCCGCGGGCGCGTGCCAGCAGCCGCACGTCGGGGCCGACCCGGTCGACCTGGGTGAACTCGAAGGCGAGCCGGTCGTCCAGCCGCTCCAGGGCGCCGAGCTCGGCCAGGGGCCGACCGGTGCCCAGCAGGCAGGGCGCGACGTAGGCCAGCAGCTCGTCCACCAGCCCGGCCCGCAGAAGGGATCCGTTGAGCTTGTGGCCGGCCTCGACGTGCAGCTCGTTGATGCCCCGGGCAGCCAGGTCGCGCAGGAGGGCGGCGAGATCGACCTTGCCGCCCGGCCCCGGCAGCAGCACCACAGTGGCGCCGCGGGCGGACAGTTCCGCCTGGCGAGCGGCGTCCGGCACGGCGCCGTAGATGATCAGCGGTCGCTGCACGCCCCACAGGCGGGCTTCGGCCGGCAGCTGCAGCCGGCTGTCCACCACCACCAGGGCGGGCTGAGCCGGCGCGGGGACCAGCCGCACGTCGAGCAGCGGGTCGTCGTCGAGCACGGTGCCGATGCCGGTGAGCACGGCCCCGGCGCGCAGCCGCCAGGCATGACCGTCCTGGCGCGCCTCGGGGGAGGTGATCCACTGGCTGGCGCCGTTGTCCAGCGCCGTGCGGCCGTCCAGCGAGGCGGCCACCTTCATCCGCACCCAGGGCAGGCCATGCGTCATGCGATGGATGAAGCCGATGTTCAGTTCGCGGGTCGCCTCGGCGCCCGGGCCCTCCACCACCTGCACGGCGGCCGCGCGCAGGCGCGCGAAGCCCTGGCCGGCCACCAGCGGATTGGGGTCGCGCAGCGAGGCGACCACGCGGGCAATGCCGGCGGCGGCCAATGCGTCGCAGCAGGGGCCGGTGCGGCCCTGGTGCGCGCAGGGCTCGAGCGTGACGACGGCGGTGGCGCCGCGCACGTCGTGGCCGCGGGCCGCGGCGTCGGCCAGCGCCATCACCTCCGCGTGGGCCTGGCCGGCCGGCTGCGTGTGGCCGCGGCCGAGCACCCGGCCGTCGGCGGCGAGGATCACGCAGCCGACGCGCGGGTTCGGCTCGGTCAGGCCCACGGCCTGGCGCGCCAGCGCCTGCGCCTCGGCCAGGGCGGCGGCTTCCGTGCCTGTGATTTCGTCCGGCTTCATGCCGCCACTATCTCACTGTCGCGGCGGTCACGGCGCACAGCCGGCCGAGGGGGGTGAAACCTAGAGTTTCCAGCCATGAACCACCCCGCCGCACCCGCCCGCCGCGCGCCTGGCCGCGCCGCACCCGACCCGCGCCGCGTGCGCGGCTTCACCCTCATCGAACTGGCCATCGTGGTGGCCATCGTCGGCACGATGGTCTCGATGGCCGCGCCCTCGCTCACGCGGCTGGCGGATTCGGTGCGGCTCACCGGGGCCTCCAACAGCCTGCTCAGCTCGCTGCGGCTCGCGCGCAGCGAGGCCCGCAAGCGCGGCGACCGGGTGCTGATGTGCAAGTCGGCCGACGGCCTGGCCTGCACCACCGCCGGCGGCTGGGAGCAGGGCTGGATCCTGTACCAGGACCGCAATGCGAGCGGCGGCCTGGACGAGGGCGACACCGTCATCCAGGTGCAGCAGGCGCTGCCGGGCCGGCTGTCGATCACCGGCAATCGCCCGGTGGCCTCGGCCATCGCGTATTCACCCATCGGGGTGAGCCGTGGCGTCTCGGGTGCCATGCTCTCGGGCACGATCACGCTGTGCCGGCGCTCGCTGGAGCCGGTGGCCGCGCGGCAGATCGTCATCAGCTCCGGGGGCCGGCCGCGCGTGAAGCAGCTGGAGGTGGATCACTGCGGTTGAGGCGGGCGCCGCCCGCGCCGTGGCTCAGCGCCGGATCTCGTCGACCACGGCGCGGAACTCGTCCACGTCCTCGAAGCTGCGGTAGACGCTGGCGAAGCGCACGTAGGCCACCTTGTCGAGCTTCTTCAGCTCCCGCATGACCAGTTCGCCGATGCGGGAGCTGGGAATCTCGCGCACGCCCAGGGCCAGCAGCTTCTCCTCGATGCGCTCCACGGCGGCGTCGATCTGCTCGGTGCTGACCGGCCGCTTGCGCAGCGCGAGGTTCATGGAGCCGAGCAGCTTGGCGCGCTCGTAGTCGATGCGCCGGCCGTCCTTCTTGACGATGGAGGGGAAGGCGACGTCGGGCCGCTCGTAGGTGGTGAAGCGCTTCTCGCAGTGCGCGCACTGCCGGCGCCGGCGGATGAAGTCCCCGTCTTCGGCCATGCGCGTCTCCACCACCTGGGTGTCGGCATGGCCGCAGAACGGACATTTCATCTCGGCTCAGCGGTAGACGGGGAAGCGGCGCGTGAGGGCGTTCACCTGCTCGCGCACGGCGGCGATGTTCGCGGCATCGCGCGGGTTGTCCAGCACGTCGGCCACCAGGTTGGCGGTGGCGCGTGCTTCCTCTTCCTTGAAGCCGCGGGTGGTCATGGCGGGGGTGCCGATGCGCACGCCGCTGGTGACCATCGGCTTCTCGGGGTCGTTGGGGATGGCGTTCTTGTTGATGGTCATGTGGGCGTCGCCCAGCACGGCCTCGGCTTCCTTGCCGGTGATGCCCTTGGCCCGCAGGTCCACCAGCATCACGTGGCTTTCGGTGCGGCCACTCACGATGCGCAGGCCGCGCTGGGTGAGCGTCTCGGCGACCACCTGCGCGTTCTTCGCCACCTGCTGCTGGTAGATCTTGAAGCCGGGCTGCAGCGCTTCCTGGAAGGCAACGGCCTTGGCGGCGATCACGTGCATCAGCGGGCCACCCTGCAGGCCGGGGAAGATGGCGCTGTTGATCGCCTTCTCGTGCTCGGGCTTCATCAGGATGATGCCGCCGCGCGGGCCGCGCAGGCTCTTGTGGGTGGTGGAGGTCACCACGTCGGCGTGCGGCACCGGGTTGGGGTACACGCCCGCGGCGATCAGGCCGGCGTAGTGCGCCATGTCCACCATGAAGATCGCGCCCACATCCTTCGCGACCTTGGCGAAGCGCTCGAAGTCGATGCGCAGCGAGTAGGCGGAGGCGCCGGCGATGATGAGCTTGGGCTTCGTCTCGTGGGCCTTGCGCTCCATCGCGTCGTAGTCGATCGCTTCCTCGGCGTTCAGGCCGTAGCTCACCACGTTGAACCACTTGCCGCTCATGTTGAGCGGCATGCCGTGCGTGAGGTGGCCGCCTTCGGCAAGGCTCATGCCCATGATGGTGTCGCCGGGCTTGAGGAAGGCCAGGAACACGGCCTCGTTGGCCTGCGCGCCGGAGTGCGGCTGCACGTTGGCGCAGGGGGCGTCGAACAGGCGCTTGACGCGATCGATGGCCAGCTGCTCGGCCACGTCCACGTGCTCGCAGCCGCCGTAGTAGCGCTTGCCGGGGTAGCCCTCGGCATACTTGTTGGTCAGCTGGGTGCCCTGGGCGGCCATCACGGCCGGCGAGGCGTAGTTCTCGCTGGCGATCAGCTCGATGTGGGCTTCCTGGCGGCGGTTCTCGGCCTGGATCGCGGCCCACAGCTCGGGGTCGGTCTGTTCGATGAGGATGTTGCGGTCGTACATGTCGGCAGTTCCTTGGACGAAAGGTCCCTGGCTGGCAGGGCTGCCCAGGCGAACGGCGGGACGCCGGCGGGGCCCGAAACGGGGGCCGGCGGTACGCTTCCCAGTGGTTGGCGGCGCGGGCGGTGCCCTTGCCTGGTCCACGTCAGCGCCGAAGGGGGCGCCTATCGCCAGTCGCGTACCGGCCGGAGTGTAGCGCAGCCGCGCCGCTTCAGGAGACGACGGCAGCGGCGACCGGCACCGCTTCGGTGGTGTCGGCCGGGCGCGGCGCGACGGGCTCCGCGGGCGTCGGCGCCACCGCGCGGATCGGCGCCGGCGGCGAGACCAGCGGCACGCTGCGGCCACTGGCCACCTGCTGCAGCCGGGCGTGCTCGGCCAGCACCTTGTCGGCGTAGCCGCCGTCCTCGGGCAGGTGGGCGGCGCCCACGTAGTAGCGCAGGCCCGCCTGGATGGAGCCGCCGCGCTGAATGCATTCCTGCAGCACCTTGACGCCCACGCGCAGGTTGCTCACCGGGTCGAAGGCGGCCAGCCGGCCGCCGAAGCTGTCGTACTTCTCGCTGTGCACGCCGGTCATCACCTGCATCAGGCCCTGCGCGCCCACCGGGCTCTGCGCGAACGGGTTGAAGCCGGATTCGATGGCCATCACGGCCAGGATCAGCGTGGGATCCAGCTTGGTGCGGGCGCCCACCTGGTAGGCCTCGGCCACCAGGGCGGCCAGCGGCTCGGGTGCCACGCGGTACTTGCGGCTGAGCCAGTAGGCCACGGCCGCCTGCTCCTTGGGCAGGTCGCGCGGGTTGACCGCCGTGGCGCGGTCGATCGCCGCCAGTTCGGGCACCAGGCCCAGGGCCTCGGCCTGGCGGGCATGCAGCCAGGTCATGAGCTGCGCTTCACCCACCTGGCGCAGGTCGGGCCGCGCGACCAGCGTGACGGTGGCGAACACCACGGCCAGGCCGACCACGGCAAAGCCGTTGTGCGTGATTTCGAGAAAGCCGTGGGCCACGTCGGACACGAAAGTCCGGAGGCCATCGACCCATTGACCAGACGCTGTCATCGCTCTTCCTTTCTACGCGCGGGCCCACAGCGTGGCCGGGCCGCGTGGCGGCTCGGACAAACTGCTGGCTCCTCGTTTGGATGGATACGCTTCGGACCTTGGCGCTGCCTCCTGCGGGAGGGGTTTCCGGCGCGGTCCGAGCTCGCCGGTTTTCGGCAGCGGATTCGGGTTGTCCCTGAGTCTGTGGCAGGAACGGGGCGGATTCTAGGGGGGTGGCAAATACCAGGTCAAGAATATGGATCGTGATTTTTATCTCGGTTTGGGCATTCACGTGGAGGAGGCTGACAGGCTGGGGAATCCCTCGGAGAGGAGGCGAGAAGTGGACTATCCCCTTGATTCAAAAGCAGTCACAGCTCTCAAAATGAGAGCAATCGGCCAATTCCCACCCAGCCCGAGCTGACAGCCCCGCCGACTGGACGCCGATGTCTAACTGGATGAGCGGCGCGGCATGGGGCGCCCTGGGTCAGCGGGTTGCACGCCTGTCAAGCCACTTGCCGCAATCAGTGGCCCGGGCGTTATTGAAAAGATGGATTGGCAATCGGCCCCTGCCTCCACTAACTTGAAGGCGTCCGAGCAATCGGGCACCTGCCGGTAGGATCGCGTTTCACGCGAAGCCCCGGCCACTCTTGGAGGCAATCGTTGCCTCCTGCGCGGCGCGGACCTCAACTCTCCGCGTTCGCGAACCCAGACGGCGCGGCCTGCGGCTGCCCGTCCAGCCCGGCAGGCGGCTTCAGGCCACCTCCGGGCTTTCTCATTTGTGCCGCGGGATGGCGGCACCGGGCACGGGCTGGCGCAATCGCGGCGAGAATAGAGGGCTTGCCCCGGACCCGGGGTCCACCCTTCCGAACGATTCCGCCGCCGTGAGTGCTCCCAAGTCCCCCGATACCCAGGCCCTCGACCAACTGACGGGGGGTGCCTTCTCGGCACCGACCTCGGGTGAGCGGGCCGCCCGCGTGCGCGAATGGCTCGCCACGCAGCCGGGCACCGAGCAGATGCAGGAGGTGTACCGCGAGCTGAGCGCGCGCGACAAGGGCGCCGCGCGGGCGCTGCGCGAGCGGCTGGACGAGATCAAGCGTGCCAAGGGCCAGGAGGCCATCGCCGCCGAGTGGGCCGAGAAGGGTCACAGCCTGCTGGGGCAGCCGCGCATGAACATCGCCGATGCCATGGCCTGGCAGCGGGACGCCGCCAAGGCCGGCGCGCCGCTGTCGCGCGAGCCGCTGGCCGGCCTGAAGGCACAGCTGGCCGAGCGGGTGAAGGGCATCGAGGACCTGCAGACCCGGGTGCAGGTGCAGCGCGAGGCCGCGGTGCTGCTGGCGCAGCGCATCGAGGTGCTCTCCACCAAGTCCTGGACCGATGCCCGTGCGGCCGCCGACGCGCTGCGCGCGGACGTGCCCCAGTGGCAGGCCCAGGCGCAGGCGCTGCTCGACGACGCCGGCTGGCCCAGCGTGGACCCGCGCTTTCCCCCGCTGCTGGAGGCCTCGCGCAACCAGCTGCAGGTCGTCTGGGAGGCCTTCCAGTCGGCGCTGGCCCTGGCCGAGGCGGCCGCCACCGACGCCGAGGCGCCGCTGCCGCCGGTGCCGGTGTGGGCCGATGAACTGCGTGTGGCCCGCGGGGGCGCGCCCGAGGAGGCCGCGCCTCGCCCGGCCCGCCCCAAGGTCGACCCGGAATTGCGCGCGCGAGCCGTCGCCGCCGTGACGGAGGCGCTGGACCGCCTCGAGCAGGAGGTGGGGCAGGGCCATGGCAAGGCCAGTGCCGGCGCGGCCAACGCGCTGCGCGCCGCGCTCAAGGAACATGGCAAGCTGGCCGGCGACAAGCTGGAGGCCCGCGCCCACGCGGCGCTGGCCGCTGCCGGCGAGCTGGAGGGCTGGCAGCGCTGGCGCGCCGACCAGCTGCGCCAGGAACTGGTGGGCAAGGCCGAGGCGCTGTTCGAGGCCGTGCCGCCCGTCGCCGAAGGCGAGGCGCCCGGCCGCAAGCCGCGCTATGGGGGCCGCAAGATGCAGGAGACGCTGCGTGCGCTGCGCGAGCAGTGGAAACAGGTCGACCAGGGCGGCGTGCCCAATCACGGGCTGTGGAAGCGCTTCGACGAGGCCTGCAACGAGGCCTATCACGTGGTGCAGGAGTGGCTGGACAAGGTCAAGGCCGAAAGCGCCGAGCACCGCGCGCGCCGCCTGGCCCTGATCGCGGAGGCGAAGGCCTTTGCCGAGGCGCAGCAGGCCCAGCCGTCGACCGACTGGAAGGCCGTGCAGCGCAGCCTGCACCAGTTCGCCGATCGCTGGCGCGATGCCGGCCATCTGGGCGAGAAGGCCTTCGCCGAACTGCAGCCGCAGTGGAAGGAAGCCATGGCCGCCGCCGGTGCCGCGCTGGAGCAGGCCCAGAAGCAGAGCGTGGAGCGGCGCCAGGCCCTGATCGAAGAGGCCCGCGTGCTGGGCGAGGCACCCCTGCTGCGCATCGATGCGGTCAAGGCGCTGCAGCAGCGCTGGCAGGCGGAGGCCCACACGGTGCCGCTGGACCGCCGGCAGGAACAGAAGCTGTGGGATGCCTTCCGCAAGCCCATCGACGAGGCGTTCGAGCGCAAGAGCGCCGAGCGCGAGAAGGCCGCCTCGGCCATGAGCGAGCGCGACCGCGCCGTGCTGGAGGCCTCGAAGGCGCTCGACCAGGCTTCGGCCACCGGCGACGCGCAGAAGATCCGCGCCGCGATGACGGCGCTGGAGCAGGCCTTGCGCGCCAGCGGCGGGGCACCGTCGCCTGCGGCGGCCGCGGCGCCGGCCGCTGCGCCGGCTGCGGCCGATGAAGCAGCGCCCGCTGATGCAGGAGCGGGTGATGCAGGAGCCGGTGGCGATGCAGCGGCGCCCGCGGAAGCGGCCGACGCGGAGGCCGCCAAGCCCGCCGCCCCTGCGCGTGCGGCGCCGAAGCCCGTGGTGGCCGTGCGCGGTGATGACCGCCCCGGTGCACGCAAGCCCGAGCCGGCGGCCGCCGCGCGCGGGGGCAAGTTCGACAGCCGCCGTCCCGGCGCCGGGCCGCGCGGCGATGACCGTCGCCCCGGTGCGGGCCCGCGGGGGGATGACCGGCGGCCCTTCGGGGATCGGCGCGACGACCGTCGGCGTGAGGGCTTCGAGGACCGCGGCCCCCGTCTGGGCGACGCCGCCTTCCGCGCCCAGCGCGACGCGCTGGAACACGCCCAGGCCGCGTTGCGCAAGCTCGCGGCGCAGGCCCATGGCGAGGCGCTGACGCAGATCCTCGCGGCCTGGGAGCACCGGGCCGCCGATCAGTTGCCAGGCGCGCAGGAGCTGGGCAAGGTCGTGGCCCCGCCGGTGCGAACGGCCTGGGCGCAGGCACTCGGGGGGGCGGCCGGCGGTGACGCCGCGACGACGCTGCTGCGTCTGGAGATCGCGGCCGATGTGCCGACGCCGGCCGAGCAGATCACGGCGCGTCGGGCGCTGCAGCTGCAGCTGCTGACGCGCCGGCATGAGCCCGCGCCGCAGGAGACCTGGGGCGCTGACGTGGCCCGCGTGCTCGCCACGCCGTATGACGCCGCGAATGCGCGGCGACTGCAGAACGCGTTGAAGGCGTTGCTGCGGCGCTGATCGCTGGGGTTGCGCTGGCGCTCCACCCCAGCCTACGAATACGGCAGTCGATGTGGTTCTTGTAGGCTGGGGTGCAACCCCAGCGCTTTCCGTGGTGCGCCTCTACCGGCGCCGAAGGAAGAACCCGTCGAACAGCGGCACCAGCGTCGGGAACGCCGTGCTGAACCGTTCGCGGTTGACGAAGTACGCCTCGCAGGCGACCGCGAAGAACTCGTCGAGGGCCGTGGCGCCGTAGGCGTCCAGCCAGGGCGGTTCGCCGCCGAAGCGCTCGGCCACGATCACCTGTTCGCGGAACGCACGGTACGCGGGTTCCAGCACGGCCAGCCAGCGCTCGCGCGCGGCCTTCGAGGGCATCGGCGGGCAGCCGTCCGGGGCGCCGTCGCGCAGGTCGATCTTGTGCGCGAACTCGTGGATCACCACGTTGTAGCCCGCCGCCGCGGCCACGCCGGCTTCGCGCACGTCGCGCCAGCTCAGCATCACCGGCCCGCCCTCCATGGCCTCGCCGGCGAGCACTTCGTCCCAGTCGTGCACGACGCCGGCCTCGTCGGTGGTGCTGCGGCGCGCCACCACTTCATCCGGGTGGACCACGATGCCCACGAAATCGTCGTAGCAGTCCAGGCCCAGGTGCAGCACCGGCAGCACGGCCTGCGCGGCGATGTCCAGCGCGATCCGGTCGGTGATGACGAGTCCCTGCGCACCGTGGAATTCCTTCTCGGCGAGGAACTGCGCGGCAAGCGTCCGCAGGGTGGAAACCTCGGCCTCCGGCCGTGCGGCGAGGAAGGGGTAGTCCGCGAGCGTGGCCGCCCACAGCGACTGCGGAATGTCGCGTGTGCGGCGCCGGCGCAGCCAGCCGAACATCAGATGGCGGGCAGGCGCTGCACGGCGCCGGTGTCCGTGAGGCGCAGCACCTCCAGGCGCGGCGGCGAGGCTTCGGCGTCCCAGTCGCTCAGCACGTGGCGGCGATGCGTGGCGTCCAGCCAGTCGTCACCGGGCCGGTGCGTGTGCCCGTGGATCAGCACGCTGGCATCGGCCGCCTGCAGCCAGCGCAGGGCGGCCGGATGGTCGATCTCGGCGTAGGTGCCGGCCTCGGCGCGCTTGCGGTCCTCGCTCTGGCCGCGCAGGCCCTCGGCGATGGCGCGGCGGCGTTCCAGCGGCTGGCCCAGGAAGGCCTGCTGCCACGCCGGCTGCCGCACCTCCTCGCGGAACGCGAGGTAGCGGTGGTCGTTCAGGCACAGCGCGTCGCCATGCGTGAGCAGCCAGCGGGTGCCGGCGAAGGCCAGCACGGTGGGGTCTTCGAGCAGCGTCACGCCGGCCGCGTCGAGCAGGCGGCGGCCGACGAGGAAGTCGCGGTTGCCGTGAAGAAAGAACACCGGGCGCACCCGCGCGGCATCGCGCAGCACGGCGGCGCAGTCGGCGGCGAAGCCGGGCGACTCCGCCTCGTCGTCGCCGATCCACACCTCGAACAGGTCGCCGAGGATGAACACCGCGTCGGCTGTCGTGGCCGCCATGCAGGCCCGCCACGCGGCATGCGTCGCGGGCTGCGTGGGATGCAGGTGCAGATCGGAGAGGAAGTCGATCGCGCGCCAGGCCGCGGGCGCCTGCAGCTCGGCGGCCTGCGGGTCCATCGTCGGCCTCAGAGGGCGACGGCCTTCTCGATCACGACGTCGTCCACGGGCACGTCGTCGTGGAAGCCCTTGCGGCCGGTGCGCACGCCCTTGATGCGGTCGACGATGTCGCCGCCGGCGACGACCTTGCCGAACACCGCATAGCCCCAGCCGTCATGGGCCGGATGGTTCAGGCCGTCGTTGTCGCTCACGTTGATGAAGAACTGCGCCGAGGCCGAGTGCGGCGCGGCGGTGCGTGCCATGGCGATGGTGTGGCGGTCGTTCTTGAGGCCGTTCTTGGCCTCGTTCTCCACCGTGGCGTCGGTCGGCTTCTGCTTCATGCCGGGGGCGAAGCCCCCGCCCTGGATCATGAAGCCGTCGATCACGCGGTGGAAGATGGTGCCGTCGTAGTGGCCCTTCTTTACGTAGGCGAGGAAGTTGGCGACCGTCTTGGGGGCCTTCTCGGCGTCGAGTTCGAGCGTGATGACGCCCTGGCCGGTGATGTGCAGTTCGACCTGGGGGTTGGACATGGGGATTCCTTTCGGGGTTACTTGACCAGCGTGGCCGACTGGATGATCACCGGCGTGGTGGGCACGTTCTGGTGCATGCCGGCGTTGCCCGTGGGCACGCCCTTGATCTTGTTGACGACGTCCATGCCGCTCACCACCTTGCCGAACACGGTGTAGCCGAACAGCTGGGGCGAGTTCTCCAGCTGGCTGCGCGGGATGTTCTCGTAGGTGCGGCCCTGGAACTCGAACTTCGGCACCGGGTCGCCGGGCGGAATGGGCGTGGGGTCGAGGAAGGCGTTGTCCTTCACGTTGATGAAGAACTGCGCGCTGGCCGAGTGCGGATCCTGCGTGCGGGCCATGGCGAGCATGCCCACCTGATTGCGCAGGCCCTTGGCCAGGGCCTCGCGGCCTTCGTGCGGCACCGGCGCGCGGGTCTTGCGCTCGGTCATCTTCGCGTCGAAGCCGCCGCCCTGGATCATGAAGTTCTCGATCACGCGGTGGAAGATCGTGCCGTCGTAGTGCTTGTCCTTCACGTACTGGAGGAAGTTCGCCACCGTCTTCGGCGCCTTGTCCGGGTAGACCTCCACCACGAAGTCGCCGGCGCTGGTGGCGAACTTCACGCGCGGGGCGTCCGCGGCGTGGGCGGCCGTGGCCAGCGCGGCCAGGGCAAGCAGGCCGGCGGCGCGGCGGGTCAGGGCATTCATCAACCGATCACTCCTTCGTAAAAGATCTTCCATTGGCCGCCGTCACGCATCCAGTACTGGCGGCGCGTGGGGCCGGTGCGCGAGCCCTCGGCCACCTCGCCGAAGGTCACGACCATGGTGTCGGCGCTGTCGGTCCAGCGCAGGATGGACAGGTCCTTCAGCTCGATGGCGCGGCCGCGTGCGCGCGACAGCTCCACCCGCAGCAGGGGGGTCCATTCGGCCAGGGGCTTGCCGGCGGCGGAGAAATCCGGCGTGTAGAAGCCCAGCAGCCGGCCCAGGTCGCCTTCGGACTTGGCGGCACGCCAGCCCTGCAGGGCGGCGGCGAAGCGCTGGTGCTCCGGATCCGCGGCCGCCGGGTTCACCCAGCGCAGGCTGTGGGCGATCACCACGGGCGTGGTGCGCACCTCGACCATGCGCAGGATGCGCTCCAGGTCGGGGTTGGCCAGCACGACGCAGCCGTCGGTGGCCTTGGGCGCCCGAGAGAACTGGTTCGGCGGTGTGCCGTGCAGCCAGATGCCGCTGCCGGTCTTGCCGCGACGGACGTCGTACGGGTTCGGATAGTTGATGGGCAGCGCGCCCGAGCCATAGAAGTCGCGCAGCGTCTTCGGGTCGAGGTTGGCCGTGATGAAGTACGCGCCCAGCGGGGTGCGCAGGTCACCCTCGACCGATTTCTCGATGCCGCTCTTGCCGACCGACACGTAGTAGTCGGCGATGAGTCTGGGCCCCTGCGGGCCGTTCTGGAACAGGTACAGGCGCGAGCGCGAGGTGTCGATCGCGATGGCGTGGCGGTTGCGCGGCGACAGCTGCACGAACTGCGCGGGCAGCGCGCCCTCGGGCGGCCGCTCGCGCAGGGCGCGCAGGCGCTGCAGCGATTCCTCTCGCAGTTCGGCCAGCGTCTGGCCGCCCGCGCGGGCCACCGGCTCGGGCACGTCGCCGAAGGCGCGCACCGGCTGCTGGCGGGCCAGGAGCAGATCACCCAGGACGAGCTGCGCCAGCTGGAAGTTGGGATGCTCGGCCACCAGGGCCTCGGCGCGCGCCAGCGCCTGGCGCGTCTGGGCCTGGCCGATCAGGCGGTAGATCTCGATCAGGCGGGCCTCGGCCTGGCCATCGCGCAACGGCGCGGGCGCCTGGCGCTGCGCCGCCTTGCGCGTCGCGTGTGCGGCCGGCGCGGTGGCCAGCAGGCCGAGGGCGCAGCACAGCGCCAGCAGGACCCTGGTCATGCTTGCTGGAACCCGGCGTGCCGCGGGCTTCAGGCGCCCACGCTTTCCCGCACGATCACCCATCGGTCGCCCGACTTCTGCAGTTCCAGGGTCTTGCGGCTGTTCACGCTCAGCGTGTCGGCGTTGTAGGCCTGGCGGAACTTGGCGATGGCCTTGCCGCCCTGCACCGTGACCTGCAGGTCGGTCACGCGCACGCTGATGCGCGACTTGCCGACGATGCGGGCGCGGCGGTCTTCCTCCCAGTCCTTGCGGGACTGGTTGCCGGGCGGGTCGAAGTCGCGGCCGTAGGCGCCCAGGTAGGCGCCCATGTCCTTGGCGGACCAGGCGCTGGCCCAGGCCATGACCGCCGCCTCGACCTCCTTGGAGGCAGTCTCCGCGGGCACGGCCACCGGCGCGGGGGCCGCCGGCGCGGGCGCCGCGGGGCGGGCCGTGGTGGCGGCCGGTGCGGGTGCGGCCGCTGGTGCGGGTGCGGCCGCGGGAGCGGGAGCGGGTGCCGGGGCAGGTGCCGGCGCAGCGGGGCGCGCGGCGGCAGCCGGCGC
>NZ_JAYRZR010000054.1:0-26755 GCF_041916345.1 Ramlibacter sp.
ACGCCCCCGCCCACGCCAGCGCCCGCACCCGCCCCCGCCCCCGCCACGCAGGAACTGCAATCGCAGGTCACCACCTTCGCGAAGCTGTTCGTGGAAGAGGCCACCCGGCAGGCCGACACGGCCGACCCCGAGAAGAAGAAGAGTCGAGACGACGTGGTCGTCACCGACACGCAGTGCAAGCCTGGCTCATGACGCGGCTGCTATAGTGCGGGCGTGCGCTCCATGACCCTGATGTCGATCACCATGATTACCACGCCCTCACGGGGCGGGGTCGTCGTGCATCGGACTTAGCGCACGCATCCCCCAACCCCGCCGAACGGCCGGGGTTGAAGCGTTTTCTCCCCCGCCCCCGCGGCACCCCGGAGAAAGCGTCCATGCAAGCATCACCGCCCCACCCGCCCGCGCTGCGCGCCGGCCTGCTCGGCTTCGGCGTCGTCGGATCGGGCACGCACAGCGTGCTCACCGGCAACCGTGACACCATCCGCGCCCGTGCCGGCTGCCCGATCGAGCTGACCATGGTGGCCACGCGCACCGCCTCGCGCGCCCGTGCCTCGGTGCAGGCCGACGTGGCGGTGCTCGATGATCCGATGGCCCTCGCCCGGCACCCCGAGGTGGACGTGGTGATCGAGGCGATGGGCGGCACCACGCACGCACGGGCCTGCGTGCTGGAGGCCATCGCGCACGGCAAGCATGTCGTCACCGCCAACAAGGCGCTGCTGGCCGAGCATGGCGAGGAGATCTTCGAGTCGGCCCGCGCGCGGGGCGTGTCGGTGGGCTTCGAGGCCGCGGTGGCCGTGAGCATCCCGATCGTCAAGGCCCTGCGCGAGGGCCTGGTGGCCAACGAGATCGAGTGGATCGCCGGCATCGTCAACGGCACCAGCAACTACGTGCTCACGCAGATGAGTGCCGCCGGCCGCAGCTTCGCCGACGCGCTGGCCGAGGCGCAGGCCCTGGGCTACGCGGAGGCCGACCCGACGCTGGACGTGGGCGGCGGCGACGCGGCGCACAAGCTCGCGCTGCTCGCGGCCATCGCCTTCGGCGGCCCGCCGCGCCTGGACGCGGTGCACGTGGAAGGCATCGATGGCCTGCAGGCCACCGACTTCCTGCATGCGCGCCGCCTGGGCCATGCGATCAAGCTGCTGGCCGTCGCGCAACGCGCGGAAGGTGCGTTGCAGTTGCGCGTGCATCCGGCCCTGGTGCCGCGCGATTCGCTGCTCGCCCGCGTGGACGGCCGCATGAACGGCATCATGGTCAAGGGCAATGCCTCCGGCGTCACCATGTACTGGGGTGCGGGCGCCGGCTCACGTGAGACGGCCTCTGCCGTCGTGGCCGACCTGGTGGATCTGGCCCGCGCGCGGCGCCAGGGCGCGCAAGTGGCCGTGCCCGCGCTGGGCTTCCATGACGCCGCCTTGCAGCCGCCGCGCGTGGGCGTGTTTGCCGGCCTGTGCCTGCGGCACTACCTGCGCGTGGCGCTCGATCAGCCCGAAGGCGGCGCCCAGGTGCTGGAGACCCTCGCCCGCCTGGGCGTGCCCGTGACGCAGGGCGCGCAGGGCCGCCACACGCTGGCGCTGATCACGGGCGAAGTGGCCGAGTCACGCATCACCGCCGCCCTGGATGCGTTGCGTGCGCTCGACGGCGTGCAGGTGAAGGCGCGGCTGCGGGTGGAGGATCTGGCGGGGGCGGCTGACGGCGGCTGACGGCGGGTGACGGCGGGTGACGGCGGGTGACGCGTGGGGACTCGAGCGTCAAGGACCTGGTGGTCCCAACGCCCTGCGCAGTCGGCGGATCGCCTGCCAGAGTTGCGCAGGCGTGATGCCCCCCATCGACAGGCCCGCCATGCATTGATCCAGACGGCGCGGGCGCTTGCGGAGGTGCTCGATCGCGGCATGAAGTGACTGCATCACGGCGCCGCCATAGGCACCCTCTGCCTTCACACGCGCAGCGCGCAGACACTGGGTTGGCACTGGGAGCATCGCGAGGTCGATCAGGTCGCGGCTTTGCACTGCGTCGTCAGCCCAGCGGTCTGCGTTGGCCAGCAGCTTGCCGGCCGCCATGTCGAGGGGCGTCAGCGTGCGCACCCCACAGACCGCATCGTCCGGCCCTGGCGGATCAAGCGCCAGGCGGCCCTCGCTCACGATCTCCAGCTTGATGATCGAACCGCCGGCACGCACCAGGGTGCGGATGCCGTACTGGTCCGCGCGGACCTCACGTGCCAGCTCCAGCGTCATGCCGCTGCGGACGATGGGTCCCAGCCCCGCCGGCCCGCCCAGGGACTGCCTCAGGTCCCGGTATCCGGCGATGTGGGACACCAGGAAATCGATGTCGGCCGACTCACGGTACTCGCCGTGGCGCAGCACCATGGCCGTGCCGCCACCGAACCAGCATTGGCGCGCGGCCAGCGCCGCTGGATCCAGTGCCTGCAGGATGAGCGCGATATCGCGATGATGGGCGCGCTCAAACAAGCAGGCGCCCTCCCCCCAGCACGTTGGAGAGGGCCTGGATCAGCGCGATCTCGCGCATCGTCAAGGCCTGCTTGTCCACGTGGCGCCAGTTGCGCTCATAGATCGCCAACGCGTCCTGTGGAGACAGCTCGTGGTTATCGGGCTGCTGCCACGCCAGCTGGCGAAGCGCGGGGAACCGGGCCAGCACGATCCGATCCGGCAGCGACGCGACCGCCGTGGCCGGGACCGCTTCGTCGACCCAACCGAGCCTCAGCCCGACGGCCCGGCCCGCCGCCAGCCATGCGCCCGCCGTGACACTCGGCTCACCGCGCTCGATGCGATGCCAGGTCACGCGCGACATGCCGGCCGACTCGGCCGCGGCGGTGGCAGACACTTTCTGGCCTTTGCGGGCCGCGCGCAACCGCTCACCCAGGGTGAGCAGGTCCCTGGTCAAGGCTTCGTCGAGAGAGGGCGACGCGGACGGCATGGGATCTCATTATCACCATATCATCCATATTGTCAATTTTGAGAAACACTTTCTCAGCCTCATCGTGGGCTGACGGTTCCAGTGACGCGGGAAGCACCTGCAGGTGCTTGCGGCCGGAACGCTGCGGCACCGCCATCGCATACTCCTCCTGCGCCATCGAAGGTCCGGCGTAGTCCGCCAGGCTGGGCGGCTGCGCCAGGTGCCGGCGCCGGAACAGGAACTCCGCCAGTTCATGGAACCACACGCGGCGGCCCATGGCGGTGTACCAGCGCATGGCATGGGCCTGGTCCGGATCGCGGTTGAAGTAGGTCCGCCACAGCGCCTTGGGCCGCAGTTGCACCGCGACCTCGATGAACTTCACCCAGGCGAAGACGCGCCACGCCGGCACACCGGGCGTCTGCAGCACCTGGTGCTTGTAGTCCCACTTGCGGGTGTCGGGCTCGATCACGCGGCGCTCGGCCACCGTGTCGTAGAACGGCGTCCATCGGTGCGGCGTGGCGTAGAGCGTCTGGATCTGGTCGGGGTCATAGGCCACCAGGTGGCGCCAGGTCCGCACGAAGTCGGCGTCGCGCTGCTCGTCGAAGCCGACGACGCAGGTGGCCATGGAGAGGATGCCGTGCTGGCGCAGGAGACGGATCGCCTCGCGGTCCTCGCTGGCCGTGGTGCCCTTGCGGATCGCGTTGAGCGTGGCCTCCTGATAGCTCTCGATGCCCAGCAGGAAGCGGATGACACCGGCGCGCTTGTACAGGTGCAGGATGTCGGCATCCCGCACGATATCGCCCGCGCGGGTGGAGCCCACCAGGGTGAGCGGCACGTTCTCCGCGATCAGCGCTTCCAGGAAGGCGAGCCAGGCCTTGCGCGAGCCGGTAGGCAGCTCGTCGGCGAAGTTGATCAGCTGCACGCCGTGCTCGCGATGCAGCCGCGCCAGCTCCGCCGCGAAGCGCACCGGATCGCGATGGCGCCAGCGCGTCCAGAAGCCGCGCTGGCCGCAGTAGTTGCACTGGTAGGGGCAGCCGCGCGAGAACTGCACGACCACCGCGCGCAGGCCACCCCAGTACGAGTAGTCAGCGTGGTTGATCAGCTCCCAGCCGACGCGCCACTCGTCCAGGTTCTCCAGCAGGGGCGCCTGGGCGCTCGCGACAGGACCGCGCGCCTCGCGCCAGGCGATGCCGCGCACTCGCCGCCAGTCCGCGCCCGTCTCCAGCGCACGCAGCAGGTCGCGCGCGGTGCGCTCGCCTTGACCGCGCACGATGAAGTCGATGGCCTTGCACTGCGCCAGCACCTCGCGCCAGTGGTAGGTGGGATGCACGCCGCCATAGACGACGATCAGCTTCGGGTGCAGGCGCTTCAGGCGCAGCGCCAGGTTCACCACCGTGCGATGGGCCGATGACGAGCCCGAGTGCCCCATCATCACCACGTCCACCGGCTCGGCCAGCACGGCGGCCACGGCCTGCTGCGCGCTCAGGCCCTGGCGGTCGGCGTCAACCAGGCGGACCGCAAAGCCGTCGTCGATCAGCGGCCCGCCGACGGCGAGCAGGCCCAGCGGCGGCAGGTGGTCATCCGGGATGCGGCTGCCGATGGCCGTGTGCGTGGGGTTGAGCAGGCACACGCGCAGGCGGCGCTGCGGCGCGGATTCGGTGGAAGGGGTGAAGTGGGGGTCGTTGGCTGGCATCGGCCGATGGTGCGGCGCATGCGCGCACCGCGGGGCCGATGTGAGGAATCCTTCCGCGATCGGAGCACTGTCTCACGCCGCGGCGGTCTTCGCGCGCGTCCAGGCATCCAGCTTCGCGCGCGCGCCGTTGCGCGCCGGATCCATCAGCTCGTCATGCCGCTCGCGCCGGGCGCACAGCTCCAGCACGTAACCGTTCGGATCCCGGAAGTAGATGGAATCGATGAAGCCGTGATCCGAGATGCCGCGCGTCTCGATGCCGGCGGCGCGGCCCTTCTCGAACATCGCGCGCAGGTGGTCTGGCGACACCTCCAGCGCGATGTGCAGGTCGAAGTCGTGCTGCGGCTTGAACTCGAACGGCATGTCGCCAGCCTCGAAGAAGGCGATGTGCGAACCATCGTCGAGCCGGTAGAAGGTGTGCAGCGTGCGCGTGGCGCGGCCGCTCTTCGTCTCGGTGATCTCCAGCGTGCCTGCGAGCGGCAGGCCCAGGAAGTCTTCATAGAAGCGGCGAGTGGCTTCAGAGTCGCGGCATCGGTAGGCCGCGTGGTGGAGCTGGCGGATGGGGATCATGCGGGCACCTCCGGCGATCAGGATCCTGGGGCACGGCATGCCGCCCCGAACCGGCCCCAAGTGTCCGCCGGACCCGGTCTGCGTGTCCAGCGATGAAGACCGACGCCGGAACCCGCCCGGCGCGCACCGTCGGGCTAGATCGCCTTCGCCAGCCGCCCCACCCCCTCCTCGATCCTCGCCACGTCCGCCGTGGCGAAGCTCAGCCTGAAGGTCGACACATCCGCATCCCGCGCGAAGAACGGCGCGCCGGGCACGAAGGCCACGCCGTGCTCGATGGCGCGCTTCGCGAACTCGCCCGCGTCGCGCACCTTGCCGCCCGCGCCGGTGAGGCGGGCCCAGAAGAACAGGCCGCCCTGCGGCTGGGTGAAGGCGACCGCGTCGCCCAGGTCGCGCTGCAGCGCCGCGCCCATGGCCTGCGCGCGCTCGGCATACACGCGGCGCACGTTCGCCAGCGTGGCCGGCATGCGGCCGGCCTTCAGGTACTGCGCGGCGGTCGCCTGCGCGAAGGTACTGGTGTGGGCATCGCTGAACTGCTTGCACATGGTCGCCTTGGCCAGCAGCTCGGGCTGGGCGATCATCCAGCCCACCCGCAGGCCGGGCGACAGCACCTTGCTCAGGCTGCCGCAGTGCGCCACCCACTCGCGGCTGCCGGGCACCTGGGGCGTGAGCGCCAGCAGGCTGGGCGGCGGCGCCTCGCCGAAGTACAGGTCGCCATAGGGATCGTCTTCCACGATCAGCGTCTGGTACTTCACCGCCAGTTCCAGCACCCGCTTGCGCCTCTCCGGGCTGAGCATGGCGCCGCTCGGGTTGCCGAAGGTCGGGATGAGGTAGACGAACTTGGGCTTGTGCTCGGCCATGAGTTGTTCCAGCCGGTCCACCTGCACGCCGTCCGCATCGACCGGTGCGCTCACCAGGTCCGCGCCATACAGGCGGAAGCACTGGATGGTGGCCAGGAAGGTCGGGCCCTCGACGATGACCTTGTCGCCGGGGCCCACGAGCGTCTTGCCCAGCAGGTCCAGCGCCTGCTGGCTGCCGGTGGTGACAATCAGCTCCTGCGGGGCGAGGCCGGCCACGCCCTTGGCCTGCATGAAGGCCGCGAGCTGCGCGCGCAGCGGCTCGTAGCCTTCGGTGGCGCCGTACTGCAGGGCACCACCCGGCTCCTCGGCCAGGGCCTTCTGGCTGGCCTCCCGCAGGCCCTCCACGTCGAACATCGCGCTGTCCGGGAAGCCGCCGGCAAAGCTGATGATGCCGGGCTTGCCCAGCAGCTTGAAGAGTTCGCGGATGGCGGAGGTTTCGACGTTGTCGAGGCGCGGAGCAAAGGTGAGGGGCATGGCACGGTTCCTTGGAACCGGCAATGGTAGCCAATCGAGGCCTGCCGCCCCCTGCCCTGGCCTACTGGCCGCGGGCGCGCCAGGCCTCGCCCTGGCGGCGCACCAGCGCCAGCAGGTTGCCCATCACGATGTTCACGTCGATCAGGTGCAGGCCCCAGTCGTCGAAGGTGCGCCCTTCCACCACCAGGTCGCCCGGGATGTCGGCGGGGCGCTGGCCGCGCGCCGCGGGGTCGAAGCGGACGGCCAGGTAGTGGTTGCCATCAGCCTTCACGCACGACGCATCCATCAGCCCGGGCAGATCGACGAAGGGCGTGGTCACACCGGCCATCGCCTGCTCCCACTCTCCCCGCAGGGCGGGTTGGCCCAGCAGCGTCGCCTCACGCCACAGCAGGCTGCGCAGGGGCACGCCGCTCAGGCGCACCGGGTCCGTGCAAGCCACCTCGGTGCCCGCCACCGTGCTGCGGCCGAAGCGGGTGTTGGCCGGTGGCGGCGCACTGGCGCGGAAGGTGGTGTAGGCCACCACGCAGCCGGTCTGCGTGCCGCTGGTGCAGACGGGCATGCTGCGCAGGGTGCCGCCGGTGTCGGCGCCGGTGGGCACGAGGACGTTGGATCCGATCAGCAGTGCGGACACCACGCGGCGTTGCGCAGGCTGGCCCTCCACGTCGCGCTTGAGCAGCTCGGTCAGCATGCGGCTGCCTTGTGAATGGCCGATCAGCACCACGCCGCGGCCCTGGTTGTCGCGCGCGAGGTAGTGGCGCCACGCGGCCTGCACGTCGGCCACCGGCAGCTCGGGGTTGATGCCGGCCGGGTTGCCCATCATCGCCGCACGCAGCCCGGCCAGCGTGACCTGCCGGTACATCGGCGCGAAGGGCCGGCAGACCGAGGCAAAGGGCGCGAACTGCTGCGCCACCGCGCGCAGCTCGCCCGGCCCGGCCTGCAACGTGCTGTGGGGGTTGGGGTCCTGCGAGATCGTGGGGTAGACGTAGAAGCAGTCGATGGGCGCATCGGCGGCGGGCTTGAACGTGACCACCGTGCGCGTGCCATCGGCGGCGATGCGCGTCATGGCCTGTTCGGTGCTGCACGCGTCGGACCGGCCCGGGCGGCACAGCCAGGCATCCTGCGCGTCGTAGGTGGACTCGGGCGTGCTGACCGGCTGGGCCAGCAGGGGCCCTGCGGCCGTGGTGGCGAACACGAGCGCGAGGACACGGCTCAGGCGATGGAACAGCATGGGGGCTCCGGTTGCGTGGTCGCGATTGTGGTGGCGCGGCCAGCCGCCGGGGTGACGTCTACGTGACTGCCAGCGGCGCTGAAGCGCGGGTCACGGCAGGTCCGCCTGCGGCCTGCCCGCGTCCAGTACCACGCTGGTGATCTCGCCGCCCGCGTGCGCCCGCACCAGCGCCTCGACGTCGGCCATGGCGGCCTCCACCTCGGCCCGCGTGCAGGGCGCCAGGCCATCGACGTTGAAGAACACGTCGCTCGTCTCCGGCAGCGTCTGCGTGCCGGCGGCCTGCCGCCACGTCCAGCGTCGGGTCAGCACCTCGGCGCCGCTGGCGAACACCACCTCACCGGGCGCGGGCGTCTCGGCGGTGTCACTGCCGGCCGGCAGGAACCGGTCACCCTCGCTCGCATGGCGAAGCGTCAGACCTTGGCCGTCCGGCGGGATCGGGTGCACGCCCGCTGGCAGCAGGTGCCGCACCGAGACCAGCGTGCCGATGTCCACCAGCAGGTTGATGGCCGGCAGGTCGTCGGGCTTGAGCACGCGGCGCAGCAGCGCCTCGATCGCGCTGCGGTGCTCGGCGGGCTTCGCGCCGAACCGGCGGTAGGCCTCACGCCAGGCGGCGATGCGCGGATGCTCGGCCACGTTGCCCGTCACGCGCTGGCGCGCCTCGGCCTCCGCCGCGCGCAGCAGCGCCGTGACAGCCGGCACGCTGGCGCCGTTGCGGGCGCCGCGCACCCACACGACCCCGCGGCAATAGCCGGGGAACTGCTGCAGGACTTCAGGCGCGATGGCGTAGCGGATCGGTGCGGTCATCCCGCCATTGTCAGGCCGCTCGCCGCGCCGGACTCAGCTCACTGGGCGGAGGCGATGTCGTACTTCTGGCCGGAGCTGCGCCACTCGGGAAAGCCGCCGCGGAACCAGTGCACCTTGCGGTAGCCGGCCTTCACCGCAGCATGGCTCGCCTTGAAGCTCTTCCAGCACTCGGCGCCGTTGCACGCGAAGATGAGATCCGCTTCCTTGTTGGGGCCGAGCTTCGCCACCTCGAACTGGTCCTGCGCGGGGTCGAAGTCGGCTTCCTTCGCGCTCTTCTCGACGTAGGGCACGAGCTTCGCGCCGGGGACGTGGCCGGCCTTGAACTCGGCATCTGTCCGCGTGTCCACGTAGGTCGCGCCGGCCTGCAGCAGCCGGGCCACGCCAGCGGCGTCCACCACCTGGGCGCCGGGCAAGGCCCGCGGCGTGAAGTAGCCCAGGGTGGACACGTACTTGAAGTCCGCCAGGGCGTAGGAGACGGGCTTCGCGCCCTCGCTGCGCAGCAGGCCGGTGGCGGCCAGCGCGTCCTGCAGCGCGTCGTGCAGCGGCTGCACGCCCGGCTTCGCGTTGTCGCGGATCGCCACGGAAAGGCCGGGCACCGGCCGCGACTCCAGGATCACCTTCAGCTTCTCGCCGGCGGCGATCCAGCGGTCGTAGACGCCCTTTTCCACCGCCACCACGTCGCAGCGGCGCAGTTGCAGGCACGGCAGCAGGGCCTCCTGGTAGCGGGTGTCGTAGATCGCGCCAAAGTGCCGCTTGATGGTGGTGTTGGCCGCATTCACTTCCCCTCGCAGCAGGTAGGTGACCACCGAGTCCTGCAGCGGCAGGCCCAGGCGCTTGCCCGCCGCCTGCTGCAGGCTGGCGATGCCGCTGTCGGCCGGTGCCACCAGCACGGCCTGCACCGGCTTGTCGATGCCCAGCACCGGCGTGTAGCCGTAGCGCACCGCGCTGCCGATCACATGGGCCGGCGCCACGAAGATGTCGGCCGTGCGCGCGCGGGTGGCGCCCAGGTCGGCCGTGGCGTCGTTGGACAGGGCCACGTTGACGGCGGTCACGCGCTCCTTGCGCAGGGCCTGTTCCAGGGCGACCTTCCAGGCACCGTAGAGCGCCACGCGGGATTGCTCGCCGGTGTCGCCGGGATTCACCAGCACGCGCAGCGAACCGGGCGCCGCCGCAGGGGGCGAAGCGCTCTGGCCATGGGCGAACGGAGAGGCAAGGACAGCGGCGCCCAGCCAAAGGCTGCGCACCGCACGGTGTGCGGCGAAGAACATGATCGACTCCCTGAAAAACGCGAACTGCGGGACCCAATCTATCGGAACTCGCCTTCCAGCGGGGCGGTGGAAGGTAACAGCCTGTTCACGGCGTTCCGCGCTGCGGGCGCGCGGCGCGATGGCGACCGCCCCTGGCGCTGTTCTGGCATGCTGCCGCCATGATCGAAATCCATCCCGAGATCCCTGCCGAAGGCGGCACCATCAACAGCTTCGTCGTCCACCCGGAGGAAGGCGGGCCTCATCCGCTGGTGCTGTTCTACATGGACGCCCCCGGCAAACGGGAGGAGCTGCACGACATGGCGCGACGCATTGCCAGCGTGGGCTACTGCGTGATCCTGCCGAACCTGTACTGGCGCCGCACGCGCGACTGGCACGTGACCGAGCGCACCGAGCCGCTGATGAAGATCATGTTCGAGCACATGGAGAGCCTCACCAACGACCGGGTGGTGCGCGACACCCAGGCGCTGCTGGACTACGCGGCCACGCTGCCGGCGGCGGACACCACGCGCGTGGGCGCGGTCGGCTACTGCATGAGCGGGCCGTTCGTGATGCACGTGGCGGCCGCCTATCCGGCCCAGGTGCGCGCCATCGCCGCCATCCATGGCGCGAAGATGGTGACCGATCAGCCCGACTCGCCGCATCACCTGCCGCCGCGCATCCGTTGCGAGAGCTACTTCGCCTGCGCCGAGCGCGACATCTGGGCACCGCCCGCGGCCATGGCCACGCTGGAAGCGGCCCTGCGCGATGGCGGCACGCCCTACCGGCTGGAGTGGTACCCGGGTACCGAGCACGGGTTCGTGTTCCCGAAGCGCGCGGTCTACCAGCGCGAAGGCGCCGAACGGCACTGGGAGCGGCTGTTCGCGCTGTTCCGGCGGACGCTGCAGGCGGCCTGAGCGGCCGCCGGGCATCGGCCTGGGCCGGCGTTTGACTGGAGTGCCACTCTGGAGTGATACTCCAGAGATGGCCACCGCTGAATCCACCGCCCACCGCGTGCTCGAAGCCGCGTCGGGCGTCTTCCTGGCGCACGGGTACGCGGCCGCTTCCATGGAACAGGTCCGCGCGGCAGCGGGCGTCAGCAATGGGAGCCTGTACCACCACTTCCCCACCAAGGCCCAGCTCGCCGATGCCCTGCTCGCGCACACGCTGCGCGACTTCCATGGCGCGCTCATCGCCGTCCTCAAGCCGCGCGCCTCCGCGCAGGCCTGCGTGAAGGGCCTGGTCCGCGCCTATGTCGACTGGGTCGTCGCCCACCCCACCGGCGCCCGCCTGCTGCACGAACTGCGGCGCCAGGGCGAGCTGCCCGATGCCGCGAGCGCCTGGCAGCAGGCGAACGCGGAGGCCTTTCAGTCCCTGCGCCAGTGGGTGGCCGCGCGTGAGGCGGCCGGCGAGGTGCGCACCCTGCCCCTGGCCGTGTGGATCGCGGTGGTGTTCGCACCGGCCATGGCGTTGACGCCCCAGTGGGTGGCGCAGCCGCAGCCGGCCGTTCCTGCCCGCCTGCGACAGGCCCTGGAGCACGCAGCCTGGATGGCGGTCGCGCCCTGAACCAGACACTGGAGGAGAAACCTTGTGAAATTCATCAACATCCATTGGGGGCGCCATGCAGCCTGACCTGCTCGCACACGGCCGAGATGTGCTGGCCCGCCAGCCTTTCAGCGCGCTGGTGGAGGCCCGGCTCGACGAGCTGACGCCGGGGCGGGCCGAACTGTCACTTGGCCTGAGGCCCCAGCTCCAGCAGCAGGACGGGTTCGTTCACGGCGGCGTGCTGGCCTACCTCGCCGACAACGCCCTCACCTACGCGGGCGGGTCGGTGCTGGGCCCGGTGCTGACCTCGGAGTTCAAGATCAACTACCTGCGACCCGCGCGCGACGCCGACCGGCTGCTGGCGGTGGCCACGGTGGTGGGCAGCGGGCGCTCGCAAGCCGTCTGCCGGTGCGACGTGTTCCTGGTGAAGGGCGCCGAGCGCGTGCTGTGCGCGGCGGCGCAGGGCACCATCCGCAAGGTGGGGGCCTGAGGCAACAGCGCCGACCGCGCGAGCACGGATCTGCTCGCCAGGGCGCGCGCGACGGGCTAAGCTTCGGCCTGTCGGACTCACCGCCTCATGCATCACGACTCCCCCCAGGACACCGGCAACGCACCGGAAGTCGAGCGTGTCATCGCCGCCAGCGTCGCGGCGTCAGGCCAGGCGACCTTCTCGGTCCTGACGCAGATGCGCGAAGAGGCGCACTATCACATCGAGCCCAAGGGCATCCACGCTGCGCTGCTCACGCAGTCCGGCTGGTTCATCTACTGGATGGAGGGTCCAGGCCCCGCCGTGCTGGCGCTGGCCGGGCGGGCCGCCGGGGACCCCCGCAACCGCGACCAGGTGATCGTGCACCACAGCCGCGGCCCGCGCGTGCTGACGCTGCCGTGGTCCATGATGGTCGGCCCCTCGACCGAGCCGCATGAGGCGTTCGGCCGCAGGGTGGCGGAACTGCACCTCGCGCGGCAGGCCGGCATCCAGTTCGCGCCCACCTCCGTGGTGCGGCGCCTGGTCGCGCCGCTGCGCATCCGCGCACCGGAGTCCATGCTGGAGGCAGAGACCTTCCACCGCGTGGGCGTGGTCTCGGCCGACGACGGGCGCGCCTTCGACTTCGTGCGCTGGGTCGCCGAGCGCCATGAGTGCGTGCACGAGATGCGCCGCTTCGCCGGCGACCATGATCTCGACAGCGGCGGTGAATCGGTGGAGCTGCTGGTGGGTGCACACCCGAGCCGCCTGATCGCCTTCGCCCGCGCGGGCCTCGGCCACAGCCTGCGGCGCGCCATGCTGGCCGACTGGCCCTACCTGGTGCTGCTGGTCAGCAACAGCCTGGACCGCAATATCGTGCTGCTGGAGAAGGTGGTGGAGGCCTGCCAGGGCCTGCGCACCCCGCCGCGGCTGCTGGGCGTGACGGCCGACGAGCATGCGCAGGCCAGCCTGGGCGTGGCCGCGCGAATGGCCGGGCTCGACTACCGCCGGCTGGCCGTTTCACCGGCCGAACACCACGGCGACACCTGGCAGGCGCTGGCCGTGCTGCTGGCCGAGGAAAGGCCACGCCGCACCCTGCCCCTGGCGGAAGCGCAGGCGAGCTGGGCCGGCTGAGCGGCGCTGGCGCGGCCTGTCAGAAGCCGGCCACCAGGCCGTCGCGGCGGGCGTCGCTGGCGGCGACGTAGCCCTCGACCTTCGGGTCGCCCATGCGCCAGATGAACTGGCCGGCGCCGAAATCCTGGTAGTTGTCGTTGATCACTTCCATGCGGTGGCCGCGGCGCGCCAGCTCGGCGACCGTGGCCTTGTCCATCTGCTGCTCGACGTTGATCTCCAGCCCGGCGTTGAAGCGCCAGCGCGGGGCATCGCACGCGGCCTGCGGGCTCTGGCCGTAGTCGAGCATGCGCACCAGGGTCTGCATGTGGCCCTGCGGCTGCATGTTGGCGCCCATCACGCCGTAGCTCATCACCGGCTGGCCGTCCTTGGTGAGGAAGGCGGGGATGATGGTGTGGAAGGGCCGCTTGCCCGGCGCCACCTGGTTCACGCCCGGTCGCAGGCTGAAGCCGTGGCCGCGGTTCTGCAGGCTGATGCCGTACTCGGGCTCCACGCAACCAGCGCCGAAACCCATGTAGTTGCTCTGGATGAAGCTGACCATCATGCCGTTCTCGTCGGCGGCGGTCAGGTAGATGGTGCCGCCCTTGGCCACGTTGCCGGCGCCGAAATCCTGCGCGCGCTGCATGTCGATCAGGCGCGCGCGGCTCGCCAGGTAGGCGTCGTCCAGCATCTGCTCGGCCCTCACCTCCATGCTGGAGGGCTCGGCCACGTAACGGTAGACGTCCGCGAAGGCGAGCTTCATCGCCTCGATCTGCAGGTGCTGCGAATCGGCACTGTCCACCGCGTGGCTGGCCAGATCGAAGCGGTCCAGGATGCCCAGCGCAATGAGCGCGGCGATGCCCTGCCCGTTGGGCGGGATCTCGTGCAGCGTGTAGCCGCGGTAGTTCTTGGTGATGGGCGTGACCCACTCGGGCTGGTAGGCCGCGAAGTCGGCCACCGTGTGGGCGCCGCCGTGCTCTCGGCTGAAACGCGCGATGGCCTCGGCGATGGCGCCGCCGTAGTAGGCCGCACCCTTCGTCTCGGCGATGGCGCGCAGGCCGCGCGCGGCCGCCGGGAAGCGGAACAGCTCCCCCACTTCGGGCGCGCGACCCCAGGGCAGGAAGGCCTGCGCGAAGCCGGGCAGCGCACCCAGCTCTGGCGTGGCGGCGGCCCACTTCTGCTGCACCACCACCGGCAGCAGGTAGCCGCGCTCGGCGATCTCGATGGCCGGTGCCAGCAGATCGGCGAAGGGCAGCTTGCCGAAGCGCTGCGACATCGCCACCCAGCCGGCCACTGCGCCCGGCACCGTGACCGAATCCAGTCCGCGCTTGGGCGGCGTGCGCGCATCGTCGCCGTACTTGCGGCGGAAGTAGTCGGGCGTCCACGCGGCCGGGGCGCGGCCGGAGGCGTTGAGGCCGTGCAATTGCTGCCCGTCCCACAGGATCGCGAAGGCGTCGCTGCCCAGGCCGTTGCTCACCGGCTCGCAGATGGTCATGGCGGCGGCGGCGGCGATGGCGGCATCCACCGCGTTGCCGCCCTGCCAGAGGATGCGCAGGCCGGCCTGCGCGGCCAGCGGATGCGAGGTGGAGACCACGTTGCGCGCGAAGACCGGGATGCGCGTGGTGGGGTACGGGTTGTGGAAGTCGAAGCGGTGCATGAGGGCGGGCACTCAGTCGGCGGTGATACGGCGGTCGGTGATGATCTTCTTCCAGCGGGCGCGGTCGGTGTCGGTCATGGCCGCGAACTGCTGCGGCGTGCCGCCCGCGGGCTCGATGCCCAGGCGGGCCAGGCGCTCCTTCACGTCGGCATCCTGCAGGGCCTGGTTCACCGCGGTGTTGATGCGCTGGACGATGTCGGCGGGCAGGCCGCGCGGGCCGTAGAGGCCGAACCAGGTGACCGTCTCGTAGCCGGGTACCGACTCCGCCACCGCGGGCAGATCCGGCAGCAGCGGTGAGCGCTTCGCGCTGGTGACGCCGAGCGCGCGCAGGCGACCCTCCTTCACGTGCGGCAGGCCGCTGGGCAGCGAGTCGAACAGCAGGTCGAGCTTGCCGCTCACCAGATCGGGGATGGCCAGCGCGGTGCCGCGATAGGGGATGTGCACCAGGTACAGGCCAGCCTGCGCCTTGAAGTACTCGGTGCCGAGGTGAACGACGGTGCCGTTGCCGCTGCTCGCGTAGTTCAGCTTGCCGGGGTTGCGCCGGGCGTAGTCCACCCATTCCTTCACCGTCTTCGCCGGCGAGCTGTTGGGCACCAGCATCAGGCTGGGCGCGTTGCCCACGTGGGCGATGGGGGTGAAGTCCGCCACGGCATCGTAGGGCACCTTGCCGAAGCTGGGGCCGATGCTGTGCGTGCTGCTGGTGGCCAGCAGCAGCGTGTAGCCATCCGGCGGCGCCTTGGCGGCCAGGTCGGAGCCAATGGTGCCGCCGGCACCGGGCTTGTTGTCCACGACGATGGTGGTGCCCAGCCGCTCGCCGAGCTTCTGCGACAGCGCGCGCGCAAAGATGTCGGTGGCGCCCCCGGCAGGGAACGGCACCACCAGCCGCAATGGCTTGGTGGGAAAGGCCTGCGACCAGGCGGGCGCCGCGAGCACGGCGGAAAGGGCAAGGAGCGAGGTTCTGCGCTTCATCCGCTGATGATACGAAGCGCCATGCCAAAGCCCAAGCGAAACCTGCTTTAGCCTGACTAAAGATTTCCTTTACCATGCCGCTTCGTCGTCGCCGCGCCCCGGCAGGCGAGTCCCCATGACCAGCATCCGCATCCTCAAGACGTTCCTCGCCGTGGCCGGCCAAGGCTCCTTCGCCGGCGCGGCGGCGCAGGTTGCGCTCACGCAGGCGGCGGTGGGCCAGCAGATGCGCGCACTGGAGGCCGAGTTGCGCCGCCCGCTCTTCGAACGCCAGGGCAAGTCGGTCGTGCTCTCGCCCGACGGCCGCGAGCTGGTGCCACAGGTGCGGCGCATCGTCGGCCTGTACGAGCAGATGCGCACGCCCGCCACGGCGGGCGCCATGCAGGGCACGGTGCACCTGGGCGCCGTGGTCTCCGCCGTGCGGCCGCTGATCCAGGCCACGCTGGCCCTCAAGGCGCGCCACCCCGACCTGGACCTGCACGTGTCCGCCGCCAAGTCGGCCGAGCTGACGGCACGCGTCGCCGCCGGCGAACTGGACGCGGCCATCGTCGTGCGCGAACCGGGCGCTGCCACCGAGGGCCTGGCCTGGACGCCGCTGTACACCGAGCCGATGGTGCTGGTCGCGCCGCGGCGGGGCGACGAGGCATCGGCCCGCACGCTGCTGCAGGAGCAGCCCTTCATCCGCTTCGACCGCACGCAGCACACCGGCCAGCTGGTGGAGCGCACCTTGCGGCGCCTGCGGGCACGACCGCGCGAGGTGCTGGAGCTGAACGCGCTGGAGAGCATCGTCGATCTCGTGCGCTCCGGCCTGGGCGTGGCCATCGTGCCGCTGCTGCGCGACGCGCGCTGGCCCGCCGACACCCGCCTGCGAATCATCGATCTGCCGCGGGCCGAGGAGCGCCGCATCGCGCTGGTGCAGCGGCGCGCCTCGCCCGCAGCCGCCGTGATCGCCGCCGTGGCGCGCGAGTTCCAGGCGCGCCTGCCCGCTTAGACTCGCACGCATGATGAAAGCCGCCGACGTCGAGCCCTTCTTCGCCACCCTGCGCGCTGCCAATCCCCAGCCCACGACCGAGCTGGAATTCACCACCGTGTTCGAGCTGCTGGTGGCCGTGCTGCTGTCGGCCCAGGCCACCGACGTGGGCGTGAACAAGGCCACGCGGCGCCTGTTCCCGGTGGCGAACACGCCGCAGGCCATCCTGGCGCTGGGCCTCGAAGGACTGGAGTCGCACATCCGCACCATCGGCCTGTACCACTCCAAGGCGAAGCACCTCATGGAGACGTGCCGCATCCTGGTGGAGCGCCATGGCGGTGAAGTCCCGCGCGAGCGGGAAGCTCTGGAGGCCCTGCCCGGCGTGGGCCGCAAGACGGCCAACGTGGTCCTGAACGTGGCCTTCGGCGAGCCCACGATGGCGGTGGACACGCACATCTTCCGCGTGGCCAACCGCACCGGCCTGGCACCGGGCAAGACGCCGCTGGCGGTGGAGCAAGGCTTGCTGCGGCGGGTGCCACCAGCCTACGCGGTGGACGCGCACCACTGGCTCATCCTGCATGGCCGCTACGTGTGCCAGGCCCGTACGCCGCGTTGCTGGCAGTGCGGCGTGCGGACGTGGTGCGATCACCAGCCGAAGACACCGGCCCCCTGAAGCCTCAACGCCCGGCCACGGCCTTCTGCGAGAATGCGCGGTTGTCCGCCGAGCCGCCCTGCCCTGAATGACGCCTGACCTTGCCGGCCGCCCCGCCCGATCGGGGACCGTGCGTGCCGCCACCTGCCTGGCCTGGGGCGTCGTCTACCTCGGCCTGCTGTGGGCGTGGAAGGGCGGCTTCCTGGTGTGGGGGCAGATCAACGACTTCTACCACGCCACCCCGCTGCAGTTCGCACCCATTCCGAACTTCGTGCCCGGCGAGCCCTCGGGCGTGGGCATTCCGGCTCAGTTGCCTCGCGCCCTGCTGATGCTGCCTGTGCTCGTGATCGGCAAGGGGCTGGGCGTCTCACCGCATCTCGTGTTCACCATCGTCGGGGTGGGGCTGGTCGCCTGGAGCGCCTGGCTGCTGGGCCGCGCGTCGGGCCGCCGCGATGAAGGCTTCTGGATCGCGCTGGGCGCCCTGTCGCTGGCGATGAACGGCCGCATGCTGTGGGCACTGGCGGGCGCCAGCCTGCTGCTGTGGGCCGCGGCCGGCCGGCGCGAGCCGAAGCGCCTGTTCCTGGCGTGCTTCACGGCCGCCTTCTTCTGCACCGTGAGCACCGGTGCCTTCAGCATCGCGGTGGCGGCCATCGGCTGGCTGCTGGTGCAGCGCTGGCGCACGCACCGCGAGGCGCGCCAGCCGCTGATCGGCGTGCTGGTCTTCGCCGCCCCGTGGTTCCTGTCGGCCATCGAGAAGAACGTGAGCTACTTCGCCCGCTCGGAAGACGGCGTGGTGGCGGGCCTGCTGGGTCATGGCATGGGGCGTCTGCTGCTGCTGGCCGGCCACATGCCCTGGATGCTGCCGCTGGCCCTGGGCCTGATCGCGCTGGGCTGGTGGCTCTGGCCACGCCTGCGCGGCTGGCTGGGCACGCTGGGCCTGCCGCCGTTCACGCTCGAGCTGCTGGCCCTGGGCCTGGCGGGCGGCCTGTTCGGCTACTCCACCGCCGTGCTGGCGGCGCCAGCCGCGCTGGTGGTGGCCGCGGCAGCAGCCACCCGTCTGCGGCAGAAGCTCACCTCGCCTACTGCGTGATCACCACGAGCACGCTGCAGGGCGCATGCTCGATCAGCGCGCCGGAAATGGAACCGCGCCACCAGCGCGCGGCCCAGCTGTCCAGGTGCTTGTGGCCGACGACGATCAGGTCCGCGCCGATGGTGCGCGCGGCCTTGGTGATCTCCTCGATGGCTTCGCCGGTGACGACCTCCCCACGCGCTGTCCAGCCCGCATCGGCCATGCGGCGCAGGCCGTCCTCCAGCACGCCCTGGTACTTGCGGCGCTCGCGCTCCTCCAGCTCCACGTCGTAGACGCCGCCCTCCAGGCCGACGAAGCTCATGGCCGAGGGCATGACCGCCACGAGATGCAGATCAGCCTCGCTCCACTGCGCCACGTCCTTGCAGTCGAGCAGCGCCTTCTGGCCCGCGTCGGAGCCGTCATAGGCCAGCAGGATCTTCTTGTACATGGTCGTGCCCCCAACTCTCGCCGCGCGCGGGTGCGCCGCGGAACGTGAGGGAGCATAGACGCCCCGCGTGACGGCGGCAACCGCGCCGCGGGAAGGCGTTTTCCCTAGGGCGTGCGTGCGCCCGGCCGTGGCAGGCCGAACAGCGCGGGCAGCACCCCCGGCTCGAAGTGCCGATCCACGAAATCGGCCAGTCCGTCGAACACGCTGTCGAGCGTGGGCACCTGCGCACCGAACAGGGCCTGCAGCACCGTCGGCGACTCGAACAGGCCATGCAGATAGACGCCCAGCACGTTGCCGGTCGGGTTCTGCCAGCCCAGGTCATCCGGCAGCACGGCGTGGCCCGGTGTCATGGCGGGGTGCGGCGCGGTGTGGCCGTGGTGGATCTCGTAACCCTGCAGCTGCACGCCGGACAGGGCGGACCAGGAGCCCCGCACTTCGCCGAAGCCGAGCGAGCGTCGGCGCACCGTCTTGTCGCGCTCGAACCGTGTCACCAGCGGCAGCAGGCCCAGGCCGGGGCCATTGCCGTCGATGGCATGGTCGTCGATCAGCGCCTCGCCCAGCATCTGCAATCCGCCGCAGATGCCCAGCACGGGCGCACCCCGCGCGGCATGCGCGGCCACGGCGGCATCCAGGCCCTGCGCGCGCAGCCACTGCAGATCCGCGCTGGTGTGCTTGGAGCCGGGGAGGATCAGCCAGTCCGCAGCGACCACGTCGGACGGCGTGCGTGCCCACACCAGTCGCACGCCGGGGATGTTGCGCAGCGGCTGGAACTCATCGAGGTTGCTGATGCGGGGATAGGCGATGACGGCAATGGTCAGGCGCACCGGGCCGGCCGCATGGACGCGCAGGTCATGCACGCCATCCTCCTCCGGCAGGCCGTGCTGCCACCACATCGGCAGCGTCGCGACCGTGGGCACGCCTGTCAGCGCTTGCAACTGCTCGGGGCCGGGCGCCAGCAAGGCGGCGTCACCCCGGAAGCGATTGAGCACGAAGCCGTCCAGCCGCGCGCGGTCGCTCTCGGGCATCAAGGCCCAGGTGCCGTACAGATGCGCGAAGGCGCCCCCGCGATCGATGTCGGTCACCAGCAGGCAGCGCGCATCCGCATGGCGCGCCACGCGCAGGTTCACGTGGTCGCTGTCGGCCAGGTTGATCTCGGCCGGCGAGCCCGCGCCTTCAATCACCACCACGTCGTACTCGCGCCGGAGCTCGTCCAGCGCCGCCGTGACGCGCGGCCAGGCCAGTGCGCCGCGTTCACGCCAGGGCGTGCGGGACAGCGCCTCGTCCACCTGCCCCAGCAGCACGAACTGGCTGTGCGTGTCGCTCTCGGGCTTGAGCAGCACCGGGTTCATGCGCACGTCCGGCGCCACGCGCGCGGCCAGCGCCTGGAAGTACTGCGCGCTGCCGATCTCGCCCTCGCCGTCTGCCAGCCCCGCCACCACCCGCGCGTTGTTGCTCATGTTCTGCGCCTTGAACGGCGCCACGCGCAAGCCCTGGCGCGCTGCCCACCGGCACAGCGCCGTGGCCAGCCAGCTCTTGCCCGCGCCGCTGGTCGTGCCCAGCACCATCACCGCGCGCCCGAAATGGGGGTCAGATTCCAATTAATCCTCGCTTGGCGAAGTGGCCAAAGAATTGGAATCTGACCCCAATTGAAGTTGAGGCAACGCGACGAACTGCGAGCCGACGGCGTGCACCGCGATGCGGTGGTCGAACACAGCTTCCAGCGCGCGGTGGGTCGCCGGGTCGCGGCTGGGGCCGTGATGCAGCAGACGGCCTGCCTGCAGCACCAGCACGTCGTCGGCCTGCAGCGCGAGGCTGATCTCGTGCAGCACGCTCACCGCCGTGCCGCCGCGCGCGACATGGCGGCGCACGAGCGCGATCCAGTCGGCCTGATGCGGCGGGTCGAGGTGGGCCAGCGGCTCGTCCATCAACAGCAAAGGCGCACCCACGGCCAGCGCGCGCGCCAGCAACACGCGCTGCCGCTCGCCGCCGGAGAGCTGACCAAGCGCGCGATCCCGCCACGCTTGGCACTGCGTCTCGCTCATCGCTGCGTCCACTGCGGCATGGTCCGCTGGACTGGGGACGCCCAGCCAGTCCTGATGCGGTAGCCGGCCCAGCATCACCACATCGCGCGCCAGCAGGTCTTCGGCGCCCGCCTCGGCCTGGCCGAGCCACGCGAGGGCCCGTGCCCGTTCACGCGGGCGCCACGCGGCGGCTTCCCGGCCGAGCAGCCGCACGCTGCCCTCATGGGGCAGCAGATGCGCCAGCGCTTTCAACAGCGTCGTCTTGCCGGCGCCGTTGGGGCCGACCACCGCCGTCCAGCGGCCGCGTGGCAGGCGGAGGTCGATGCCGTGCAGCACCTCGCGACCACCGAGGGTGACGCGCAGGCCCTGGCACGCCAGCGCCTCCTGGGTCCCCGCCTGCGCGGGGACGACGGGGGGTGGATGCGACACGGGAGCACTCACCCCGGCCTCCTGTGCATCAGCACCAGCAGGTAGCCACCGCCCAGCACCGCAGTGAGCACGCCCACCGGCAGTTCCTGCGGCGCGAGCAGCCCGCGCGCCAGCACGTCGGCCGCCAGCAGCAGCGCGCCACCCGCGAGCGCCGAGAGCGGCAGCAGCCAGCGATGCGTGGGCTTGACGACCGAGCGCACCAGATGCGGCGCTGCCAGGCCGATGAAGGCCACCAGGCCCAGCTGCGCGACGGCCGTGCCGGTCGCCAGGGCCATCACCCCCACCAGCGCCATTCGCGCCGGCCCGACCGCGATGCCCAGGCTCGCCGCCGTGGCTTCGCCCAGCGCCAGCGCATCCAGGACCCGGCTGAACGCAATGGCCGCCACCAGGCACACCAGCAGCACGACCGTCAGCAGGGCCACCGCCGGCCAGCCCAGGAAGCCCGTGGTGCCGAGCATGAAAGCCTGCATGGCCCGCATCACCTCCGGCACCCAGAACATGACCAGCGCCGAGAGCGCGCCGAACACCATGCCGACGATCACCCCAGCGAGAAGCAGGCGCAGCGTGTGCTGCACACCGCGCGCGAGGACCAGCGTGACCGCCACCGCCCCCATCGCGCCGATGAAGCCCGCGCCGGTGAGACCGAGCCGCGCGGCCCAGCCGCCCGCGACCCCCGAGGCCGACCCCATCACCGCCAGCAGCAGTGCTACGGCCAGCGCCGCCCCCGTGGCGCTGCCCAGCAGATAGGGATCCGCCAGCGGATTGCGGAACAGCCCTTGCGCGACGGCGCCGGCGAGGCCCAGCAGCGCGCCGGCGGTCCAGGCGCCGAGGCTGCGCGGCACGCGGATCTCCCACAGGATGGAGATGCCACTGCCCTGCCCCGCCCACAAGGGCTCCCACCCGGCGCTGCCCACCGCCATGCCGGCCGCGCACAGCAGCAGCGACGCCAGCACCAGCCAGGCCGCCGGGATCGATGGGCGCGTGGTCGTCATGCGCGTCGCCCGCCTCCATGCCGAGACGAACTCAGCGAGGGCTTGCCCTGCCACCCGCCCATGTCACGGCCCCTCGCCGGTCGGACGACCTTGCAGGCACCGCACCATCAGCGCCGCCGCCTCCGGCATGCGCGGCCCGGGCCGCACCAGCGCATCGCCCTGGCGCGGCGTGAACAGGCACAGGCGCCCGTCACGCACCGCGCGGATGCGGTCCCAGCCGGGGCGCGTGCGCAGGCTGGTCGCCTGGCGGTCGGACACCATGATCACCTGCGGATCGGCCCGCACCACGAACTCCGGGTTCAGCTTCGGAAAGGGCCCCAGCGAGCCCGGCACCACATTGACCACCCCGATGCGCGCGAGCAACTCGCCAATGAAGGACGACTCACTGGCGGCATACGGAGCACTGTTCACCTCGAAGTAGACGCGTGTGCCGCGCAGCGAAGCCGGCAGCTCGCGCGCAGCGGCCGTCACGCCCTGGTCGATCTCGCGCCATGCGGCCGCTGCGTCCCGCGCGCCCAGCACGGGCGCCAGCACGCCCAGCACGCGCCGCAGATCGGCGAAGCTTCGCGGCTCCAGCGCCACGACCTTGAGCCCCAGCGCCTCCAGCCGCGGCACCGCGCGCGTGGACTGCGCCGCCAGCACCACGTCCGGCCGCAGCGCCACGATGGCCTCGATGTTGGCGTCGTCGAGCCCGCCCACGCGCGGCAGCGCCGTCACGCTGGACGGCCAGTTGGAGAACGTGTCCACGCCGACGAGGCGCGAACAGGCCTCCAGCGCGCACACCAGTTCGGTGAGCGAGGGCAGCAACGTGACGATGCGCTGCGGCGGACGCTCGAACGCGATGCGCGCACCGCGGTCGTCCGTCACCTGCACGGTGGCAGCGTCCGCGTGCCCGCCGACGGCCAGCAGCACCAGCAGCAGACCGGCAAGCGCCCAAGCCCGAAGCGCGACGAGCCGCCTCATCCCTGCGCCTCGCTCCAGTCACGCACGATGCGATGCAGCTGCTCGACCCCGTCGGTCAGCGCCGCCGGCCCTGGCTGCAGGATGTCGGCCGACTTGATCTCGAACAGTCGGCCGCTTCGCACCGCGGGCACATCCGCCCAACCGGCGCGTGCCGCCACCTTCTCCGGCCGGAACTTCTTGCCGCACCACGAGCCGATGATGAGATCGGGCGCGCGGCGCGCCACCTCCAGCGGGTCCGCGATGATGCGGTCGCGGCCCATGGGCTGCATGGCCAGTTCCGGGAACACGTCGTCGCCGCCGGCGATGCCGATCAGCTCCGATACCCAGCGGATGCCGCTGATGGCTGGCTCGTCCCATTCCTCGAAGTAGACGCGCGGCCGGCGCGGCAGCGCGCGGCCCGCGGCCTCGATCACGTCCAGCCGTTCGCGCATCGCTTCCAGCCGTCGCAGGCCTTCATCAGCCCGACCCACCATCGCCGCCACCTGGTACAGCATGGAGAAGATCTCCGACACGCTGCGCTGGTTGAACACGGTCACCTGCACGCCGCGGCGCACCAGTTCGGCCGCGATGTCGGCCTGCAGATCCGAGAAGCCGAACACGCAGTCCGGCCGCAGTTCCAGGATGCGGTCGATCTTCGCGCTGAGGAAGGCGCTGACCTTCGGCTTCTCGGCCCGCGCGCGGCGGGGCCGCACGGTGTAGCCGGAGATGCCGACGATGCGCGCCTCCTCACCCAGCAGGTACAGCCACTCCGTCGTCTCCTCGGTGAGGCAGACGATGCGTTGCGGGCCGCGCGGCAGGGCGATGGGCATGACCGCGACTCTACTTCGGCGACCAGCGCAGCGTGAGCAGCAGCGCCCGGCCCGGCTGGTTGTAGCCGTAGGCCGTCTCGTAGGCCTTGTCGGTCACGTTGGTCAGCTGCGCCTGCACGCTCCAGTCGCGCGCGAACTGCCAGTCGGCATGCAGGTCGACCGTGGTGTAGGCGGCCAGCGGCTGCGTGTTGGCCGTGTCGTCGAAGCGGCTGCCCACGTGCAGCACCGAACCGCCGAAGCGCCAGGCACCCGCGCGCCAGTCGGCGCCGACTGTGGCCTGCTGCTTGGCGCGGCGCGGCAGCCGGTTGCCATTCACCTCGTTGCGGGGGTCCAGGCTCTGCAGGCTGGCCCGCAGCGCCAGCGCATCGACGCGGCCTTCGTACCCCAGCGTCCAGCCGTCGATGCGCACGCGAGGGATGTTCACAGGCAGCGTGGTGTTGGTCATGAAGCCGCGGATGCGGTTGTCGAAGCGCACGAGCTTCAGTTCATGCTCGCCGCGCGTATAGGTCAACCCGAAGTCGGTGTTGCGGCCCTCCTCGGGCTGCAGCAGCGCGTTGCCGAAGCGCGGGAAGTACAGCTGGTTGAACGACGGCGCCACGAACGAGGTGCCGCGCGATGCATGCACCCGCCACGCGGGCGAGAGGCGATAGCCATAGCCCGCGAACCAGGTGTCGGCGTTGCCGAACTGCGAGTTGCGGTCGCGGCGCAGGTTCAGCTGCCAGGCGTGCGCCCCGTGATGCCCGTTGTACCCGGCGAACACCGAATCGATGTCGCGCTCCGTCACGGTGTAGACCGTGGTGGCGCTCACCTTCTGACGACGCGACTCGACGCCGGCGACCACCGCGCCCAGCGGCACCTGCACCTCGTTCACCCAGGTCCACTGCTGCTGCTCGGTGCGGAACGCACCGGGGTACACGGCCTCGATCACGTTCGCGGTGTCGTTGCCCTGCGCGAAGCGCAGCTCGGTCGACCAGCTGCCGTTGACGCGGCCCTTCACGCCCGCCTGCGCGGCCAGCGTGCGCATGGCCGTGCGCGAATCCACCCCCGGGCCGTCGTCGAAGGCGCTGCGGCCGTCGGTGTGCAGCAGCGAGGCGTCGAGTGTCCAGTCGGTCCCCAGCTTCTGGCTGATGGAGGCCTGCAGCGAATCCTGCCGCAACGGATCGCGATCCGGGTTGTGATTGCCGAAAGGCGCATAGGGCTGCGTCACGTTGAAGCCGCGCTCACGCAGGCGCTGCACCGCCACCGCATAGCCCAGCCCGCCGCTGCCGCCTTGCACACCGGCACCCGCGGACCATTGGCCCTCGGAGCCCGCGGCGACGGACGCATGCGGGTGCAGGCCCTCGCGGCCCTTGCGCAGGAACACCTGCACCACGCCGCCCACGCCATCGCTGCCATACAGCGCGGAGGCGGGGCCCTTGAGGATCTCGATGCGCTCGATCATCTCCACCGGAATCGTGTCCCAGGTCGGGATGCCGGCGGTGGCCGAGCCGATGCGGACGCCATCGACCAGCAGGATGGTGTGGCGGTTCTCCGCGCCGCGGATGAACACGTTGGAGAGCTTGCCGCGCCCGCCGTTGGCGGACATCTGCAGGCCGCCGTTGCGCGCCAGCAGCTCGGGCAGCGTGCGGGCAGTGGAGGCCTCGATGGCGGCGCGGTCGATGACCTGCACGTCGCTCACCAGCGCATCGGCGCGGGTGGCCTGGCGCGTGGCGGTGACCACGGTCTCTGGCAGGGTGGCGCGCGTCTGCGCGAAGGACGGAAGGGTAGCGGCCACGGCCAGCGGCAGCAGGGCCGCGCGGGGACGCAGGGGTCTTGGAAACATGACGGAAGAAAAACGAAACGCGCCCTGCACCTGCTTCCCCGCAGGTCCTGGGCGAAACGGTCGCGTCCGAAGCGGACGCGGCCACCGTGTTGGCCGGTATCCGGGCTGGCGGTCAAACGCTCCGTCGCCTTCCCAGGGGCGCTGTTTCAGACGCACCCAGTGGCTGTCGTGGACGGGCGTGAGGCAACGGAACAGGCATTCCGGAGCCCCGGCCGCTTACCGTTGCGGGGGCAGCGCAGGTTGGATGCGCCGCGTGAGCGGCGCGCTCGTCCTGCTTCCCGTTGAACTGCGGCATGCGAACCACACCGCGAGCACCAACGTCTTGATTCTAGGGCGTTTTTCTGACCGCCCGCCTACAATCCCGGCATGGCCAGCGGCTCCCAGATTGACCTCCTCGTCGAACGCGTCGAGCGTCTGCTGGTGCGCCATGAGGAACTGCAGCGCACCAACGCGCTGCTGGCCGAGCAGGTGGAACTGCTCACGCAGGAGCGTGATTCGCTCAAGTCCCGCCTCTCCGCCGCGCGCTCCCGGGTCGATGCCCTGCTGGAGCGCCTGCCCGATCTCAACACCCCCGCATGAAGCAGATCGAAGTGCAGATCATGGGCCAGAGCTACCGGCTCGGCTGCCCCGAGGGCGGGGAACAGCGCATGCTCGACGCGGTGGAACGCGTGGACAGCGCCATGTGCCGCATCCGCGACGCTGGCAAGGTGAAGGCACGCGACCGCATCGCGGTGCTGGCCGCGCTCAACCTCGCCTTCGACGTGCCGGATCGCGCAGCTGCGGCGGCCGCGCCCGTCGCCACCGAAGAAGGTGGCAGCCCATCGGTGGCGGAGACCGATCCCCGCCTGGCCGCGCTCATCGGCCGCCTGGACCAGGCGCTCGGCGGCGACGGCCATCTCCTCTAGTCGCCGCGCCATTGATGCAGCGCAAGCTGCAAGACGCGCGCGGCGCGCCTACAATGCAAGCGTCTGCAAGGCGTGCCGGACCTTATATGTCCTTGAACCAATGCTCATCGAGCACGGGCTTGGAACATCACCTGGTGAGCGTGATCGTCTCGCGTCAGAT
>NZ_JAYRZR010000055.1:0-26673 GCF_041916345.1 Ramlibacter sp.
GGCCGTGCGCGAGGGCGCCGCGGTTGCCGTTGCGGCGTTCGACGTCGAGCTCCAGCTCACGCGCCACGGCCAGCGTCTGCGCGCCCTGCGCCTCGTTGATCTCGAAGCGGCCGATCTGGTCGAGCTGCAGGCCGGCCCGCTCCAGCAGCAGGCGGATGGCCGGCGCGGGGCCGATGCCCATGATCTCCGGCGGCACGCCCACGGCGGCGGCGCCCACCAGGCGCGCCAGCGGGGCACGGCCCAGTGACTTGGCGTAGGCGCCCGAGGCCACCACCGAGGCCGCCGCAGCATCCACCAGTGCGGAGCTGTTGCCGCCGGTCTGCACGCCGCCTTCGAACACCGGGCCCAGCTTGGCCAGCACCTCCGGCGGGGACAGGCGCGGGTGCGTGTCGCGGTCCACGAGGGCCACCTTGCCCGGCAGGCGGATGCCGCGCGCCTTGTAGCCGGCCAGCTCGAACTTCTCGCTCACCACCGGGGCGATCTCGCCGGCGAGGAAGCCGCTTTCCTGCGCGGCCACGGCGCGCGCGAAGGAGCGAGAGGCGAACTCATCCACCTGCTGGCGGGTGATGCCGTATTTCTTCGCCAGGTTCTCGGCCGTCTGGATCATGTTGATGCCGGCGGCGGGGTCCTTCAGCGCCTCCCACATGTAGTCCTTGAAGCCGACCGGCGCGCCCAGCTTGAAGCCGTTGCGGTGGTCGAAGGCCGCGATGGGATTGCGCGTCATGCTCTCGGTGCCCACCACCAGCGCCACGTCGCACAGGCCGCCCTGCACGTGCTCGCCGGCCTGGCGGAACAGCTCGAAGCCGGTGCCGCAGATGCGCTGCGCCATGATGGCCGGCACCTCCACTGGCACACCGGCATACAGGCCGATGTGGCGCGGCAGGAAGAACTGGTCGAAGTCGCCAGGCGCCATGTTGCCGGTGACGACCGAGCCGACGTGGCCGGCCGGCACGCCCGCGCGCTCCAGCACGGCCCGCGCCGCCTTGATGCCCAGGTCGGTGGGCGAGATGGCGCCGAGCGCGCCGCAGTAGTCGACCATCGGCGTGCGCACGCCGTCGAGCAGCCAGACGTCGTCGAAGGCGTTGAAGAAGCCGCGGGAACGGGTCATGTCAGGCCTTGGGCAGCAGGATGGTGTGCAGCGTGCCCTCATGCAGGGCCGCCACGGTGTCGGCGCGGTGCGTGAGCACGGCGCGCTGGTTGATCGAGCCCTTGTCGGTGATTTCGCCCTTGTCGATGGTGGGCGGCTCGGCCAGCAGGCACATGCGCGCGATGCGGTTGGCGGAGCCGGTGGCGCCGGCGGCGAGCTCGTCCACGATGGACTGGAACTTCGCGAGCACCGGCGCGCTGTTCAGCACGTCGGCCAGCGGCGTGTCCGCCGGCAGCCCGGCCAGCGCACGCACGGCGGGCGTGGGGAACACCATGGCGCCCACTTCCTTCAGGTTCAGGCCGGTGAGCACCACGTCCTGGATGTAGGGCGCGCCGGCGGCGATGATCTTCGCGCGCAGCGGGCCCACGCTGACGAAGGTGCCGGTGGCGAGCTTGAAGTCCTCCGCGATGCGGCCGTCGAACTTGAGGCCCTGGTGGATGTCGGTCTCGTCGATCCACTTCACCGCGTCGCCGGTGCAGAAGTAGCCTTCCTCGTCGAAGGCTTCCGCCGTCTCCTTCGGGGCGCGCCAGTAGCCGGGCGTGACGTTCGGGCCCTTGTAGCGGACCTCGGTCTTGCCGTCGACATCCACCAGCTTGAGCTCCATGCCCGGCGTGGGCACGCCCAGGTCGCCGGCGCGCACGTTGGGGCTGGTGACGAAGATGGCGAACGGGCTGGATTCCGTCATGCCGAGGCCGGTGGCCATGACGATGCGTTCACCGATCTCGCGCTCCTGGCTTTCGTACAGGCTGTCCCAGATGGGCTGCGCCAGCGCGGCGCCCGCATAGAAGAACATGCGCACGCGCGACAGCAGGTTGCGGCGCAGCGCGTCGTCGGTCTTCATGGCGTGCGCGATGGCCTCGAAGCCGGTGGGCACGTTGAAGTACACCGTGGGCGCGATCTCGCGCAGGTTGCGCAGCGTCTCATGCATCAGCGCCGGCGTGGGCTTGCCGTCGTCGATGTACAGCGTGCCGCCGTGGAACACCGTCATGCCGAAGTTGTGGTTGCCGCCGAAGGTGTGGTTCCAGGGCAGCCAGTCCACCAGCACCAGGGGCGGCTCGGCCAGCACGGGCATGGACTGCGTCATCTGCCGCTGGTTGGCGCACCACATGCGGTTGGTGTTGATCACCGCCTTGGGCAGCTTGGTGGAGCCGCTGGTGAACAGGAACTTGACGATGGTGTCGGGGCCGGTGGCGGCCATCGCGGCATCCACGGCCTCCGTGGGGGTCGTGGCGAGCAGCGCTTCGAACGAGGTGGTGGTGCGGCCGGGCAGTGTGCCCTCGGCCAGCACGACCTCGATGTCCGCGCCCACGGCGGCGGTGATGGCCTTGCCATAGCGCGCGGCGTCGGCGGCGAACACCAGGCCGGGCGTGACGGTGGCGAGCACGTGCTTGAGCTTGGAGTAGTCGGTGCTGACCAGCGAGTACGGCGGCGAGGCCGGCGTGAACGGCACGCCGGCGACCAGGCAGCCCAGCGCCAGCAGCGCGTGCTCCAGTCCGTTCTCGGACAGGATGGCCACCGGCCGCTCGGCCGACAGGCCGCGGCTGATGAGCGCCTGCGCGATGGCGCGGGCCGACTGCCACGCCTCCGCATAGGTGACGTGCCGCCAGTCGCCCAGCGTGCCGTCGGCGTTCTTCACGCGGCGCGCCATGAACGTGCGGTCCGGTGCGGTGCGCGCCCAGTGCTGCAGGCGGTCGGCCATGCGCTCCGGGTAGTCAGCCAGATCCTGCTCGGCGCGCAGGTAGTGCACGCCGCGCGGGCCGTCACGCAGTTGCACGCGCGTCACGCCGAAGGTGAGCGGCCGGAAGCGGGGGGCGGTCATCGTCTTTGTCTCCACGGATCTGCTGGATGGGCCGGGCGCGGCGGCGCTCAGCTCTTCTTCACCTTGTCGGCGCGGCCTTCCAGGAAGGCGCGCACGCGCTCCTTGGCCTCGGGCGCGCTCTGGGCGATGGCGGCCATCATGGCCTCCGTCAGGAAGCCCTGGTCCGCCGGCTGCTCGGCGATACGCGGCAGCGCGTGCATCAGCGCGTAGTTGGTCAGCGGCGCATTGGAGGCCACACGCACGGCGATCTCCAGCGCCTTGTCGAAGGCGGTGCCGGCCGGTACCAGGTACTGGGCAAAGCCCAGACGCTCGCCGTCGACGGCGTTGTAGACGCGGCCGGTGAGCATCATGTCGGTCATGCGGGCCACGCCGATCAGCCGGGGGATGCGCACTGCGCCGCCGCCGCCGACGAAGATGCCGCGCGAGCCTTCGGGCAGCGCGTAGAACGTGGTGTCATCGGCCACGCGGATGTGGCAGCTCGAAGCCAGTTCCAGGCCGCCGCCGACCACCGCGCCATGCAGCGCGGCGATCACCGGCACCGGGCCGTACTGCACACGCTCCAGCGCGTCATGCCACATGCGCGAGTGATGCAGGCCCTGGCCGGCGTCGCGCTCCTTCAGCTCGGACAGGTCGAGGCCGGCGCAGAAGTGCTCGCCCGTGCCGTCGATCACCGCGGCGCGCGCGGTGGGCGCCAGGTTGTCGAACGCGTCGCGGATCGCGATGATCAGCCCGTCGTTGAGGGCATTGCGCTTGGCGCCGCGGTTCAGCCGCAGCACGGCCACCTGGTTCTGGTCGCCGTGGTATTGCACGATGAGATCGGTTGTGCTCATGGTTTGTCCTTCGCTTGCGGCCGCATTATCGTTATGATCAATAACTAAAACAACGGCTCGTCCGCCGAATCCACCTAGGGTTTCCCCGGGGGTGTGCAGAAGCGGCGACGAACGGCACCATGCCACTGAAGGTTCAGCCATGAAACATTCCGACCTGATCGCGATCGACATCCACACCCACGCCGAGGTGAGCTGCTGGAACCCCTTCGACAACTATGGCGAGGAGTACGACCGCGCGGCGGACAAGTACTTCCGCTCCAGCCGCCGGCCCACCATCGCCGAGACGATTGCCTACTACCGCGAGCGCAAGATCGGGCTGGTGATGTTCACCGTGGACAGCGAGTCGAAGCTCGGCCGCCGGCGCATCCCGAACGAGGAGATCGCGCAGGCCGCGCGCGACAACAGCGACATGATGATGGCCTTCGCCAGCATCGACCCGCACAAGGGCAAGATGGGCGCGCGCGAGGCGGAGCGGCTCATCCAGGAAGAGGGCGTGAAGGGCTTCAAGTTCCACCCCACGGTGCAGGGCTACCACCCCTACGACAAGATGGCCTGGCCGATCTACGAGGTGATCAACGCGCACAAGCTGCCAGCGATCTTCCATACCGGGCACAGCGGCATCGGCAGCGGCATGCGCTGCGGCGGCGGGCTGCGGCTGGAGTACAGCAACCCCATGCACCTGGACGACGTGGCGATCGACTTCCCTGACATGCAGATCGTGATGGCGCACCCCAGCTTTCCCTGGCAGGACGAGGCGCTGTCGGTGGCCACGCACAAGCCCAACGTCTGGATCGACCTGTCGGGCTGGAGCCCGAAGTACTTCCCGAAGCAGCTGGTGCAGTACGCCAACACGCTGCTGAAGGACCGCGTGCTGTTCGGCAGCGACTACCCGCTGATCACGCCCGAGCGCTGGATGAAGGATTTCGAGGAGGCCGGCTTCAAGCCCGAGGTGATGCCCGGCATCCTGAAGGGCAACGCGGTGCGGCTGCTGGGCCTGGCCTAGCAGGATGATCACGCCGGGGCCGCCTTTCTTCGCCAGCCTCGCCGATATCGAGGCGCTGGAGCGCACGCCCTATGCGCAGGCGATCCCGGCGCGGTCGCCGTACGGGCTGATCCGGCGCGCGGCCGCGCAGCATGCTGATCGCGATGCCTTCGTGTACCTGCCAGAAGGCGATATCGCCACGCAGCCGGTGCGGGTGAGCTACGCGCACCTGCTTGATCGCATCCATCGCGCCGCCAACCTGTTCCGCAGCCTGGGCGTGGGGCCGGATGACGCGGTGGCCATCCTGGCGCCCAACATCCCCGCCACGCAGTACGCGCTGTGGGGCGCGCAGCTGGCGGGGCGCGCCTGCCCCATCAACTTCATGCTGCAGCCGGATCACATCGGCGCGTTGCTCGACGCAGCCGGCGTGAAGGTGGTGGTCGCGCTGGGGTCGAACGCCGAACTGGACATCGAAGGACCGCTGAGGCGCGTGCCTGGCCTGGAAAACCGGCGCGTGCTGCGCATCGACGCCAACGTGACCCCGGCAGCCGATTCCTTTGATGCGCTGCTCGATGCTCAGCCCGCCGATCTGCACTTCGACCCGGTGCTGGCGCCGGATCAGATTGCCGCGCTGTTCCACACCGGCGGCACCACAGGCGCGCCCAAGCTCGTGCAGCACACGCAGGGCAACGAGGCGCACACGGCCTGGTTCGCTCACCGGTTCTATGGCTTCGACGAACGCACGGTGGAAGTCAACGGCTTCCCGCTTTTCCACGTGGCCGGCGCGTTCGTGTATGGGCTCTCGCTGCTGGCCATCGGCGCCGCGCAGGTGCTGCCCACGGTCAGCGGCTTGCGCAACGCGGCGTTCATGCGCCAGTACTGGCGCTGGTGCGAGCGCGAAGGGGTGACGGCCCTGGCCTGCGTGCCCACGGTGCTGGCCGGCCTGTGCAACCTGCCAGTGGACGCCGACATTTCCCGTGTGCACGTGGCCTACACCGGCGGCTCGCCCCTGCCCAGCGAACTGGCAGCGCGATTCGAGTCGACGCTGGGCATCCCGGTGCGCAACATCCTGGGCATGACGGAGTGCGCGGGCCTGGTCACCATCGAGCCCTTTCAGGCGCCGCGCGTGCCTGGCTCCGCGGGCCTGCGGTTGCCGTACACGGAGGTCCGTGTCGTGCGCTGGGACGGCCAGGTGCGGCTGGACGAGCCCTGCACGCCCGGCGAGACGGGCGTGATCGTGCTGCGCGGGCCGCACGTGAGCCCGGGCTATACCGACGCCGCGCGCAACGCCGGCATGTTCGAGCAGGGCTGGCTCATTTCGGGTGACCTCGGTCACATCGACTCGCAGGGCGGCGTGCACGTGACCGGCCGCGCCAAGGACGTGATCATCCGCGGCTCGCACAACATCGACCCGGGGCTGGTGGAAGAGGCCTTCCTCGCGCATCCGGCCGTGGCGCTGTGCGCGGTGGTGGGCGAGCCGGACGCGCACGCGGGTGAGGTGCCCGCGGCCTTCGTCACACTCAAGCCGGGTTGCGCGGCGACCGGCGATCAGATCCTGGCCGAGGTGGCGCCGCACGTGTACGAGCGCCCCGCGGTGCCGCGGCGCGTGGTGGTGCTGGAGGCCATGCCCGTCACCGCGATCGGCAAGTTCTACAAGCCCGCGTTGCGCACGCGCGCCATCCAGACCGGCCTGCACGAGCGGCTGGCGAGCGTGGTGCCCGGTGTCGCACTCGACGTGCACGTGCGCGAGCGAGGTGGCGGCCATGAGGCCGAGGTGACGCTGCCCCTGCCACCAGACGCTACGCTGGAGGCGCGGCTGCACGCGGCCCTGGGCGCGATCGCAGTGCCGCTGGCCGTGCGCTTCAGCGGCTGAGCGGCCGCCTCACCAACCACCCTCGGCCAGCCACGCCTCCACATCGCCCAGCCGGTCGAAGCCCCAGAACGGCTCCCCATCGACGATGACGGTGGGCGAGCCGAACACGCCTTGCGCGATGGAGGCGGCCACGGCCTCGCGCAGCAGCGTGGCCGCTTCCTCGCTCGCGGCCGCGGCCGCAATGGCGGCACCGTCCAGGCCCTCGGGCCAGTTCAGGGTGGTGAGCGAGGCCGGCCCGCTGAGGTCACGGCCTTCGGCCCAGTAGGCCTCGTAGATCGTGTGTGCTGCGGCCCCCTGCAGGGCCGGCTGGTGGTGCTTGATCCACTGGAAGGCGCGCGCCATGGCCAGCGGGTGGCTGCCGCCGCCCTCCAGACTGCGGCCGAGCGTGAGCCCCATGCGCCGTGCGTGACGCGGAATGTCGCGCCGCAGGTAGTCGCCCTTCAGCGGCGTCTGCATCAGCGGCTTGAGGCCCATCACCTTCAGCACCGACACGCCGAGCAGCATGGCGTGCCACTCCACCGTGCGGCCGTGCCGCTGGGCAATCGCGTCGATGCGGCGGCTGGCGAAGTAGCCGTAGGGAGAGATGAAGTCGAAGTGGAACTGCAGCGGGGCGGGCATGGGGCGGAGCATACGCGGGTAGGCCCGACTCTTGCATTGCTGTCAACGGACGCGTCAGCCGGACGTTGAAGGCACAGGGGCCTGCGGTTTACACCTACGGAACCACAGGTGTCTTGTTTTTATCTACCGTTCACCTACAGTCAAGCCGGCTGATGGCCCCATGAAGGAGATGAGCATGGACGTCGTTCGCAATTTCCTGGCGCGGTACGAGAAGACGCGTGAGGAAGAGATGTCGCTCGAGGACTACCTCGATCTCTGCCGGCGTGACCGCCTGGCCTACGCGACCGCGGCGGAGCGCATGCTCGCCGCCATCGGCGAGCCCGAGATGGTGGACACGCGCCACGACCAGCGCCTCTCCCGCATCTTCGGCAACAAGGTCATCCGCGTGTACCCGGCCTTCCGCGACTTCTATGGCCTGGAAGAGCCGATCGAACAGGTCGTCTCGTGCTTCCGCTACGCGGCGCAGGGCCTCGAAGAGAAGAAACAGATCCTCTACCTGCTGGGCCCGGTGGGCGGTGGCAAGTCTTCGATCGCCGAGCGGCTGAAGCAGTTGATGGAGCAGGTGCCTTTCTACGCGCTGAAGGGCTCGCCCGTCAACGAGTCACCCCTGGGCCTGTTCAACAACGACGAAGACGGCCCCCTGCTGGAGCAGCAGTACGGCATTGCGCGCCGCTACACGCAGCGCATCATGTCGCCCTGGGCCGTGAAGCGCCTGGAGGAGTTCGGCGGCGACATCCGCAAGTTCAAGGTCGTCAAGCGCTACCCCTCGATCCTGCGCCAGTGCGGCATTGCCAAGACGGAGCCGGGCGACGAGAACAACCAGGACATCAGCTCCCTGGTGGGCAAGGTGGACATCCGCAAGCTGGAGAGCTACGCGCAGGATGACCCCGATGCCTACAGCTACTCTGGCGGCCTGTGTCTGGCCAATCAGGGCCTGCTGGAATTCGTGGAGATGTTCAAGGCGCCCATCAAGGTGCTGCACCCGCTGCTGACGGCCACGCAAGAGGGCAACTTCAAGGGCACCGAGGGCTTCGGCGCGATCCCGTTCGACGGCATCGTCATGGCCCACAGCAACGAGAGCGAGTGGAAGGCTTTCAAGAACAACAAGAACAACGAAGCCTTCCTTGACCGCATCTACGTGGTGAAGGTGCCGTACTGCCTGCGCGTCACCGAGGAAGTGAAGATCTACGAGAAGCTGCTGCAGAACTCCTCGCTGAAGGATGCGGTGTGCGCCCCCGGCACGCTGAAGATGATGGCGCAGTTCTCGGTGCTGACGCGCTTGAAGGAGCCCGAGAACTCGTCGCTCTTCTCCAAGATGCTGGTGTACGACGGCGAGAACCTGAAGGACACCGACCCCAAGGCCAAGAGCTACCAGGAATACCGCGACTACGCGGGCGTGGACGAGGGCATGACGGGCATCTCCACCCGCTTTGCCTTCAAGATCCTCTCCAAGGTGTTCAACTTCGACACCAACGAGGTCGCGGCCAACCCTGTGCACCTGATGTACGTGCTGGAGCAGCAGATCGAGCGCGAGCAGTTCCCGCCCGAGACCGAGCAGAAGTACCTCTCGTACATCAAGGAGCACCTCGCCGCCCGCTATGCGGAGTTCATCGGCAAGGAGATCCAGACCGCCTACCTGGAAAGCTACTCCGAGTACGGGCAGAACATCTTCGACCGCTACGTCACCTACGCCGACTTCTGGATCCAGGATCAGGAATACCGCGACACCGACACGGGCGAGATCTTCGACCGCGGCGCGCTGAACGCCGAGCTGGAGAAGATCGAGAAACCGGCTGGCCTGTCCAACCCCAAGGACTTCCGCAACGAGATCGTGAACTTCGTGTTGCGGGCGCGGGCCAACAACGCCGGCAAGAACCCGGTGTGGACGAGCTACGAGAAGCTGCGCACGGTGATCGAGCGCAAGATGTTCTCCAACACCGAGGAGCTGCTGCCGGTGATCAGCTTCAACGCCAAGGCCTCCGCCGACGAGCAGAAGAAGCACGAGGACTTCGTCCACCGCATGGAAGAGAAGGGCTACACGCGCCGGCAGGTGCGCCTGCTGTGCGAGTGGTACCTGCGCGTGCGCAAAAGCTCTTGAGGGCCCGCGACCGGGCTGCCCATGTCAAGCACTGACCGGACCCAGCTGCACCAGGTCATCGACCGTCGCCTGGCGGGCAAGAACAAGTCCATCGGCAATCGGGAGCGCTTCCTGCGGCGCTACCGCGACCAGATCAAGGAGGCGGTGCGCAAGGCGGTGGGTGACCGCGGCATCCGCGACATCGAGCAGGGCGCTGACATCTCCCTGCCGAGGCGCGACGTGTCGGAGCCGACCTTCCATCACGCGCCCGGGGGTACGCGCGAGATGGTGCACCCCGGCAACCAGGAATATGTGCGCGGCGATCGCATTCCCCGGCCCCAGGGCGGTGGCGCAGGTGGCGGACGCGGCAATGCCTCGCCCGACGGCGAGGGCGAAGACGACTTCACCTTCCGCATCTCGCGGGAGGAGTTCATGAACTACTTCTTCGATGACCTCGCGCTGCCCCGGCTCATCCGCACGCAGCTGCTGGCCGACGTGCCCGAATGGAAGCTGCGCCGCGCCGGTTACGTGAGCGAGGGCAACCCGACCAGCCTGCACGTGGTGCGGTCCATGCGCGTGGGCCTGGCCCGGCGCATCGCGATGGGCGGCGAGCCTCGGCGTGAGCTGCGCCAGGCCGAGGAAGCCCTGGCCCGCCTGCAGGAGGCGGGCGCTGCCCCCGATGAGATCGCGAGGGCCGAGGCGGAGGTGGCCGCCCTGCGCGAGCGCCTGAAGCGCGTGCCCTTCCTTGATCCGTTCGACCTGCGCTTCCGCAACCGCGTGCGCGAGCCCATGCCCAGCAGCAAGGCGGTGATGTTCTGCCTGATGGATGTCTCCGGCTCCATGGACGAGGCCCGAAAGGACCTCGCCAAGCGCTTCTTCATCCTGCTGTACCTCTTTCTCACCCGTCACTACGAGAAGACCGAAGTGGTCTTCATCCGCCACCACACCCAGGCCGCCGAGGTGACGGAAGACGAGTTCTTCCACGCCACGGAGAGCGGGGGAACGGTCGTCTCATCCGCCCTCGCGCTCATGAACGACATCGTCCGCGCGCGCTACATGGGCAGCGAGTGGAACATCTACGGCGCCCAGGCCTCCGATGGGGACAACTGGCAGCAAGACAGCTCCAAGTGCCGTGAGCTGCTGGAGAACCGCATCCTGCCGCTGGTGCGCTACTACGCCTACGTGCAGGTGGCCGACGAAGACCAGAACCTGTGGGAGGAATACACGCGCGTGAAAGAGGCGAACCCGCACTTCGCGATGCAGAAGATCTGCACGCCCGCGCAGATCTTCCCCGTGTTCCGCGACCTGTTCAAGAAGAGCCCGGCCGCGGCCTGAGCCCCATGAACATCCTCGAACTCCCCGGCGAAGCGGGCCTGATGCCCAGCGACACGCGGCGCCTGCCCAGCCCCTCCGACTGGACGTTCGAGCTCATCGAGCTGTACTTCGACGAGATCCGCAAGACGGCGGAGCGGTTCGGGCTCGACACCTACCCCACCCAGCTGGAGGTGATCTCCGCCGAGCAGATGCTGGATGCCTATGCCTCGGTGGGCATGCCGGTGAACTACCGGCACTGGTCCTTCGGCAAGCACTTCATCGCCAACGAAAAGACGTACCGCCGCGGCCACATGGGCCTGGCCTACGAGATCGTCATCAACTCCGACCCCTGCATCGCCTACCTGATGGAGGAGAACACGATGCCGATGCAGGCGCTGGTGATGGCGCATGCCTGCTTCGGGCACAACTCGTTCTTCAAGGGCAACTACCTGTTCCGCATGTGGACGGACGCCAGTTCCATCATCGACTACCTGGTGTACGCCCGCAACTACATCGCCGAATGCGAGGAGCGCCAGGGCCTGGAGGCGGTGGAGTCGGTGCTGGACGCCTGCCATGCGCTCATGAACTACGGCGTGGACCGCTATCGCCGGCCGCAGAAGATCAGCATGGTGGAGGAGGAACAGCGCCGCAAGGAGCGCGAGGCCTACCTCCAGCAGCAGGTGAACGACCTGTGGCGCACGCTGCCGGTGCGCGCCGGCAAGCAGGCCCGCAAGGAGGCACGGCGCTTCCCGGAGGAGCCGCAGGAAAACATCCTGTACTTCGTGGAGAAGAACGCGCCCCTGCTGGAACCATGGCAACGAGAGATCGTGCGCATCGTGCGCAAGGTGGCGCAGTACTTCTACCCGCAGCGGCAGACGCAGGTGATGAACGAGGGCTGGGCCACCTTCTGGCACTACACGTTGCTGAACACCCTGTACGACGAAGGCCGGCTGGCCGACGGCTTCATGATGGAGATCCTGGCGTCGCACACCAACGTGGTGCACCAGCTGCCCGTGACGCACCCGGCCTACAGCGGCATCAACCCGTATGCGCTGGGGTTCGCGATGTACTCCGACATCCGCCGCATCTGCGAGCAGCCCACGCCGGAAGACCGCGAGTGGTTCCCCGAGATCGCGGGCTCCGACTGGCGGCGCACGCTGGACTACGCCATGCGCAACTTCAAGGACGAGAGCTTCATCGGCCAGTTCCTCTCACCCAAGCTGATGCGGGAGCTGCGCCTGTTCTCCATCCTCGATGAAGCCTCACGGCCCGAGCTGGAAGTCTCGGCCATCCATGATGCCACCGGCTACCGCCGCCTGCGCGAGGCCCTGGCCCGCCAGCACGACCTGGGCTGGCGCGAGCCCAACATCCAGGTGTGGAACGTCAACGCCCGCGGCGACCGGTCCCTCACCCTGCGCCACACCCGTCACAACGACCGCCCGCTGGACGCCGGCGCTGAAGAGGTGGTGAAGCACCTGGCCCGCCTGTGGGGCTTCCGCGTGCGGCTGGAGAGCGTGGACGCGCATGAGCGGGTGATGCAGCACTGGGAAGTGACGCCGCCGGCGCAGGGGCATTGAGGGGCGGGGTAGGCAGCCCCTGTTCCTGTCTTCGAGACACCGGCGCCAGTCACGTATCAGGTCACGCCCTGCGCGATCATCGCCTCGGCCACCTTCACGAAGCCGGCGATGTTGGCGCCGTCCACGTAGCTCACCGTGCCGTTGTCGCGCTCGCCGTGGCGCACGCAGGCGGCGTGGATGCCGCGCATGATGGTCAGCAGGCGGGCGTCCACCTCCTCGCGCGGCCACGACAGGCGCATGGCGTTCTGGCTCATCTCCAGGCCGGAGGTGGCCACGCCGCCCGCGTTGCTGGCCTTGCCCGGCGCGAACAGCACGCCGGCCTGCTCGAACACGTGCACTGCGCCCAGGGTGGAGGGCATGTTCGCGCCTTCAGCCACGCACTTCACGCCGTTGGCCACCAGCGTGCGCGCGTCCGCCTCGTCCAGCTCGTTCTGCGTGGCGCAGGGCAGGGCCACGTCCACCGGCACCTGCCAGGGCCGCACGCCCGGCAGGAAGCGGCTGCGGGTGCGTTCGGCGTACTCGCTGACGCGGCCGTACCGATGGTTCTTCACCTCCATCAGCTCGGCCAGCTTCTCCGGCGTGAAGCCGTCTTCGTCGACCACGGTGCCGCTGGAGTCGGACACGGTGACCACGCGGGCGCCCAGGGCCAGGGCCTTCTCCACGGCGTACTGCGCCACGTTGCCGGAGCCGGAGACGCTGACGCGCAGGCCCTCCAGCGACCGGCCGGCGCGCTGAAGCATCTCCTGGGCGAAGTAGACCGTGCCGTAGCCGGTGGCCTCGGGCCGGATGAGCGAGCCGCCGAAGGCCATGCCCTTGCCGGTGAACACGCAGTCGGCGCGGTTGGACAGCTTCTTCATCATGCCGGCCATGTAGCCGACCTCGCGGCCGCCCACGCCGATGTCGCCCGCCGGCACGTCGGTGTCGGCACCCACATGACGGAACAGCTCGGTCATGAAGGCCTGGCAGAAGCGCATCACCTCCCCCGGGCTGCGGCCCTTGGGGTCGAAGTCCGAGCCGCCCTTGCCGCCGCCCATGGGCAGGGTCGTCAGCGCGTTCTTGAAGGTCTGCTCGAAGGCCAGGAACTTGAGGATCGAGAGGTTCACCGAGGGGTGGAAGCGCAGGCCGCCCTTGTAGGGGCCGATCGCCAGGCTGTGCTGGATGCGGTAGCCGCGGTTGACCTGCACCTCGCCGTGGTCGTCGACCCAGGAGACGCGGAACTGGATCACCCGCTCGGGCTCGATCAGGCGGTCCAGCAGGCCTTGTTCGGCATAGCGCGGATGCCGCGCGATGAAGGGCCAGAGGCTGTCCATGACCTCGGTTACGGCTTGCAGGTATTCGGGCTGTCCGGGGTTGCGCTCGGCGACGTGGGCCATGAAGGCCGAAAGGTCCTTGTACTTCATGTGGGGTGGGGGTCGGGTGGGGCGGGGAAAGCGAGCATTTTCTCGCACCGTAGAGGCGCATTCGAAAGCACTACGACCCGTTGAGGTGCACCTAATGCCAACCATGGTGCATCCAGTGCGCAAAATGGTGCGATCGCCGTTGGCGCAGGCTGTGCCCTCCTGCGGTCCCAGTGGCGGCCGCCTCCGATGTAGCATGGGCCTCTCCACACACCCGGGGGCGGCTCATGCAACTGCAGACGCAAGTTCGGCCTGAGGCCGCCGGCCTGGTCGCGGACCGGGTCCGCCGACCGATCAGCCTGAAGATCTTCGGCATCACGCTGGTGCTGCTGGTGATGATGGGCCTGATCTCGTACAGCGCCACGGTGAGCATGCATCGGGTCAACCAGCAGCTGGTGCTGCTGTCCGACCACTACATTCCGCTGGACCAGCTGGAAGGCCAGGTCCGCGTGCACAACCTGCAGCAGATCCTGGCGTTCGAGCGGATCGTGGCCGAGGGGCCGGGGACTGCCAGCTTCGACGACGTGAGCCGCCTGGTGCGCCAGCATGTGTCCACGCCCGATGCGTGCGGCCCCGACGAGCAGACGGCGCTGGCGGCGCGCCTGCGCGAGACCTACACCGACCGCGCGAGCCGCCGGATGGCCAGCTATGAGCGGCAGCGCCTGTGCGGCGACCTGAAGGTCGGCCAGGCCCAGGCGCTCGTGGACCGCGCCCTGGCGCTGCCCTTCGTGGCGCAGGATGCCGCCCAGGTGCAGAAGCTGACGCGCCTGCAGGTGGAGCTGGGCCGCGTGCCGCAGACGCGCGAGAGCCTGCACGGGCTGATGCGGCGCTACCTGGCCGACATGCGGCAGGCCGGCGGCCGCCGAGGGCTGGAGTCTCTCCAGGAAGCGCTGGATGCGCAGCGGCGGGTCTTCAACCGCGAGTCGCGCAGCATCGGCCGGCTCCTCGAGGCAGACACGCGGGAGGCCGCGGCCACCGCCCACCGGCTGGAGCGGCGTGCGTTCTGGTTCAACTGGGGGGTCACCGCCCTGGCCGTGCTGCTGGGCCTTGCCTGCGCGCTGCTGCTCACGCGCAACCTGGTGCGGCCCGTGCGCCAGCTCGTGCAGGGCGCGAAGGCCATCGAGGAGGGCAACCTCGACGTGCGGCTGGAGGTGATCTCCGCGGACGAACTCGCTCTGCTCACCCGGTCCTTCAACCACATGGCCAGCGGCCTGAAGGAAAAGGAGGTCATCAAGGAGACCTTCGGAAAGTACGTGGACCCGCGCATCGTGAGCGGCCTGATCGGCGAGTCGGCGCCCTCGCTGCAGGCGGCCAAGCGGCCGATGACGGTGCAGTTCTCCGACATCGAGGGCTTCACTTCGCTGTGCGAGCAGCTCACGCCAGACCGGGTGGTGAACCTGCTCAATGAGTACCTGTCGGCCATGTCGCAACCGATCCGCGAAAGCCACGGCATCATCGACAAGTACGTGGGCGACGCCATCATGGCGTTCTGGGGCCCGCCGTTCGTGCCGGCGGACCGCCATGCGTCGCTGGCCTGCCTGGCCGCGCTGGATCAGCTCGATCGCCTGCAGGCGTTCCGTGAGCGCATCCCCGATCTGGTGGGCCTGCGCCGCGGGGTCCCGGCCTTCAATGTGCGCATCGGCATCAGCACGGGCGAGGTGACGGTGGGCAACATCGGCTCGGAGTCGGCCCGCAACTACACCGTGATCGGCGACTCCGCCAACCTGGCTTCGCGGCTGGAGTCGGCCAACAAGCACTTCGGCACGCGCATCATCATCAGCGAAGAGACCTTTCTCATGGCGCAGGCAGATGTGGAGGCCCGTGAACTGGATGCGATTCGCGTGGTCGGTCGGCAGGCGCCGGTGCGCGTGTACGAACTGCTGGCGCGGCACGGACAGCTGGACGCCGCGCGCGCCGAGCTGCGGGATCGCTACGCCCAAGGCCTGCGGGCCTGGCGCGCACAGGCCTGGTCCGATGCGCGCGCGGCCTTCCAGGCGTGCGTGGCCTGCTGCCCCGGCGACGGGCCCAGCGCCTTGTTCCTGCGCCGCCTGGAGCAGATGCAGGCCCTGCCGGCAGGCGCCGCCTGGGATGGCGTCTGGACGCTCGGCGAGAAGTAGTCCGGCAAGCCGGGGCCGGCGGAATGTCGTGCTGCCGACGCACAATGCATGGGATCCCACGACACCGAGAGGAGACCCCCCATGTTCACCCCCACCCTCATGCAAGGCCAGCGCATCCTGGTCACCGGCGGCGGCACCGGCCTGGGCCGCGCCATGGCGGAGCAGTTCCTGGGGCTGGGCGCTGACGTTGCCATCTGCGGGCGGCGCAAGCAGGTCTGTGACGAGACGGCCGAAGCCTGGCGCGCGCAGTTCCCAGGCCGGCGCATCGATACCTTCGGCGTCGACATCCGCGTGGCCGCGGCGGTGGAGGAGATGGTGGAGGCGATCTGGCAGACCGGTGGCCTCACCGGGCTGGTGAACAACGCGGCGGGCAACTTCATCTCGCCGACCGAGGCACTGTCGCCGCGCGCCTTCGACGCCATCGCCAACATCGTCTTTCATGGCACCTTCTACGTCACGCAGGGCGTGGGCCGCCGCTGGGTGGCCGAGGCGAAGGCGGGCCGCTGGCAGGCCGGGCAGCCGTATCGCAGCGTGATGAGCATCATCACCACCTGGGTGGACAACGGCAGCCCCTACGTGGTTCCCTCGGCGATGAGCAAGGCGGGCATCGACGTGATGACCAAGTCGCTGGCGGTGGAGTGGGCGAAGTTCGGTGTGCGGCTCAACGCAGTGGGCCCGGGCGAGATTCCGACCGAGGGCATGAGCAAGCGCCTGAATCCCGGTGAGGAGCCGGGCGCGCGCAGCAAGGCGCACAACCCCATGGCGCGCACCGGCTCCATGGCGGAGCTGCAGCATCTGGCGGCCTTCCTCATGGCGCCGGGCCAGTGCGACTGGCTCACCGGCCAGAGCATCATGATGGATGGGGGCAATGCGCTGGCCACCGGCGGCAACTTCTACGAGCTGCGCAGCTGGAGCGACGGCGACTGGCTGGCCGCGCGCGAGCGCATCGAGTCGCAGAACGCGAAGGATCGCGCGCAGCGCGGCTGACCGCGCCACCGCTCACGGCTGCCGCGCCGCGATCTCCACGCCGAAGAAGAACGACCGGCCCGGCGCCGTCTCGAAGAAGCGGCTGTTGGCTTCATTGACGATCACCGATCCGGCGTACCGCCGGTGGGTGAGGTTGTCGATGCGGGCGAAGGGCCGCACGCGCCACGCGCCCACGTCGCGCTGCATGCGCCAGCCGAGGTGGGCCACGGTGTAGCCGCCTGCGCTGTCGGTGCCGGTGTCGTTCACCGGCAGCGCGGATCGATGCTGCAGTTCCAGCGTGAAGGTGCTGGCCGGGGTAGCCTCCCAAGCGAGCAGGGCACTCGCCTGTCGGCGGGCGATGCCAGGCATGGCGCGGCCTGCGGCCACCGGCAGCGTGGGCGTGGTGCACGGCGCCGCCGCGCAGGTGAGGAAGCCATCGCGGAAGTGGGCGTCCATCACCGTCAGCGCCGCGCTGGCGTGCAGGGCGCCCCAGCGGGCCTCACCGCCCAGCTCCAGCCCGCGCCGCAGCGTGCGCCCGACGTTCTGGAAGGTGCTGCGGCCGCCGCTGTTGGTGAGCACCGCGATCTCGTCACGGGTGCGCGTCTCGAAGACAGTCGCGGTCCACGCGGCCTGGCCGTGCCGTCCTCTCAGGCCAGCCTCCCAGCTGGTGGATCGGGCTGGCCGCAGGGCTGAATGGAAGCCGCCGCCCGCGGGCGCGTAGGCGATCTCGTTGAGTGTCGGCGTCTCCAGGCCGCGGCCCAGGCTGGCAAAGACCTGCACGGCAGGGCCCAGCCGCCAGCGCAGGCCCAGCACCGGCAGCCACGCGGCGTGCGTCACCGAGCCGCTGTCGTCGCCGTTGCCGGGGGCCACATAGCGGTCTTCGGAAGCCAGACTCACGCGGGCCCTGCGCACGCCAGCCGACAGCGTCCACGCGGCGCTGTCCCACTCGGCCTGCAGATAGGGGTCGAGTGTCGCCGCCCGCTGCGTCTCGTCGCGGCGCACGCTGCCGCGCACGCCCAGCGTGTTGCCGATGAAGTTCTCGTGGCCGCGCCGCTGCTCGGTCTGCCGGTCGTGTGACAGGCCGAGGGTGGTGACGAGCCGGCCCGTCGGCAGCGCCTGCTCCGCGCGCCAGCGCGCGTTCAGGCCGTGGGAGCGGCGCGCGAGGTCGATCACGCCGCCGGCTGAGCCCGCGGGCGCCTGCGCGGCGGGCGTGATCGCCTGGAACTGCAGCACGTCACGCTGCGCCACGTAGCCCATCAGCTCCAGGCGATGCCCCGGCGACAGGCCGCGTGATGCGGCCAGGCCCAGCTGCGTCTGCCGCACCGTCTTGCGCGTGTCGAAGGTCGTGGCCGGCGCGGCGGTCTGGTCCGGGTCGGCGTCGAATTGCGCCCGGGTCAGGCCCAGCGGGTCATCGGCCGCGGAATCGAGGTGACTGGCCACCAGCACCCAGCGGTCGTCGCCCTGGCCGCGCGAGAGGCGCAGGTGGGCCGTGTCGCGCCGGGCCGCGGACTGCGGGCGCGGGCCCTGGGTGCCGAAGCCCGACACGTCCAGCAGGTAGCCCGTGTCGCCCCAGCGGCCGGTGCCCTGGGCCGAGGTGCGCCACAGGCCGTCCGCGCCTGCGGCCAGGCCCGCGCGCCATTCGGCGGGCATGCGCGCCGGGTCGACCGTGTAGAGCGCCACCACGCCGCCGGCAGAGGCGCCGTACAGCGCGGAAAAGGGACCGCGGATCACTTCCACGCGGTCAGCCGCGCCCAGCGGGAACCCGGCTGTCTGGCCCTGGCCGTCGGGCGCGCTGGCCGGGATGCCATCCACGTACAGCCGCACGCCGCGCACGCCGAAGGTGGCGCGCGCGCCGAAGCCGCGGATGGCGAGCTGCAGGTCCTGCGCATGGTTCTGCCGGTTGCCCAGCGCCAGGCCGGGCACGCGGGCCAGCGCCTCCGACAGGTTCACCTGCAACTGGCCGGCGCGCAGGGCCCCGCCGTCGATGACCTCGATCGAGGCGGGGGATGTCCAGGGGCGCGTGTCGGTGGGCGAGCCCGTCACCACGACCGGCTGCAGCGCCGTCTCGGGCTGGGCGTGGCCTGCGCACGCGAGCAGGGCGGCGACAGCCGCCAGCGCCCGTCGCGCGGGCCGGCCCGGCCGCGTGACAGCGCGGGTGGGCATCAGCCGGCCGTGTGCGGGCGCAGCTCCAGCGCCTCCACCGCGCGCGCGGTCTGCAGGCTGCTGTGCACGCGCAGGTGGCGGGCCAGGGACTCGGCGACCGGGCGCGAGGCGGTGATGCGCCACCCCGCCGCGCGGCCGGTGTCGCGCAGGGCGTCGAGCGCATCGAGTGTTTCGCCGGGCACCAGCGACTGCGTGCGCTCGCCGTGCAGGGCATCGTGCACGGTCAGCAGCGCCAGGGGGCCGCTGTGCAGCGTGAGCCGCACGCCCCGTTCGCGCGGAGCGGCCTTCAGCACCGCGAACGCCGCGCGCAGCATGCGCTCCTCGGGTTGCAGGGTGGCCGTGGCATCCTGGCCTTCGAACACGCCCAGCAGCTCGGTGCCGAACGGCAGCACCGCGGTGGCGCCGAACAGGTAAAGCGTGTCGCGTGCCTTCTGCTGCGCCTCGCGCGTCAGTGCCACCGTGGCCGCGGGATCCGCGGCCTCCGCGGTCAGGCCGACGGCATCGACCAGCAGCAGCAGCGCATCCGGGATCACCACGCTGTCGGGTGTGTCGGTGTCCTGGGTCCAGCGGGCGCCGACCTCACGCACGAGTTGCGCCTCGTACTTGCGTGCCAGGGCCTCCTTCTGCTCCTCCAGCACGTCGCTGACCATCTCCCCCATGGAGTTCATGAAGGCCTGCTGCTGCTTGCGCCGCCGGTCCAGCAGGGCATCGATGGCCTCGCACAGTTCCGCGGGCCGGTAAGGCTTGGTGAGATAGTCGTCGGCGCCGGCCGTCATGCCCTGGCGCATGTGCTTGCGGTCGGACATGGCCGTGAGCAGCAGCACGGGCACGTTGGCCAGGGCGGGGTCGGCGCGCACCGCCTCGACCACCTCGTAGCCGGTCATGCCGGGCATCATGACGTCGGAGACGATCACGTCCGGCGGGCTGGCGCGTGCCGCCTCCAGGCCCTGGGGGCCGTCGGCGGCCTCGCGCACCTCGTGGCCGGCGTGGCGCAGGGCGAAGCCCGCCATCACCCGTTGCGACGGGTCGTCCTCGATCAGCAGCACGTTCGCCATGCCCCGATGCTAGCGCGCCGGGGCATGGCATGGGGTGACGATGATCAGTCGCCCCAGACTTCGCGCGCGGTCTCGATCACCAGGGCCAGCTTGCGGCGCTGGTCTTCCACCGCGATGTTGTTGCCGTGCACGGTGCTGGAGAAGCCGCATTGCGGCGACAGGGCCAGTTGCTCCAGCGGTGCGTACTGGGCCGCCTCGGCGATGCGGCGCTTGAGGTCGTCCTTGCTCTCCAGCTGGCCGAACTTGGTGGTCACCAGGCCCAGCACGACGGTCTTGCCCGGCTTCAGGAAGCGCAGCGGGCGGAAGTCTCCCGAGCGGTCGTCGTCGTATTCCAGGAAGAAGGCGTCCAGGTTCATCTCCGACAGCAGGGCCTCGGCGACGGGCTCGTAGTTGCCGGCGGCGGCATGGGTGCTCTTGAAGTTGCCGCGGCACAGGTGCATGGCCAGCAGCATGCCGGCCGGCTTGCGCGCCACCACCTTGTTGATGAAGCCGGCGTAGCGGTGCGGCAGCTCGTTGGGGTCATCGCCGCGCTGGCGGGCCGCCTCACGCATCTTCTCGTCGCACAGGTAGGCCAGGTTGGTGTCGTCCATCTGCACGTAGCGGCAGCCGGCGTCGTACAGCGACTGCAGCTCGTCCCCATAGGCCTTGGCCACGTCGTCGTAGAAGTCCGGGTCGAGCTCGGGGTAGGCCACCTTGCTGATGCCGGCGCGGCCGCCGCGGAAGTGCAGCATGGTGGGGCTGGGGATGGTCACCTTGGGCGTCATGCCCGGGGCGATCTGGCTCTTGAGGTACTCGAAGTCGGCCAGCTGGATGTTCTTCGCGTGGCGCACCTTGTCGATCACGCGGATCACCGGCGGCGCCAGCTCCTCGGTGCCGTCGGCCTTCTTCACCGTGACCGGAATGTCGGTCTTCACGCCGCCCAGCTGCTCCAGGAAGTCGATGTGGAAGTAGGTGCGGCGGAACTCGCCGTCGGTGATGCTCTTCAGGCCCACGTCCTGCTGGAACTGCACGATCTCGGTGATGGCCTTGTCCTCCACCACGCGCAGCTGCTCGGGCGTGATCTCGCCGCGGGCCTTCTGCTCGCGGGCTTCCAGCAGGTACTTCGGGCGCAGGAAGCTGCCGACGTGGTCGTAGCGGGCGGGGAGTTGCATCATGTCTCGGGTCTCCATGGGGTTGTCAAAGGTCCAGCACCAGCAGGGGTGTCTTCGCGCGCGAGCAGCAGGGCGTGAACTGGTCGTTCTTCGCCTTCTCCTCGTCGGTGAAATACAGGTCGCGATGATCGCACTCGCCCTCCAGCACGCGGGTGATGCAGGTGCCGCACACGCCCTGCTCGCAGGAGGTGAGGATCTCCACGCCGTTGCGCGCCAGGGCCTGGGTCACGCTCTCGTTGGCGGGCACGTCGATCACCTTGCCGCTGCTGGCGATGCGCACCTGGAAGGCGCGGTCGGCCTGGGTGTCCGCGGGCGCGGCGGTGAAGTACTCCAGGTGGATCTGCGCCGGCGGCCAGCCCATGCCCTGCGTGACCTGCAGCACATGCTGGATGTAGCCGGCCGGCCCGCACAGGTAGAGGTGCGTGTCCGCATCGGGCGGGCCCACGTCGGCCGGCACGTTGAGCATCTGGCCGGGCGGGCCGTCGTCATGGTGGAAGCGCACCCGGTCCGCGAAGGGCGAGCGGAGGATCTCCTCGCGGAACGCCGTGCGCTCGACCGATCGCGTGCTGTAGTGCAGGGTGAAGTCCGCGCCGATGGTGGCCAGGCGCTGCGCCATGCACAGCAGCGGCGTCACGCCGATGCCGCCCGCCATGAGCAGCGTGCGCTTCGCGTGCACCAGCGGGAAGTGGTTGCGCGGCTCGCTCACCAGCAGCGTGTCGCCCTCGCGCACATGGTCGTGCATGCCGGCGGAGCCGCCACGCGACTTGGGCTCGCGCAGCACTGCGATGCGGTAGCGGTGCTGCTCGGCAGCGTCGTTGCACAGCGAGTACTGGCGCATGGGACCACCGGGCACCTGCACGTCGATGTGGCTGCCGGCACTGAAGGCGGGCAGCGGGCCGCCGTCGGGGCGGCCCAGCTCGAATCCGGCGATGTCCTGGGCTTCCTGCGTCCGGCGCAGCACTTGCACGGCGATCATGGTCATCAGGCGAGGGCGGGTTGTTGCTGGCTGAAGGCGGCGGGCGACTGCTCCTGCGCGAGCAGGCGGTCGATGATGCGGCGCGCCTGCACGCCGCCGGCGTCGATGTTGAGCATGAGCAGCTTGCGCTCAGGATAGCGCAGCAGGTTGGCCTGCTGCTGCTCCAGCACCGCGGTGTCCTCGGCGAACACCTTGCCCTGGCCCTCGCGGATCTGCGCGGTGAGGTTGGTGTCGCGCGGATTGAAGTTGCGCGCCATGCCCCAGAAGTACCACATGGTCGTGTCGGTCTCGGGCGTGATGAAGTCGACCACGATGCTGTAGACCTTGTCCTTGGGGTCGGCATGGTAGCCGCCCTTGCCGGCCAGGGCCACGCCGACCTCGATCATCACGTGGCTGGGCGGCACGAAGTGGCACACCTGCCAGCGGTCCACCGGCTGGTCGTCCGGCAGGTGGTTGCCGCGCAGGTTGGCGCGCCAGAAGGGCGGGGCCATCACGTTGTCCATGAAGCGGCTGGTGATCACGTGCTCGCCTTCGGTCTTCGTGGTCACCGGTGTCTCGTCGATCTCCTTCTGGCCGATGCTGGTGGCGTGCACGTAGGTCTCGTGCGTGAGGTCCATCAAGTTGTCGATCATCAGGCGGTAGTCGCACTTCACGTGGTACAGGCCGCCGGCATACGCCCAGTCGGGGTTCCCGGCCCACTCGAGGTGATGAATCCTGGCGGGGTCGGCCTGCGTCGCGTCACCTGGCCAGACCCAGATGAAACCGTAGCGCTCGACCACCGGGTAGGCGCGGATCTTCGGGAAGCCGCCCACGCGCTGGCCGGGCATGGAGACGGTCTTCCCGTCGCAGCCCATCACCAGGCCGTGGTAGCCGCAGACCAGCTTGCCCTCGCACACCTGGCCCAGCGAGAGCGGGGCCCCGCGGTGCGGGCAGAAGTCTTCCAGGGCCGCCACCGCGCCGTCCTGGCCGCGGTAGAAGACGATCTTCTCGTTGCAGATCGTGCGGCCCAGGGGGCGGGCATCGATCTCGTCAGGGGTACAGGCAACGTACCAGGCATTCTTGGGGAACATGGGGCGGCTCCGGTGGGCTGGGGGTGGGCGGATTATCCCGTTCCCGCGCTTCGTATGTATACATCGACTCCTGATCCAACAGATATCGAAGATTTGAATGAGCTAAAAAGAATGCTTTGCTGTGGCTGATTCTGGATTTTATGTATACACTGAGCCATGCCTCGACCCGCCCGACCTGCTGAACCCGAAGCCGCCGGCTCACAGGCCGTCCGCGCCCAGCTGCGCCTGCGCGAGCTGGTGCTGGCCGGCGAGCTGCCACCCGGTGAGCGCATCGCCGAGCTCGCGCTGGTGGAGCGCCTGGGCATGTCGCGCACGCCGATCCGCGCGGCGCTGCTGCGGCTGGAGCAGGAGGGTCTGCTGAGCGCGCTGCCCGGTGGCGGGTACGCCGTGCGCCTGTTTTCCGAGCGCGACGTGGCCGACGCCATCGAGCTGCGCGGCACGCTGGAGGGCCTGGCCGGCCGCCTGGCGGCGGAGCGCGGCGCGCCCCCGGCCTTGCTGGACGAAGCCGCGCGCTGCATCGCCGCCATCGACGCGCTGCTGGCGGCGCCGGCACTGGATGACGAGGCCTTCCTGCGCTACGTGGGGCACAACCAGCGCTTCCACCAGCTGCTGGGCGAGATGGCGGGCAGCGACCTGGTGGCGCGCGAACTCGAGCGCGTGAGCGGCCTGCCTTTCGCCGGGCCTTCGGCCTTCGTCGTCTTCCAGGCCAACTCGCCGCAGGCGCGCGACATGCTCATCGTGGCGCAGGACCAGCACCGCCAGGCGCTGGAGGCCATCGCCGCGCGCGAGGGCGCCCGGGCCGAGGCGATCCTGCGCGAGCACTCGCGCCTGGCGCGCCGCAACCTGCGCGAGGCCGTGGCCAGCCAGGCGGGCCGCATGCCGGGTTTGCTATATCTCGCCCGCCCGTATGCCGAAAGACAATAACTGTTAGTCCTGCGCGGGCATCCCGGCCGCGGCCCGCGCGTCTCACAATCCGGCTTCGCCGCCCGCACGCGGCATGCCGTCCTGCGGCGTTCGACCATCCACCCACCGGAGACAGCGATGAACAAACGATCCCTCCTGAAGACGGCCCTGGCGGCGGCGGCGCTGTGCGCCGGCGGCCAGGCCCTGGCCCAGACCGTCACCCTGCGCCTGCACCAGATGCTGCCGGCCCAGGCCACCATCCCGGCCAAGGCCATCGTGCCCTGGGCGCAGAAGGTCGAGAAGGAATCGAGCGGCCGCATCAAGGTGCAGATCTTCAACGCCATGCAGCTCGGTGGCACACCGCCGCAGCTGTTCGACCAGGCCAAGGACGGCGTGGTCGACATCACCTGGACGGTGCTGGGCTACACCCCGGGCCGCTTCAACAAGTCCGAAGTGTTCGAGCTGCCCTTCATGAGCGGCTCGGCCGAGAAGTCCTCGCGTGCCTTCCAGGAGTACGTGGAGAAGTTCGCCGCCGATGAATTCAAGGATGTGAAGCTGCTGGCCGTGCACACCCATGGCCCCGGCCTGTTCCACAGCAAGGAGCCCATCACCGGGCTGGAGGCGCTGCGCGGCATGAAGATCCGCGGCGGCTCGCGCATCATCAGCAACATGCTCACCAAGCTGGGCGCCACGCCGGTGGGCATGCCGGTTCCGGCCGTGACCGACGCGCTGTCCAAGGGCGTGATCCAGGGCACCACAATCCCCTGGGAGGTGACGCCCGCCCTGAAGGTGACCGAGCTGGTGAAGAACCACACCACTTTCGCCGGCACCGAGGGCCTGTACACGCAGACGTTCGCTTTCTCCATGAACAAGGCCGCCTACGAGAAGCTGCCGGCCGATCTGAAGAAGGTGATCGACGCCAACTCGGGCATCGAGACGGCGGCGCTGTTCGGCCGCGCGATGGACGAGGGTGACGTGGCCGGCCGCGCCATCGCCGAGAAGGCGGGCAACCGCATCGTGGCGCTGGATATCATCGAGACCCAGCGTTGGCGTCGCACGGCCAGCGCCGTGGAGACAGACTGGGTGGCCGAGATGAAGACCAAGGGCATCGACGGCGCCAAGCTGGCTTCCGAGGCGCGCGCGCTGATCGCGAAGTACTCGAAGTGATGACCGTGGCCGCCGCGCCCGACAGGGGTGCGCGGCCTGGTTCGTGCTTGCCACCGGCCGCCACGGCCACCGTGCCGCGGCGGCCGTGGTTCTTGTTGGAGTTGATTTGAAGCTGCTATCCCTTCTGGCGCGGGGCTGCGCCATCCTGGCCGGCGTGCTGCTGACCGTGATCACGTTCATCACCTGCGTGAGCGTGCTCGGCCGCAACACCATCGGCAAGACGCTGGTGGGCGACTACGAGCTCACCGCGGTCGCTGCCGGCGCCGCGGTGGCACTGTTCCTGCCCTGGTGCCAGATCAAGCGCGAGAACATCATCGTCGACTTCTTCACCGCCCGCATGGCGCCGGCCACGAACGCCGTGCTGGACCGCTTCGGCGCGCTGCTGCTGGCGGTGGTGCTGGTGCTGCTGGCGTGGCGCACGGGCGTGGGGGCGATCGCCGCCTTCCGCTCCAACTCCGGCACCATGATGCTCGGCTTTCCGGAGTGGATCACCTACGCGCTGATGGTGCCACCGATGGTGCTGACGGCCGTGATCGCGCTCGCCCAGGCCTTCGGGCCGGCGGCTGAAGGGGAGCAGGCATGAGCCCGGTTCTTCTCGCCATGGCGATCTTCGCCGCCATGCTGGTGCTGATGGCGCTGCGCGTGCCCATCGCGATCTCGATGTTCGTCGCGGGCGCCGGCGGCTACCTGTACCAGGTGGGGCTGCCCCCCTTCCTGGCCAACCTGAACGGACTGGCCTACGCCCGCTTCGCGAGCTACGACCTGTCGGTGATTCCGCTGTTCATCCTGATGGGCAACTTCGCCACCCAGGGCGGCATCTCCAAGGCGCTGTTCCATTTCGCGGCCATCGTCATGTCGCACTTCCGCGGCGGCCTGGCCATGGCGGCGGTGATGGCCAGCGCGGCCTTCGGCGCCATCTGCGGCTCCTCCATCGCGACCGCGGCGACCATCACCTCGGTGGCCCTGCCGGAACTGCGCCGGCACGGCTACTCGGGCCGGCTCGCCACCGGCACGCTCGCCTCCGGCGGCACGCTGGGCATCCTGATTCCGCCTTCGGTGCCGCTGGTCATCTACGCCATCCTCACCGAGCAGAACATCGCCAAGCTGTTCGCCGCCGCCACCATCCCGGGGCTGATCGCCATGCTGGGCTACATGATCGCGATTGCGATCTACGTGCGCGTCTTCCCCGGCCACGCGCCGGAGCATGACGACGACCGGCCCCAGCTCACCCTGAAGGCCTTCTGGCAGGTGGCACCCATCGGCATCATCTTCCTGATCGTCTTCGGCGGCATCTATGGCGGCCTGTTCACGCCCACCGAGGGCGCGGCGGTCGGCGCGGCCTGCACCTTCGTCGCGGCGCTGCTGCGCGGCGAGCTGACCTGGGACAAGATCAAGAACTGCTTCTACGCGACGGCCGCCGCCAGCGCGATGATCTTCATGATCTTCGCCGGCGCCGACATGATGAACACCG
>NZ_JAYRZR010000056.1:0-25997 GCF_041916345.1 Ramlibacter sp.
ATCAACCCCAGTTTCGGTTAACACCGGACGCGTCAGAACAGCAACTTTTCACCCGCAGGGTGAAGGCCTACGCTGGGGAGGTCACGGATCCAGGATACCAGTCATGCAGCGGGCCCGCGCCCTTGCTGTTCGTATTCAGGGGGTAGTCGGCCTCGGTAAGACCGTCGGCCTTGCAGACTTCGACGAACTTCACCTGCATAAGGTGAGGCGTGACCGTGTTCGGGCGGTCCTTGCCGTTGAGGAACTCGGTCATCCGCTCAAAGATCTGCGGGCGGTCCTTGCGCAGCTTCTTGAACAGACCCGAATAGCCGCCGTATTTGCTCGTCTTGCCGGCAGGAGCCTTGCGCTCACGAGGTTCTTGCACGAGATTGCGCACGAAAGCCCGGGTGCCACAAATTTGGTCGGTACCGGCCTGCGCCCCGAGCGCGCGCTCCATCAGGTGGAAGAACTGCGCTTCGCTCACCCCAGCCAGCTTCTTGACTTGGCGAAACGGTTCCTGTTTCAGAAATGCCGTGGCGGCCTTGGTCAGCGCCACAAGACGTGCCCTGTCGGTGGGGTCGGCCACGGTGTGGGGAGCCACCGCGGGCCAGTTGGAAATGTCCCGCCAGGCGCTAGGGATAGCGAGGTAGAACGCCAAGCGGCGCAGTTCTTTGCGTGCCTCGTTCATGACAGGGCCTCCTGCATGCCGTGCACGCGGTAGTTGTCCTGCGAAAGGTCCAGGCGCAGCAGTGCATGGCAATGCATCCAGAACAGCCGGGCATCCAGGAGCTGCGGCGAGACGTTCAAGTCCGCAACCAGGCGCTCGCGGTGGGTGTCTCCGCTTTGGAGGGCCGCGGCAATTCGCATGTCCAGATCGATGCCCTCGCCTTCGTGAATCGTTCCCGCTTGGCGCAGCAGCTCCATTCGCCAGAACACATCCACTCGGGCGCGGACCTGCGCCAAGGTCGTGATGACCACCTCGGCATCCATGGAGCGCGCCACCCGCTTGAGCGCGAGGATGCGGCTTTTCGCCTTGTCGATGCTCTTGCAGACAAGGTGCAGGCGTTGGACGCCGGTGCGACGGCTCGTGACAACGAACGTCGCCTTGGCGGAGCACGGTCGCCCGTCGACTTCGCCGGCTATCGGCGTCGTCTTCAACGTGATCGCCGCAGTGTCTTGGTCGCAGCGCGCCTGCAGCCACGCCTCATATTCGTACGCGTATGCGAACTGGACGTGTTGTTGGGAAATGGGATCGAAGCAGCGACTGACGGCGCCGGGAAACTCGGCGTAGCGTCCTGCACGACCGCCCCAGCGGGTGATGCCTGATTTCATGATGAGATGTGTGTCGAAGGCCCATGGCGCAGCCACTACTTCGCCAGCCAGCGAGCTGCTTTCCACGGATGGTTCATTTCGGCGCCGCCAGCGGCGCCGCACGCTCTGGGGATCGCGTCCTCGATCCCCGACCGCCCGTTCCATGGCGCGGCCTGACCTCAGGGGGCTTGACAGCCCCGCCCAGTGCGTCGACACTACATCTCAAGGTTCCCCAACCTGAAAGAAGTGACGACGCCGCCCGGCTTGCCGTGCGGCGTTTTCCGTTTGGCGGTCTACGGACGTTGGCTAGTTCTTGTCCTCGTCCCCGCTCCTTCCTGCGGCTTCGAACGGGCCAAGCCTGGCCAGAACCGCCGCCTTCCAGTTCTTCACATCCTGGGCACGCGCGAACCAGCCGCGGCGCCCTTCGATCTTGACCAGCTTGATAGGCAGCCGACCGCTGCGGGCTGCCGCTCGGAACGCCTCTCCGGTCCTGAACCCAAGGGCCTCGCGCAAGGGTGCACCACCCAGGAGGTCTCCTTCGACCTGGGCTTGGTTTTCAGCGCCGAGTTTGGGCATCATTGAGCAATTACCGGTAAGTAGCGCAGAGTACGAACCGCGCAACATGCCTGTCCAGTTGGAATCGACAGGCCATTTCCACAGTAATACTTGTTCAGCAACGCCTTTTCTCGGTCGGTTCTCCCCGAACGGATCATCGACTTGGTCCCTCGGCCTTTGCTGGCGACCCCAGTCGAATATCGGGCCCATCGAACGGTTCAGCGATGGAAAACCAAGGCCGTCCTGAGGGCCCTGTTGGAAGAAACAGGCGCGACGAAACCCTACGAACTGGAGTCGCTCCTGCTGGACGCGTATGGGCTAGACCTCGGCGAGCGCTGTGGAGTCTTCAACCGGATGGAAAACCTCGGCGAGCCGGACATTGAGAAGAAGTTGCCGACGCTGGCCACGGATCCGGCCAACGCCGCGCAATGGCTCTATCACGCGACGCTCTACGCGCCTGAGGCGTTTGAGGTGCTTAACGAACCCGTTTGGCGGCTCTTGGACCCAAGACCAACGGATCGCGTCGAACTTCGAGAGCTTCGGGAGCGGCACTATCCCTTTCCCGCGATGACGGACACTGTCAAGGTGGTGATCTCGGATCCTGCTGGTTTCGATGAGGACGACGATTGGGTGCACATTGCGACCGGCCTCAAGGAGTCCCGACAGGGCCTGACCCGGGCGCTGCAGGACATGCGCCAAGCCGAACTCGATGGGTTGTTGCACCGCTACCACCTCCATCTCTTGACGGCCATGGAGCGGGTTTCCGGCAACAACCTCGATCCAGGGATGCAGCTCCTTCAGCCAGACGGAGCGGACTATCTTGCCGCCTGCTTCGGACGGGTTGAAGTGCACGAGTCGTCCCGGAAGGGGCTGGTCATAGAGACAAGGCTTGGACTGTCCGCGTACCTCGGCGCGGACCCATTTGGGGCCATCGCCGCAGGTGGATTGGAGTGGTGCCCCCGCTAAACGAGTACCGCCCCGCGGCCGGCGCGAATTGAGGGGCAATTACCTGCCTTGGCGGGATTCGGGCGCCAATAAGCTCTTCTGGGTACGATCTAGCCTAGTTGACGTTTATCGTTTAGAAGGTCATTTCAACCTTAGTTGGCGAAATCTGTTTGCGCGTCAAAGGCTTACCGCACCCGCGATGACCTTCCTCGCTCACATCATCCTTTCACCGCCCCGGTAGATAGGTCGTCGCACCCTGACTTTCCAGCGCAGCCGGCGCATCCCCCGCCGTACCGGCCGCCCCAGCAGGCTCAGGCCCCAACGGATGCAGTTCCGTCGGCACCGCGCCCGCCAACCCCGCATCGAGCTTGAACCGCGACACCACCGCCAGCAGCTGGCCGGCCTGATCCTTCATCGATTCGGTCGCGGCGGCGGCTTCTTCCACCAGGGCGGCGTTCTGCTGCACCACGCGGTCCATCTGCTGCACGGCGGTGGTGACCTGGCCGATGCGGCCGCTCTGGTCCTGGCTGGCGGCCGCGATCTCCGCGATCAGGTGGTTCACCTTCTCGATGGAGAGCACCACGCCCACCATCGTGTGCCCGGCTTCATCCACCCGGGCCGAACCGGCTTCGACCTTGCCGGCGGAATCCGCGATCAGCGCCTTGATCTCCTTGGCCGCCACCGTCGTGCGGTGCGCCAGGTTGCGCACCTCGCCCGCCACCACCGCGAAGCCGCGCCCCTGGTCGCCGGCGCGGGCGGCCTCGACCGCCGCGTTCAGTGCCAGGATGTTGGTCTGGAAAGCGATGCCGTCGATCACGCCGATGATGTCGGCGATCTTCTTGGAGGCATCCAGGATCTGGTCCATGGTGGTCACCACCTCGTCCACCACTTCGCTGCCCTTACGGGCCGTGTCGGCCGCCGAGGCTGCGAGCTGGCTCGCCTTCTGCGCGTTGCGCGCGTTCTGGCCGACCGTGGTCGTCAGGTCCTCCATCGAGCTGGCCGCTTCCTCCAGGGTGCTGGCCTGCTCCTCGGTGCGCTGCGACAGATCGACGTTGCCCTGCGCGATCTGGGCGCTGGTGTCCGCCACCGCCCGCGCGCCGCGCGCCGTGTCACCCAGCATCTGGCGCAGGCTGCCGACCATCTCGCGCATGGCATACAGCAGGCTGGCGCGGTCGCCCGCCGCCAGCTTCACGTCCACGGTGAGGTCACCGCCGGCCACGCGCGTCACCACGTCGGTGGCATAGGCCGGCTCGCCGCCGAGCTGGCGCCGCAGGCCGCGTGCGAGCATCAGGGCCACCAAGCAGCCGGCAACCACGCAGACCAGCGTGGCGATGCCGAAGGTGACCAGGCTGCCCTGGTAGCGCGCGGCGGACTGACGCGCCATCTCGCGCGCTTCCTCCTGCACGTGTCCGCCGAGCCGGGCAATCGCCTGGACATAGGCGGCCTGCGCCGGCCGCCCCTGGATCAGCAGCACCGTCTTGGCCTCCTCCATCTGGCCGGCTTCGCCGAAGCGTGAGAACGCCTCCTCCGCCTCCAGGTAGGCACGGCCGGCCTGCTCCACCTGCTGCAGCAGCGCCCTGCCCTTGGCCTCCTGCACCAGCTGGGCCAGCTGGCGCTGCTGCGTCATGAGCGCGGCCCGGTTGTCACGCAGCGCCTTCAGTTCCGCCTTGACCTCGGCTTCGTCGACCAGCACGAAGACGGTCTGCATGTGCCGGCCCGCCAGTTGCACCGAGGCCTCGAGCCGGCCCGCCGCGATCACCTGCGGCACCCGGTTGTTGGCCAGCAGGTCCACCTGCTGGTTCAGGCCGCTCAGCTGCCGCTGGCCCAGGGCGGCCACCGCGACGAGCAGCGCGATGACAACGGCAAAGGCCATCAGCAGCCGCGCCGAGAGCGTGGCGCCCTTCAGGAAGTCGCGTGGGTTCATGACAGGGATCTCCTCAACGAATGTCTTCTTCCGATGGCGGTCTGCTGCCGCCAGCCGCCGGGGCGGCCCCACGCGCGGCTGGCAGGGCCAGCTCACGCAGACGGGGCGCCATGGCCTGCAGCGCCACCACTTCGCCAGCGGCCCCGAGCAGGATGGCCTGCCGGGGCATGCCGAACACGACGCTGCTGGCCTCGTCCTGCGCCAGCGTGCGGGCGCCGCATTGACGCAGGGCGAGCAACGCCTCCGCGCCGTCGCCCCCCATGCCGGTGAGCATGACGCCGATGCTGGCGGCACCTGCGGCGTCCACCATGGAGCGGAACAGCACCTCCACCGAGGGTCGGTGGCGGTTCACCGGCGGGTCTTCGGTCACGCGCAGCAGGTAGCGTTGCGCGCGGCGGACCAGCAGCAGGTGGCGCCCGCCTGGCGCCACGTACACCGTGCCTTCGCGCACCTCCTCGCCGTCGGTGCCTTCTTTCACCCGCAGGGCACAGATGGCGTCGAGGCGCCGGGCAAAGGCCTCCGTGAATCCGGGCAGCATGTGTTGCGCCACCAGGATCGGCGGCATGTCCGCCGGCAGGCGGGTGAGGATGGCGCGCAAGGCCTCCACCCCGCCCGTGGAGGCGCCGATGCCGATCACCGTCGCGCCGGCTGAAACCGCCGGCCCCGCGGCGGGCAGCCTCGACACCGCGGGCGGGGCCGGCGCGGCCGGTGTCGAAGCCGCGCCCCGCCGCGCCACGCGGGCCTGGGCCGCGGCACGGATCTTCTCGGCGATCTCGTCCACCAGCGTGTCCAGCGCCCGGAAGTCCGCCGGCTTGGGAAAGAAGTCGACTGCGCCCAGTTCCAGCGCGCGCAGGGTGGTGTCCGCGCCCTGCTGGGTGAGCGAGGAGATCATGATCACCGGCAGCGGACGCACGGCCATGAGGTGGCGCAGGAAATCCAGGCCGTTCATGCCCGGCATCTCCACGTCCAGCGTCAGCACGTCGGGCGCGGTGCGGCGCACGCGGTCGAAGGCGAGCCGCGCATCCGGCACCACGCCGGCGAGCGTCATGTCGGGCTGCGATCCGACCACGCGCGCCAGGAAGGCGCGCATCAGGGCCGAATCGTCGATGACCAGCACCTTGATCATCGCCGCCTCGGGGGAAAGATCTCGACGTCGCCGCCACCGGCCTCGCCCAGGCGCGAGAGGTACTCGCGCTCCTGGCTTTCCAGTACGTCGCCGGATTGCAGGTGCAGGCGCTTCAGCTGCACCTTGCCGGTGGCCGGGAAGAAGTGGATCTTGCGCGGTGCCACGCCCAGCAGGTCCTGCGCGACGAGGCGGATGCCCTCCTCCTGCAGGAACGCGAGCACGAATTCGGTGTTGCGGCGGCCCACGTCCAGGGTGCCGAAGCCCTGCAGCACGCGCGCGCCGCCGAAGGCCTTGGCCACCAGGCGGCGGCGGTCCGCGCCCAGGTGCAGCATCTCGTTGATCAGCACCTCCATCGCATACACGCCGAAGCGCGCGGACACCGCCCAGGGGGAGCTGGCCGGTGCCGCGTCGCCCGGCAGCATGAAGTGGTTCATGCCGCCGATGCGCTCCACCGGATCCCACAGGCAGGTCGCCACGCAGGAACCGAGCACGGTGGAGATGGAGCCCTCGCCCCGCGCGGCGTGATACTGGCCGGGCAGGATTTTCACCGTCTCGACCTGCAGGTCGCGGTCGAAGAAGCGCGCGGGCGCCGAGGGATGCAGCGTGCCGCCGGTCATGACGCGGGCTCGAAACGGTAGGCGGTGCGCCCGCACGCCCGGAAGGCCGGGTGCGTCGCGGGGAAGCTCTCCGCGTGGCCCACGATCAGCAGGCCGCCCGCGCGCAGCACGCGGGTGAAGCGCTCCAGCAGGCGGCGCTGCGCCTCGCGGTCGAAGTAGATCACCACGTTGCGGCAGAACACCACGTCGAAGGGCTCCATCGGCGGCCACTCCGCCGACTGCAGATTGAGCTGGGCAAAGCGCACCATGGGCCGCAGCTCGGGCCGCACCGTGACCCAGCCTTCGTTGGCCCCCACGCCGCGCAGCAGGTGCTGGCGGCGCCGTGCCGCGGAGAGCGCCGCCGCCCGCTCGGCGGGATAGACGCCGCCGGCGGCGGTCTCCAGCGCATCGGTGTCGATGTCGCTCGCCAGCACCTCGGCGGCGCAGCCCGCCTCGCGCAGCGTCATCGCGATCGACCAGGCCTCCTCGCCGGTGGAGCAGGCCGAGCACCACACGCGCAGGGGACGCCGCTGTGCGCGCCCGTGCTCGGCGGCGAGCGCGGCCAGCAACTCGAAGTGATGAGGCTCGCGAAAGAAGGCGGTGAGGTTGGTGGTGAGCGCGTTGACGAAGGCCTCGCGCTCGCGCGGGTCGCGTTCCACCAGGTCCAGGTAGGCGCCGAACGAGGCCATGCCGTGCGCCCGCAGCCGGCGCGACAGCCGGTTGTGCACCATCTGCCGCTTGTGCGGGCTGAGCTGGATGCCGGCCAGTTCGCTGATGAGCCGGCGCGCCCGGTCGAACTCGGCGCGCTCGATCGCCAGCACGGGATCGCCAGCCAGGGCGGCAAAGGCGGCGGTGTCGGTGGGGCGCATGGCGCAGGGCGAGCCGCGGCGGGCCGCGGCCCGGTTCAGAACTCTTCCCAGTCGCTGCCGGTGCCTTGCGGCCGGCGGGGTGCATTGCCCAGGGCTGCCGCAGGCGCCGGGGGCAAGGCCGATCCGGCGCGGGCCCGCGCGGCACCCCCGGCAGGCGCGGGTGCGGGCGCGGCGCGCGGGCCGGTGGGATGCAGCGGCGTCAGCGTGGCCGGTCGGGGCGCGGCAGGTGCCGGCGCATCGCTCACTCGGAAACGCGACACCAGTTCCAGCAGCCGCAGGGCCTGGTCCTTCATGGCCTCGGTGGCGGCCGTGGCCTCCTCGACCAGCGAGGCGTTCTGCTGCACCACCTGCTCCATCTGGGCCACGGCGGTGTTCACCTGGCCGATGCCCTGGCTCTGCTCCTGGCTGGCGGCGGCGATCTCGGCAATCAGGTCGCTCACCTTCTTCACCGAGTCCACGATCTCCTGCATGGTGGCGCCCGCGTTGTTCACGAGCTTGGTGCCCGCCTCCACGCGGCCGACCGACTCCCCGATCAGGGTCTTGATTTCCTTGGCAGCGGCGGCGCTGCGCTGGGCGAGGTTGCGCACCTCGGCGGCCACCACCGCGAAGCCGCGGCCCTGGTCACCGGCACGCGCCGCCTCCACCGCGGCGTTCAGCGCCAGGATGTTGGTCTGGAAGGCGATGCCGTCGATCACGCCGATGATGTCGCCGATCCGCCGCGAGGACTGGCTGATGTCGTTCATGGTGGAAACCACCTGCCCCACCACCTGGCCGCCGCGCCGCGCCACGTCAGAGGCGCTCACCGCCAGCTGGCTCGCCTGGCGTGCGTTGTCGGCGTTGTGCGCGACCGTGGAGGTGAGTTGCTCCATCGAGCTGGCCGTCTCTTCCAGCGTGGTCGCCTGTTCCTCCGTCCGCTGCGAGAGATCGAGGTTGCCCTGGGCGATCTGCGTGCTGGTGTCGGCCACCATGCGCGCGCTGCGCGTCACCTCCACCGCCAGGTTGCGCAGGTTGGCCGTCATGCGGTTCAGGTTCTCGGCCAGCTTGCGGGTGTGCAGGGCGTCCATGCCTTCCACGTTGCCCGTCAGGTCGCCGTCGGCGATGCGTTGCACCAGCTTGTTGGCCATGCGCAGCGGGCCCACGTTGGCGGCGCGGATCCACCAGCGGAAGAACCAGCACACGCCCACCGTGGCCAGCCACACTGCCACCATGGCCCAGCCGGCGGATTCCGTCACGGCCGGGGGCGCACCGGCCTGCTGCAGGGCCCACCACCCCACGCCGCAGGCGAGCGCCACCATGGCCAGCAGCGCCGCGAACAACGCATGGAGCACGAATTCAGCGGAGTACTTCGTCATTGCGCGCCCCCTTCAATGCACCGCCGAGTCGACCAGCGCCATGTCGGCGCCGGTGAGCAGCTTCTCGATGTCCAGCAGGATGAGCAGGTTCTCCTCCACGGTGGCCAGGCCGGTGATGTAGCGCGTGTCGAAGGTGGTGGAGGCGAACTCGGGCGTCGGGCGGATCGCCTCGGCCGGCAGCGAGAGCACGTCCGACACCGAGTCGACCACCACGCCGACGACGCGCGAGGCGACGTTGAGGATGATGACCACGGTGAACTCGTCGTACTTGGCCATCGGCAGCTGGAACTTCACCCGCAGATCGAGGATGGGCACGATCACGCCGCGCAGGTTGATCACGCCCTTGATGAAGGCCGGCGCGTTGGCGATGGCCGTGGGCTGCTCGTAGCCGCGGATCTCCTGCACCTTCAGGATCGCGATGCCGTAGCTCTCGGCACCGAGCCGGAAGGTCAGGAACTCGCGCAGGTCCGCCTTGGTGGCGGCCTGGTCGGGCTGCCAGCTCGCGCGGTATCCGTGTTGCTGCATGGTCGGCTTCTCCTCAACGTGGGGCGGCTCGGTGGCCGCGTTTCTGCATTCGATCGGTCCCGCTCAGCCACTCGCCCGCACGGCCTCTCGCCGGCCGCCGGAGCGGCGCACGATGTGGCTCACGTCCAGGATCAGCGCCACCGAGCCGTCGCCCATGACGGTGGCGCCGGACAGGCCGGGCACCCGGCGGAAATTGGCTTCCAGGCTCTTCACCACCACCTGCTGCTGGCCGACCAGTTCGTCCACCAGCAGCGCCGCGTAGGTGCCGTCGGCCTCCACGATGACGGCGATCGCGCCGGTGCCGGTGGCGCCGTCGGGCGGCGGAAAGACCCGGGCCAGGTGGATGACGGGCAGGTATTCCTCTCGCACGCGCAGGGTGTCACCCTGCCCTGGCAGCGTGTGCAGCGCGCCGGCCTCGACACTCAGCGACTCGACCACGGTGGCCAGGGGCAGCACGTAGACCTGGCCGCCGATGCCCACCGTCATGGCCTCCATGATCGCCAGGGTGAGCGGCACGCTCACGGTGACGGTGGTGCCCTGCCCGGCCCGCGACTGGAGGTCGATGGCGCCGCCCAGCGCCAGGATGTTGCGCCGGACGACATCCATGCCCACGCCGCGGCCGGACACATCGGTCACCTCGTCGGCGGTGGAGAAGCCGGCCTCGAAGATCAGCTGCCAGACGGTCTGGTCGTCGGCGTCGGGGGCGATGGCCATGCCCTGGGCCGCCGCACGCGCGAGGATCTTCGCGCGGTCCAGGCCGCGGCCGTCGTCGCTGACCTCGATCACGATGTTGCCGCCGCGCTGGCTGGCCTTGAGGCGCAGGCTGCCCGTCTCGGGCTTGCCGGCGGCGCGTCGCGCCTCGGGCGTCTCCAGGCCGTGGTCCACCGCGTTGCGCACCAGGTGCGTGAGGGGATCGGAGATCTTCTCGATCAGGCCGCGGTCCAGCTCGGTCGCCTCGCCGGTGAAGCGCAGGTCCACCTGCTTGCCCAGCCGTTCCGACAGCTCGTGTACCAGGCGCGGAAAGCGGGCGAAGACATTGGCGATGGGCAGCATGCGGATGGCGAGCACCGCCTCCTGCAGGTTGCGCGTATGGCGCGACAGGTCGGCGAGGCCGCCTTCGAGCTGGCGCGCCTGGCCGTTGACGCCGGCCAGGGCGCCCGAACGGGTGAGCATGGCCTCGGTGATCACCAGCTCGCCCACCAGGTTGACCAGCAGGTCGATCTTCTCGACCGAGACGCGGATGTAGCCGGTGTCCGCGCGGCCCGGGGCCAGCACGTCGTCCAGCGCGGGCGCCAACGCGGATTCGCCAGGCACGGCCGGCAGCACGGCGGCCGCCTCGGGCGCGACGGGCGCGACGGGCGCGAGGGGTGGCGCCACGGCGCTCTCTTCGCTGCGCGCCGCTACAGCGGCCTCTCGGCGGCGCCGGAACTCCTGCGGGTCGACGAAGAATTCGTCCGCTGAGCCAGACTCGGCATGGCCCGGCGTGGGCGAAGGGGCGGCGGGGGCCATGACGGGCGGCGCTTCGCTGGTGACCGCCGCCGGCGTGGCGCCAGCGGTGGCGTCCAGTTGCTCGATGAGCACCAGCTCGGGTGCGACCAGCAAGGCCAGCACGCTCTGCAGATCCATGGCCGTGCCTTCCAGCTCGACCTGGAAGGACACCAGGCCGCCGGCCACGTTCTCGATCTCGGTGCCGCTCACGTAGCCCATCTCGCGCAGGCCGGTGAGCATCATCTCCAGCTCTTCGTCGGCGATGGGCGCCTCCAGCGGCCCCAGGGCCACGGCAAAGGTGCGACGCACCGGGCCCGTCACCGGCCCGGCGGCACCGAGGCGCGGACGCGCGATCTGTTCGCGCAGGGCGGACTCGGCCGGTGCGCTGTCGGGTGCCTGGCTGATCGCGCCGCGATGGCACAGCGCCTGCGCATGCAGGGTGTCGCCCGCCTTCAGCAGGGCCTGCACGTCGCCGCGCTCCACCAGGCGCTCGCCCTTGCGCAGCACATCCAGCAGGTTCTCCTGCAGGTGCGCCAGGGCTGCCATGTCGGCGCAGCCCAGCATGGCGGCGCTGCCCTTGATCGAGTGCACCGCGCGAAAGATCGCGTTCAGGTCTTCCGGCGCGGCCTCGCCCGGGTGCAGGCGCAGCAGGATGGCCTCGACCTGGGCCAGGTGGTCCTGCGTCTCCTCGAAGAAGATCGCGCGGTAGGCATGGGGGTCGCCGATGGGGCTGCCGGCGTTGAACATGGCGGTCAGACGAACTGGGCCACGATGTCCAGCATGCGCTGGGGATCGAAGGGCTTGGCCATCCAGCCGGTGGCGCCCGCCTCGCGGCCGCGCTGCTTGAGCGCCGGGTCGACTTCGGTGGACAGCACGATGAGCGCCACGGTGTCATACACCGGCAGCCGGCGCAGCTCGCGCACCAGCGTCACGCCGTCCATGCGGGGCATGTTGTGGTCGGTCACGACCAGGTCGAACTGGCGCGTCCGGGCCAGTTCGAGCGCCTCGACGCCGTCGCCGGCCTCAGCCACGTCATAGCCGGCGCCGGCCAGCACCGCCGAGACCATCTTGCGCATCGAGCGCGTGTCGTCCACCACCAGGATCGCCTTGCTCATGGCGCTCATTTCTGCGCGTGGCGCTCGTGGTGCCGGCGGCTGCCGGGCAGGAACTTGGCGATGACCTCCAGCAGGCGGTCCTCGTCGAGCGGCTTGGTGAGGTATTCGTCGCAGCCGGCGAGCGACCCGCGCAACTTGTCGAAGGGCGAACTGCGGCTGGTCAGCATCACCACCGCCGTCTTCTTGATGGCCTGCTTGTTCGACTTGATCAGCTTGCACACCTGGTAGCCGTCGATGCCGGGCAGCACCACATCGAGGAACACGCAGGTGTAGTCATGCTGGCCCGACAGGCCCACGGCCTCCTCGCCGGTCTCGGCGAAGTCGACCTCGAAGCCGTACGGTGCCAGCTTGGCCTGCATGAAGGCCCGCACGGTGGCGTTGTCGTCGACGACCAGCACCGTGTCCGCCAGCATGCGCTTGCCCGCCGCGGCGTCCGGCACGGCGCTCGGCGAGTTGGACCGCAGCGCGGCGCCCGGCATGCTGCGCCGCAGGGACTGGGTGGTTTCCGGTGCCGGTGTGGGCATGACGATCTGGGCTTCGTCGCCCGTCGCGAGGATGTCCTCCAGTGCCTGCAGGAGGCGCGCCCACTGCAGCGGCCGCGGCAGCAGCGTGAAGCCGGTGCCGTGGTCGCGCTGGCCGACCAGCACGGCGGGCAGGCCGGTGCGCTTGTGCAGGGCGCGGAACTCGGCCAGCGCCTCGGCGCTGTCGGCGTCGACCAGGTAGATGTCCGGCATGCGGCCCGGGGTGCCGGGCTGGTACTGGGCAAAGCCCGGGTCCCGGCGTGCGGCCAGGGCGAAGATGCTCGAGAGCATCGAGCGTTCGACGTCGTTGAAGCCGATGACGTCGACCAGGTATTGTTCGTTCAGGTTCAAGGCAGGTCCCCGGCACCGGCCCGACTGCAAGGGCTGGCCGTGTGGAGAAGCAGGCGCTCTTCGCGCCGCAGTCGTTGGACAAGGGCCGGGCCGTCGGCGATGCGCGCCGATGGGTCCCTGGCCAGCAGGGCATGCAGCAGCGGCTGCCAGGCCGCCAGCGCGGGTGGCAGGGAAGGCAGCGGCGCGCACAGATGCTGGGCCGCGATTTCCTGCAGCGTCTCGCCGCTGCAGGGCAGGCGCGCGGTGAGCAGCTGGAAGGCCACGGCGCCCAGCGCATGGATGTCGGCCGACGGCGCGGCGGGCGCGCCACGCAACTGCTCGGGCGCGGCATAGGCGGGTGACCCGACGAGCCGCCCCGGGGGCACGGCCGTGCCCGCAGGGGCGGCACAGCCGAAATCCGCCAGCGCCAGCGAGCCGTCGGCGCGCAGCAGCAGATTGGCTGGCTTCACGTCGCGATGCACCCAGCCGGCCGCGTGCAGGGCCGCGAGTGCCTCGGCCGCCTGCAGCAGGAAGGCATGCACCCGCGCGGGCGCCAGCGGCAAGGGGATGGCCGCGAGACTGCCGCCTGCGGCATGCTCGCTTGCCAGCCAGCGCGAATCGCCGGCCGTGCCGTGGGCCCACACCCGCAGCAGGCCCGGATGGCTGGCTGCCGCCGCCGCCGCGGATTCCCGCGCGAAATCAGACTCGCCGCGCGCCGCCAGCAACTGGCGCTGCGTGGCGACCTTGAGCGCGACACGGCGCGCAAGCCGCGGCTCGCGGGCGATGTACACGACCGAGCCCCGGCCGCGCCCGGCAATGCCTTCGATGGCATAGCCCGCCACGCGGCCGGCAAGGGGCGACGGTTCCCGGATCACAGTGACTCCAGTTCCTGCAGCAGGGCCGTGGCCGATGCCTGGCGCTGCGCCGGGTCCTTGGCCATCATGCGGTCGATCACGGGCTGGAAGTGGGCCAGCGCAGCCGGCAGGCGCGGCACCGGTGCATCCACGTGCATCTGCAGCAGTTCCTGAGCGGTCCCGGCGTAGAAGGGCTTGCTGCCGGCGAGCATCTCGTAGGCCATCACCCCCAGGCTGTACAGGTCGCAGCGCGCATCCACCGGCCGGCCCATGGCCTGCTCCGGGCTCAGGTAGTAGGGCGTGCCCACGATCTCGCCGGCGCCGGTGTCGGTGATGCACATCTCGACCTGCTTGGCGATGCCGAAGTCGGCCAGGGCCACCATGCCGTCGGCGCGCACCATCACGTTGTCGGGCTTCAGGTCGCGGTGGACGATGCCCACCTGGTGGATCGCCTCCAGGCCGGCGGCGATCTGGCGGATGTAGTACAGCGCGATGCCCGGGTCCAGCGCGCGCTTCATGCGGGCCCGCAGGTCACCCTGCGGGAAATATTCCATGGCGATGTAGGCGTTGCCGGCGGTGAAGTCCTGCCGGAAGATGTGCGCCACGTTCGGGTGGTCGATCTGCGCCAGCAGCGCGAACTCCTGCATGAAGCGCTGCAGGCCCATCATGCCTTCGGGGTTGTCCAGGCGCAGCACCTTCAGCACCTGCTGCGGACCGCCGGCCACCGGCTGGGCCAGGAAGATGGACGCGATGCCGCCCTCCCCCAGCTTGCGCAGCAGGCGGTAGCCCTCGATCAGCAGGTGGCCCCCGGCGTTCAGTGGCGCGGCCGTGGTGCCCATGGCCTGGCCGACCGCGCTGCGCGCCATCTGCTGGTTGCGTTTCAGCGAGTTGCGAAGGGCCTCGTAGTGGCTGGCCGGCGTGGTGGAGCCCGGCCGCGGCACGAGGCCGGTGATCTCGATCACGTCCAGGAAGGTGTCGTCCGGCAGGCCCATGGAGGCGGCGCGGCCGCTGTCCACGCGCGAGCCGGCGGCCTGCCGCGTGGGGCCCGAGGCCACGATGTTCCATTGCAGGTCGGCCGCGGCGACCTCCAGCAGGCGGGCGATCTCGACTGCCTCGCCCACCGCCTGCACCGTGCCCTGGCTCTGGTTCTTGCCGGTGCGCGGCGTCACCTCACCGGCGCCCAGGTGAACGCCGATGGCCATGGACAGGGGCGGCAGGCCCGGCACGGTGGCAGCCAGGCGCGAAGCGAGCAGCACCGTGTCGTGCACCGTGAGGATGGCCGCGTGCAGCGCCCGTTTGGCATGGTCCGGCAAGGCGTCATCGGGCCGGTTGGAGAAGACGAGCAGGACGGAATCAGGGCGGCGCTGGGCGACCTCGCCGCCGAGCTTCAGCGCGGAAGACGAGAGGCAGCGCCGCACGTCGTTGACGAAGGCGGTGAGCTCCTGGCCGGACATGCAATGGCAGGCGGCGCCGAAGTTGTGCAGGCGCGCATACATGAACGTGGCGATGGTCGCCTCAGGGCCCCGAGGGTGCCGTTCCTCGACCGGTGCAGCCGGCGACGTGGGGACATCGTCCAGCGGCGCCGCCTCCGTTGCCGGGAATTGCGCATCTGCCTCGTACGAATGGACAGGCATGCGCCTGACCTTAGCGACAAATGCATTTCGTTACAACGGTGATTACGTGTTTCGGCCCGCTTTCCCAACGCTGAAATTGTAAAAATCGGGCCGTTCGCGTGAAGGCCTATTACCAACGTATTGGCCCGTCCCGCCCCCTGTCACCTACGCGCCACCCGTGGCAGGCGGCCCCGGACGCAGCGGCAGCCGCATGCCCCAGGTGCCATCGGCGAGCAGCCGCGTGGCAAAGCCCATGCTGCGCGCCAGCGAGAGCATGCCGCCGTTCTCGGCCAGGCAGCTGCCGACCACCGCACCGGTGCCGCGCGCACGCAGGTACTCCAGCAGGCGCCCCATGAGCAGGCGCCCCAGGCCCTGCCGCTGCCAGTCCGCGTGCACCTGGATCGCGAACTCGGCCTCCTCGTTGTCGGGGTCGCACACGGCGCGCACTTCGCCCACCATGCGGTCTCCCTCGATCGCCACGAAGGTCATGTCGCGGTCGTAGTCGATCTGACAATAGCGGGCCAGTTCACTGCGCGGGACTTCGCGCCGGGTGAAGAAGAAGCGCAACCGCAGGTCCTCCGCGGGGGCGACGGCGTAGAAGTCTGCCATGCGCGACCCATCCTCGGGGCGGATCGGCCGGATCTGCAGGGTGCGCCCCGCGAGCGTCGCAAGCTGCTCCAGCTGCCGCGGGTAAGGACGCAGCGCCAGGCGACTGACCTCGCCCGGCACCGGCTGGCGCAGGCGCACACGCGCGTCGAGCGCCACCACGCCCTGCGCATCGGCCAGCAGCGGGTTGATGTCCAGCTCGGCCAGCTCGGGCAGTTCGCAGGCCATGCGCGACACGCGCAGCAGCACGTCGCGCACCGCGGCGCGGTCGGCGCCTGCCTCGCCGCGGTAGCCGGCGAGCAGGCGGCCCACCAGCGTGCCCTCCACCAGATGGTCGGCGAGCGCCGCGTTCAGCGGCGGCAGGCCCACCGCGCGGTCCCCCAGCAGTTCCACCGCCGTGCCGCCGGCGCCGAACAGCAGCACCGGGCCGAACACGGGATCGGACGCCACGCCCACGATGAGCTCCCGCGCGCGCGGCCGGCGCACCATGGACTGCACCGTGAAGCCGAGCACGCGGGCCTGCGGACGGTCCCGCGCCACGAGCTGGCGCATGCGAGCTGCCGCTGCGACCAGCTCCTCCTCGGAGTGGAGGTCGAGAACGACGCCGCCGACGTCGGACTTGTGCGTGATCTCGGGCGAGACGATCTTCAGCGCCACCGGGAAGCCGAGCTGCTGCGCGGCCCGCACGGCCTCTTCCGCATCCTGCACGCGCCGGGTGGGGACGGTGGGAATGCCGAAGGCGACCAGCACCGCCTTGGCGTCCGCCTCGTCCAGCCATTCGCGCCCGTCGCGCAACGCGGCCTGAAGGATCGCGCGCGCACCGGCCACGTCCACCGCCTGGTCGACCGGGTCGGCATCGGGCAGTTCCAGCAGCGCCTGCTGACCCTGGTGATAGCGCACCAGTTGCAGCCAGCCGTCGACGGCGTGCTCGGGTGTCGGGTGGCATGAGAGGCCGGCGGCCGTGAAGGCCTGGCGCGCCGCCAGCACCGACGGGCCGCCGAGCCAGCACGACAGCACCGGCTTGGAGGCGTCGGCCAGCAGCGGCAGGCACGCCTGCGCGATGGCCGGCGCCGGCACGATGGCGGTGGGCGCGTGCATGAACAGCAGCCCATCCACCTCCGGCGCTGCCATGAGGACGCGCATCGCGTTCTCGTAGCGTTCGACCGGCGCGTCACCGATGATGTCCACCGGATTGCCGCGTGACCACGTGGCCGGCAGCACCGCATCGAGTGCGGCGATCGTCTCCGGCGACAGCTCGGCCAGGCGGCCGCCGCCCAGCGCCAGTGCGTCGGCGGCCAGCACGCCGGCACCGCCGCCGTTGGTGAGCAGCGCCAGCCGGTCCCCCCGCCAGGGCACGCGCCCGGCCAGCGTGCGCGCCGCCTCGAACAGCGCGTCGAGGCTGTGCACGCGCAGCATGCCGGCACGGCGCGCGGCCGCGTCGAACACGGCGTCCGAGCCGGCCATGGCACCGGTATGCGAGGCCGCGGCACGCGCGCCTTCGGGCGCGCGGCCGGCCTTGACCACGATCACCGGCTTGTTGCGAGCCGCCGCGCGGGCGGCCGACATGAACTTGCGCGCGCCCTTGACGGACTCCACGTACATCAGGATGGCGCGGGTCTTGGCGTCACTCGCCAGGTAGTCCAGCAGGTCGCCAAAGTCGACGTCGGCGCTGTCGCCCAGCGACAGGAAGTGCGAGAAGCCGATGCCCTGGCCGTTGGCCCAGTCGAGCATGGCGGTGGCGAGCGCACCTGACTGGGTGACGAAGGCCAGTTGCCCATCTTGTGCCGAGCCCGGCGCGAAACTGGCGTTCAGGCCCACGCCGGGGACCAGCGCGCCGATGCAGTTGGGCCCGAGGATGCGCAGCGTGAAAGGCCGCGCGGCATCCAGCATGGCCTGCTCCAGGGTCGGCCCGCCAGGCGACGCCGGCTGCTTGAGGCCAGCGGTCAGGACGATGGCGGCGCGCGTGCCCTTCTCGCCCAGCTCGCGGATCAGGCCGGGCACGGCAGCGGCCGGCGTGCAGATGACGGCCAGGTCCGGCACGCCCGGCAGCGAGGCGACATCGGGCCAGAGGCGCAGGCCCTCGATCTCGCCGTCGCGGCGGTTGACGGGCCAGATCGGCCCCTGGAAGCCGCCCTGGCGGAGGTTGCGCAGGACGATGGCACCGAGGTTGCCCTCGCGCGTGGAGACGCCCAGCACCGCGACCGACTTCGGCGCGAGCAGGGCTTCGAGATGACGGACGCTCATGGCCCGCAGGGTAACCCGCGCGCCCCGGTCGCGCTTGCGCCAGATCAACCACCCCCAGGCGGTGCCCGCTCACAATGATTCCACCGACCATTCGCCAGGACCCGCTCCATGACCCAGACCGCCGCCTCCTCGTCCGTGACCACGCAGGCCGCCGCCCTTCTCGCGGCGCGCCAGGCCGAGTTGCGCACGCTGCTGCAGACCGCCGCACGCACGGCCGTCGGTGCCGCCGACGAGTCGCACGACGTGCAGGACTTCAAGGACGTGGCGGCCGGCGAGACCCAGGCCCAGCTGGAAGACGTGACCACGGCCCATGCCACGCAGGAACTCACCGCCATTGCCGAGGCCCTGCGGCGCATCGAGGATGGCAGCTATGGCCAGTGCCTCGACTGCGGCGAACGCATCGACGAGCGCCGCCTGCTGGCCATGCCGGCATCGACACTGTGCACGGCCTGCCAATCCATCCACGAGCGGCCCGTCGGCCGCCGCTGAGCGCGGCCCTGCGGCCACTACGATGCGGCCATGGCCCGCATCGTCACCCTGACCCTGAACCCGGCCGTGGATGTCTCCACGACCACTGAGCACGTCGAACCCGAGCACAAGCTGCGCTGCACGCAGGTGCAGCGGCACCCCGGTGGGGGCGGCATCAACGTGGCCCGTGTGGCGCACCGGCTGGGCGCCTCCGTGCTGGCCGTCTATCCGGCCGGCGGCCTGTCGGGCACCGTCCTGGGCCAGCTGCTGGATGCCGAAGGGGTGCCGCACGCGGCGCTGCCCATCGCCGGGGACACCCGCGAGAGCTTCCATGTGCACGAGAACGCCCATGCGCGCGACTGGCGCTTCGTGCTGCCCGGCCCGACGCTCGCGCCAGCCGAATGGCAGGCCTGCCTGCGCGAAGCCCTCGACCCCTGCGAAGACCTGCTGGTGCTCAGTGGCAGCCTGCCGCCCGGCGTGCCGATGGACTTCTATGCGCAGGCCGCTCGCGCGGCCACGGCAGCCGGACGCCGCTGCGTGCTGGATGCCTCCGGCGAGGCGTTGGCGGCGGGCCTGGCGGCGCCGGTGTTCCTGGTGAAGCCCAGCCTGCGGGAGCTGGCCGAGCTCACGGGCCATCCACTGCCCGACCCCGCGTCGCGCCTGCAGGCGTGCCGGGCGCTGGTGGCGCGAGGCGCCACGCAGTGGGTGGCGCTGTCCCTGGGCGCCGAGGGCGCGATGCTGGTCGGTGCGGACCAGGCCTGGTTCGCGCAGGCGCTGACCGGGCCGGTGGCCAGTACCATTGGCGCCGGTGACAGCCTGGTGGGCGGGCTGGTGGCCGGCATCGCGGCTGGAGCTACCGCCTCCGATGCCTTCCGCCTCGGCATGGCCGCGTCGGCGGCGGCGGTGCGCACGCGCGGCACGGCGCTGGGCGACGCCGCCGAGGCGAAGCAGCTGGCGCAGGAGGTGGCGCTGCTGCCGGTGCAGTGAGCCGGGGTCGACCGGACTGCGTTCAGATCAGCGGCCGGCAACGCCGCGCGGCGTCGATCTCGGCCAGCAGCGCGCCCCAGGCTTCGCCGGCGCGCAGACGCAGGCACCGTGCAGCCGCGGACTGCGCCAGTGGCGGTGCGCAGCCCTGGCCTTCGCAATAGCGGTCCAGCGCGGCCGCGATGTCGCGCTCGGCCGCGCAGGCCTCGGCGTCCGCGCGCAACCATGCGGCATGGCGCTCGGTGAAGGCCCGCTGGGTGACTGGCAATACCATGGGCGCGATTGGAACCGGCGTCCGGCCGGCCAGGATTGACCGGGGTCAAGACGCGCGCGGGCTTGCGGGCAAACCCGCAGGCGGCGTGACACCGGTCACGCCGCGCCCCTGCCCCGATCAGGGCATCTGCTTCCAGCTGCCGTCGGCCTGGCGGCAGGCGGTGCCGTAGACCTTTTCGGGGCGGCCGCCGATGACCGCGTCGACCGTGTACTCGCGGCAGGGCGATTGCTGCTGCTGGTACGTGCGCGTGGGCACCACGGTGTACTCGTGGCCGGTATCGGGGTTGCGCCAGCGCGCGGGTTCACCCGTGCGCTGGGTTTCCAGGGCCTGCGCCGTCTTCAGGCGGTCGGTCTCGTCCATGGAGCGGCCGATCTGGCCGCCGATCACGGCGCCCGCCACCATGCCGATGACGAGGCCCGCGCCGCGCCCGCTGCCGCCGCCGATCTGCGAACCGATCAGCCCGCCGATGATGGAGCCGGCCACCACACCGGCCTGCTCCTTCTCCTGGCCAGGAGGTGCGGCGCAACCGGCCAGCAGGGCCGCGGCAAGCACGGCAGGTGCCGCGCGCAGGGAAAGCGAGGAGGATTTCATGAGTCGTATGCTATCGCCCGACACCGGGCCCCGCTGTGTGATCCACATCAACCGGTGCCGGTTCCGTACCGGCACCATGCGGACAGGGCGCGACCTGGGCCGAGCCGCAACGGATGACCATGGATGCCAACGAACCCGCCACCCCCGATGTCCAGCGACTGCGTCTGCGCCGCATGGGCATCGACACCTACCAGGAGCCGGTGCTCTACATGCACCGCGACTGTCCCGTGTGCCACTCGGAGGGCTTCGAGGCCCAGTCGCGCGTCGAGCTGGCCCTGAACGGCCGGCACATCGTCGCCACGCTCAACGTCGTGCATGGTGACTTCCTGCAGCCGGGCGAGGCCGGCCTCTCGGAGGCCGCCTGGCGCCTGCTGCAGGCGCGCGAGGGCGACACGGTGATGCCGCGGCACCCCGCGCCGCTGGAGTCGCTGGGCCACGTGCGGGCCAAGGTGTACGGCCGCAAGCTCACCCCCGGCGCCCTGCGCAGCGTGATCGACGACGTGGCGGCGGGCCGCTACTCCGACCTGCAGCTGGCCGCCTTCGTGACGGCCTGCGCCGGCGACCGCCTCGACGCCGACGAGACCATCGCCCTCACCCGAGCGATGGTCGACGCCGGCGAGCGCATCGACTGGGGCAGCGGCCCGGTGATGGACAAGCACTGCGTGGGTGGCTTGCCGGGCAATCGCACCACCATGCTGATCGTGCCGATCGTGGCAGCGTGCGGCCTGCGCATGCCCAAGACCTCCTCGCGCGCGATCACCTCGCCGGCCGGCACCGCCGACACGATGGAGACGGTGGCGCCGGTGGATCTGGACGTGCCGGCCATCCGGCGGGTGGTGGAGCGCACCGGCGGCTGCATCGTGTGGGGCGGCTCGGTGCGCCTGAGTCCGGCGGACGACGTGCTGATCCGCGTGGAGCGGCCGCTGGACCTGGACAGCCAGGGCCAGCTCGTCGCCTCGGTCCTGTCGAAGAAGATCGCTGCGGGCTCCACCCATGTGCTGATCGACGTGCCCGTCGGCCCCACGGCCAAGGTGCGCAGCCGCGAGGCGGCCGAACGCCTGGCCAGCCAGCTCGAACGCGTGGCCGGCGTGACGGGGCTGCAGCTGCGCGTGATGCAGACCGACGGCACGGCGCCCGTGGGCTGCGGCATCGGCCCGGCACTGGAGGCGCGGGACGTGCTGGCCGTGTTGCGCGGCGAAGCCGGCGCCCCTGCCGATCTGTCACAGCGCGCCCTGCTGCTGGCCGGCGCCCTGCTGGAGATCGGGGGCGCCTGCGCGGCGGGCGAAGGCGCGGCGCGCGCCGCCGAGGTGCTGCGCGACGGCTCCGCCTGGCGCAAGTTCCAGGAGATCTGCGAAGCCCAGGGCGGCCTGCGCGAGCCGCCCGTGGCCGCGTACCGGCAGCCGGTACCGGCGCCCCGCAGCGGCAGCGTGATCGGCATCGACAACCGCCGGCTCGCACGCATCGCCAAGCTGGCCGGCGCGCCGCAGTCGGCCTGCGCCGGCATCGACCTGCACGTACGCCCCGGCGACTTCGTCGAACGCGGCGAGCCCTTGTTCACCCTGCACGCCGAATCGCCCGGCGAGCTGGCCTACGCCCTGCAATACGCCGCCTCGCAGGCGGAAACCATTCATGTCATTGAAGACGACTGAACCAGGCCCGCTCCTGCTGGCCCTGCCCGGCTCCGAGGGGCTCGCGGCCGCCATCGCGGCCGGCTGCGGCGGCGAAGCGGCCAGCGTGGCCACGCACCGCTTTCCGGACGGCGAGTCGCTGGTGCGCCTGGAGGCGCCGGTACAGGGCCGCCACGTGGTGCTGGTGGCCCACTTGCACGAGCCGGATGCCAAGCTGCTGCCGCTGCTGTTCGCGGCGGACACGGCGCGCGAGCTGGGCGCCACCCGCGTCACGCTGGTGGCGCCCTACCTGCCGTACATGCGGCAGGACATGCGCTTCCGTGCCGGCGAGGCGGTCACGTCGCACACCTTCGCCGCCGTGGTGTCGGCGCATGTCGACGCCCTGCTCACCATCGATCCGCATCTGCACCGCATCGCCAGCCTGGACGCGATCTATCCCATCGACGCCCGCGCCCTGCGCGCGGCGCCGGCCATGGCCGACTGGCTGCGCCGCGAGGTGCCGCTGCCCCTGCTGGTAGGGCCGGACAGCGAGAGCGCGCAGTGGGTCGAGAGCGTGGCCTCGCGGATCGGCGCGCCCTTCACGGTGCTGGACAAGCAGCGCTTCGGCGACCACGACGTGGCGGTCGCGTTCCGGGAGGTACCGGACTGGCGCGGCCGCACGCCGGTGCTGCTGGACGACATCGTCTCCACCGGCCGCACGCTGGCGGCGGCCGCGCGCGCGCTGATCGAAGCGGGCGCCGCCGCGCCGATCTGCGTGGGCGTGCATGCCCTGTGCAACAGCGACGCCGAGGACACGCTGCGCGCGGCGGGCGTGACCCGGCTCGTCACCTGCGACACGGTGCCCCATCCGACCAACGCGATTCCCATGGCGCCGCTGCTGGCCGCCGCCCTTCCTTCCAGGAGCCCTGAATGAGCGGACGCCGCATCCTCGTGATCCAGGGGCATCCCGACGCCGGCACCAGCCACCTGTGCCACGCCCTGGCCGAAGCCTATGCCCAGGGCGCGCTGGAAGGCGGTCACACGGTGCGCACGCTCGATGTCGCGCGCATCGACTTTCCGCTGCTGCGCAGCCAGGCTGCCTGGGAGCACGATCCGGTGCCGCCCACGCTGGTGCCCGCGCAGCAGGAGATCGCCTGGGCCGAGCACCTGGTGCTGTTCTTTCCGCTCTGGCTCGGCGACATGCCGGCCGTGCTGAAGGGCTTCCTGGAGCAGGTGGCGCGACCCGGTTTCGCCTTCTCAGGTGACGGACCGCGCGATGCCTTCACCCGCAAGGGGCTCACTGGCCGTTCGGCCCGGGTGGTGGTCACCATGGGCATGCCGGCGCTGGTGTATCGCTGGTATTTCCGCGCCCACAGCGTGAAGTCGCTGGAGCGCAACATCCTCGGCTTCGTGGGCATAGCCCCGGTCCACGAGACGCTGGTGGGCCAGGTGGGCCAGCTCACGCCGGCCGATGCCGCGAAATGGTTCGAGCGGCTGCGGCAGCTGGGGCGCGACGGGGCATGAGCCGCACGGCCGTTCCGAAGGCGAATCCCGCAGTCCGTCAGGACGGAGGGTAGTCCCGTGAGCCGCCGCGGCACGTCACGCGAGGCTACTGCACGCGGGCTTCGAAGGCGCGCGTCAGGCCGTCCAGGTCGAGGATGCGCACGTGCTTCTTGTCCACTTCCAGCAGGCGCTGCTGCTGGAAGGCGCTGAAGGTGCGGCTGACCGTCTCCAGCTTCATGCCCAGGTAGCTGCCGATCTCGGCGCGCGACATGCGCAGGTGGAACTCGTTGGCCGAGTAGCCGCGGGCCTTCATGCGCTGCGAGATGTTCAGCAGGAAGGCGGCGAGGCGCTCCTCGGCGTTCATGCTGCCCAGCAGCATCATCAGACTGTGCTCGCGCACGATCTCGCGGCTCATCAGGCGCGAGATCACGTGCTGCAGGTCGGTGCTGGTGGTGGCCAGCTCGCTCAGGTGTGCATACGGGATGGCGCAGATCTCGGCATCTTCCAGCGCGGTGGCGGAGGTGGCGTGCACGCCGTTGGCCAGGCCATCCAGGCCCATCAGCTCGCCAGCCATCTGGAAGCCGGTGACCTGCTCGCGGCCGTCCTTGAGCGTCATGCCCGACTTGAAGGTGCCGCTGCGCACGGCGTAGATGAACTGGAACTTGTCGCCCTCGCGGTACAGCGGCTGGCCTTCCTTCACGCGGCGGCGGCCGAACATCAGCCCGTCAAGCCGCGCGACGTCGGTGCCGGTCAGTCCGCAAGGCAGGCACAGGTCCTTCAGGTGGCAGGTCGAGCACTGGGTCTTCAGCGGCGCGGGCTTGCTGGCGGCCGTGGCGAGCTCCGGGCGCGCGAGGAAGCGCACCGGGGCGGCGGGACGGACGGGGCTGGCGATTGCGGACATGGTTTTCTCCTGCGGGTACATCAATGAACGGCCCGGCCGCTGGCCGTGGCCACCGCTTGCGCGAGTTGGTCGAATTCGGTGCTCTTGTCCAGGAAGCGCGCGGCGCCTTCGCCGAGGTAGCGCTTCCGGTAGGCGGGGCCGGAGTTGTTGCTGAAGACGACGAAGGCCACCGCCGGGTCCGCGGCGCGGACGGCGCGCAGCACCTGCAGCCCGTTGCCGCCTTCGAGGGCGACGTCGAGCACGACCACGTCGGGGTGGCTGGACAGGATGCCGTCGATGCAAGACTGGGGCGTCGCGGCCTCGCCGACCACCGCGATGTCGGCGGATCCCAGCAGGGCATTGACACGCTGGCGGATGGCCGGCGAGTCATCCGCGAGGAAGACCTTCAGGTGGGAGACGGTGCGCGAGGGCATGGATGGAATCATCCGCCCGCAGCGCGCCGCGGGCCATCGGCGCTGGCTGATTCGAGGCCTGGGAATGCGCCGATTCACACCCTGGGTGCTGCCCGAGACCGCCTAGGAATCGTCCGAGGCGTGTCAGGCTCGCGCAAGGCCGCGGCAGCGGCCTGCCCAAGCCGCCCCACCCGGCACCGGCGGCCTCAGTGCGCCAGCAGTACCGGCAGCGTCATCGACTGCAGCAGCGTGCGGCTGGTGCCACCCAGCACCCACTCGCGGGCACGCGAGTGGCCGTAGCAGCCCATGACGAGCAGGTCGGCCTCCAGGTCGCTGGCACGCGAGAGCAGCAACTCGCCCAACGCCGAGGGGGCCTCCCCGCCGCGGTGCCACTGCGCGGTGATGCCGTGCGCACGCAGGAAACTGTCCAGGTCGAGGCGGTCGCCCTGCACCGCCGGCGCGGCGTCGTCGTCCCAGGCGAGCACCTGCACCGCCTGCGCACGGGCCAGCACCGGCAGCGCCGCGGTGACCGCACGCGCGGCCTGGGCAGTGTCCTTCCAGGCGATCGCCACCCGCTGTCCGATGGGGCCCTGCCAGCCCACATAGGGCAGCACGAGCGCCGGCTTGCCGCTGGCGAGCACCACGGCCTCGACGAAGTCGCCGGGCACCAGGGCCGGGCCGCTGGCGGCCGGATCACGCTGCCCCATCACCAGCAGATCCGCGAACAGCGCCTGCTGCGCGACGACGCCGATGACGGGGATGTCCTGCGATTCCGCCCAGGTGGGCAAGGGGCCGCCCTCGAAGTGGAAGGCCGCGAAGGCCGCGCGCGCGGCGTCACGGCGCTGGTCGTCCATTTCCTGCAGTACCGTGGCGACGCCGCCGCTCAGGTCGGGCCCGTAGGGCAGCGCGGTGATGGCAGGCGTGGCCGCGTACAGCGCCGTCACTTGTGCGCCGAGTGGCGCCGCGAGGCCGCAGGCGGCCTCCAGCCGGGGACGCACGTTGTCTGCGTGGTCGAGGTGAACGAGGATCTGGCGCAGGGAGGGTCGCATGGCGGGGCTCCTGGAGGGTGGTTGCACGATAACGCCTGCCCGACGGCGGGCAGTTGAGGCGCGTCAAGCCGCCGCCATGCTGCGCTCGCCCTTCACTCGCCAGGCATGCGCACCACGACGCGCGTGCCCGCGCCGGGCACACTGTGGATCTCCACGGTGCCACGCAGGAGGCGCGCCCGCTCGCGCAGGCCCGCGAGTCCGAGGGACTGCGTCTTGCGCGGCGCAGCGGGGTCGAAGCCGACGCCGTCGTCCTCGATCGTCATCACGATCAGCGG
>NZ_JAYRZR010000057.1:0-25608 GCF_041916345.1 Ramlibacter sp.
AAAGTAGGACATCGTCAGGCTTCTATCCGAGCCGCCCCGCCTCACCGCGGGGCGTTCTCTTCAGTGCCATCCAAAATGACATTGAAGAGAACGCGAAAAGCGCGTCGCTCCATACAGCAGGCCCCAATCGGGGCCTTTTTGTTTTGCTCGCGGCGTGGCGCCGAACCCGCCAGCTAGCGTTGCTCCACTTTCAGAGCCGTCAGGTCCAGCACGGCCTCCTCCCCCATCTGCAGGCGGATTCGTACGGGGAGATATTGCAGACTGGGCGCGTACCACATCTCCATCGTGATGTTGCCCCGCGGTCGGAGGATGGGCCGAGGTCGCAAGTGGTACGCACTCACGCGTCCGAACCCTGGTGTCGTGATCTCCTCGAGTGCCACGACATCGTAGGTCCAGCGATCCACGCCCCCCGGACGGGCCATCCAGAGTTCAACGGATCGACCGACGTCAAGGCGAACCCGACCGGACGCAAAGTCGTGGGTCAACTGGACGAACTGGCTGGCGGCATCCTGCGTGTTCGCGGGCCTATCGACCGTGTTCCCGTTGTCGAGCGTGATCGAAGCGGCCTCGAACCGGGCCGTACGTCGCTTTCGGCCAGGGCGAATCTCCTCAAAGATCCGGGGCACCAGTTGCTCACCGTCAATCACGCCCTGACTGACCATCGACAGCTTGGCAAACAGTGTGATGTCTACATCCACCCGGACCTGGTATTGGGCCTGCTCCCGCTGCCAGAAGACCTGAGCCGACCCGTAAAGGTCGCCGCTTCTGAACCGACCATCGAGCTGATAGGAAAGCCGGGTTGTCTCCGGCCATGAGGGTGCAGCCTGCGTTGGCGGAGATGTGCCGGGAGGCGCAGCGCCCACGGGATCAAGCTGCATGCTGGGAGGCGAGGCCACAGCCGCAACGTCTCGTGCTGGGTCGACTACCGGGCTTGAAACGATCGAGGCAGCGGCTGGCGTGTTAAGCGGATCCCCGGCAGAAGACTCCGCTGTCAGCGTCGCGCCAGGCTGGCCACTTCGTTCCGAACCGTCCGCCGTGGCCGTAGCCCCAACCGCAGCCGAAGCACCGGCACGAGGCGGCTGCGCAACCGGAGTTGCGAGCGTTCGAGATCTCGCGGGCGCCACCGTCGGGGTCGTGAACTCAGGCTGAACGGGCGTCGCCTGGGTGGGCGTGAGGGTCCTCGTCAGCATCACGGGGGCCATGGCCGTCAGTGCCGAGGGGTTCTCCAGATCCCTTGCAAAGTACTCCAGCAACGCGGCATGCAGGCCGCCAACCACGGCGACCAGCAACCATCGGCCACTCAGTCCCGCGGATCCAGCCACGCGTGTGCCTTGGCTGCATCCTGGATGACAAGCCGTGTCACTGTCCCCGCCTTCGGGATCTCTACCGAAAGAGGAAAGACACGGCGATCCCGCGACACCCAGGCGCGACACCGTTCCTGCCGCCCGACGTAGACATTCAGGTCATCGAGTCGCGCCATCCGCCAAACCTGCCCCACTACCGGTTCCACGGCAAGCCATTCATCACCCGCTGCCATCCCCGCAGTTTCCGCGGCTCCCCCGCGCAGGACCGTCTTGATGGTGAGTGTGCCGCCACTTTCGGCCACCCGGATGCCCAATCGTTGCGCCAGTGGCGCCGGATCCTCGTTCGCACTGACACCGACCCGGCCAAGCAACTCTCCCACCGGCAACTCAGTCGACTCCTGCGTCCACCTCGCAAGCTCCCGTTCGTAGGACCGACCGCCCACGGCCTCCAGTGCCCCGAGCAAATCGGATTCCGCCATCGGCCCGCCGCGACAACGGGACCAGAGCTCCCGCATCACGTCATCCAGCGACCCACGCCCTTCAGCGCGCAAACTCAGGTCCAGGCACAAGGCCACCAAGGCTCCCTTGGTGTAGTAGCTCACGGTGGCATTGGGCGTGTTCTCGTCCTGCCGGTAGTACTTGACCCAGGCATCGAAACTCGCCTGCGCGACGGACTGCACCAGCCTGCCCGGTGTCTGCATCACCTGGTTGTTCGTCTTGGCCAGCAGCTTCAGGTAGGTTGCATCGTCAATGAGGCCTGCCCGGCGCAGGAACAAGTCATCGTAGTAGCTCGTGAACCCCTCGAAGAACCACAGCAACTGCGTGTAGTTCTCACGCGAATAGTCATAGGTGGTGAACTCCACCGGCCGCAGGCGCTTCACGTTCCAGGTGTGGAAGTACTCGTGGCTGATCAGGCCCAGTAGCGTGACGTAGCCATCACTGGTGCGCGACTCACCTGCGCGCGGCAGATCCTTGCGCGCTGCAATCAGCGCGGTGCTGTTCCGGTGCTCCAGGCCGCCATAGCCATCGTCCACTGCATTCAGCAGGAACAGGTAGTTGCGAAACGGTGGCTTGCGTCGGTCGTGCCAGAAGCGGACCTGGGCCTCGCAGATCCGCTGCGTGTCCCGGAGCAGCCGGTCGCCGTCGAAAGCCGGCGTCGCGCCTGCGACCACCAGCCGATGCACGACGCCTGCGACACGGAACGTCTGGCTCCAGAACCCACCGTACTCGACCGGTGAGTCCACCAGCTCGTCATAGTCGACCGCGCGGTATTCGCCGAAGCCGCGCTCATTCACACGCCCGGCAGGCAGGCCGCACGCCACCTGCCACCGCCGGGATCGCGCCGGCTCCACCAGTTCCAGCACGTGGCAGCGCGCCTCCTGTCCGTGCACCCGCAACAGCAGCGACGTGCCATTGAAGAAGCCGCGTTGCTGATCGAGGTAGGCCGCGCGCACCGAGGTGTCGAAGGCGTAGACCTCGTAGGTCAGTTCCATCGGGCGCCCTGCCTCGCAGTCCACCCGCCATTCCGCCTTGTTCAGCTGTTCGACAGGGACCACGACGCCCCCTTGTCGCGCCGACAGCCGCTGAAGGTGCCGCGCAAACTCGCGGACCAGATAGCTGCCCGGGATCCACACCGGCAACGAGACCACCTGCCCCGCAGCCGGTGCCGCGACGACCAGCTTCACCTCGAACAGATGGGCATCGACACGGGCCGCCTTCACGCGGTAGCGCGGCCCCGGCGTCAGGTCAGATCTTTTCACTTCAACGTGGCCAGCTTCTTTTCGACTTCACTGGCGGGCACGGCGCCCGGAACGCGCGAGCCATCGGCGAAGAAGATCGTCGGTGTCCCTGTGATCTTGTGGCGACGTCCGAACTCGATGTTGCGTGCCAGCGCCGAGTGATCACAGGCTGCGTCGGCAGCGGGCGCGGACACGTCACGCAGCATCCAGTCGAGCCAGGCGCGAGAACGGTCCTTCGCGCACCAGATGTTGCGCGACCGCTGCTCCGAAGACGGCCCGAGAATGGGGAACAGGAACATGTGGATCGTCACGTTGTCCAGCTTCTGCAGATCCCGCTCGAAACGCTTGCAATAACCGCAGTTGGGATCCTCGAAGACAGCGATCCGACGCTTGCCGTTGCCGCGCACGATCGTGAAGGCGTCACGCAAGGGCAGCTCGTCAAAGTCGATGGCCAGCAGCTTGTCGATGCGCTCTTCGGTCAGGTTGCGACGGGCCCGCGTGTCAAGGATGTACCCCGTGATCAGGTAGTTGCCCTCGGCATCGGTGTAGAACAGATCGGTCCCGATGCGAACCTCATAGAGGCCAGGCAGGGGCGAGCGAGACACCTCGTCGATCCGCCCCAGACCGGGCAGGCGATCTCCCAATGCACGCCGGATCGCGCTCTCGGCGGATGGGGGGCCCGATGGCGATTGCGCTGAAGCACCCAGTGCCCACACGCCGAGCCCTGCGATGCACAGGGCCCCCAAGAACTTGCGGATCGATCGATGAATCATGTGTTCCTCAGGCCGCGTGGGCCGTGCCCATCGCGACGCGCGCCGCCCAGTGCTTGATGGGTCCGCTGCGATCGAATCCGCTCAGGCCCCAGTTGCGGGCACGGACCCAGGTCTCGGCTGGCCGGGCAAACAGTTGCTGCAACGCTTCCGACGTCAGACCCATGGTCAGGACGTCGCCCTTGCGCCGGCGCTCATAGCGGCGCAGCAGGCGCACATCACCCAGCTCGCGCCAGTACTCGCGATGCTGCAGCACGTCGGCGAGGGCCAGCGCGTCGCCCAGACCGAGGTTGAGCCCCTGCCCGGCCAGGGGGTGCACGTTGTGCGCCGCATCGCCCGCCAGGACCCAGCCAGGGCCACACCAGCGGTCTGCCGTGGCCCTCTGCAGGGGCCACGCCGCCCGCTCGGAGACCATCTGGATTGCACCCAGCGCATCGCCACAGGCCATGCGCAACCGCTGCGCGAACGCGTCCGGTGCCAGCGCCAGCAGCTCGTCCGCCCGCTCCTCGCGAACGGACCACACCAGCGCGACGGTCTGGCCATCGGGGCCTCCCAGTGGCAGCAGGCCGATCACCTCGCCGTCGATGAACCACTGCCGCGCGACCTGGCCGTGCCCCCGCTCCAGTTGCAGGCGGGCGGCAATGGCCCGCTGGGGGTAGGGCGCCACGTCAAACTGGACGCCGAAAGCCTCACGTGTGCTGCTGTGTCTGCCCTCGCACACCACCGTCAGCTTCGCCGCCACCGGCGCCTGTACCAGTTCGATGCGCGGCTGGAAGCGAACGGCCTCACCCAGCCTGGCCAGCAACGGCTCCACCTCCACGATCCAGTTCAAGGCGGGTACGCCCTCTTCGGTCGCGCGGAATGTCAGCGCACCGCCTGCATCGCCGTGCACCTCCATCGCGGTGACCGGCGTCGCATGCACCGGCTCCGGCCAGGCGCGCAGTGCTTCCAGGATGGCGCGCGAAGCCGCATTGAGCGCGTACGCACGGACGTCCGCCGGCCGACCGGCGGCGGCGGCCGCGTCGACCAGGGCCACGCGCAAGCGATCCCGAGCCAGCAGCAGGGCCAGCGTCCGGCCGACGATCCCTGCGCCCCGGATGCACACGTCGAAAGGAGCAGCCATGCCGGGGATTGTAGGAGCGCGGCACAATCCATACCGGCCCGGGCCGATCGAAACCGCGCCAGCCAGACAACCATTGACCACCATGAGCACCCATTCCACGGATGTCACGGCCCGCATCGCGCGGCTGTTCGTCTACCCCGTCAAGTCCTGCGCGGGTGTTGAAGTGACGGAGTCCGTGCTCACGGCGTCCGGCCTCGACCTCGACCGCGCCTGGATGGTGGTCGACAGCCAGGGCGAGTTCGTCTCGCAGCGTGAGCTCCCCCGCATGGCGCTGATCCGTCCCCAGCTCAAGCACCTCGACGTGGTCCTGCGCGCCCCCGGCATGCTCGCGCTGCACCTGAGCATCGACACGGTGGAGGAGCCCGTCCGTGTGCGCGGCTGGGACGACGAGGTGCCGGCCTTCGACATGGGCGCCGTCGCAGCGCAGTGGTTCACCGACTTCCTGGGCCGGCCGCTGCGTCTGGTCCGATTCGACCCCGATCACCGTCGCCTGTCCAGCCTGCAATGGACCGGCGGCATCGAGGCGCCCAACCAGTTCAGCGATGGCTACCCCCTGCTGGTGGCGAGCGAGGCCTCGCTCGCCGAGGTCAACCGTCGTCTCGCGGCCCGGGGCGAGCCCGCCGTCGGCATCGAACGCTTCCGACCCAACATCGTGCTGGCGGATGTGGAGGCGCATGACGAAGACCGCCTCGCAGACATGCACATCGATACCGGTGGCGGCGAGGCCGTGCTGCGTACCGTGAAGCCGTGCGCCCGCTGCCCGATTCCGGATGTCGACCCGGCGACGGCCGCCACGGGCACCGCCGTCCGTGACACGCTGCAGACCTATCGCGCCGATGCGCGCCTGGACGGGGCCGTCACCTTCGGCATGAATGCCATCGTGCTCCAGGGTGACGGTCTCACGCTGCGCGTGGGACAGGTCGCGCGCGCCGGCTGGCAGTTCGACTGAGCCTCCGTCGGCGAGAGCCTGTCACTTCACCGCGGTCAATGGCGGCCGCTTGGGATCCGGCTCGGCGGCGTCCGCCAGCAGCGAGCTGTCCGGCATGGCAGCCGGATGCGTATCCTGTGCCGCCACGAAGCGGATCGGCCGCCGCGTACGCGGCGACATGCCCGCCAGCAGCGCGTCCAGCGCGCCTGGAATCTCGGTGGCCTCCAGCGGGCATTCGTCGAGCAGCACGGCGCCGATGTGAAACTGCAGTGTCACGTCGGGTTTCAGGCCTTCCAGCGGCATCAGCCCGGCGGCGATCAGCCGTGCCGCGCGGTCCGTCACCACCACGCGCGAACGAACGCCCTCCAAAATGATGCCGAACCGTGCCTCGCCGACACGGCTGACAGTGTCCACGTCCCGCACCAGGCGCCGCAGCTTGATCACGCTGCGCAGCAGGCTCTGCTCGGCCACCGCGGCGCCAAACAGTTCCTTGATGCGTGCGTGGTTCACCAGGTCGATGAAGACCACCGCCGCGCTTTCCCGATCGCGCCGATGCCGAGCCACCACCTGCCGCAGCCGGTCATGGAACAGGTGGGGTGCCAGCAGACCCGTCAGCGCATCCTGCGTCGACAGCGCCTGCTCGCGGATCAGCGCGCTGTGGCGCTCGCGCGAGCGCAGCGACAGCGCGACCAGCAGCAGGGGCACCTGCAACGTCAGTGCGACCATGAGGCCGTACTGCGTGTACGTGGTCGCCGGCAGCCAGCCGAACAGGCGGCCGACGCCCACGCCCACGGTGATCGCGAGCGGCGCGTAGGCGCCCAGCACCCAGCGGGCCGCGACGTCGCCGCGTCGCACCGCCGTCAGGGCAATCAGGCAGTTCACCCCCATCGCCATGATGGCGTAGGCCCCGGCCACCCCATAGGCCAGCAGCTTGGGCAGCACCGCCGGCAGCAGGGCCAGCAGCAGCCCGGCCCAACCCATCAGGCGAACGGCCTGGTCCAGGTGCGGATGCCGCGCAGCGAAGCCGACCAGGCTGCGCACGAACAGCACCGCCGCGGCAGAGGCGGCCAGCGCGAGCATCGGCTGCGGCGCATCCCCGAGCAGGCCGAAGGAGGGCCACAACAGGTGCGCCGCGAGCCCGGTGTAGGCGGCCACCGTCAGCGTGGCGATCGCTGCATAGGCCGAGTACCAGAGGTAGATGCGGTCCCGGTACAGCCAGGCCTGGGCCAGGCAGGCCGCGATCAGGAGCACCAGCGCGCCGAAGGTGCTGCCCAACCCGAGATACTCGACCTGGATGCGCTGCGCATGGACGGCGGTGCTCGACAGGCGCAGGGGAATGTTCGCGGGCGTGGCGTGGCGCACACGCACGAACACATCCCGCATCTGGCCATGCGGCAGATCGAGCCGGAAGGCCGGGTGGCGCCCGGGCTCCGGCCACTGTGCCACTGGCAAGGTGTCCCCTGCCGTCTCGGCCCGCCAGCCCGTGCCCTCCTGCTGGTAGACAGTGACATGGTCCAGCGAGGGCATCGGAAAGTCGAGCAGCCAGTCCTGGCGCTCGTTGATGCCGCGTGTCAGGCGCAGATGCAGCCAGAGTGCGCCGCTCGAGCCGGCTGGCAGCGCCAGCCTGGGCCCCGCGGGCTGCAGAAGGCTCAGCCCGGACCGGCTGGTCACCTGCGCGATGCCGGCATCGCCCCGCGTGTCCAGCCAGACCCGGGCGGAAGGTGCGGCATTCACGGTCCCGTCGACGTCGCGCAGCACCAGGGGCGACGCACCCAGGCCAGCCACCTGGGCGTTGGCGAGGGGGAGCGCCAGGCACCACAGCAGAGTCAGCAGCACGGGCCAAGGCGTGTCCGCCAGGCCGCCGAATGCCCAGGGGCTACACTTTCGGGTTCGACACGCGGAAACTGACATGAGCTTGAAGTGCGGGATCGTCGGGCTGCCCAACGTGGGCAAGTCCACCTTGTTCAATGCCCTCACCAAGGCGGGCATTGCCGCCGAGAACTACCCTTTCTGCACCATCGAGCCGAACGTCGGCATCGTCGAGCTGCCTGATCCGCGGCTGGTGCAACTCTCGCAGATCGTCAAGCCTGAGCGCATCGTGCCAGCCATCGTCGAGTTTGTCGACATCGCGGGCCTGGTCGCCGGCGCCAGCAAGGGCGAGGGCCTGGGCAACCAGTTCCTGGCGCACATCCGCGAGACCGACGCCGTGGTCAACGTCGTGCGCTGCTTCGAGGATCCGAACGTGATCCACGTCGCGGGCCGGGTGGACCCCGTCTCCGACATCGAGGTCATCCAGACCGAGCTCTGCCTGGCCGATCTCGGCACCGTCGACAAGACGCTCGCGCGCTATGCCAAGGCCGCGAAGTCCGGCAACGACAAGGAAGCGGCGAAGATGGTGCAGTTGCTGCCCCGCCTGCAGGAGGCCCTGAACGAAGGCCGTCCGGTGCGCACGGTGCCGCTGACCGACGAGGAGCGCGCGCTGATCCGGCCGCTGTTCCTCATCACCGCCAAGCCGGCGATGTTCGTGGGCAACGTCGACGAGGGCGGTTTCGAGAACAACCCGCACCTGGACCGCCTGCGCGCCTATGCGCAGTCGCAGAACGCCCCCGTCGTCGCGATCTGCGCCAAGATCGAATCCGAGATCGCCGACATGGCCGACGAGGACAAGGCCCTGTTCCTGGCCGAGATCGGCCAGGACGAACCCGGCCTCAACCGCCTGATCCGTGCCGCCTTCACGCTGCTGGGCCTGCAGACCTACTTCACCGCGGGGGTGAAGGAGGTGCGCGCCTGGACCGTGCCCATCGGCGCCACGGCCCCGCAGGCCGCCGGCGTGATCCACACCGATTTCGAGCGCGGCTTCATCCGCGCGCAGACCATCGCCTTCGACGACTTCATCGCCTGCGGCGGCGAGCAGGGCGCCAAGGAAGCGGGGCGCATGCGCAGCGAAGGCAAGGAATACGTCGTCAAGGATGGCGACGTCATGAACTTCCTCTTCAACGTCTGAGGCCGGCGCCGGCTGCCGTGCACGCCGCACATCGGCGACGTGCACGGGTCACAGCGCCGCGCGGCGCCAGCCGGGCACGATGCGCCCATCGCCGCGGCCGCCACGGCGCAAGAGGGGCGCTACATGGAAAGCTTAGAAGTGCGCCGCCGGGTGCGCAACGCCGCCCTGCGGGCCTACGAGGTCTGTGTCTTCACGGCGCTGCTGGTCGGCGCCCTGGAGATGCTGCCCGCCATTGCCGTCGCGACGGAGACAGAGCGTGACGCTGCCGACTCGCCCGCAACCGCGTCGATGCCGCCTCAGTGCGGAAACACCCACAGCAGCCCGGCCGTCATCACCAGATAGCGCAGGAACTTGCCGATCGCCATGTAGGCCACGCAGGGCCAGAAGGGCAGGCGCAGCCAGCCCGCCACCGCGCACAAGGGATCGCCCACGCCGGGCAGCCACGACAGCAGGCAGGCCCGCGGGCCGAGCCGCGCGAGCCAGTCGAGCGCCTTCACGTGCACGCGTGAGTGGTGGTAGCGATCCGCGACGCGGTGCGCGCCGTAGCCGATCCACCAATCGACCATGCCCCCGAGCGTGTTGCCTGCCGTGGCGACGAGCACCGCGCTCCAGAACAGATCGGGGTTGAGCTTGACCAGGCCAAACAGCGCCGGCTCCGAGCCCAGGGGCAGCAGCGTCGCCGAGATGAACGCGACCACGAAGAGCGTGCTGAGCCCCACCTTTGGCAGGGCCAGCAGCGCCAGCAGCGACTCCATCCACTCATGCACCGCGGCATGTTACGCGACGGCCCGGTGATTTCAGGCGCTGAAATCGCGCGCGCCTACAATCGTGCCTCTTTTTTCGGCAGCCCCGTCTCCCCCCTCCATGCGCATCGGCCCCTACACCCTGGCGAACAACGTGTTCGTCGCGCCGATGGCGGGCGTGACGGACCGCCCGTTCCGTCAGCTGTGTCGCCGCTTCGGCGCCGGCTATGCGGTCAGCGAGATGGTGACGTCGCGCCGCGACCTGTGGGACAGCCTCAAGACCTCGCGCCGCGCCGACCATCAGGGCGAACCGGGCCCGGTGGCGGTGCAGATCGCCGGCACCGATGCCGCGATGATGGCCGATGCGGCGCGCTACAACATCGACCGCGGCGCGCAGATCATCGACATCAACATGGGCTGCCCGGCCAAGAAGGTCTGCAGCAAGTGGGCCGGCTCGGCCCTGATGCGCGACGAGCCGCTGGCCCTGGCCATTGCCGAGGCGGTGGTCGCCGCCTGCGCGCCGCGTGGCGTGCCCGTCACGCTGAAGATGCGCACTGGCTGGTCGGCCGCCGAGCGCAATGCGGTGCGCCTCGCGCGGGCCTTCGAGTCCGCGGGCATCGCGATGCTCACCGTCCACGGCCGCACGCGCGAGCAGGGCTACACCGGCCAGGCGGAGTACGACACCATCGCGGCGGTGAAGGCGGCGGTGGCCGTGCCGGTGGTGGCCAATGGCGACATCGATTCACCGCGCAAGGCGCGCGAGGTCCTGCAGGCGACCGGCGCCGACGCGGTGATGATCGGCCGCGCCGCGCAGGGGCGGCCCTGGATCTTCCGCGAAGTGGCGCACTTCCTCGCCACCGGCGAGCCGCTCGTGCCGCCGCTGGTGGCCGAGGTGCGCCGCGCCCTGCTGGCGCACCTGCAGGACCACCATGGACTGCACGGCGAGCACAGCGGCGTGCGCAGCGCGCGCAAGCACATCGGCTGGTTCGTGCGCGGCCTGCCCGGCGGCGCGGCGTTCCGCGAGACGATGATCCGCATCGACGACGCCGCCACGCAGCTGGCGGCGGTCACGCAATACCTGGACGGGCTGGCCGCGCAGACGGACCGCCTGCCAGGGGTGCCTGCAGGAGACAGGCTGGAGGTCTGCGAGTGAGCAAGAAGCACATCGAGGAGTGCGTGCGTGCCAGCCTGGAGGGCTACTTCCGTGATTTGCGGGGGACCGAGCCGGACGGCATGTACGACATGCTGGTCAAGGTGGTCGAGAAGCCACTGCTGGAGGTGGTGATGGCCAAGGCCGAGAACAACCAGTCCCGCGCGGCCGAGTGGCTGGGCCTGAACCGCAACACCCTGCGCAAGAAGCTGATCGAACACAAGTTGCTGAAGTAATCCATGAACGCACTCATTTCCGTTTCCGACAAGACCAGCGTCGTCGAGCTGGCCCAGGCCCTGCATGCGGCTGGCGTGCGCATCCTCTCCACCGGCGGCACCGCGAAGCTGATCGCCGAGGCCGGCGTGCACGTGACCGAGGTGGCCGAGCTGACCGGCTTCCCGGAGATGCTGGACGGCCGCGTGAAGACGCTGCACCCCAAGGTGCACGGCGGCCTGCTGGCGCGCCGCGACCACCCGGACCACATGGCCGCGCTCAAGCGGCATGCCATCAGCACCATCGACATCCTGGTGGTCAACCTCTATCCGTTCGAGCAGACGGTGGCCCGGCCCGGCTGCACGCTGGAGGACGCGATCGAGAACATCGACATCGGCGGCCCGGCCATGGTGCGCAGCGGCGCGAAGAACTGGAAGGATGTGGCGGTGCTCACCGACGCGTCGCAGTACGGCGCGGTCATCGCGGAACTGCGCGAGCACGGCCAGGTGTCGCAGACCACGAAGTTCGCGCTGGCCGTGGCGGCCTTCAACCGCATCAGCAACTATGACGCGGCGATCAGTGACTACCTCTCGTCGCTGCAGGAGGACGGCAAGCGTGCGTTGTTCCCCGCCCAGTCGAACGGCCGCTTCGTCAAGCTGCAGGACCTGCGCTATGGCGAGAACCCGCACCAGCAGGCCGCCTTCTACCGGGACTTGTACCCGGCGCCCGGCTCGCTCGTCACGGCGCGCCAGCTGCAGGGCAAGGAACTCTCGTACAACAACATCGCTGACGCCGACGCCGCCTGGGAATGCGTGAAGAGCTTCGACGCGCCGGCCTGCGTGATCGTGAAGCACGCCAACCCCTGCGGCGTGGCCGTCGGCAAGGATGCGCTGGAGGCCTACAGCAAGGCCTTCCAGACCGATCCGACCTCGGCCTTCGGCGGCATCATCGCCTTCAACCGCACGGTGGACGGCGCGGCCGCGCAGGCGGTGAGCAAGCAGTTCGTCGAGGTGCTGATGGCGCCCGAGTTCACCGCCGAGGCGCTGGCCGTGTTCGAGACCAAGGTCAACGTGCGTGTGCTGCGCATCGAGCTGCCGCCCGGTGGCGTGACCGACTGGGACAACGGCCGCAATGCCATGGACGTCAAGCGCGTGGGCTCGGGCCTGCTGATGCAGACCGCCGACAACCATGAGCTGTCCCTGGCCGACCTGAAGGTCGTGACGAAGAAGCAGCCCACCGCCCAGGAGCTCGACGACCTGCTGTTTGCCTGGAAGGTGGCCAAGTACGTCAAGTCCAACGCCATCGTGTTCTGCAAGGACGGCATGACCATGGGCGTGGGCGCCGGCCAGATGAGCCGTCTCGACTCGGCCCGCATCGCCAGCATCAAGGCGCAGCATGCGAAGCTGTCCCTCGCCGGCACGGCCGTGGCGAGCGACGCCTTCTTCCCGTTCCGGGACGGGCTGGATGTGGTGGTGGACGCCGGTGCCACCAGCATCATCCAGCCGGGCGGCAGCATGCGCGACGCCGAAGTCATCGCCGCCGCCGACGAGCGCGGCGTGGCGATGGTGTTCTCAGGCGTGCGGCACTTCCGGCACTGAGGGGGCGGTTCAGCCGAGCGTGCGGAACACCTCGCGCGCGGCGGCCACCGTTTCCTCGATGTCCGCGGCCGAGTGGGCCGAGCTCACGAAGCCGGCCTCATACAGCGCGGGCGCGATGTACACCCCGCGGTCCAGCAGGCCATGGAACAGGCGGCCGAACTTCGGCGCGTCGCTCTTCATCACGGCGGGATAGTTCTGCGGCAGTGCGGGCAGCAGGAAGAAGCCGAACATGCCGCCTTCGCAGTCAGCGCTGAAGGCCACGCCCGTCTCGCGCGCGGCGTTCGACAGGCCCTCGACCAGCGACCGCGTGCGCTGCGCCAGCGCTTCGTAGAAGCCGGGCTGCGAGATCGCTTCCAGCGTGGCCAGGCCGCAGGCGGTGGCCACCGGGTTGCCCGAAAGCGTGCCGGCCTGGTACACCGGCCCCAGCGGCGCGAGCTGCTCCATGATCGCGCGCGGTCCGCCGAAGGCGGCCAGCGGCATGCCGCCGCCGATGACCTTGCCCAGCACGGTGAGGTCGGGCTTGAAGCCGGGGATCAGGCCGGCGTAGTGCGCCTGCGCACCGCCCAGGCCGACGCGGAAGCCGGTCATCACCTCGTCGAACACCAGCAGCGCGCCATGCGCGGTGCACAGCTCGCGGCAGCGCTGCATGAAGGGCACGCTGGCGCGCACGAAGTTCATGTTGCCCGCGATGGGCTCGATCATCAGGCAGGCGATGTCACGGCCGTGGGTGGCGAAGGCCTCCTCGATCTGCGCGATGTTGTTGTACTCCAGCACCAGCGTGTGCTGCACCACCTCGGCCGGCACGCCGGCGCTGGTGGGGTGGCCGAAGGTGGCCAGGCCCGAGCCGGCCTTCACCAGCAGCGCATCCGCGTGGCCGTGGTAGCAGCCCTCGAACTTGATGATCTTGCTGCGGCCCGTCGCGCCACGCGCCAGGCGCAGGGCGCTCATCGCGGCCTCGGTGCCGGAGCTGACCAGTCGCACCATCTCCACGGCTGGCAAATGCCGCACGATGGCCTCGGCCAGCTCCACCTCGCGCTCGGTCGGCGCGCCGAAGGAGAAGCCGTCGCGCGCGGCCTGCAGCACGGCCTCCAGCACGCGGGGGTGGCCGTGGCCCAGGATCATGGGCCCCCAGGAGCCGATGTAGTCGATGTGGCGCTTGCCGTTCGCATCCCAGAAATACGCGCCCTCGGCGCGCTGCACGAAGCGGGGCGTGCCGCCCACCGCGCGGAAGGCGCGCACGGGCGAGTTCACGCCGCCGGGGATGAGCGCGCGGGCGCGCTGGAACAAGGTCTCGTTCTGGTCCATGGTTGTCTCGCTGGGGTCGGGCCGCGCCCGGCTCAATGCTTGGTGTCGGGGGCCGGCAGGTCGAACACGCCGGGTTCGACCGCGCCGTCCTCGGTGTCGTCGTCTGCCGCTTCGGGTTGTGCCCAGAACAGGCGGTCGGGCACCACGTGGCCCATGCCGGGGCGGAAGCCGCCGTCCAGGCAGCGGTCCAGGTAGGCCAGGGCCTCGCTGGTGGCCGCGGCCAGGTCGGCGCCGCCCGCCACCAGGGCCGCCAGCGCGGCCGACAAGGTGTCGCCGGCGCCGGCGAACACGGCGTCGAAGCGCTCGAACTTCTCGCTCGCCAGCACCGACTGCGGCGTGGCCAGCACGTTCTCGACGAACTGCTCGGGCAGCGGCACGCCGGTCACCAGCGTGTAGGGCACGCCCATGTCGGCCGCGGCCTTGGCCAGTTCGCGTGGGGTGGGCGCCCGCTCGCTGCTCCAGTCCGGTAGCAGCCAGCGCCACAGCGTGCTGTGGTTTCCTACCAACACCGTGGTCTGCGGCAGCATCAGCTCGCGGAAGGCATCGGCGTACGGCTCGGCGACGGCCTCATCCCACCAGCCCAATGCGGGCATGTAGGCGATGAGGGGCACGTCCGGGTAGTCCGAGGCGATCTCGGCGATCGCGCTCACGGCCTCGGGCGAGCCGACGAAGCCGACCTTGATGACCTGCACCGGCACGTCCTCCAGGATCGTGCGGGCCTGCTCGGAGACCGCGTCCTCGTCGAAGGCGTGATGATCGAACACCTCCGCGGTGTCGCGCACGTAGGCGCCGGTGACCACCGGCAGCGGATGCGCGCCGACGGAGGCGATCGCGGTGGCGTCGGCGGCCAGGCCGCCGGCGCCGCTGGGATCGCAGGCGTTGAAGACCATCACGCAGGGCGGGCCTGCGTCGTCAGCCTCGGTCTCGGCGCGGGCGGTGGGGGTCGTTGGGGGGGACGTCATGGGCCCGGTGATGGAGGGCCGAACCGCGCCGCCGCAGGGGGCGCAAGGGGCCTCGATACAATCGTTGCATTCTATGCGAAGGCCCTTTAAGCTGTGACCGAGACCAAAACCTGGATGTGTCTGATTTGCGGGTGGATCTATGACGAGGCGACCGGCGCGCCAGAACACGGCATCGCGCCAGGCACACCCTGGGCCCAGGTGCCGATGAACTGGACCTGCCCCGAGTGCGGCGCGCGCAAGGAAGACTTCGAGATGGTCCAGATCTGACGGGCGAGGCGCGGTGACAACGACTAGGCAGGCCTGCAACGCCGCCCCCTTCAAGCAGTCTCAAACGAGGAGCAGCGTCAAGTGAGCACGTCTGGATTGAAGGTGCTGGTGATCGACGACAGCAACACCATCCGGCGCAGCGCCGAGATCTTCCTGAAGCAGGGCGGCCATGAGGTCATGCTGGCCGAGGACGGCTTCGATGCCCTGTCCAAGGTCAACGACTACCAGCCCAACCTGATCTTCTGCGACATCCTCATGCCCAGGCTGGACGGCTACCAGACCTGCGCCATCATCAAGCGCAACGCCAAGTTCGCGAACACCCCCGTCGTCATGCTGTCCTCCAAGGACGGCGTGTTCGACAAGGCCCGCGGCCGCATGGTCGGCTCGCAGGACTACCTCACCAAGCCATTCACCAAGGACCAGCTGCTGCAGACCGTTCAGCAGTTCGGTGCCCAAGCGAAGTAGAAGGAGAAGAGGCCATGGCCATCCGTAAAGTGCTCGTTGTGGACGATTCCAAGACCGAACTCATGTTCATGACGGACCTGCTGCAGAAGAACGGTTTCGCCGTCCGCACGGCCGAGAACGCCGACGATGCCTTCCGCCGCCTGGCGGAGGAAAAGCCCGACCTGATCCTGATGGACGTGGTCATGCCCGGCCAGAACGGCTTCCAGCTCACCCGGGCCATCTCGCGCGATCCGCTGTACTCCGACGTGCCCATCATCATGTGCACGAGCAAGAACCAGGAAACCGACCGCGTCTGGGGCATGCGCCAGGGGGCGCGCGACTACATCACCAAGCCGGTGGACGCCGACGAGCTCATGGCCAAGATCAAGGCCCTGGGCTGAGGTCGGCGCGCACGCACCCATGGCCAATCGTGAAGCCCTGCGCGAACTGCAGAGCCGGCTGGCAAGCCGGTTGCAGGCCGCCCGCACCGAGGGCGTGCAGGCCGCTTGGCTGGCCGTCGAGGCCGCCGGCCGCAAGTACCTGTTCCCGCTCACGCAGTCCGGCGAGATCTTCCCCTACGCCGCGACGCAGCCGGTGCCCTATACCCAGGCCTGGTTCCTGGGCGTGGCCAACCTGCGTGGCGGTCTCTACGGCGTGGTCGACCTCGCGTCCTACGTCGGCGGCCAGGCGCCCGCGCAGCGCTCCGACGCCAGCCGCGCCGAGGCGCGGCTCGTGGCGCTGAACGCCCTGCTCGAGGTCAATTGCGCGCTCCTGATCGACCGTCTGGCCGGCCTGCGCAACCTCGACGCCTTCGTCGCCTCCTCCGAGCCCCCCGCGGGCTCGCCCGACTATTTCGGCAGCGGCTACACCGACGCCAACGGCGCCTACTGGCAGGAATTGAACCTGCAGGCGCTCGCGCAGCAGCCGCAGTTCCTGAGCATCAGCGCATAGATCCCGTATCCCGGAAGGCCCGCACCATGTCCGTCGTCGATTCCCTGAAGAAACTGTTTGGCAAGAAGCGGCCGGAGGGCGAAGAAACCACGGCGTCCGCCGAGCTGAGCCTGGGCATGCCCGACGCCTCGATGGACCCCAACGCCACCGGCTCCATTGAGGCCGGCAGCACCCAGGGCATCGAGGCGCGCGGCATGGATCCCGACAGCGTCGACGATTCGCTGGCCGGCGAGGAGATCGACGAGGCTGAACTGGTCTCGGTGCCGCTGCTGGGCCGGCGAAGCATCGTCACCCACCAGCGGATCCTGTTCACGCTGCTGGCCTTCGCGCTGGTGGTGCTGGGCGCGGTGGCCATCTACGCGGTGAACCAGGCCGACAAGGTCGCCCAGCAGGTGGCCAACACCGGCTCGGCGCTGATGCAGTCGCAGCGCCTCGCGAAGTCGGTCTCGCAGGCCCTGATCGGCAGCCCGCAGGCCTTCCCCGACGTGAAGGAAAGCGCCGACGTGCTGGCGCGCACGGTGCGCGGCCTGCAGAACGGTGACCAGAGCCTGCGCCTCGACTCCGTGCCGCCTGAAATGCAGGAGGACATCGGCAAGATCGCCCCGCTGATGGAAAGCGCCGAGAAGAACGCCGCCACCGTGATGGGCCAGCAGCGGATCCTCACGCAGGTGGGCAACGCCCTGCGCACCATCAACCGGCAGTCGTCCGACCTGCTCGAGATCGCCGAGACGGTGTCCTCGCTCAAGCTGCAGCAGAACGCGCCGCCGGCCGAGATCTCCGCCGCCGGCCAGCTGGTGATGCTGACGCAGCGCATCGGCAAGTCGGCCAACGAGTTCCTGACGATGGAAGGCGTGTCCCCCGAGGCGGTGTTCCTGCTCGGCAAGGACCTGAACTCCTTCAAGGAAATCGCGCAGGGCCTGCTCGATGGCAGCCCCGAGCTGCGCCTCGCCGGCTCCAAGGACGAACAGACCCGCGAGCGCCTCGACGCGCTGCTCAAGCTGTACGAGCAGACCCGCACGCAGGCCGGCGCCATCCTGGGCAACCTGCAGGGCCTGGTGTCCGCCCGCGAAGCGCAGGCCAAGATCATCGGCGAGTCGGAGCCGCTGCGCCGCGCGCTGGAAGACCTGCAGGGCAAGCTGTCCGCGCAGACCGGCCTGGGCGCCACCGCGCTGATCACCCTGGTGGTGTTCTCGCTGTTCGCGGTGGCCTGTGCCGTCGGCCTCGCGTTCGTGCAGCTGCAGGACTCGCGCAAGCGCCAGGAACGCGCGGAAGCGCAGCGACTGGAAGCCGAGCGCCAGGAGCAGGAAGCCAAGCGCGTGAACGACGCCAACCAGGCGGCCATTCTGCGGCTGATGAACGAACTGCAGTCGGTCGCTGAAGGCGACCTCACGCAGGAAGCCACGGTGACCGAGGACATCACCGGCGCCATCGCCGACTCGGTGAACTACACGGTGGAAGAACTGCGACAGCTGGTGGGCGCCGTGCAGACCACGGCCACCAAGGTGGCGCAGACGACGGCGCAGGTGGAATCCACGTCGACCGAGCTGCTCGCCGCCTCCACCGAGCAGCTGCGCGAGATCCGCGAAACCGGCCAGTCGGTGCTCGACATGGCGGCCCGAATCAACCAGGTGTCCGGTCAGGCGCAAGAGTCGGCCCAGGTGGCCCGGCAATCGCTGAAGGCCGCCGAGTCGGGCCTCGCGGCCGTGCAGAACGCCATCGGCGGCATGAACGCCATCCGCGACCAGATCCAGGAAACCTCCAAGCGGATCAAGCGGCTGGGCGAATCCTCGCAGGAGATCGGTGAAATCACCGAACTGATCTCGGACATTACCGAACAGACGAACGTGCTGGCCCTGAACGCCGCCATCCAGGCCGCGTCGGCCGGTGAAGCCGGGCGAGGCTTCTCGGTGGTGGCCGAAGAAGTGCAGCGACTGGCCGAACGCTCCGCGGACGCCACGCGCCAGATCTCGGCGCTGGTGAAGGCCATTCAGACCGACACGCAGGACGCGGTGGCCGCCATGGAGCGATCCACGCAGGGTGTGGTGGAAGGGGCCAAGCTGTCCGACAACGCCGGTACCGCGCTGACCGAGATCGACCAGGTGTCACGCCGCCTCGCCGAGCTGATTGAGCAGATCTCGAATTCGGCCTCCAAGGAAGCCGAGTCCGCCAACGTGGTGGCCGGCAACATCCAGCACATCTTCGCCGTGACGGAACAGACCGGCGAGGGCACGCGCTCCACGGCGCAGCAGGTGCGCGAACTGACCCGCATGGCCGAGGAACTGCGCCAGTCGGTGTCCCGGTTCAAGATCGCCTGAGGGCGCGCCCGGATCCCCCTCCGCGCGTCCACGTCCAGGGAGCCCCATGCAAACCGAGCAAGACCTCGACACCGCCGGCAACGACCTGGGCCCGTTGGCCTGGGTGCTGGACGAACTGCGCAAGTCGCTGGAGTCCGCCTCGTCCGCGCTGCGCCGATTCGTGCGCGATGCCGCCCAGGCCCGCGGCGAGGACATGGCCTCCATCGACACTGGCCAGCTGCGCCTGGCGCGCCAGCACATGCACCAGGCTGTCGGCGCACTGGAGATGGTGGGCCTCGGCGCGCCGGCGCACATCCTGCGCGCCATGGAGTCCGCGGCGCAGAAGTTCATCGAGCGTCCCGAGCTGTGCACCGAGGCGGCCGCCGCCAAGGTCGAGCGCGCGGGTTTCGCGCTGACCGAATACCTTGAAGCCCTGCTGGGCGGCAAGCCCGTCTCCGCGCTCTCGCTGTTCCCGCAGTACCGCGACGTGCAGGAAGTGTGCGCTGCCGACCGCGTGCACCCGGCCGACCTGTGGGGCGTGGAGTGGCGCTGGGTCGAACCGGCCTCCCCCGAACCGTCGCAGACCCTCGGCTACGACCCGGCCGTGCGCGCCCGCATGGATCAGGCGGTGCTGCGCATCGTCAAGTCGGCCGACCCGGCCGCGGGCCGTGAGCTGGCCGACATCAGCCTCGGCCTGGGCGCCAGCCAGTCGGCCCGCCAGCCGCGCATCTTCTGGCGTGTGGCGGCCGGCTACTTCGAGGCCGTGGCGCTCAAGCTGCTGCCGGCCGACGTGTACGTGAAGCGTGCCGCCTCGCGCGTGCTGGTGCAGTACGCCCAGCTCGCCAAGGGGGACCTGGGCGTCTCCGACCGCTTGGCGCAGGATCTCGTGTTCTTCTGTGCGCAGGCCGAGCCGGCCGCGGGCCAGGCCGCGCCCGCGCTGGCCGCCGTTCGCCAGGCCTACGGCCAGCAGAACACCCGGCCGGTCGACTACGCGACCAGCCCCTTCGGCCGCTTCGACCCCATCCTGATGGCGCAGGCGCGCAAGCGCATCGCCAATGCCAAGGAGACCTGGTCCGCGCTGTCCGGTGGTGACGCCCACAAGTTGAAGAACGTGGCCGAGCAGTTCCAGCTCGTCACCGATTCGCTGCTCAAGCTGATGCCCGACAGCCGGCCGTTCGCCAACGCGATCAGCCAGGCCATCGAGTTCGTCGTCCGCGGGGGCCGCGCGCCCAGCGCGGAGCTGGCGATGGAAGTGGCCACTTCCATCCTCTACCTCGAAGCCGCCTTCCAGGACCTCGACCCGAGCGACACGGAGCTGACGGACCGCACCAACCGCCTCGCGGACCGGCTGTCCAAGGTCACGCTGGGTGGCCAGCCCGAGCCGCTGGAACACTGGATCGAGGACCTCTATCGCCGGGTGAGCGACCGCCAGACCATGGGCAGCGTCGTCGGCGAGTTGCGAGGCACGCTGTCCGAGCTGGAGAAGGTGCTCGACCAGTTCTTCCGCGATCCGACCGACAAGGCGCCCCTGCGCGACGCGCCGGGCTTCCTGATGCAGATGCGCGGCGTGCTGTCCGTGCTGGGCCTCGACCACGCCACGCAGGCCGTTCAGCGGATGCGCGACACGCTCGAGGAGATGCTGGTCACCGAGATCGACGAGGCGCAGGCGCGGGCCGCCGGCACGTTCGAGCGCCTGGGCAACAACCTCGGCGCCCTCGGTTTCCTCATCGACATGCTGAACTACCAGCCGACGCTGGCGAAGAAGCTGTTCACCTACGATGCCGCGCTCGGCGAGCTGCGCCCCCTGATGGGCCGGGCCGAAGAGCCAGGTGCCGAGGCGCCGGCCGAGGCACCGCCGCCTGCGCCTTCGATCAGCCCGATCGAGCACATGGCCACGCAGAAGATCGATCTGTCGGCCATGCAGCAGGCCACGCAGAAGCTCGATCTGTCGGCGATGCAGCAGGCCACCCAGAAGCTGGACATGGCCGCCCTGCAGCAGGCCACGCAGCCGATGTACATGGCCACGCAGAAGCTGGAGGTGACCCCGGCGCCCGAGGCCACGCAGAAGCTCGATCTCGGCATGCTGCCAGCCTTCGATTTGCCGACCACGCCCGCCGCGGCACCCGCGCCGGTGGCCGCCGCGCCTGCGCCGACCGCGGCACCCGCACCAGCCCCGGCAGCGGGCGCGCCCGCCCCGCTCAGCGAGGACGAGCAGGAACTGCGGGACATCTTCCTGGAGGAGGCGCGCGAGGTCGTCGGCAACGGACTGGCGGCGCTTGACGTGCTGGCCGTGGAGCCCAGGAACCTGGGCGAGATGACCACCCTGCGCCGCGCCTTCCACACGTTGAAGGGCAGCTCGCGCATGGTCGGCCTCACCGAGTTCGGTGAAGCCGCCTGGTCCCTGGAGCAGGTGCTCAACACCTGGCTGGCAGATCAGAAGCCGGCCACCGACGAATTGCGCACGCTATCGGCCGACGCGTTGCGCGGCTTCGGCCGCTGGATCGAGGACATCGCGGCGCTCACCGACGCCGGCTGGAAGGCCGGCATGTTCCGCGTGCCGGCGGATGCCCTGCGCACCGAGGGCCGCCTGGTGGCCTTCACGCTGCCTGGGGCCGCTCCGGCCGAAGCCGTCGCCGAGGCACCGACGGCCGTCGAACTGCCCGTCGCCGAGGCGCCTGCGCCGTTCCTGCCTGAACCGGCACCCGAGCCTGAGCCGGCGCCGCTGGCGGCCGCCGTCGAAGCGCCCGCCTCGATGTTTGCGCCGATCGAGGCACCGGCACCGGCTGCCCCCGCCGAGCCGCAGGCGGCCGAACCGGTGTTCGAACTGCCCGATCTGGGCGGGCCGCCGCCGGACCTGCAGCCCGTCATGCCGATCGTCGCGGCGACCGAGGAGCCCCCCACGTTCGAGTTGCCGGGGCTGGCCGAGGCGGCGCCGTCGCTCCCGGCGGAGGCGCCCCCGCCGCCGACGACCGAGGGCATCGAGACCATCGAGATCAGCGCGACCGAGATGCTGCCGGAGCTCGCGGCCTTCGAAGCCGCCGCTGCCGCGCCGGCGCCCGATGCGCCGGTCGAGGCCGTCGAGTTCGGCACCACGCAGGTGTTCCGCGGGGCCACGCCCGAGGTGGCCGAGCTGCCGCCCGGCCATGTGCCGCCCGAATTCGAGATGGAGCTGGGCGCCACGCTCATCCTGCCCGAGCCGTCGGCCATGCCGCCCGTGCCGCCGATCGAGGTGGCCGGCATCGATTTCGACAGCCTCGCGGCCGTGTCGGCCGCGGCCGAGCCGCCCGTGGCGGCACCTGCGCCGGCTGCCGAGCCGGCCGCAGCCGAGGCCCTGGCCGACTGGCTGCCCGAGGCCATCCCGGAGGAGCCGGCTCCCGCTCCCGTGCAGTCCCTGGACGACTGGCTGCCCGAAGCCGTGCCCGAGGTGCCCGCCACGGAGGCGGCCGCGCCGGCGGAGGTCACCGAGGCGCTGGTCGATCCCACGCGCGACGAGCAGGTCAAGGTCATCGGTTCGCTGCGCATCGGCATCCCGCTGTACAACGTCTACCTCAACGAGGCCGACGAATGGTCGCGCCGGCTCGCCACCGAGATCAGCGAGTGGACGCTGGAGATGAACCAGCGCGTGCCGGATTCCACCGTCGGCTGGGCCCATGCCCTGGGCGGCAGTTCCGCCACCGTGGGCTTCGAGACCCTGTCCGACGTGGCGCGCGCGCTGGAGAGCGCGCTGCAGAACACGCAGTCGCTGGCCTATGGCACGCCGGCCCATGCCGAGGCCTTCACCCGTGCGGCCGAAGAGATCCGCCGCCTGCTGCACCAGTTCGCCGCCGGCTTCCTGAAGGAAGCGGATCCGCGCGTGATCGAGGCCCTGCAGGCACTGCGCGACCTGGAGATCCCCGCAAGGTCCGATTTGGCCGACGCCGAGCTCGATGGCTTCGCGCCGCCGCTGGACGACGATGTGCCGGTCGCGCCCCACGTGGTCCTGGCCGCTGTCGAGCCACCCGTGGCAGCGCCTGCCGAGGCGCCCGAACCCGAGGTGTCCGAAGCGGCCGACCTCCCCGCGGCCTCGGCCTTCGCGTCGCTTGCCGCCGTGCCTGCGGTGGCCGCCGCCAAGCCCGTCACCGTCGAAGGCGAGGACGAGTCGTTCGACGTCGTCGACGCGATCGACCCCGACCTGTTCCCGATCTTCGAGGAAGAGGCGGCCGAGCTCATGCCCTCGCTCGATGCCTCGCTGCGCCAGTGGGTGGCGCATCCCGGCCAGCGCGAGCCGCGTGACCAGGTCCTGCGCGCTCTGCACACCCTGAAGGGCAGTGCCCGCCTGGCCGGCGCGCTGCGACTCGGCGAGCAGGCGCACCAGATGGAGTCCGAGGTCGAGTACCTCGGCCACGAGAACATCAACCCGGCCGACATCGAGGCCCTGCTGCACCGCTTCGACAGCATGCAGGCGCGCTTCGACACGCTGCGGGCCACGGGCGGCTTCGCGCCGGCCGAGCCGGCGGCAGCCGAGCCGGTGCCGGTCGTGGCGGCAGCGCCGGTGGCCGACGCGTTCGCGGCCGAGGCGCCTGCCGCCGCCTCGAGCGCGCCCGCCGAATCCGCCGAGGCCGCGCTCGACAAGCTGATCGACGCCGCGGTCGCTTCCACCGCCGTGCCGCGCCCCATGCAGTCCATGGGTGCCGCGCCGACCGCGATGCGCGCCGCGCTCGCCATGCCCGCGACCACGGCGGTCACGCCGGCGCGCCAGGCCGCCAACCAGGCGGTGCGCGTGCGCTCGCAGCTGCTCGACCGCCTGGTCAACCAGGCCGGCGAGGTGATGATCACCCGCTCCCGCCTGGAGGCCGAGCTGCGCCAGCTGCGCGGCTCCCTGTCCGATCTCACCGGCAACCTCGACCGCCTGCGCACGCAGCTGCGTGACATCGAGCTGCAGGCCGAGTCGCAGATGCAGTCGCGGCTGGCCCAGGCCAAGGACACCGCCGCCGGCTTCGACCCGCTGGAGTTCGACCGCTTCACACGCGTGCAGGAACTCACGCGCATGATGGCCGAGTCGGTGAACGACGTGGCCACCGTGCAGCGCAACATCCAGCGCGTGGTGGAATCGACCGAAGACGACCTGATCGCCCAGGCCCGCCAGACCCGTGAACTGCAGCGCGACCTGCTGCGCACGCGCATGGTGGAGTTCGAAGGCATCTCCGACCGCCTGTATCGGGTGGTGCGGCTGGCCAGCAAGGAGACCGGCAAGCAGGTGAAGCTGGACATCCTGGGCGGCACGATCGAGATGGACCGCGGCGTGCTGGACCGCATGACGCCGGCCTTCGAGCACCTGCTGCGCAACTGCGTGGCGCACGGGGTGGAGTCGCCCGAGGCACGTGTCGCGGCCGGCAAGGAGGCCGCAGGCAGCATCACCATCGCCGTGCGGCAGGAGGGCAACGACGTGTCGGTGGAGTTCACCGACGACGGCGCCGGCCTCGACCTGGATCGCATCCGCGAGAAGGCCATCCAGCACGGGCTGATCACGGCCGATCAGCCGCTGGCCGAATCGGACGCCGCCAACCTGATCTTCCAGCCCGGCTTCTCCACCGCCCAGCAGGTGACCGAGCTCTCCGGCCGCGGCATCGGCATGGACGTGGTGCGGTCCGAGGTCAACGCCCTCGGTGGCCGCATTGAGACCAGCACCGCGCGCGGCCGTGGCACCAGCTTCAAGCTGGTGCTGCCGCTCACCACCGCGGTCACGCAGGTGGTGATGATCCGCTCCGGCAAGCTCGCCGTCGGCGTGCCCGCCAACCTGGTGGAGCTGGTGCGCCGCGCCAGCCAGAAGGAGCTGGACGCCGCCTACGAAAGCGGCACCTTCGACTTCGCGGGCGAGCCACTGCCCTTCTTCTGGTCCGGCGCGCTGCTGCAATCCTCCGCCCGCAGCCAGGAGATGCAGGGCAAGACGCTGCCCGTGGTGGTGTTCCGCTCCGCCGCGCAGCGTGTCGCGGTGCACGTGGACGAAGTGCTGGGCAACCAGGAAGTGGTGGTCAAGAACCTCGGGCCGCAGCTGTCGCGCCTGCCTGGCCTGGCCGGCATGACCGTGCTGGCCTCCGGCGCGGTGGTGCTGATCTACAACCCGGTGGCGCTGGCCCAGGTGTTCGGCGAGCAGGCGCGTCAGCTGACGCTGCAGGCGCGCCCGGCCGCCGGCACGATGGCGGCCGACGCTGCACAGCCCGCGCAGCCGGCCCTGCCCGCGGCGCCGGTGGTGCCCCAGGTGCCGCTGGTGCTGGTGGTGGACGACTCCATCACCGTGCGCCGCGTCACGCAGCGCCTGCTGCAGCGCGAAGGCTACCGGGTGTCGCTCGCGGCCGATGGCCTGCAGGCGCTGGAGCGCCTGGCGGAGGAGCGCCCGGCGGTGGTGCTGTCAGACATCGAGATGCCGCGCATGGACGGCTTCGATCTCGCGCGCAACATTCGCGGCGATGCCCGCCTGAAGGACCTGCCGATCGTGATGATCACCTCGCGCATCGCCGAGAAGCACCGCGAGCACGCACGCGAACTCGGTGTCGACCACTACCTCGGCAAGCCCTACTCCGAAGACGAGCTGCTGGCGCTGGTGCGCAAGTACTGCGAGATGGCGATGGCCTGAGTGGCCGTCGCCGCCGCGCAGGCGGGGACCGAGGAGGCGCTCGCAAGCCGACATCGCCTGGATGCCCGCCTACGCGCACTGCTGTCCGGCACTTTTTGTCATATCAATGAGTGTTGGACGGAGGCGACGTATTGCTCGCGTTCCCGCTTGCGTTGCCAGTTGGATTTGCCCGTCTGGAGGCGATGCATCAGGCCGCTGGT
>NZ_JAYRZR010000058.1:0-24640 GCF_041916345.1 Ramlibacter sp.
TGACGATGGGGTCGCCCACGCCCAGGCCGCGCGGCAGCCAGTCGGCGTTGGACTGCACCGTGTCATGCAGGCGCACCAGCGCCTCGGTGCGCGGCACGCCCACCTTGAACTGCACCGTGACCACCGCCACGCCGGGGCGCGTGACCGACATCACGTGCTCCACGCCGGCGATCTGGGCCAGCACCTGTTCGGCGGGCGCGGTGACCATCTGCTCCACGTCGCGCACGGCGGCGCCCGGGAAGGGAACGATGACGTTGGCCATCGTCACGTTGATCTGCGGCTCTTCCTCGCGCGGGGTCACCCCCACCGCGAAGAATCCCAGCAGCAGGGCCACCAGCGCCAGCAGCGGCGTGATCTGCGCCTGCTGGAAGAAGGCCGCGATGCGTCCGGAGACGCCCATTCGGTTGCTCGTGTCTTGCATGACCAGCCTTTCAGCGGATGCGGGCGGCGGCCTGCGGGTCCAGCACCACCTGCTCACCGGCCGTGAGGCCGCTCAGCACCTCGACCTGCGCCCCTTCCGTGCGGCCCAGGCGCACCTGGCGCAGCAGCGGCTTGCCGTCGGCGCCTGCCACGTACACGGCGGTCAGCTCGGCGCGGCGCACCACGGCCTGCGCCGGCACCAGCACGCGGGCATCGCCGCTGCCGGCCACGGGCAGCCAGGCGCGGGCGAACTGCCCCGGCACCGCGGTGGTTCCCGGTGGCAGGTCGAGACGCAGGGTCTGCGAATGGGTCGCAGGGTCCACCGTGGGCAGCAACTGGGTGCGCACGGGGGTGATGCGGGCAGCGGCGCCGGCCAGCTCGGCCTGCACCTTCGCGTCGGCTGGCAGCTTCGCGGCCAGGGTCTGCGGCACGGCAGCGCTCACGCGCAGCGCCGTGGGGTCGTAGACCGTGACGAGCGGCTTGCCCGGCATCGCCATGTCGCCCAGCACCACGCCCACCTCGGCAATCACGCCGTCGTACGGGGCACGCACCAGGTAGAAGTCGGATTGCGTGCGGGCCGCGCCGGCGCTGGCCAGCTGCGCGGCGGCCTCAGCCTGCGCGGTCTTGTACTGCGCCTCGGCGCGGTCCAGGGCCGCCTGGCTGATGTAGGCCTTGTCGAAGAGCTGTTTCTGGCGCTCGAACTCACGCGTGGCGGCGTCCTGCGCGGCCCGTGCAGCGCGTACTTGGGCGGCGCCAGCGGCTGCGGTCTGCTCGGCGGCGCGGGCATCCAGGCGCAGCAGCAGCTGGCCGGCCTTCACCCGGTCGCCCGCCTTCACCTGCAGCGCCACCACGGCGCCTGGCACCTGGGCCGCCAGCACGGTCTGGCGCACGGCCTCGACCACGCCGTCCACCGAGGCTTGCTCCGCCGTGCCCCGGCTCTGCGCGGGCGCGGTGGGCAGCCGGCTGGGCTGGGTCGTCGGCGCGGTGCCCTGGGCCGAAGCGATGCCGGCACCCGGCCACACACCGGCTGCCGCGCCCAGCAGGGCAGCGACGGCCAGGGCGGTCAGGGGCAGGCGCGGAAGCGGCAGGAGAGCGGACATGTGCGGGGCCTCTGGTGATTTCGTTGGATTGCATGTATTATTTGCGCAAGTAGCTAAGAAGTCAAGTACGCAATCAACCAATCACTTCACCAGGAGGCCTCCGTGAGGCATGATCCCGGCATCCTTTGCGAACCCTGTGTCCCGATGGAACACCTACCCCCTGAAGCGCTGGAGCAGGTCGCGGCCTACTTCCAGGCGCTGTCCGAGCCCACCCGCCTGCATCTGCTGAACCTGCTGCGCAATGGCGAGCACAACGTGGGCGAGCTGGCCCAGGCCACCGGCTACACCTCGGCCAATGTGTCGCGCCACCTCTCGCACCTGATGCAGCAGGGCCTGGTCGCGCGTGAGGCGCGCGGGACGGCGGTCTACTACCGCATCGCCGACCCGGCGGTCTACCAGCTGTGCGACCTGGTCTGCGGCAACATTGCCCGCGTGCACGAGCGCGCGGCGCACGGCACGCGGCTGTTCGCCAGCGCCGCGCCGCCGCGGCCGGCGGCCACCCGTCGGGGAGCCGCGCGATGACCGCGCCCGCGGGCGGCGGCACGCTGCGCTTTCTCGGGCCGGGCTGGTTTGCCGCGGTCATGGGCCTTTCCGGCCTGTCGCTCGCCTGGGTGCGGGCGGAGCCGGTGCTGGGCGATGCCGCCATCGGCGCGGCGCTGGTCTGTGGCGCCCTGGCCGGCCTGGCGTTCGTGGTGCTGGCGTTCCTTTCCGTGCTGCGCTGGCTGCGCCACCCCGAGGCGGTCCGCGAGGACGTCCGTCACCCGGTGCGGCACGTCTTCTTCGCCGCCATCCCGATCTCGGTGATCCTGCTCGCCACGGTGATCGTCGCGCTGGCCGGCCCGCTGCCCGTGGCGCGCGGACTGTGGATGGCCGGTGCGGCCGCGCAGTTTGGTGTGACGCTGTGGGTGATGGGCCGCTGGCTGCGGCCGAAGCCGGCCGGCGGCGTGGTCTGGGGCGGCATCACGCCGGCGATGCTCATCCCGATCGTCGGCAACGTCGTCCCCGCGCTGGCCGGCCCGCAACTCGGCATGACGCTTTGGGCGGCGGCCCAGTTCGGCGTGGGGGTGATCTTCTGGCCGGTACTCGTGACGCTGTTCGCGGTCCGCATCGGCCTGGAAGGCCTGTGGCCGCAGCGCCTGCTGCCCACCACCTTCATCACCGTGGCGCCGCCGGCGGTGATCGGCCTCGGCCTGCTGCAGCTCGGCGCGCCCCTCCTGCTGGCCGCCGCGGCGTGGGGCGTGGCCCTGTTCTTCCTGGGCTGGTCGGCGACGGTCGTGCGGCCGATGCGCGAGCAGCCGTTCGCCATTCCGTTCTGGGCGCTGTCGTTCCCGCTGGCGGCCTTCAGTGCGCTCACCCTGCGCCTGGGCGAGCAGGCTGGCGGGTTGTTGCAGGCGGCCGGCGTGATGGCGCTGGCGCTGACCTCGCTGGTGATCCTCACGCTGGCGTGGTCCACCCTGCAGGGCCTGCGCGCCGGCAGCCTGCTGGTGCCGGAGCCCGCGCCGCCGCAGCCGCCCGCGGCCGCTGCCTAGAGGGCGTTGAGCGGGATCTTCAGGTAGGCCACGCCGTTCGACTCCGGTTCGGGCAAGTGCCCGGCCCGGATGTTGACCTGAACGGAAGGCAGGATGAGGTTGGGCATGGCCAGCGTGCGGTCGCGCGCGCTGCGCATGGCCACGAAGGCCGCCTCGTCGATGCCGTCGCGCACGTGGATGTTGCCGGCGCGCTGCTCGGCGACAGTGCATTCCCAGCGGACCTCGCGTCCCGGCGGCGGGTAGTCGTGGCACATGAAGAGGCGCGTGGCCGGCGGCAGGGCCAGCAGGCGGCGGATCGACTGGTAGAGCGTCGCCGCGCTGCCGCCCGGGAAGTCACAGCGTGCCGTGCCCACGTCCGGCATGAAGAGCGTGTCGCCCACGAACACCGCGTCGCCCACCTCGAAGGCCATGCAGGCCGGCGTGTGGCCCGGCACGGCCAGCGCGCGCGCCTGCAGCTCGCCGATGGTGAACACCTCGTTGTCGTCGAACAGGTGGTCGAAGGGCGTGCCGTCGACCGGGCAGGCATCGCCGAGGTGAAAGAGGGAGCGGAAGACGGACTGCACCTGGGTGATGGGCCGGCCGATGCCCACGCGGCCGCCGAAGCGCTCGTGTAGCCAGGCGGCGGCGCTCAGGTGGTCCGCATGGGCATGCGTCTCCAGGATCCATTCCAGCCGCAGCGACTGCGACGTGATGGCGTCCGCCACCGGCTGCACCGACTGCGTGGCGCTGCGGCCCGACCGCGCATCGAAGTCCAGCACGGGGTCGATCACGGCACAGGCCGTGCCAGGCCCCGCGTGCACGAGATAGGTCACCGTGCAGGTGGTGGCGTCGAAGAAGGGCTGGATCACGCAGGACGGCATCGGGGGATCTCGGGCTTGCCAGGATGGGCGTGCCACGATAATCTATGAAAAGATAGATTGTCAAACCGGCCGAAGCATGAGCCGGACCGCGTGTTCCACCTTGCCGCCTGTGACGCCTGACGCCGAGACACCCTCCCTGGAGGCCCTGCAAGGGGCCGCCCAGGAAGCCTGCGCGCTGATGAAGGCGCTGGCCAACCCCGACCGGCTGCTGCTGCTGTGCCACCTGGCCAGCGGCGAGCGCAACGTGGGCGCGCTGCAGGCCGCGCTGGGCATCATGCAACCCACCTTGTCCCAGCAACTCGCGGTGCTGCGCGAGGAGGGCCTGGTGGCCACGCGGCGCGAGGGCAAGCACGTCTACTACCGCGTGGCCAGCCCGCAGGCGCTGGCCATTCTCCAGGTCCTGCATGCGCAGTTCTGCGCGCCGGGCCCCCACTGAAGGAAGTCTCCTCAACCATGACCATTGACTGGGCCCATTTCACGCCCTGGGCTTCGCTGGCCGGCGGCCTCGTGCTCGGCCTCGCGGCGGCGCTGTTCATCCTGCTGTCGGGCCGCGTGCTCGGCATCAGCGGCATCCTCGCCGGGCTGCTGCCGCCCCGCCCCGGCGACAGGGGCTGGCGAGTCGCGTTCATTGCCGGCCTGCTGGCGGCGCCGCTGGTGTGGAGCCTGTTCGCGCAGCCGGTCTCGCCGCGCATCGCCGCCGGGCCCGTGGTGCTGGTGGTCGCCGGCCTGCTGGTCGGCTGGGGCACGCGGCATGGCTCCGGCTGCACCAGCGGCCACGGCGTGTGCGGGCTGGCGCGGCTGTCGCCGCGTTCGCTGGCCGCCACGCTGGCCTTCATGGCGACGGGTTTCGCCACCGTGTTCGTGGTTCGCCACGTCATTCAGTGAACGGGGGTCCCATGGTGCAACGCATCGTCGAATTCGCGCTGGGCCTGGTGTTCGGCCTGGGTCTCATCCTCGCGGGCATGACCGATCCCGGCAAGGTGATCGGCTTCCTCGATCTGGCCGGTGCGTGGGATCCATCGCTGGCGCTGGTGATGGGGGGCGCCATCGCGGTGGGCGTGGGCGCCTTTGCGGTGGCACGCAGCCGCACGACCGCGCTGCTCGGCGGGCCGATGCGGCTGCCACGCGGGGGTGACGTGGATCGCCGCGTGGTGGTGGGCAGCCTGGTCTTCGGCGTCGGCTGGGGCCTGGCCGGGTTCTGCCCCGGTCCGGCATTGGTGGCGCTGGGCGCCGGGCACTGGCAGGCCGCGCTGTTCACGGCGGCCATGCTGGCCGGCATGGCCCTGCACGATCTCGGTGGCCGGCTGACCGGCCGTGCACCGGCCGTCGCGGAAGGCTGATGGCGGAGGCGCCCTGGGTCGCGCCGGCGCTGGGCCTGCTGGTCGGCTTCGCCCTGGCGTTGACGGGCGCGGGTGGCGGGGTGCTGTCCGTGCCGCTGCTGCTGTTCGTGCTGCACCTGGGCATGGCCCAGGCGGCACCGGTCAGCCTGCTGGCCGTGACGCTAGCCGCCGGCATCGGCGCCTGGCTCGCCTGGCGCAATCGGGTGCTTCGCTATCGGGCGGCGGGCCTCATGGCCACCGCCGGGCTGCTGTGCGCGCCGGTCGGCCAATGGCTGGCCGCGCGCCTGCCGGAGCCGCCGCTGATGCTGCTGTTCGCCGGCGTGCTGGCCGTGGCCGCGACGCGCACCTTGCGCCTGGCCGCGCGCGAGCTGCGCGGCGAGGAGGGCGTTCGACCTGCGAATGCGCCGTGCCGTCTCGACCCCGCGACCGGCCGTCTGCACTGGACAAGCCGTTGCGCGGTCGTCCTGACGCTGGCCGGTGCCTTGGCCGGCCTGCTGTCAGGGCTGCTGGGGGTGGGTGGCGGCTTCGTGCTGGTGCCGGCGCTGCTGGCGGCCACCGATCTGCCGATGAAGGCGGTGGTGGCCACCTCCATGGGCGTCATCGCGCTGGTCTGTGCCGGTGCCGCCCTGAGCGCGGCGGTGCAGGGCCGCATGCCGTGGGAAGTGGCCTTGCCGTTTGCCGGCGGCGCGGTGGCCGGCCTGGTCGGCGGGCGCGCTTGGGCACGAAGGCTGAGCGGGCCGCGCCTTCAGCAGGGCTTCGGCGTCCTGTCGCTGGGCGTTGCGCTGGCGATGGTGGTGCGGGCGCTCGCCCGCTGACCGCATCGACGCCGCCGCAATCGCTGGCAGGCGTCAGCGACCCTGGAACGCGCTGGGCGGCTGCCCCAGTGCTGCGCGGAACATCGCCGTGAACGCACTGTCGCTCGCATAGCCGCAAGCGGCTGCCACATGGCTGACCGGCTGGCCGCGGGCGAGCAGCGGCAGCGCATGGGCCAGCACGGCCTGCTGGCGCCACTGCTGGTAGCTCATGCCCAGGCCATCGCGGAACAGGCGGGCCATGGTGCGCTCGCTCGCGCCCACCGTGTGCGCCCATTGGGCCAGTGTGCTGCGCTCGGCCGGGTCGCGCAGCACCGCGTCGCACAGCGCGCGCAGGCGCCTGTCGCCACCCTCGGCGGGCGGCAGGGGCACGCCCAGCTCGTGCGTCGCGGCGCCGGCCAGTTCATCCAGCACCAGCTGCGTCAGCAAGGCCTCGCGTTCACGCGGCACCGCGGGCGCGTCCAGGGCCTGCACCAGCTCGCGCAGCAGGGGCGAGACCACGATCACGCGGCAATCGGCCCAGCCCGCGGGCACGGCCGAGGCGTCGATGTAGAGCGTGCGGAACTCGGCATCTTCCAGCACGTGCACCGAGTGCCGGGCGCCGGGCGCGATCCAGACCGCGCGCGAGGGCGGCACGATGTAGGTGATGTCGCCGCCAGCGGGGGCGGGCTGCGCCGCGCTCACCTGCACCACGCCGGTGGCACAGTATGCGAGCTGGGCCCAGGCATGGCGGTGCGGCTCGAAGTGCGTGTCGGCCGGCATGGTGCGGGCGCGTACGCGCACCGGCCGGCCGCGGCTGGGCCGGTAGGCGTCGGTGTCGCCGACCGGCACGGGGCGCTGGATGCGGGCCATGGCTGATTTTCGCTGAAAGCTGGCGTTGTGTCGCGGATCAGAAAGGCCGGCCGCGCCTAACATGCGGCTCCATGAGCACCTCCACCGCTGCCCTGCCGATGAACGTGCCGCTGCGCCAGGATGCCGGCGTGATCGGTCTGGTGGGCGCCGCCCACCTCGTGAGCCACTTCAGCCAGCTGCTGCTGGCGCCGCTGTTCCCGTGGCTGAAGGAAGCGTTCCATGCCAGCTACATCGAGCTGGGCTTCGTGATGACCGTGTTCTTCGTCGTCTCGTGCGGGGTGCAGGCGGCGTCGGGCTTCCTGGTGGACCGCTTCGGGCCGCGGCCGATCCTCTTTGCCGGCCTCGCCCTGCTGGCGCTCGCGGCCTTCGGCTACGCGCTCAGCCCCAGCTACCCCGTGCTGGTGCTGTGCGCGGTAGTGGCGGGCGTGGGCAACGGCGTCTTCCACCCGGTGGACTACACCCTGCTGAACCGCAAGGTGAGCGCCCCGCGCCTGGGCCATGCCTACAGCGTGCACGGCATCACCGGCAGCCTGGGCTGGGCGCTGGCGCCCGCACTGGTGGTCCCCATCGCCCTGGCTGCGTCCTGGCGCGTGGCGCTGGCCACGGCGGGCGCGTTCATCGTGGTCGTGCTGATCGTGCTGCTGCTGAACCGCGACCGGCTCAGCCTGGCGGCCGCCCCGGCCAAGCCAGCGGCCGCGGCGGGCGGTCCGGCGGTCGAGGGCAACTTCGACTTCCTGCGCATTCCCGCGGTGTGGATGTGCTTCTTCTTCTTTTTCTTCTATGCCGCGGTCCTGAGCGTGATCCAGGCCTTCGCGCCCGAGGCCGCGCGGCAGCTGCATCAGGTGCCGACGGCGCTGGTGGCGGCCTGCCTCACCGTCTACATGGTCGGCAGCGCGGGGGGCATGGTGCTGGGTGGCTTCCTCGCGGCCGACCCCTCACGCTGCGAGAAAGTGGTGGGCGCCGGCTTCGGCGTGGCGGCGGCCATTGCCCTCACGGTCGCCATGGCACCGGTTCCGGCCCTGGCGGTGCCGGTGCTCTTCGGCCTGATGGGCTTCGCCAGCGGCATCGCCGGGCCCTCGCGCGACCTGCTGGTGAAGCGGTCCACGCCCGACAACGCCACCGGCCGCGTGTACGGTGTCGTCTACTCCGGGCTGGACATCGGGCAGGCCCTTGCGCCGCTGATCTTCGGCGCGCTGATGGACCATCACCAGTACCGGGCTGTGTGGCTGGGCCTGGTGCTCACGCAACTCATCCTGATCACCAGCGCATTCCAGGTGCGCAAGGTGCGGCGCACGGTGGCCGTGCCCGCCTGAGCCCGCACCCCGGGCGCCGCCGGCCGGGGCGGTATCCTTCGCCCCCATGTATGCCGCCTACTACGGGCTGAAGCAGGAGCCGTTCTCCATCGCGCCGGATCCGCGCCTGCTCTTCATGAGCGAGCGCCACCGCGAGGCGCTGGCGCACCTGCTGTACGGTGTGAAGGGCGGCGGCGGCTTCGTGCTGCTGACGGGCGAGATCGGCACGGGCAAGACGACGGTGTGCCGCTCCTTCCTGGAGCAGGTGCCCGAGCACGTGAACCTGGCCTACATCTTCAACCCCAAGCTCTCGGTGGCCGAGCTGCTGGAGACGGTGTGTCACGAGTTCGGCGTGACCGTGCCGCGGCGCGACCTGCTGCCGCCGACGGTGAAGGACTTCATCGATCCGCTGAATGCCTTCCTGCTGCAGGCGCATGCGGCTGGTCGCAGCAACGTGCTGGTGATCGATGAGGCGCAGAACCTGGCAGCCGACGTGCTGGAGCAGCTGCGCCTGCTGACCAACCTGGAAACGAGCGAGCGCAAGCTGCTGCAGATCATCCTGATCGGGCAGCCCGAGCTGCGCGAGATGCTGGCGCGGCCGGAGCTGGAGCAGCTCGCGCAGCGCGTGATCGCGCGCTACCACCTGCAGGCGCTGGCCGAGCCGGAGACCACCGCGTACGTGCGGCACCGGCTGGAGGTGTGCGGCTTGCAGCGGCCGCTGCCCTTCGACGCGGGCGCGCTGCGGCTGGTGCACACGCTCACCGGCGGCGTGCCACGGCGGATCAACCTGCTGTGCGATCGCGCGCTGCTGGGCGCCTATGCGTCAGGGCAGGGCACCGTGACGCGGCGCATCGTGCGGCAGGCGGCGGCGGAGGTGTTCCCCTCGCGGGCGGTCCGCAGCGGCGGCAGATGGCGTCCGGTCGTGCTGGCGGGCGGGCTGGGCGTGGCATTGGGGGCGGTGCTGCTGGCGGCGGCCCTGGCGTGGTCCGATCCGGCCTCGCCGTGGCGTGCGGCTGTCGCGGCTTGGCGGGGTGGGCCGGGGCCCGTGGCCGCTGCACCGCAGGAGTCGAAGCCGCCGTCGGTTGCCGGCGCGCAAGGCGTGGTGGGTCAGGTCGAAGCGACGGGGGCGGTGGCCGCCGCGGGGGCCGCGGCTGCGTCGAGCCCGCAGCCGGTGGCATCGGCGACGGTGGCAGTGGCTCCTGAGCCGCCGCCCAAGCCCGTGCTGCTGCGCGATCCGCAGGAGGCCTGGCGCGAGCTGGCGCAGGCCTGGGGGCTGTCGCCGCCCGCAGGCACCGACCCCTGCGCGTGGCTGGCCCGGGAGCGGGTGCAGTGCTTCAGCCGCAATCTGCCGCTGGCCATGATCCGCCAGCTCGGCCGGCCGGGCATCGTGACGCTGGATGCGGGCACGGGTCAGCCCTCCTATGCGGTGCTCACGCGGCTGACCGACCAGAGCGTGACGCTGCAGGCCGCGGGCACCGAGCAGACCGTGACCTGGGCGGCACTGGGCGAACGCTGGCAAGGCGACTTCGCGACCCTGTGGCGCGCGCCCGCCGACTGGCAGGACCGCTTCGCGGATGGTCAGGGCGGGCCGACGGTGCGCTGGGTGGCGCACCAGCTCGCGAAGGCACGCGACCAGCGGCCACCGCCCGGCCAGCCGGTGCTGAATGCAGCGCTGCGGGCCGAGGTGCGCGCGTTCCAGGTGGCGCAAGGCCTGCCTGCCGATGGCTACCCGGGGCCGCTGACGGTGATGCAACTCAATCGCGCGACCGGGGTGGACGAGCCCCGGCTGCGCACGGAACCCTGAGGAAGGCGCAGGCGATGTCCTTCATTCTCGACGCCCTGCGCAAGGCCGATGCCGAGCGTGAGCGTGATCCTTCACGAGGGATCCATGCGCAGGCCGTGGGCCTGCCGCCGGGGCCGGCGGCGTCTCGCGCGGTGCCCGGCTGGGCGTGGGCACTCGGCGGTGTGCTGATCGCGGCCGTGGTGGGCTACGTGGTGTGGCCGCGTTCGCAACCGGCACCTGTGCGGGCGCCGGCTGCGCCCGTCGCGGCGGTGCCCGCGACCGTGGCGCCAGCGGCGCCGCCGCCGGTGGTGGCTGTTCCCGCGAGCCCCGCGCCCGCTGCCGCCGTGCTCCCTGCGGCGCCTCCGGCCGCAGCGGCGCCTGTGGCAGTGCCGGCTACCGTGGCACCAGCCGCGGCGCAGGCCGTCCGCGCTGCGCCCGCGTCTGCGGCTGCTGCGCGTGCCGCAGCGTCCGTCCCCGCGCAGGCCGTGGCCGCTGCCACCACCGAGCGCGTGCTGCCGCAGGCCGAGCTGCCGCCGGAGGTGCAACGGGAGCTGCCTAAGGTCGCGCTCAGTGGCGGCGTCTACTCCGACAACGCGGCGCAGCGCTTCGTGCTGGTGAACGGGCAGCTCGCGCACGAAGGCACCGAGGTCGCGCCCGGCGTCGTGCTGGAGCAGATCCGTCCCCGTTCCGCCGTGCTGCGTTATCGGCAGTGGCGGTATAGCGTGGGGTACTGAGCCTCGTCGTCCCCGCGAAGGCGGGGACCCAGGAGATGCTGGGGTGCCGACGCGGCTGGCCAGGCCTTGCGCATTCGGCACACAGAGCGCGGCCTCGCTTCACCCCGCCAGCAGCACGCGCGTGAGCGCCCCCAGCACCAGCATCGCCAGCGGCACCATCGCGAGCACGGCCCGCACCCACATCCTTGGCCCACTCGCAGCCATCAGCACGCCCAGCGTGAGCCAGGCTGTCGGGTCGGGCATGAAGCCGGGCACTTCCGCCCGAAGCCAAGACTGGCCCGTGAGCGGGGCGGCCAGCGGATAGGCCGCGCCAATGGCCCACAGCAACGCGCCCGCGCGGCGCCGCCAGAGACCTGCGGCTGAACCGGCGTTGCCCGGCCCGGTATCCAAGCTGAAGTGCACAGCGGCCAGCCACAGCAACGCCAGCCCTTGCGCGCCGGCCGCCACGCCGATCCAAGTGGCCGCGATGAAGATCTGCGCGTACTGCTGCCACCAGAAAGCCCAGGCCGTCCAGAGCCAACCCACGCCGACCAGCGCCAGGGCCACCGCGTGCGCGCGTGCAGCGGGTCGCAGCAGCAGCGCGCCTGTCGCCAGCGAAGCGCCGACGCCCACGAGCTGCGCCGGCCACCACGCGGCCTGATAACGCTCGACCAGGCGCCAGTACGCCTGCGGCGAGAACATGAGGAAGTCGCCCAGGGTGTAGGTGGACCACTCGGGCATGTGGGTGTGTGGGGCGCCGGCCGCTCAGAGCGACGCGATGTGGCTCGCGATGCGCTGGCGCTGGGCAGCGGTCAGCGCGGGCAGGCGCGCCGCGGCGAGGTTCTCCCGGACATGGGCCACGTTGCCGGTCGCCGGGATGATGCACGTGACGGCCGGGTGCGCCAGGATGAACTGCAGCACCAGTTGCGCCCAGCTCGCCGCGCCGGAGTCCGCCGCCCAAGCGGGCAACGGATGCCGCTGCAGGCGGCGCAGCAGCGCGCCCTCCTGGAAGGGGCGGTTCACCAGCACCGCCACGCCGCGATCGGCGGCCAGGGGCAGCAGCACCGACTCGGCCTCGCGGTCCACCGGGTTGTAGCTGAGCTGCACGAAGTCCAGCTTGCGCGTCCGCAGCGTCTGCGCGATCTCGGCATGCCGCCGGCCTTCAGAGGTGGTGATGCCAACGTGACGCACCTCGCCACGGGCCTTCATCTCCATCAGCAGCGGCAATTGCCGCTCGATGGCCAGCAGGTTGTGGACCTGCATCAGGTCGAAGCGCGGCACGCCCCAGAGCCGGCGCGTGGCCTCGATCTGCGCGGCGCCGTCGCCGCTGGTCCAGACCTTCTCGGCGGAGAACACCCGTCCGGTGGCGCCCAGCCGCGCCAGCCCTTCACCGACCACACCCTGCGACGAACCGTACATCGGCGAGGAGTCGATCACGCGGCCGCCACCCTCGAAGAAGGCCTTCATCACCTGGATGCAGCGCGCCCGCTCGGGCGGATCCTGGCCCACGTTGAAGGTGATCCAGGTGCCGAGGCCGATCACGGGGACGGTCTCGCCGCTGGAAGGAATGCGGCGTGCGGGCAAGGCGCCCTGCGCCGACGCCAGCAGCGGCGCCAGCAGGGCAGGGGAGGCAAGCAGGCTTCGGCGGCGCATGAGGCGGGATGCTGCATCGGGAGGCCGGCGGATGCAACGCAGGGGGCGCGATCCCCCGTGCGGCGGGCGGGGATTGGGGTGGGACGGAGGGCGCAGGCTGGGTGCAAGCCCAGCGTTGGCCGTTGCGCGTCAGAACCGCCTCCGGCTACCTCAAACCGCGCTGCGATGTCGCTCGATGCAGGTCGCCAAGGTCTGCTGATGTGCACGGCGCCACCAGTTGCCGGTGGAGAAGATCTCCACCTCGCTGTAGCCCGCGAAGCCCTGCGCCTCCACCCAGCCCCGGATGCGCGGGATGTCGATGACGCCGTCGCCCATCATGCCGCGGTCGTTCAGCAGGTCGGTCGTCGGCGTGAGCCAGTCACACACGTGGAAGGCCAGCAGCCGCTCGCGGCCGGCGCGGGTGATCTGCTGCTCCAGCTTCGGATCCCACCACACGTGGTAGACGTCCACCGCCACGCCGAGCGCGCCGGTGCGCAGCGGGTCCAGCTCGTCGCACAAGTCCAGGGCCTGCTCCATCGTGTTGACGCAGGCGCGGTCGGCGGCATACATGGGGTGCAAGGGCTCGATGGCCAGGGGCATGCGGGCCGCGCGGGCGTAGTCCAGCAGTTCAGCGATGCCATCGCGCACCTGCGCGCGCGCCGCGGCGATGTCCTTGTGCGCGGCGCGCCCTTGCAGGGCGCCCGGCAGGCCGCCGACGACCAGCACCAGGCAGGGTGCGCCGAGTGTGCAGGCCTCATCGACCGCGCGGCGGTTGTCGTCGCGCGCGGCGCGCAGGCCTTCGGCGTCCGCGGCCGGGAACATGCCGCCGCGGCAGTAGCCGGACAGCGCAAGGCCCAGGGCGCGCACCTGCCGCGCCACCGCGTCCAGGCCAGCCGCCTGCACCTGGTCCCGCCAGGGCGAGACGGCGCGGATGCCCAGCGCGGCACAGGCGTCCAGGATGGCCGGCAGCGGCAGCGGCTGGCCCTGGCTCTGCCGCACCGTTGCGGTGTTGATCGACAGCCAGTCGTGATCGCGGGAGAAGTCGCGCAAGGGCCTACCCCTCCACCCCATGCAGGGCCAGCAGCGTGCGCATGCGGCGCACGGCCAGGTCCGGCTGCTCCAGCAGATGGGCGGCGTCGGCCAGGCGGAACAGCTGCGCGAAGTGCAGCAGGCCGCGGGCGCTCTGCTGGCCGCCCACCATGGTGAAGTGCGACTGGTGGCCGTTGAGCCAGGCCATGAACACCACGCCGGTCTTGTAGAAGCGCGTGGGCGCCGCGAAGATGTGGCGCGACAGGGGGACGGTCGGGCCGAGGATCTCGTGGAAGCGGTCCACGCGGCCAGCGGCCAGCTCGCCCAGCGCCGCGCTCGCGGCCGGCGCGATGGCGTCGAAGATGCCCAGCAGCGCGTCGCTTTGCCCGTGCACCGGATCACTGCCGTGGCCGTCGCCGGCGATCAGCTCGGCGTAGTTGAAGTCGTCGCCGGTGTACATGCGCACGCCCGCGGGCAGGCGGCGTCGCATGGCGATCTCCTTGTCCTTGTCCAGCAGCGAGATCTTGATGCCGTCCACCTGGCTGGCGTGGGCGTGGATGATGCCCAGCGCGGTGTCCATCGCTGCATCCAAGTCCCGCGTGCCCCAGTAGCCCGCCAGCGCCGGATCGAACATCTCGCCCAGCCAGTGCAGGATGACCGGCTGCCGCGCCTGCGAGAGGATGCGGTCGTACACGCGTTCGTAGTCGGCGGGCGATTGCGCCACGCGGGCCAGCGCGCGGCTGGCCATCACGATGAGGCGGCCGCCGAGTGCCTCGATGGCGGCCATCTGCTCCTCGTAGGCGCGGATCACGTCGTCGACGTGACGCGCGTTCTCGGGCAGGAGGTGATCCGTACCGCAGCCACTGGCGACCCGGGCACCCGGCACATCGCGCGCGGCGTCCAGGCCGCGGCGGATCAGCTCCAGCGAGGTGGGCCAGTCCAGGCCCATGCCCCGCTGCGCCGTGTCCATCGCCTCGGCCACGCCCAGGCCGAGCGACCACAGCCGCTGGCGATAGGCGATGGTGGCGTCCCAGTCCACGGCGCACTGCAGCCACGGGTCCGCCGCGGCCACAGGATCGGCGACGACATGCGCGGCCGAGTAGGCGATGCGATTGAAGGCCACGCCCGGCGCAGGCTGCGCTGGCGCGCGTCCGCTCAGGGTGAAGGTCTCCAGCCCACCGGCAGCGGTGGGCAGCTTCAGGCTCAGGCTCATGAAAAGTCCCGCTCTCAGAGCCCCAGGGCCGGCACGTCGACCCAGCGGCGCTCGCGCCAGCTCTGCAGCGCGGCCTCGACCAGCTGCACGCCCTTGGCGCCTTCGGGCAGCGTCCACTTGTACGGGGCGTCCTCCACCACATGGCGGATGAAGTGCTCCCACTGGAGCTTGAAGCCGTTGTCGTAGGTCTGCGAGTCGGGCATCAGCTGCCACTGGTCGAAGAAGTCGATCGGCTGCTTCACGTCGGGGTTCCACACCGGCCGGGGCGTGCCCATGCGCGGCTGGATGCGGCAGTCGGTGAGGCCCGCCACGGCGGAGCCGTGCGTGCCATCCACATGGAAGGTGACCAGGTCATCACGGCGCACGCGGGTGGCCCACGACATGTTCAGCTGCGCGACCACGGGCTCGCCGTTGTGCCCGACCAGCTCCGCGATGGCATAGGCGGCGTCGTCGGCGGTCGCGTCGTAGGGCTGGCCGGCTTCGTCCCAGCGGCGCGGGATGTGCGTGGCGCCCAGGCAGGTGATGGCCTTGACCTCGCCGAACAGGTTGTCCAGCACGTAGCGCCAGTGGCACATCATGTCCAGGATCATGCCGCCGCCATCCTCGGCCCGGTAGTTCCAGCTCGGTCGCTGGATCGGCTGCAGGTCCCCCTCGAATACCCAGTAGCCGAACTCCAGCCGCAGCGAGAGCAGGCGGCCGAAGAAGCCCGAGCGGCGCAGCATGTCGAGCTTGCGCAGGCCGGGCAGGAACAGCTTGTCCTGCACCGCGCCGTGCTTCAGGCCCGAGACCTGCGCCGTGCGGGCGATGTCCATCGCCTCCGCCAGCGTGGTCGCGATGGGCTTCTCGCAGTACACATGCTTGCCCGCGCGCAGCGCCTGGGCCAGCAGCGTGGGGCGCATCTGGGTGGTGCCGGCGTCGAAGAACACGGTGTCGTCCGCGTTCGCCAGGGCCTGCTCGAGGTTCGTTCCCCAGCGGGCGATGCCGTGGGCGCGGGCCAGGGCCTCGATCTTCTCGGCGTTGCGGCCGATGAGGATCGGGTCGGGCATGACGCGGTCCCCGTTGGCGAGCGCGACGCCGCCCTGGTTGCGGATGGCGACGATGGACCGGATCAGGTGCTGGTTCATGCCCATGCGTCCGGTGACGCCGTGCATGATGATCCCGAGACGTTGCGTGGGCATGGCGCGGCCTTACTTCTGCACTTCGAGGCCGGCGGCCTTCACCAGCGCGGCGTTGCCACGGATCTCTTCACGGATGTAGGCGTCGAACTGCGCCGGCTCCATCGTCCAGGCGTCCGCGCCCAGCGTCGTGAAGCGCTCCTTGACCTCGGGTGTGGCCAGCGCCTTCACCACCTCGTCGTGCAGGCGCTGCACGATCTCGCGCGGCGTCTTGGCCGGCGCGAACATGCCGATCCAGAAGTTGAACTCGGAGCCCGGCACGCCGGCCTCGGCGGTGGTGGGCACGTCAGGCAGCGCCGCCGCGCGCTTGGGCGAGCCCACCGCCAGCGGCAGCAGCTGGCCATTGCGGATCTGTCCGATCACCGGCGCGATGGGCGAGAAGTAGTAGTCCACGCGACCCGCCATCACCTCGGTCACCGCCTCGGCCGAGCCCTTGAACGGGATGTTCTGGGCCTCGATCTTCGCGGCCAGCTTGAACTTCTCGGCGTTGAGGTGGGTGGCGCTGCCCTGGCCGGCGGAGGCGAAGTTCATCGAACCGGGCTTGGCGCGTGCCGCGGCCAGCAGCTGCTGCAGCGTGCGGATGTTCTTGGCGGGCGAGATCACCAGCACGTTGGGCGTGGAGGAGATCGGCGTCACGCCGGCGAAATCGGCCTGCGTGTCGAACGGCAGCTTGGCGAAGGTGTGCGGGCTGACCGTGTGCGACGACGAGTGCACCATGATCGTGTAGCCGTCCGGCGCCGCGGCGGCCGCGGCGGCCTGACCGATGGTGCCGCTGGCGCCGGCGCGGTTCTCCACCACCAGCTGCTGGCCCATGCTCTGCGACATCTTGTCGGTGATGGCGCGCGCGATGATGTCCGTGGTGCTGCCGGCCGGGAAGGGCACGATCACCTTGATGGGCCGGCTGGGATAGCCCTGCTGGGCCTGCACGGCGAAGGGAAGCGCCAGGCCCAGCAGGGCGGCGCAGGCGAGGCGACGGGTGGTGGGGATGGGCATGGGTGTGTCCGGTTGAGGTTCTAATTCACTGTCTGGTGAATTATAGGGCGCACCCGGGCGGGTGCAAGCCCCCGCCGTGCGTCGCGCGGGCCGGGGCCTGCGCTCAGTCGCGCAGCAGGTAGCCGAGGATGACGTCGCACATGTGCGAGAGGCGCTCGTTGCGGGCCTTGGTCGTCATCAGGTCACGGCCGAAGATGGCCGACAGGGTGTGGTTGTTGGAGAGGTAGAAGTAGCTCAGGCCGGCGATCGAGACGTAGAGCTGCACCGGATCCACACCGCCGCGGAAGCTGCCCTCGCGGCGGCCGCGCTCCAGCACTGCGGCGAGCGTCTCCACCAGCGGCGAGTTCAGGTCACGCGCGCGCTGCGAGCCGGCCAGGTGCCGCGCGCGGTGCAGGTTGGCGCTGTTCAACAGCGTCATGAACTCGGGGTGCGCGAGGTAGTAGTTCCAGGTGAACTCGATCAGCCGGCGCACGGCGGTGGCCGGCTCCAGATCCGTCAGGTGCAGCCGTGCCTCCTCCGCGCGGATGTCGCGGTAGGCCTGCTCCAGCACCGCCTGGAACAGGTGTTCCTTGTCGGCGAAGTAGTAGTAGATCAGCCGCTTGTTGAGCCCGGCGCGCTCGGCGATGCGGTCCATGCGGGCGCCGCCCAGCCCGAACTCGGCGAACTCGTCGCGGGCCGCCGCTAAGATGGTGCTCTGGGAGCGGTCGGCATCACGCAGGCGCTCTTCGCCGGCTGGGGCAGGGTCTCTGGCCATGGATCAATAATTCACTCGATCGTTAATTGAGTCAAGCCATGAGCGAACCGAAGCCGCAGCTGGCGGGCCATCTTCTCGTCGAATGCCTGGTGGCGCAAGGCGTCACGCATGCCTTCGGCGTGCCGGGCGAGAGCTACCTCGCGGTGCTGGACGGCTTCCACCAGTATCGCGACCACATCCGCTTCATCATCAACCGGCAGGAGGGCGGCGCCGCCTTCATGGCCGAGGGTGTGGGCAAGCTGACGGGCCGCCCGGGCGTGTGCTTCGTCACGCGCGGGCCGGGCGCCACCAATGCTTCCATCGGCGTGCACACGGCCTTCCAGGACTCGACGCCGATGGTGCTGTTCGTGGGCGACGTGGCCGGTGACCAGCGTGACCGCGAGGCCTTCCAGGAGGTGGAGTACACCAGCTTCTTCGGGCCCAGCACCAAGGGCATGGCGAAGCGGGTGGAGCGCATCGACGATGCCGAGCGCATCCCCGAGTACGTGGCCCGTGCGTTCGCCACTGCGATGAACGGCCGCCCGGGACCGGTGGTGGTGGTGCTGCCGGAGGACATGCTCACACGCCCCGTGCAGGCGCGTCCGCTGCCCCGCGTCGAGCCGGTGCAGGCCTGGGCCGACCCTGGTGCCCTGCGCACGCTGCGCGAGATGCTGCTGGCGGCGCGCCGACCCTTCGTCATCGCGGGTGGCGGCGGCTGGACGCCGCAGGCCGCGCAGGCGCTGCAGCGCTTCGCGGAGAACTGGCGTCTGCCGGTCGGCAATGCCTTCCGCTTCCAGGACACCTTCGACAACCACCATCCCCTGTACGCGGGGGATGTGGGCATCGGCATCAACCCGAAGCTGGCCGCCCGCATCCGCGAGGCCGATCTCATCCTCGCCCTCGGCCCGCGGCTGGGGGAGATGACGACCGGCGGCTACACGCTGCTCAAGCCGCCGCGTCCGGTGCAGAAGCTGGTGCACGTGCATGCCAGTGCCGAGGAGCTGAACCGTGTGTACCAGGCGGATCTCGCGATCTGCGCGACGATGAATGCGGCGGCGCGCTCGCTGGAGGTGCTGACGGCGCCGCCCGAGCTGCCGTGGGCCGAGTGGGCCGAGGCCGCGCACGCCGACTATGAAGCGAACCTGGTGCCGCAGGCGCTGCCGGGTGACATCGACATGCCGGCCATCGTGGGCGTGCTGAAGCGGCATCTGCCCGAGGACGCGGTGCTCACCAACGGGGCCGGCAACTTCGCCTCGTGGGTGCATCGCTTCTTCCGTCACCACGGCCTGGCCAAGGGACTGAAGACGCAGCTGGCGCCCACGGTCGGGTCCATGGGCTACGGCGTGCCCGCGGGCATCGCGGCGAACCTGGTGAGTGGCCGCACGGCCTTCACCATCGCGGGCGACGGCGACTTCCTCATGAACGGGCAGGAGCTGGCAACGGCCGCCCAGTTCGGCGGCAAGTCGATCATCGTGCTGCTGAACAACGGGATGTACGGCACCATCCGCATGCATCAGGAGCGCGAGTTTCCCGGCAACGTGCAGGGCAGCACCCTGGCCAACCCCGACTTCGCGGCGCTCGCGCGGGCCTATGGCTACGCGGGCGTGCGGATCACGCGCACCGCCGAGTTCGAGCCTGAGTTGCTGGCGGCCCTGGCACGCGAGACAGGCACGCTGATCGAGGTGATGCTGGATCCGGAGGTGATCACGACGCGCGGCACGCTCGACGGCATTCGCCAGGCGGCGCTCAAGACAAAGCAGTGACGGCGCGGCGCTGAAGCCTCCGTGCGCGGCGCGCGGGCACAAAAAAGGCCGGCAGATGCCGGCCTTCGTGCGCTGCGCGGGGCAGTGCTTACTTGACGTGCTTGCCGATCAGGCCAGCCATCTCGAACATGGACACCTGGGCCTTGCCGAAGAGTTCCTTCAGCTTGGCGTCGGCGTTGACCATGCGCTTGTTCACGCTGTCCTGCAGCTTGTTCTTCTTGATGTAGGCCCACAGCTTGCTCACGATTTCCGTGCGCGGCAGCGGGTTCGCGCCCACGACGGCGGCCAGAGCGGCGCTGGGGGTCAGCGGCTTCATGAACGCGGCGTTGGGGGTGCGCTTCTTCGCGGGGGCCTTCTTGGCCGCGGCCTTCTTAGCGGGGGCTGCCTTCTTGGCCGGAGCGGCCTTCTTCGCGGGGGCCGCCTTCTTGGCCGGAGCGGCCTTCTTCGCGGGAGCGGCCTTCTTGGCCGGGGCCGCCTTCTTCGCGGGGGCCGCCTTCTTGGCCGGAGCCGCCTTCTTTGCCGGCGCCTTCTTCGCCGCCTTCTTTGCAGTTGCCATGATTGATTTCCTTCTAGAAGTGGATGTGAACCACCAGCTGCCCACTCGGCTCGCTGGCAGAGCGGATGCTAAAGGAGAAAAACCCCGTTTCCAAGTGAAAAAGGGGTTTTTTCATTGGGGCGTGTTGCTTTTTCAGTCGGGCGGCGCGCTGCTTTTCCCTCTGAGGATCAGCAACACGCCCAGCAGCGTGATGCCGCAGGCCAGCCACTCGGCGCCGGTGACCGTCTCACCGGCCAGCCACACCCCCAGCAGCAGGGCGATCACCGGGTTCACGAAGGCATAGCTGGTGGCGGTGGCGGGGCTCGCATGGGCCAGCAGGTGCAGGTACGCGCTGAAGGCGATCAGCGAGCCGAACACCACGAGGTAGGCCCATGCCAGCAGGGCGCGTGGGGCCAGCGGCCATGTGGCCTGCTCACCCAACGCGAGAGAAATCGCGATCAACACCGCGCCACCACACAACATTTCACTCGCGAAGCCAGAAGCACCCGGTGCCAGGGGCAGACGCGTCGTCGACAGCACGGAGCCCAGCGACCAGGTCAGCGTGGCACCGACCATGCAGGCCACGCCCTGCGGCGAGGCCGCGAAGCCGGCGCCGCGCGCCAGCAGCACCACGCCGGCGAGACCCGTGGCCATGCCCAGCCACTCCAGCCGCGAGGGCCGGCGCCCCGCCAGCAGGCCCCAGCCGCAGACGAGCAGCGGCACCACCGCGACGAAGGCGGCGACCAGACCGGAGGCGACGTGCTGCCCGGCGCTGGCGGTCAGGCCCATGCCGCCGCCGAGCATCAGGCTGCCCACGACCAAGGCATGGCGCCACTCGCGCAACGTGGGCAGCCGCACGACGGCACCGGGCTGCCGCGCGCGCCACGCGACCCATGCCATCAGCAGCAGCCCCGCGGCCAGGAAGCGCGTGCCCATCTGCAGGAAGGGCGGCAGGCTCTCCAGCGCGAACCGGATCGCCAGGTAGGTGGAGCCCCACACCAGGTAGCACGCCAGCAGCGCCGGCAGCAGCAGCGAGGGCGCGCCGATCGGGCGCAGGTTCAGCGTGAACGATGTCATGGCCTTGATCGTAGGTTGTCCGCCGGTGATGTTCCATGCATCATTCAAGGCTTCAAAACCGATTCACCTTCAGATTCAAGGCCAAAGACCATGCCGACCGAAATCCAGGATCTGGACGCCTACGACGCGCGCATCCTCGCCGAACTGCAGCGCGACGCGCGCATCACCATGGCGGAGCTGGGCCGCCGGGTGCACCTGTCCCAGCCCGCGGTGACCGAGCGCGTGCGCAAGCTGGAGTTGGCGGGCATCATCCGCGGCTACCACGCCCGTGTGGACTACCTCCGGCTGGGCTACGGCATCCGCGCCATCGTGAGGGTGGGGCGCGTGGAGTACGCGCGGGTGGTCAAGCTGATCGAGCAGACGCCGGAGGTGGTGAACGCCTTCAACGTCACCGGCGAGGACAGCTGGATCCTGGAGATCGCGGTGATCGACGTGGAGCACCTGGACGCGGTGGTCACGCGCTTCTGTATGCTTGGCGAGACCTCGACCGCCATCGTGCTGAACGCACCGCGCGAAGACGCGCCGGTGCTGCCGGCGCGCCGCGAGAACATCAAACCCGCCATACGAAAGGTGACCGGCCGATGAGCCAGCCCGCATTCAGCACCTGCGACCTGTGCGACGCGCACGAGAAGTCCGATCCGCCCGTGGTGCGCCCGCTGCCGCCCGTGTTCCGCAATTTCGGCGCTGCGGTGGCGTTCGCCGGCCCGGTGGCCACCGTGCGGTGCTTCGAGGACAACTCGCGCGTGAAGGAGGCCGTGGAGTCCCCGGGCGAGGGCCGCGTGCTGGTGGTCGACGGCGGTGCCTCGGTGCGTCGTGCGCTGGTGGGCGGCAACCTGGCGCTGGCCGCCGCCCGCAACGGCTGGGCCGGCATCGTCGTGGATGGCGCGGTGCGCGACGTGGCCGAGCTGCGCGCCTGCGGTCTGGCGGTGCACGCGCTGGCGCTGATGCCGCAGCGCTCGATGAAGCGCAACGAGGGCCAGCGCGACCTGCCGGTCACGATCCAGGGCGTCGCCGTGCGGCCGGGGGACTGGCTCTACGCCGACGAGGACGGCATCGCCCTCAGTGACCGGCGCCTGATCTGACGGGCAGGGTCGCGAGCAGCACGCCGGCGAGTGCGGCGACGAACGCGGTGACCTGCAGGGCACCGAGCGACTCCCCGAGGAATACCACCCCGACCGCGGCGGCGCTGACAGGCAGCATCACCGTGAACACGCCTGCCTGCGCAGCGGGCACGACCTTGAGGCCGGTCATCCAGAGCCACACCGTCCACACGCTGGCGGCGAGCGCGTAGAACACCAGCAGCGTCCAGATGCCGGGCTGCACCGACCCGAAGTCGAAGCGCCACGCCGCGTACAGCCCGAAGGGCGTGACGAGCGCGAAGCCCCACAGGTTGATGAGCGAGGTGATGCGCTTCGGGCCCATCGCGCCGGTGAGGGCCTTGCCGATGACGGCATAGGACGCTTCGCACACGACGGCCGCAAAGACCAGCAGGTTGCCCAGCCAGGCCCATGAGGCGTCACCGACCGGCGCGCTGCCGGCGCCAGGGTCCGCGGGACGGCCGAAGGCCATCAGGCCGATGCCCAGCGCCGAGCAGGCGATGGCGGCCCAGATGCGTGCCGTGATCGGCTCGCGCAGGAAGACGCCGCTCAGGAGCGCCACCACGGCCGGGATCGCGGCCATGATGACGCCGGCGGAGACGGCGCTGGTCAGGCTCACGCCGTAGAGCATGCAGATCGAGAACAGGAAGTTGCCGAGGAACGACTCCAGGAACAGCAGGCCGCGCACGCGCGGCGTGAGGGGCGGCTCGTTCGCGGGCTTGCGCAGCCAGTGCAGCATGGCCAGCCCGCCGATGCCGAAGCGCAGCCACGCGAGCAGGAAGACCGGGATGGCCGCCGCGAGCGGCTTGGACAGCGCCACGTAGCTTCCGACCAGCGACATGCTCAGGGCCAGGCACGCATAGGCGAGGGGCCGGCTCGGTGTGAAGCTCATCGACAATGCGGCGCGTGTGACATCCAGCGCGCGATCATGCCCGAAGCCCCCGACCGCCTCGTGTTCGTCTACGGCACCCTGCGCCGCGGCGGCCGCAACGACATCAACCGCCTGCAGCCCGCGCCGGTGTTCGTCGGGACGGCCAGCCTGCGAGGCCGCCTGTACCCATTGGGCTGGTATCCGGGCCTGCTGCTCGGGGGCGAGGACGCGATCGAGGTGGTGGGCGAGGTCTACCGCATCACGCCGCCGCTGGAGGCGCGGCTCGACGAGATCGAGGAGATCCGGCCTGCGCCGGACAGCGAGTATTTCAAGCGCGACGTAGCGGTGCACGTCGCCGGCCATCAGCGGGCGTGCCTCGTCTACGAGATCAACCCCGAAAGGGTGCGCGGACGCCCGCCCCTGGCACACGGCGACTGGATGGCTTTTTACGCATCATGAAACGTCTTTCGCATCATGAAAAATAGACTTGATGCAGCGCCGCAAAATTTCTCAATACAAGAAAGCAGATTTCATTTTGCGGAATGAAAATTGCAAGTTGTTGATTTACATGCTCTAAATTTTGTCTCTTCTATAAGACATAAGACGCGACAAAGGTCTTCTACAAGACTACAGTTCACTCATCGGCACCGCACTTGCATCACGCAGCGGGCCGCAACGGTTTTGACATCAACCCTGGAGTGAACCCATGAGCAACTGGACCCACCTGACCCGCGAACAGCAGATCGCCGCCCTCGAGAAGGACTGGGCGGAGAACCCGCGCTGGAAGGGCATCAAGCGCGGCTACACGGCCGCCGACGTCGTGCGCCTGCGCGGCTCGCTGCAGGTGGAGCACACGCTGGCCAAGCGCGGCGCCGAGAAGCTGTGGAACCTGATCAACACCGAGCCGTTCGTCAACTCCCTCGGCGCGCTGACCGGCAACCAGGCCATGCAGCAGGTCAAGGCCGGCCTGAAGGCGATCTACCTCTCCGGCTGGCAGGTCGCGGGCGACGCCAACAGCAATGGCGAGATGTATCCCGACCAGTCGCTGTACTCGGTGGACTCCGTGCCGAAGGTCGTGAAGAAGATCAACGCCACCTTCACCCGCGCCGACCAGATCCAGTGGAGCGAAGGCAAGGGCCCCGGCGATGAAGGCTTCATCGACTACTTTGCCCCCATCGTGGCCGATGCCGAAGCCGGCTTCGGCGGCGTGCTGAACGCCTTCGAACTGATGAAGGCCATGATCGAGGCGGGCGCCGCTGGCGTGCACTTCGAGGACCAGCTGGCCGCCGCCAAGAAGTGCGGCCACATGGGTGGCAAGGTGCTGGTGCCCACGCGTGAGGCGGTCTCCAAGCTCGTCGCCGCCCGCCTGGCCGCCGATGTGATGGGCACGCCCACCATCCTGCTGGCCCGTACCGACGCCGAGGCCGCCGACCTGGTGACCACCGACGTCGACGACAACGACAAGCCCTTCTTCACCGGCGAGCGCACGGTGGAAGGCTTCTTCCGCAGTCGCAATGGCGTGGAGCAGGCCATCAGCCGCGGCCTGGCCTATGCCGAGTACGCCGACCTGATCTGGTGCGAGACCGGCACGCCCGACCTGGCCTTCGCCAAGCAGTTCGCCGACGCGATCCACGCCAAGTTCCCCGGCAAGCTGCTGGCCTACAACTGCTCGCCGTCCTTCAACTGGAAGAAGAACCTGGACGACGCCACCATCGCCAAGTTCCAGAAGGAGCTGGGCGCCATGGGCTACAAGTTCCAGTTCATCACGCTGGCCGGCTTCCACAGCCTGAACTACTCGATGTTCAACCTGGCCTACGGCTA
>NZ_JAYRZR010000059.1:0-24425 GCF_041916345.1 Ramlibacter sp.
CCGGGCGTGCGCGTGCACCCGCTCGACCTGCCCGCCATGCCCGAGAGTGCCACCGACATCCGCGCCAGCCTGGCCGCCGGCCAGGAGGTCACCCCGCTGGTTGGCGCGGCCGTTGCCAGCTATATTGATCAACATCACCTCTATCGCACCCCCTGATGACGCAAGACTCCACCGTCAAGAAAGACATCCAGAAACTGCAGCGGGCCATCGTCGAAGGCCTGGAGGACGTGAAAGGCCAGGACATCGTGGTCTTCAACACCGAGCATCTGTCGCCGCTGTTCGAGCGCGTGGTCATCGCAGCCGGCACCTCGAACCGGCAGACCAAGGCGCTCGCCTCCAGCGTGGTGGATGCCGTCCGGGAAGCGGGCTTTCCCAAGCCACGCATCGAGGGTGAGGAGAACGGGGAGTGGATCATCGTGGATTGCGGTGCGGCCGTGGCTCACGTCATGCAGCCAGCCATCCGCCAGTACTACAACCTGGAAGAGATCTGGGGCGAGAAGCCGGTGCGCCTGAAGCTGGGCGCGCCCAAGCCGGCCCAGCCCGCCCCCAAGGTCGCGCCCGCGGCGAAGAAGGCCGAGGCCCCGTCGCTGCGGCGCAGCAGCGCGGTGAAGACGGCGGAGCGCGCCGCCAAGGCAGAAAGCGCCAAGGCGGCCGCGCGCAAGCCCGCGGCCAAGGCGCCGGCCGCGAAGAAGGCCGCCGCCAAGGCGCCGTCGGCGCGCACCGCGGTCGCAAAGGCCGCTGCCACGAAGCCGGCACCCGCCAAGGCAGCACCAGCCAAGGCAGCACCCGCCAAGGCAGCACCCGCCAAGGCACCCGCTGCGAAGAAGGCCCCCGCCAAGGCACCGGCCCGCAAGGGCTGATTCCCCCCGACCAGACCCATGCGCCTGCTGGTGGTCGCCGTCGGCCAGCGCGTGCCGGATTGGGCCCAGACCGCCTGGGATGACTACGCCAAGCGCTTCCCGCCCGAGCTGCGGCTGGAATTGAAGGCCGTGAAGACCGAGCCGCGCGGCTCCAAGACCGTGGCCACGCTGCAGGCCGCCGAGCGCGAACGCATCGAGGCCGCCATCCCCAGGGGCGCTCGCGTCGTGGCGCTGGATGAGCGTGGCACGGCGCTCGGCACCATGGCCCTGGCCGCCAAGCTGAAGGCCTGGCCGCTGGAGAACGAGGCGGTCGCCCTGGTGATCGGCGGGCCGGACGGCCTGGATCCCGCGTTCCGCCAGGCCGCCCATGAGCGCATCCGCCTGTCGGACCTGACCTTGCCGCACGCCATGGTGCGGGTGCTGCTGGTGGAGCAGCTGTACCGCGCCTGGTCCATCAACGCCGGGCATCCTTATCACCGCGAATGAGCCAGCCTGCCTTCATCTACCTCGCCTCCCAGAGCCCGCGCCGGCGCCAGCTGCTCGACCAGCTGGGCGTGCGGCACGAGCTGCTGCTGCCCGAGCCCGGCGAGGACGCCGAGTCACTGGAGGCCGTGCTGGCCGGCGAGAGCCCGGCGCGCTACGTGCAGCGCGTCACCGCGCTCAAGCTGCAGGCGGCCGTGACCCGGCTCAAGGCCCGCGGGCTGCCGCCGGCGCCGGTGCTGTGCGCCGACACCACCGTGGCCCTGGGCCGCACGATCCTGGGCAAGCCGGCTGATGCCGCCGATGCGGCGCGCATGCTGCGGCAGCTCTCCGGCGCGACGCACCGCGTGCTGACGGCAGTGGCCGTGCAGCAGGGCCGGCGGCAGCAAGCGGCACTGAGCGTCTCGCAGGTCACCTTCGCCGCGTGGACGCCGGCGCAGATCCGCGCCTACGTGGCCAGCGGCGAGCCCATGGGCAAGGCCGGCGCCTACGCCGTGCAGGGCCGTGCGGCGGCCGCCATCGCTTCCATGCGCGGCAGCTATTCGGGCATCATGGGCCTGCCCCTGTACGAGACGGCGCAACTGCTGCGCGCGTTCGGCTGGCGCATCTAGAACAGGCATCCGCACACCATGCAGCAGGACATCCTGGTCAACTGGTCTCCGCAGGAGACGCGCGTGGCCATCATCGAGCACGGCGCCGTGCAGGAACTGCACGTCGAGCGCACGCTCGAACGTGGCCTGGTCGGCAACGTGTACCTCGGCAAGGTGGCCCGCGTGCTGCCCGGCATGCAGTCCGCCTTCATCGACATCGGGCTGGAGCGCGCGGCCTTCCTGCACGTGGCCGACGTCTGGCAGCGCCAGCCCGATGGCGAGCCGCCTTCGGCCCTGCGCAACCAGCCGCCAGTGCCGATCGAGAAGCAGGTGTTCGAGGGCCAGGCGCTCATGGTGCAGGTGATCAAGGACCCGATCGGCACCAAGGGCGCGCGGCTCTCCACCCAGATCAGCATCGCGGGGCGGCTGCTGGTGTTCCTGCCGCAGGACGACCACCTGGGCGTGTCGCAGAAGATTCCCTCGGATCAGCGCGAGGCCCTGCGTCGGCGTCTGGGCCAGCTGGTGGGCGAGGCCGGCGGCGGCTTCATCCTGCGCACCAACGGCGAGGACGCCAGCGACACCGAGCTGGCCGAGGACATCGCCTACCTGCGCAAGACCTGGGCGCGCATCCGCGAGTCGGCCACGCGCCTGCCGCCGCCCTCGCTGCTGCACCAGGACCTGAACCTGCTGCAGCGCGTGCTGCGCGACCTGGTGACGGACCAGACGCAGACCATCCGCATCGACTCGCGCGAGCAGTACGGCCTGCTGGCCGCCTTCGGGCAGGAGTTCATGCCCCAGGCCGCGGCCAAGCTGCAGCTCTACAAGGGCGAGCGCCCCATCTTCGACCTGTACGCGGTGGACGAGGAGATCGCCCGCGCGCTGGGCCGCCGGGTGGATCTCAAATCCGGCGGCTACCTGATCGTGGACCAGACGGAGGCGCTGACCACGGTGGACGTCAACACCGGCGGTTTCGTCGGCAGCCGCAACTTCGACGACACGATCTTCAAGACCAACCTGGAAGCGGCGCAGGCCATTGCGCGCCAGCTGCGGCTGCGCAACCTGGGCGGCATCATCATCGTGGACTTCATCGACATGGCCCGCGAGGACCACCGCGACGCCGTGCTGGCAGAGTTCCGCAAGCAGCTCGCGCGCGACCGCGTCAAGACCATGGCCGGCGGCTTCTCGCAGCTGGGCCTGGTGGAGATGACGCGCAAGCGCACGCGCGAATCGCTGGCGCACCTGCTGTGCGAGCCGTGCCCCGCCTGCGAGGGCAAGGGCACGGTGCGCACGCCGCGCACCGTGGCCTACGACATCCTGCGCGAGATCCTGCGCGAGGCGCGCCAGTTCAACCCGCGCGAGTACCGCGTGGTGGCCTCGCCCAAGGTCATCGAGCTGTTCCTGGACGAGGAGAGCCAGCACCTCGCCGGCCTGTCGGACTTCATCGGCAAGCCGATCTCGCTGCAGAGCGACAGCGCGATGGGGCAGGAGCAGTACGACATCGTGCTGATGTAGCGCTGGGCGGCGTGTCTTTACGCGCCAGACATTCCTGGCTGCTGTGCGTCGTCGTAAGCTTGCGTGCGAGCCGCCTTCCCTGCGGCTTCACGACTCCGAGCAGCCAGATGGTCCGTCGCCGTACCCTCGTGATCGCATCCGCCGCGGCCGTGGCCGCCGCGCCGGCATGGGCTTCGAGTGCCCGCCGAGGTGAGGCCGCGGCCCTTCATGCCCTCAATCGCCTGGGCTTCGGCCCCCGGGCCGGCGACCTCTCGAACGTGGCGCGCGACCCCATGGCCTGGGTCGAGGAGCAGCTGGCGCCGGGTTCTGCGCCCTTGCCGGAAGGCTTGCGCAGCCGCCTGCAGGAGGAGCCCCTGGCGACGGCCGACCCGATCGCGCTGGTGCGTGAACTGGTCGTGCAGATCCGGCAGAACCAGCAGGAGGTGGCGGCGCAGGCAGCGGCCATGCAGCCCGCCGACATGCAGCCGCCCTCGCCGGGCGGGCCCCTGTCGCAGACGCCGCTGGCCCGCTTCGTCCGCCAGCACCAGCTGCCCGCCTTCGAGTCACGCCTGCTGCGCGCGCTGGCGAGCCCGTGGCAGCTGCAGGAGGTGATGGTCGACTTCTGGTTCAACCACTTCAACGTGTTCCAGGGCAAGAACTGGATGCGGGTGCTGGTCGGGCCCTATGAGCACCAGGCCATCCGCCCCCATGCGCTGGGCCGATTCGCCGATCTGTTGCAAGCCACGGCGCACCACCCGGGCATGCTGTACTACCTGGACAACTGGCAGAGCGTGGCCTCGCGCGGTGGCGCGCGCGGGCTGAACGAGAACTACGCGCGCGAACTGATGGAGCTGCACACGCTGGGCGTGGATGGCGGCTACACGCAGGCCGACGTGACCACGCTGGCGCGCATGCTCACCGGCTGGACGCTGCAGCCGGTGCAGCAGCGCGTCGCAGGCGGCCCGGACCCCGACGCCACAACGTCCTCGCGGCCTGGATTCCGCTTCAACGCGCGCGTGCACGACGACGGCCCCAAGGTCTGGCTCGGGCAGTCCGTCACGGCCCGCGGCAAGGCCGAGGGCGACCATGCGCTTGCGGTGCTGGCGGCCCATCCGGCCACCGCAAGGCACATGGCGTTCAAGCTGGCGCAACATTTCGTGGCAGACCAGCCGGATGCCGCCCTGGTGGACCACCTGGCCCTGGTCTACCTGCGCGAGGATGGCCAGATCGTGCCGGTGCTGCGTGCCCTGTTCACGAGCGACGCCTTCTGGTCGCCCGACACGATGGGCGCCAAGTTCAAGACGCCCTATCAGTACACCCTGTCGGCAGTGCGCGCCGCGGGCATGGTCCCCGCCAACGTGCTGGGTCTGGCAGGGGCCCTGGCCGCGCAAGGCATGCCGCTCTACGGCTGCCCCACGCCCGACGGCTGGCGGCACACGGCCGCGGCCTGGCTCAACCCGGAGGGCCTGAACAAGCGCATCCAGTTCGCCACCCAGCTCGCCCGGGCGCGACAGGCCGATCCCGAGCGATCCATGGTCGCGCTGCAGGCCTGGATCAGCGGCCTCGGTCCCCTTGTCACGCCCGCCACGCGTGACGAGGTCCTGGCGAACCGGCACCAGCCCGTCGTGGCGGCCGCCCTGTTGCTGGCCGGCCCCGGCATGATGAACCGCTGAGGGCAGGGTGATGAGTCCCGTGCACGCGCCAGACCCCCATCGCCGCTGGCTTCTGCAGGTGGCCGCGGCGACCAGCCTCCTGGCCACCGGCGTGCGAGTCGCGCGCGCCCAGGTGGCCGCCCCCGAGGCGCCACGGCTGGTCGTCGTCCTGCTGCGCGGCGCACTGGACGGCCTGTCGCTGGTGGTGCCGCACGGAGAGGCGGCCTATCGCGAATCACGCCCCACGATTGCCATCGCTGGCCCTGGCGAGGCCGATGGCGTGCTGCCGCTCGACGCACGCTTCGGCCTGCACCCGGCGTTCGCGCCCATGCGGCCCTACTTCGATTCAGGACGGCTCGCCTTCGTCCACGCCAGCGGCTCGCACGACGGAACACGGTCGCACTTCGATGCCCAGGACTACATGGAGTCCGGCACGCCCGGCGTGAAGCGCACGGCCGATGGCTGGCTCAACCGCCTGGCCGGTGTGCTCGCTGGCGGCCAGGCCGCGCCCGCCGCACAGCGGCTGCAGGTGGTGGGCCTGGGGCCGGCCATGCCGCGCATCCTGAGCGGCGCGGCGCCCATTGCCGCCCTGTCCACCGGTCGCCAGGCCACCGCGCCCACCGCCGTGGACCGGCCCGAGATCGCCCAGGCCTTCACGCGGCTCTACGCCGGTGACGATGCCCTCAGCCGCACCGTGCGGGAGGCACTGGCGACACGGCGCGAGATGATGGACGTGCTCGCCAGCGACGACCGCGCGGCCGATGCGGGCGCGTTGCCCCTGTCGGGCCTGGCGGCCGACATGGCCCGCCTGGGCACGCTGATGGCGCGCGATGCACGGGTGCGGCTCGCCTTCGTGCCGGTCGGTGGCTGGGACACCCACGCCAACCAGGGCGCGGGGCGCGGCGCGCTCGCCAACCGCTTCGCGCTGTTGGCGCAAGGCCTCGATGAACTGGCCCGTGCACTCGGCGAGCAGATCGGCGCCACCACCATCCTCGTGCTCTCCGAGTTCGGCCGCACCGTGCGCCAGAACGGAACCGGCGGCACGGACCATGGTCATGGCAACGTCGCGATGGTGCTGGGGGGTGGCGTGCGCGGGGGTCGCGTGTTCGGTCGCTGGCCCGGGCTGGACGCCGCGGCGCTGCATGAAGGCCGTGATCTCGCCATCACCACCGACTTCCGCGACATCGTGGCCGACATCCTGGAGCGGCGCTTCCGGCTGAAGGACGGTCAGCTGGCCACCGTGCTGCCCGGCATGCCGGCACGCGCGCCGGTGGGCCTGTTCGGCTGAACGCGAGGACGCTCAGCGCGGTGCCGACGTGCCCTGCGCAGCCAGCAGGGCCAGCGCCTGCTGCGCCACCCGCTCGGGCCGGATCGTCAGCAGGCAATCGGACCGGCTTTCGCGGTGGTCCTCGCAGCCGGCCTTGCCACACGGCACGCAGGGCAGGGCCGCCTGCATCAGCGTGATCCGGCCGAGGGTCTGCACGGTCGCCTGCCGCGCGAACACGGTCGGCCCGGCCGCTTCACCCGGCCACGGCGCCCAGCGTTGCGGATTCGTGGGCCCGAAGATCGCGAGCACCGGCACGCCGCAGGCCGCGGCGAGATGCGAGACGGAGGTGTCGGGGCCGATGTACAGCGCGGCACCGGCGATCAGCGCGGCCACCTGGCCGAAGCGCAGCACGCCGGCATCCAGCACCTGCCCGGACGCCGCGGCGTTCGTCAGCGCGGCCACGGCCAGCCGGTCGCTCGCGCCGGGTCCGCCGGTCAGCACCACCTGGCGGCCGGCCAGCGTGAGCAGGCCGATCAGCTCGGCAAAGTGGTCCAGCGGCCATTGCTTGTAGGTCCACATCGAGGGCGCGTGGATCACGATGTAGCCCTTGGCGAGCTGCGCACGCAGTTCATCGGGCAAGGGCTCACGGGCGGGTGCCTGCAGCGCCGGTGGCTGGGGCGGGGCATCGCCCTGCCAGGGCGCGAGCAGGGCCAGCTTCTCGCGCACCACGTGCACCTCGGACAAGTCACCACCGCTCGTGACCGCGTGCCGCAGCAGCCGTCGTTTCCACCAGTTGCTGCCGCTGGTCGCGGGCAGCAGGCCGCTGCGCTCGCGCGCGGCGATGGCGCCGATCAGGTGCGCGCGATCGCCGGGGTCCGCCACCAGGGCCAGGTCATAGCGCTGCCAGAGCCGCCGCGCGAGATGCGCGGCCTGCGCGACGCCCGTGCGCGCAGGCACGGTGATGCACTGCCGCAGGTCGGGGTGGCCCGCGAGCATGCCCAGCGTGCCTTCCAGGCCCAGCACGTCGATGGCCGCGCCGGGCCACAGTGCGCGGGCCGCGCGCACCAGCGGCGTGGTGAGCAGCACATCGCCGATCTGGCGGGTGATGACGACCAGGATCGCCTGCATGCGGTCGCCTCGCCCTCAGGGTGGGGCCTGCCGCTGCCGCATGAGCAGCCAGGCCATGAGGGCCATGAACACATGCCCTTCGATGAAGTCGCGCAGCAGCGAGTTGAACAGGCAGGCGACGGCGAAGGCCAGCGTCACGATGGCCGCCGTGCCCGCCCATGGGTCGGCACGGCGGCGGATGCCGCGCACCAGGGGCACGGCCAGCCAGGCCAGGAACAGCGCAAGGGCGGGCGCGCCGCCAGCACCAGCCTGCATGAGGTATTCGTTGTGCGGGTTGTCAGCGGTGTGCGCGCCGAGCAGCTGCTCATTGGTGTAGCCGCGCCGCCGCGTCAGGTCGGCGAAGGCGCTGCTCCAGCCCTGCCAGCCGGTGCCCCAGGGCCAGCTCTCCATCACGATCACCACCGCGCTGCGGAACAACTGGATGCGTGCGCCGGTGGAGGTGAGTTGCGTCTGCCCCTGCAGGCTGGCCTGCGTCTCGCGCACCGTCTCGTCGATGCGCTGGCGCACCGGCCCCGAGAGCGCCACGGCCAGCAGGCCCGCCGCCACGATGGCGGCGGTAACCGGCAGTCGCGCCCGCTGCGGGGCCGAGCGCCAGGCCGCGAAGGGCAGCAGCACCAGCAGGGCGATGTGGCCGGTGCGGGAATCGATCATGAACACCACGGTCAGCGCCAGAAACAGGGCCGCGCCCCGGTTGAACCAGGCGGTGCCCTCGCCCTGCCGCGCGCGCTCCAGCAGCACGAAGGCGCACAGGCCGAAACTGAAGCCGGCCGAGATGCGGCGCAGGTGCAGGAACTGGCCCGCCGAAGGGATCAGCGGCGCCAGCCAGTAGAGCAGGGCAAGCACCAGCGCGCCCGCGACCATGCCGAGCAGCAGCGCATCGCGCCTCCGGCTGAGCTGCAGCAGGGCCAGCAGCACCGGCAGGAACAGCAGCTCGTGGTAGCGGTTCACCTCGCTCAGCGCCTGCGGCCCCCAGGCCTCGCCCAGCCAGGTGCGCGCGGCGATCCAGGCCAGCAGCACCAGGCCCACCGCCACCATCGGATCGCGCCAGGGGGTGAGCCGCCAGAGGCGCGCGGCCACCGGCGCCCCCATGAGCAGCATGATGGCCATGCCGATGCTCGTGCCGGCAGTGGAGAAGGGAATGAAGAAGCCGAACGTGGCCAGCAGCCGCGGCAGCGCCGCGTGCCACGCACGCTCCGCCCCGTTCAGGGGCGCCGCGTCTGCCTGCACCGGGTCGGCCGGGCCGCTCACGCCGCTGCTTCCTCGCTTTCATGCAGGGCATGCAGCCGTGCATACAGGCCGCCGCGGCGCATCAGCTCTGCGTGGGTGCCCAGTTCGGCCAGCCGGCCGTGGTCGAGCACGGCCACGCGGTCGGCGTGCTCGATGGTGGAGAGACGGTGCGCGATGATGAGCGTGGTGCGCCCGGCCATCAGCCGGCGCAGGGCCTCCTGCACCATGCGCTCGGACTCGTTGTCCAGCGCCGAGGTGGCTTCGTCCAGGATCAGCACCGGTGCGTCCTTGTACAGCGCGCGGGCAATCGCGAGGCGCTGCCGCTGGCCACCGGAGAGCGTGGTGGCGTTGTGGCCCACCGGCGTGTCGATGCCCTGCGACAACTGCGTCACCATCATGCCCAGGTTGGCGGCCTCCAGGGCGCGCAGCACGCGGGCGCGGTCGATGTCGGTGCCCAGCGCCACGTTGGCCGCCAGCGTGTCGTTGAACATCACCACGTCCTGGCTCACCATGGCGAACTGGCGCCGCAGCGCGTGCAGGTTCCAGTCGGGCAGGGCATGGCCGTCCAGCAGCACCCGGCCTTCGGTGGGCGCCACGAAGCGCGGCATCAGGTTGGCGAGCGTGGTCTTGCCGGAGCCCGAGGGCCCCACCAGCGCGATCACCTCGCCCGGCCGCACCTCCATCGACACGTCGTGCAGCGCGGGCCGCCCGCCGCCGGGATAGGACACGCCCACGCCCTGCAGCGCGATGTGGCCCTGCGCGCGGTCCGGTGCGTAGCCGCCGCTGGTTTCCTTCGGCGTGTGCTCCACCAGGTCGAACGAGCGCTCCAGCGCGGCCAGGGCACGCGCGATCGGGCTGGTCACTTCCGACAGGCGCTTCACCGGCGCGATCAGCATCAGCATCGCGGCGACGAAGGAGGCGAAGCCGCCCACCGTCATGCCGTCGCCGCTTTGCAGCAGCGCGATGACGATCACGATCGACAGCGCCGCCGCCGCCAGCATGTGCATGGTGGGGGTGATCAGGGCCTGCGCCACCGCCGACTTCATCGCCAGGCGGCGCAGCGTGAGGCTGAGCGCGCCGAAGCGCCCGGCCTGCGCCTCTTGCGCGCCGTGCAGCCGCACCATGCGGTTGGCCAGCACGTTCTCCTCGACCGCGTAGGTCAGGTCGATGGTGGCGGCCTGGCTGCTCTTGGCCAGGCGGTACAGCCGGCGCGAGGCCGTGCGCATCAGCCAGGCCACCGCCGGCGCCATCAGGCCCACCACCAGCGTGAGCTGCCAGTTCAGGTACAGCAGGTAGATCAGCAGCGCCGCCAGCGCCAGGCTGTCCTTCACCAGCGCCGTGAGGGCGTTGACGAGCAGGTTGAAGCCGTTCTGCACCTCCTGCACGATGGCGTTGGAGAGCGAGCTGGCCGTCTCGCGCGCGAACAGGTCCATGCGCGCATCCAGCAGGCGATCGAACAGCGCGCGGCGCAGCGCGAACATGCCCTCGTTGGCGATCTTGGCCAGCGCCACGTCGGCGATGAAGCCGGCCAGCCCGCGGATGCCGAACAGGCCCAGCAGGGCAAGTGGCACCAGCCAGGGGTTGAAGCTGTCGCGCTGGAAGCCCTGGTCGAGCAGGGGCTTCATCAGGGCCGGCACGGCCGGCTCGGTCGCCGCGCCCACCACCGTGGCAGCCAGCACCACCAGCCAGTAGCGGCGCACATGGGCGATGTACGGGAAGACGCGGCGCACCCGGTCGACGAGCCGCATTTCGGGCGCGGCCACAGGCGGCGGCGGCGGCGCCTGGACGCCCTGATCCGCTTCAGGCACAGGGGAACGCGCGGGCATAATCAGGGCTCATGCTTGGATTATCCGGCGATTCTGCGGGCCAACCGTCCCCCAAGGCCGAGCTCAGCGTCATCGTCATCACGCGCAACGAGCAGGCCAACCTCCCCGAGTGCCTGGCCAGCGTCGGCTTTGCGCGCGAAGTGGTCGTGGTGGACTGCGGCAGCACCGACGACACCGTGGCGCTGGCCCAGGCGGCCGGCGCCCGCGTGGTCGTCACGCCGGACTGGCCGGGCTTCGGGCCGCAGAAGAACCGCGCCCTCGACCTCGCCACCCAGCCCTGGGTGCTGTCCATCGACGCCGACGAACGCGTGACCCCCGCCCTGCGTGAAGAGATCCTCGCCGTGCTGAGCACGGGCGCGTCGGCGGCCGATGCCTGGAGCATGCCGCGCCGTTCCAGCTTCTGCGGCCAGTTCATGGCCCATTCCGGCTGGTATCCGGACCGCGTGACGCGCCTGTTCCGCCGTGGCTCGGCCCGCTTCTCCGACGACCTGGTGCATGAGCGGGTGGTGGTGCAGGGCCGGCCCGCGCAGCTGCGCAACGACCTGCTGCACGAGAGCTTCCGCACCCTGGAGAGCGTGCTGGACAAGGCCAACAGCTACTCCACGGCCGGCGCGCGCAAGATGCTCGCCGAAGGCCGGCGCGGCTCGCTGGGCTCGGCCCTGGCCCATGGCCTGTGGGCCTTCCTGCGCACCTACGTGCTGCGCCTGGGGTTTCTCGACGGGCGGCTGGGCCTGGCCCTGGCGATCGCCCATGCCGAGGGCACCTACTACCGCTACCTCAAGCTCTGGCTGCTGCAGCGGGAAGGCGCTTCGTCGTGACGATGAAGACCGCGTTCATCGTGCTCACCTACAACCGGGTCGACGCGCTCCTGGAAGTGCTGCGCGGCCTGGCGCCCCAGTGCGACGCACACCGACACGAGGTGCTGATCGCGGACGACGGGTCCCGCCCCGAGAACGTGCAGGCGATGCGTGACGGCCTGCCCGACTTCGCCTGCCGCGTGCGCCATGTCTGGCACCCGGACACCGGCTTCACCATCGCGCGCGCGCGCAACCTGTGCGCCGCCCGCACCGACGCCGACTACCTGGTGTTCATGGACGGCGACTGCGTGCCCAACCGCGGCTTCGTGGCCCAGCATGAGGCGCTGGCGCGGCCGGGCTGCTTCCTCATCGGCGGGCGCGTGCTGCTGGAGGAGGAGCTGACGCGCGAGGTGCTGCAGGGCCATCGCGCCCTGCAGGCGCTGCGCGCGGCCGACTGGATGCGGCTGCGCCTGCGCGGCCAGGCCAACAAGCTCAGCCATCTGCTGCATGGCTTCGGCCCCCGCGCGCGCGAACTGAAGCGCTTTCGCTGGAAAGGCATCCGCGGCTGCAACATGGCCTTCTGGCGCGGCGACTACGAGGCCGTGAACGGCTTCGACGAGGCCTTCGCCGGCTGGGGCCACGAAGACGCCGACATCGTGCTGCGCCTGCATGCCCATGGCGTGCACCGGCGCAGCGCCCTGATCGGCACCGAAGTGTTTCACCTGTGGCATCGGCAGGCCGCGCGCCAGGACGAAGCGGCCAATCGCCGCCGCGTCATCGAGCGTCAGGCCAGCGGCCAGGTGCGCGCTGAACGCGGGGTTCGGCAGGCCCTGGATGCACCCGAAGCACAAGTGACTGAACTCAATCCCGCTTGGAGAGACTAAGCATCATGAACCGTGACGCAACATGGCGCCGCCGGGAGGTGGCGGCGCTGCTCGGTGGCTTCGCCTTGCCCGCATGGGCGCAGTTCCGGGTGGAGGTATCGGGCGTGGGCGCGAACCAGATGCCCATTGCCATCGTGCCCTTCCGGGGCGACGCCGAGGCGCCGCAGAAGATCGGCGCCATCGTGCAGGCCGACCTGGAGCGCAGCGGCCAGTTCCGCCCCATCGACGGTGCCGGCGTCGCGCTCGACGAGACCAGCCGTCCCGACCTGAGCCCCTGGCGCCAGAAGACGGCCGATTCCCTGGTGGTGGGCAGCGTCACGCGCCTGGCCGATGGCCGCTACGACGTGCGCTACCGCCTGTGGGACGTGGTGCGCGGCCAGGATCTCGGGGGCCAGAGCTTCGTGGTCGCCGCGGGCGACCTGCGCCTGGCGGCCCACCGCGTGAGCGATCTCATCTATGAACGGCTCACCGGCGACAAGGGCGTGTTCTCCACGCGCATCGCCTACGTCACCAAGGCGGGCGAGCGCTACAACCTATGGGTGGCCGATGCCGACGGCGAAAATGCCCAGTCGGCCCTGGCCAGCCCCGAACCCATCATCTCCCCCGCCTGGGCGGCCAATGGCCAGCAGCTCGCCTACGTGTCCTTCGAGTCGCGCAAGCCCGTGGTGTACGTGCATGAGGTCGCCTCGGGCCGGCGCCGTCTGCTGGCCAATTTCCGCGGCTCCAACAGCGCACCGGCGTGGGCGCCTGATGGGCGCTCGCTGGCCGTCACGCTCACGCGCGACGGCGGCTCTCAGCTCTACACCATCGACGCCAACGGCGGTGAGCCCAAGCGCCTGACGCAATCCGCCGGCATCGACACCGAGCCGGTGTACGCGGCGGATGGGCGCAGCATCTACTTCGTGAGCGACCGTGGGGGCGCGCCGCAGGTCTACCGCATGCCGGCCACCGGCGGCGAGCCGCAGCGGGTGACCTTCAACGGCAGCTACAACATCTCGCCCGCGCCCAGCCCGGACGGCAAGATGCTGGCCTACATCTCTCGCATCAACGGCGCCTTCAAGCTGCACGTGATGGATCTCGCCTCCGGCACCGCGCAGGCCGTGACCGAGACCACCGCCGACGAAAGCCCGAGCTTCGCGCCCAATGGCAAGCTGATCATGTACGCCACCCGCCAGGGCGGCGCCGAGGCCCTGATGACCACCACGCTCGACGGCCGCATCCGCGCACGCCTGCCCGGCCGCGGCGGCGACATCCGCGAGCCTGACTGGGGCCCCTTCGGCCGTTGATTCCCGCTCCCGTTCCCAAGCCCGACCACACCATCAAGGAGGTATCGCCATGAACTACCGTGTGTTGCTCGCCGCCGCACTGGCCACGCTGCTGACGGCCTGCGCCAGCGGCGTCAAGCTCGACGACGTGCCGGTGGAAACCCGAACGCCCACTGCCACCACCACCGCGCCCGCGGGCGCCGGCGGCACCACGGGCACTGCCGGCCCGCAGACGGCGGTGCAGCCGGTCAACGTGGGCCTGGGCGCCGACGACAAGGCGGGCCCGAGGGACGTGGCGCGCATCATCTACTTCGACTACGACAGCTACGTGGTGAAGCCCGAGTTCCAGTCCGCCATCGAGAAGCACGCGAACTTCCTGCGCGCGGAGAAGAGCCGCAAGGTGGTGATCGAGGGCCACACCGACGAGCGCGGCGGCCGTGAGTACAACCTGGCGCTGGGCCAGCGCCGCTCCGAGGCGGTGCGCCGCGCGCTGGGCCTGCTGGGCGTGCCCGACAGCCAGGTGGAGGCGGTGAGCTTCGGCAAGGAGAAGCCCGCCGAGACCGGCAGCAACGAGGCGGCCTGGGCGAAGAACCGCCGCGCCGAGATCGCCTACCGGTGAGCGGCCCGATGCGAAAGACCCTGACCGCGGCCGCACTGGCCGCCGCCGCGCTCGCGGGCATGCCCGCGCAGGCGCAGCTCTTCTCCGACGACGAGGCCCGCCGCGCCATCCTGGACCTGCGCCAGCGCGTGGAGCAGCAGCGCCAGACCCTCACCGAGGACCTGCGCCGCGCCACCGAGGAGAACGCCACCCTGCGCCGCAGCCTGCTGGACCTGCAGAACCAGATCGAGACCCTGCGCGCCGAGCTGGCGCGCCTGCGCGGGCAGGATGAAACCCTGGCCCGCGAGATCTCCGAGGTGCAGCGCCGCCAGAAGGACATGGCCCAGGGCGTGGAAGACCGCCTGCGCAAGTTCGAGCCGGTGCAGGTGACGGTGGACGGCAAGGAGTTCAGTGCCGACCCGGCCGAGCAGAAGGAGTTCGACGCCGCGCTGGGCGTGTTCCGCAAGGGCGACTTCACCGCCGCGCAGGGCGCGTTCACCGAGTTCCTGCGCCGCTTTCCGCAAAGCGGCTACCGGCCCACCGCGCTGTTCTGGCTGGGCAATGCCCAGTACGCCACGCGCGACTACCGCGGCGCCATCGCCAACTTCCGCCTGCTGCTGCAGCAGGCGCCGGATCACCCGCGCGCGCCCGAGGCGGTGCTGTCCATCGCCAACTGCCAGATCGAGCTGAAGGACAACGCCAGTGCGCGCCGCACGCTCGATGACCTGGTGAAGGCCTATCCGCAGTCCGAGGCGGCCAGTGCGGCCAAGGAGCGGCTGGCGCGCCTGCGCTGAGGCCATTGCGGCAACAGGCCGGCCCCGAGCGGCCGGCCTCCTAGAATCCATCGATGGCCGAGCTGAACACCCTGGCCGCCCAGGTGCTGGTGGCGGCCTTCCTGCTTTCAGCCCTGTTCGGCGCGATCGCGCAGCGCACCCACTTCTGCACCATGGGCGCGGTGAGCGACGCGCTCAACATGGGCGACTACACTCGCCTGCGCCAGTGGGCGCTGGCCGCGGGCGTGGGCATCCTCGGCTTCTGGGGCCTGGTGGCCGCCGGCCAGATCGACCCGCTGCGCACCCTTCACAGCGTGCCGCGCTGGCTGTGGCTGTCGGGCCTGTTGGGCGGGCTGCTGTTCGGCCTGGGCATGGTGCTCGGCTCCGGCTGCGGCAGCAAGACGCTGGTGCGCATCGGTGGCGGCAGCCTCAAGTCGCTGGTGGTGGCCATCGTGCTGGGCATCGCTTCGTATGCCACGCTGCGCGGCATCACCGCCGTGCTGCGCACGTCCACCGTGGACCGCGTGACCGTCGAGTTCCCGCAGGTGGCGCTGCTGCCGCTGGGCGTGGCCTCCCTGGGCGGCGTGAGCCTGCCGGTGGCCGGCCTGATCGCGGCGCTGGTGGTCGGCGGCGGCCTGGTGGCGTGGGCCCTGGCCGGTGGCCGTGACTTCCGCACCTTCGACAACCTGCTGGCCGGCTTCGGCCTGGGTGGCGTGGTCGTGGCCATGTGGTGGGTGTCGGGGCACATGGGCTTCGTGCCGGAACACCCCGAGACGCTGGAGGCCGTGTTCCTGCGCACCAACTCCGGCCGCGCCGAATCCCTGAGTTTCGTCGCCCCGATCGCCTATGCCATCGACTGGGTGATCCTCTTCAGCGACCGCGGCAAGGTGCTGACCATCGGCATTCTCTCGGTGGCCGGCGTGATCGCGGGATCGGCCGCGATGGCACTGGCGACCGGGCGCTTCCGCTGGGAGGGGTTCGCCGGCACGTCGGACCTGGCGCATCACCTGGTGGGCGCGGTGCTGATGGGTGTGGGCGGCGTCACCGCCTTGGGCTGCACCATCGGCCAAGGCTTGACGGGGCTCTCGACCCTGAGCGCCACGAGCTTCACGGCGGTGGCGGGCATCATCGCCGGCGCGGTGCTGGGCAACCGCTATCAGATCTGGCGGCTGGAGCGCGAAGCTTGAACGCGCCGGCCGACTTGCAGCGCCGCTTCGGCGGGCTGGAACGCCTGTATGGCGTGCCGGGTGCCGCGGCCATCCGCTCTGCGCACGTGGCCGTGGTGGGCATCGGCGGCGTCGGTTCCTGGGCGGCCGAGGCGCTGGCGCGTAGCGGGGTAGGGCGCCTGACGCTGATCGACCTGGACCATGTGGCCGAGTCCAACCTCAACCGGCAGGTGCACGCGCTGGAAGGCACCATCGGCCAGGCCAAGGTGCAGGCCATGCGCGAGCGCATCGCGCAGATCCACCCGGGTTGCGAGGTCACCGGCATCGAGGAGTTCGTCGCCCCCGACAACTGGCCCGCCCTGCTGCCTGCCGGCGTGAATGCCGTCATCGACGCCTGCGACGCCCAGGGTGCCAAGGCTGCCATGGCCGCGTGGGCCCTGGCTGGGCGGCACCTGTTCATCACCTGCGGTGCGGCGGGGGGCAAGCGGCAGGCGCATCTGGCCACCGTGGATGACCTGTCCGCGGCCACCCATGACCCGCTGCTGGCCCAGTTGCGCTACCGCCTGCGCAAGCACCATGGCGCCCCGCGCGACGGCAAGCGCATCGGCGTGGCCTGCGTCTTCAGCCGCGAGCCCGTGGCCCCGCCCGACCCGAGCTGCGCGGTCGAGGGCGACGGCAGCCTCAACTGCCACGGCTACGGCTCGGTCGTGAGCGTGACCGCGACCTTCGGCCTGTGCGCGGCCGGGTGGGTGATCGACGCGCTCGCGCGACGCGGATGATGAGGCGCGGTCGGAAGGGCTGATTTCACTGGCTATAATCGCGGGCTTCGCCGGGGTGCAATGCCCCGGAATGGCCGGGACGTTAGCTCAGTTGGTAGAGCAGCGGACTTTTAATCCGTTGGTCGCAGGTTCGAATCCTGCACGTCCTACCAGGCTTCCGCTCTTCCGCCACTCCCGCGTGAGTCAGGTGTCCTGAGGCGATGCCTGCGCACGCAGTTCGGTGCGCAACGCCATCCACAGCCGGCCCAGCATGTTCTGGCCGTCGCGGTTCGGCCCCCAACCCCAGAAGTCGTCGCGCCACGAGTTCTCGATCAGTGTGCGGTCTCCTGTGGCCAGCAGCTTGCGCCGTACATATTCATGCTGGTCCGCCTTGGCCCGCAGGATGCCCCGCATGACCTCGACCTTCACCTCGTCCCAGTCGGGTCGGCGAAGCGAGCCCCATTGCCGGCCCATCTTGAACGCGTCGTGGGCCGATCGGGCGTTCAGAATCTCTGCGCGGACGTCCACCTTGCCGTCGGTCTGCCCTGGGGAAAACTTCTCCCAGTGGTACGCGTGCTCGCTGGTCGGGAAACGGTGACCCTGCCACATGAGGCTGAACGCGCTGAAGTTGCTCAAGACGTAGAACTCCTGCTCGTAGAAGAACACCTCATGTTCGGTGTCCAGCCCATGCAGTTCCATCTTGCGGTCCTTGTCTCACGGTTCGGATGCGTGCAGCATAGCGCCTCGCTCTCGCCCAAGCCGCACCCCGTGGAACCCAGCCTCCTCACGTCAGCCCTTCTGCTCTCCATCCAATGGCGGCTGCTGCTGGGTGCTGCCGTTTCGTCGGCGCTGGCCTTCATGCTGGTCAGCGTGTTCTCCTGGTTCTCGGGTTGGCAGGGGCTCGTGTTCGCGGTGTTGGGCACGATCGCCAGTGCAGCTGCGAGCGGGCCTGAAGGTTCACCCGAGGGGCACGACGATCCGGAAACCTCGGCAGCCGCTGCGTGGGCGGCGGCCGCCTTCGCAGGTGCGGTCTGGGGTGCGGCCAGCGCATCGTCCATGCAATCGCTGGCCGCGGGAGGCGTCGTGCTGGTGCTGGGCGTCTGGCTCGCCTTGCAGGTCGCCACGCTTGACACCACGCCGGCCAGTCGGGATCGCGTGGTGGTAGGCGCCTTGATCGCGACGGTCACTTTTCTGGCTGGCGCGGGTATCACGGGCGTGGTGCGCCAGTAGGCGGGAGGATCCCTACAGAAGTGGCCCCACAAATCTGAACAGCGGACCCCATACCGCAGCCAGGTGTTGCACATCAGCCCAAGCCTGTTGCAGGTTCTTGTCGTCCCCCGTATCATCGCGCCCACCATGAAGCAGCACAACGTGACCCAGGCGACGTTCGCCACCTAGACGCCCCCTGATCGCGTATCGGAGGGCCATGCGCCTTCCGGCTTCTGAAACCCCGGCAGGCTCCACCCTCCGGGGTTTCTTGCTTCTGGATCCAACCATGCGGACCTACGACAAGTTGATTGCCACGATTCCCGACCGCCGGAGCCTTGGCCCCGTGCGTCCGGGTTCCGGCGTACCCCTCACTCGTTAGCCAGCCCATGGCGGGTCTCGCCTGGGCTGGCATCAGCCAACCAGGCGGCAGCAGCACGCAGGCACGCGTGCGGCCGCAGGAAAGATCCGACATGACACGCAACAACCAACGCAACCTCCGCAACATCGGCATCATTGCCCACGTCGACGCGGGCAAGACGACCACGACCGAGCGCATCCTGTTCTACACGGGCGAAAGCCATCGCATGGGTGATGTCGATCGCGGCAACACCCGCATGGATTTCGATCCGCAGGAGCGCAAGCGCGGCATCACCATCCAGAGCGCGGCCATCACCGTGCGCTGGAAGGACATGCCCATCACCGTGATCGACACGCCGGGCCACGTGGACTTCCACATCGAGGTGAACCGCTCGCTGCGCGTGCTGGATGGCGCCGTCGTCGTGTTCGACGGCGTGGCCGGCGTGGAACCGCAGACCGAGGCGAACTGGCGGCTGGCGGACCGCCATGGCGTGCCCCGCATTGCGTTCATCAACAAGCTGGATCGCGTGGGCGCCCGGTTCGAGCATGTCGTGGCCCAGATCGAAGAGCGGCTGGGTGCCAAGGTGCTCCCGTTGCACATCCCGATCGGCGTGGAAGGTGAATTCCGCGGTGTGGTGGATCTGCTGACGATGCGCGCGCTGGTGTGGGGCCGTGACGACGCGAGCGAGCCGTATCGTGAAGTGCCCGTGCCCGCAGATCTGCTGGACCGCGCCACGCGCGAGCGGGAGGCGCTGGTCGCGTCGGTCGCCGATGTGGACGATGAAGTGCTCCATGCCTTGGTGTCGGACCAGGCGCCTTCGTTGGCGGCCCTGCGCCGGGGCATCCGTGCGGGCGTGCTGTCGGGCCGCTTCGTGCCGGCGCTGGCCGGCTCGGCTTTCCGCAACCGCGGTGTCGAGCCGTTGCTGGACGCGATCGTGGCCTATCTGCCTTCGCCGTCGGACATCGCGCCCGATGGTGATGCGCAGCGGCCGCTGGCCGCGCTGGCCTTCAAGCTCGTCGGTGATGATCACGGGGCCAAGGTCTTCGTGCGCGTCTATGCGGGCACGCTGCGCCGCGGCGATCTCGTGCTGAACGCGAACACGGGCCAGACCGACCGCGTGAGCCGGCTGTATGACGTCTACGCGGACCGCATGGTCGAGCGCGACGCCCTGCAGGCGGGCGACATCGGCGCGGTGGCGGGCTTGAAGGACACGCTCACGGGCCACACGTTGTGCGACCCGGCGCACCCGGTGCGTCTGGAAGCGATCAGCGTGCCCGCTGCGGTGATCGACGTGGCCATCGAGCCGCGGGCCAGGGCCGACCAGCAGAAGCTGGCCGAGGCGCTGCAGGCCCTTGTCCGTGAGGATCCGAGCCTGCGCGTGCGGCAGGACGCCGAATCAGGGCAGACCATCCTTTCGGGAATGGGGGAGCTGCAGCTGGAGGTGGCGGTCGAGAACCTGCGGTCGCGACGCGGCGTGGAGGTGTCGGTGGGCCCGCCGCAAGTGGCCTATGCCGAGACGATCACGCGTGAAGTGGAAGTGCGCCATGTGCACAAGAAGCAGACGGGCGGCCCCGGCCAGTTCGCCGAGGTGGTGTTGCGGCTGCGACCCCTGCCGCGCGGCGAGGGCCTGCGCTTCGAGAGCCAGGTCGTCGGCGGCGCAGTGCCGCGGGAGTTCATCCCCGCGGTGGAGGCCGGTGTCCGGCGCGCGGCGCGTGCGGGCGTGGTGGCGTGCTATCCGTGCGTGGACTTCGAGGCCACGCTGCTGGATGGCGCCTTCCACGAGCGCGACTCGTCGACGGTGGCCTTCGAGCTGGCTGCGGCGGCCGCGGTGCGCGAAGCGTTCGCCCGCGCGGGCGCCCGCCTGCTGGAGCCGGTGATGGCCGTGGAGGTCATCACGCCGCCCGAGTCCGTCGGGGCCTGCATGGGTGACCTGCGTCGTCGACGGGGCGCCGTGCGCAGCCAGGATCAACGCGGCGCTGCCGCTGTGATCTCGGCCGAGGTACCGCTCGCTGAGATGTTTGGCTACATCGGCAGCTTGCGGGCGCTGTCGTCAGGGCGCGCCCAGTACGCCATGGCGTTCGCGCGCTATGAACTGGCGCCACAGGGCGTCTCCGCGGCGCGAGCAGCGGTGTAGCGCTTCTTGAAGCGCGGGCTTCGGTCCGCGCTTTTTTTTGGGGGGGCATGCGCGCATGCCTTCAACCGCGCGGCGTCAGGAAGGGGTTGAGCACACCGACCTTGAATGGCTTGAAGTCGGCCACGTTGCGGGTGACTACCGTCAGTTTGTGCACCTTGGCTGTCGCGGCAATCATGGCGTCTTCATAAAGCGTGTCCGATGACCGATGCATCAGCCGGGCCCACTCCCGGAAGGTATGCGCGTCCATCGGGATGACGTTGAAGGTCTCGGCCACCTGGGCCAGCCAATGCTCCAGCTCCAACGCCTTCTGCAAGTCCTGCTCGCGCGTCATCTCGATGCCCGCCTGGATCTCGCCGATCGTCACGGCGGAGATGTGCAGGTCTTCGTCGGCGGCAGCCTGAACCCACTGCAAGACCGCGCCGTGCGGCTTGGGCTTGCGCAGTTCAGAAACGACGTTGGTATCCAGCAAGTACATGGCGCTCAGCGCAGCGCCACGGGCGGACGCCGCCTGGCGCTGCCGCGTGCGAGAGAGGGCAGCGCCACCCGGGCTTGCTCGGAAAGCAGCAGTTCCTTCAGCGTGGGCCTGGCAGCGGCATGCAGTCGACGCCACTCCTCGGCAGGCACGAGCACAGCTGCCTCAGCGCCGCGCCGGGTCACCATCTGGGGCCCTTCGGTCAGGCACTTCTCCAGGAACTCACTGAACCTGGCTTTCGCATCCTGGACAGCCCATGATTGCATGATGGCCCCTTATCTGACTAGACTCCTGACTAGTCTAGCACGAAGCCCTGGGCCGGCGAGGGCTTCACGGCCAGCAACGCAGCGGACCCGGAAGGCAACGCGCTCCAGGTCCGCGTGATCGGCTCAGCGGGCTGATGCCGCAATCGCGCGCCGCGGATCGCGGCTTCGGCGCCAGGTGCGCAGCACGAAGCGCACCGCGCGCGCCAGGGCGCTGTCGAGCGCGCTGCGCCAGTCGCTCGCGACGGCGGCCACCACCACGGAGCCGGCGCCGTCGGTGCGCAGCTCGATCTGGCAGCGCTTGTCGATGCCGCCGCGCGGACCGTTCAGGTCCGACAACTGCACTTCCGCGCGCGGCACCAGCCAGCGCAGCCGGCGCAAGGCGAAGCGCACGCGGTGTTCCACCTGCTCACGCAGATCGGCCGCCTGGTCATGACGGGCCTTGAAGAGCACTTGCATCGATGAACTCCTTTGGATGGGGATGCCCCTGCAATGTGGGCTGCGCGAGCCTTCGTGAAAAGCAGGCGATTGCAGACGCAGGGATCGAAAAAGGGGGAAGGCTGAGTCGGCCCAGGGGTTGGCAGCGCCTGAGATCGGCGTGCGCGAGCGCCGGACCCTGTTGGCGGTGCAGCAGGCCGCCCGAATTCCGCCGAGAATGCCGCCCCATGACCGCCCCCTACACGCCCCCCAAGGTCTGGACACCCCCCGCCCAGCCCGAAGGCCGCTTCGCCGCCATCAACCGCCCCGTGGCCGGGCCCACGCATGAGAAGGCGTTGCCTGTTGGCCGGCACCCGCTGCAGCTCTATTCGCTGGGCACGCCCAATGGCGTGAAGGTGACGGTGATGCTGGAAGAGCTGCTGGCGCTGGGCCATGCGGGCGCGGAGTACGACGCCTGGCTGGTCCGCATCAACGAGGGCGAGCAGTTCGGCAGCGGCTTCGTGGCCGTCAACCCCAATTCCAAGATTCCGGCCCTGCTGGACCGCAGCGGACCGGAGCCGATCCGCGTGTTCGAGTCCGGTGCCATCCTGCTGTACCTGGCCGAGAAGTTCGGCGCCTTCCTGCCCACGCAGCCGGCTGCGCGCGCCGAGTGCCTGTCGTGGCTGTTCTGGCAGATGGGCAGCGCACCGTTCCTCGGCGGTGGCTTCGGGCACTTCTACGCCTACGCGCCCAGCAAGATCCAGTACGCCATCGACCGTTACGCGATGGAAGTGAAGCGTCAGATGGATGTGCTCGATCGGCGGCTGGCCGAGTCGCGCTTCCTGGCCGGTGACGACTACACCATCGCCGACATGGCGGTGTGGCCCTGGTACGGGACGCTGGCCAAGGGCCAGCTGTACGAGGCGGGCGAGTTCCTGCAGGTGCAGGACTACCGCCATGTGCTGCGCTGGACGGATGAGATCGCCCAGCGGCCAGCCGTGAAGCGCGGCCGCATGGTCAACCGCACCTGGGGCCAGCCTTCGAGCCAGCTGCATGAGCGGCACGACGCCAGCGATTTCGAGACGCGCACGCAGGACAAGCTGGCACCGGGCGCTTGAGACCGCCCCGGCCGCACATCACGGAGACCTCATGACGATCACCCTGTACGACTGCGCCACGGCGCCCAGCCCGCGCCGCGCGCGCATCTTCCTGGCCGAGAAGGGCGTGCCGCACGAGGTGGTGCAGGTGGATCTGCGCGCGGGGGAGCAGCTGGGCGAGGCCTATCGCCGCATCAACCCGCAGTGCACGGTGCCCGCGCTCGTCACGGCCGAAGGCCCGGTGCTCACCGACAACGCCGCCATCGCGGCGTACCTGGAGGCCGCGTTCCCGGATCCGCCGCTGCTGGGCACCACCCCGCTGGAGAAGGCCGAGATCGCCAGCTGGAACTGGCGCGTGGAGTTCGAGGGCCTGATGGCGATTGCCGAGGCCCTGCGCAACAGCGCACCGGCCATGGCCGGCCGGGCGTTGCCGGGCCCGGTGGACTACGAGCAGATCCCGGCGCTGGCGCAGCGCGGGCTGGCGCGGCTGCAGCACTTCCTGCTGACGCTGAACGACCGGCTGGCGGATCGCGAGTTCGTGGCCACGGACCGGTTCAGCGTGGCCGACATCACCGCCGTGGTGGCGGTGGACTTTGCGCGCATCGTCAAGGTGAAGCCGGGCGAGGCGCATCCGCATCTGCTGCGCTGGCGGGCGGCGATGGGACAGCGGGCGTCGATGGCGCTGTAGGCGCAGGGAAGGTCAGGCTGGCCTGGAAGCCGGCGCCGCCGGGGCCGGGTGACACCTCGAAGGTGGCGCGCATGATGCGCGCGTAGAGGGCCACCAGGGCCAGGCCCAGCCCGCCGGGGCGCAGCAGGTCGGCCGCGGGGTTGCCCTGGATGCCGCGCGCCATCAGACGGGCCGCGCCGTCGGGGGCGATCCCCGGTCCGTTGTCTTCCACGCGCAGCAGCGTACCCATGTCGGCGCTGGCCAGGAGCACGGTCACCACAGGCCGGCGGCCTTCGGCAGGGCGGCCGTGCCGCAACGCGTTGTCGATCAGGTTGTCCAGGATGCCTTCGATCAGGGTGGGGTCGCCCTGCACGGTGCAGGCGTCGTCGATGCCAGCGGCGCCGAGGTCCACGCCAGCGCGGTCGGCCTGCGGCAGGAAGCGCAACACCGCCTCCTGCACCGCGGTGTCGAGCCGCACCGGCACCTGGGCCAGCGTGGTGCGCGCCTCGGCCGCCAGGGCCACGGCCAGCAGCTTGTCCAGCACGCGCGTGGCACGCGCCTCGCTCTGCACGATGCCTTCGAGCTGCTCGCGCCAGACGCGCGGCTCGTCGTGGCGCATGCCGTATTCCGCCAGCGCGCGGATGCCCGCCAGCGGCGTGCGCAGCTCGTGGGCCACGTTGCCGGTGAACTCGCGCTGCGCCCTTGCGCTCAACGCCAGGCGGGCCAGCAGGTCGTTCAGCGCGGCGGCGAGATCACGCACCTCGGTCACCTGGCCCTGCGCCGCCACCGGCGACAGGTCGCCCGCGTCGCGGCGCGCAATCGCCTGGCCCAACGCCGACAGCGGCGCCACACCGCGGGTGATGTGGCGCCGCAGCCACCACGCCAGCAGGCCCAGCAGCAGCATCTGCGGCAGGATCGACAGCACCGCCAGATCGCGCAGCAGCAGCGTGCGCGTGCGCGTGCTCTGGCCCACCAGCACGGTCACCGGCAAGGGCTTGTCCAGGTGCAGGGCCCCCACGCGGAAGGGGCGGCCCGCGATCAGGCCG
>NZ_JAYRZR010000060.1:0-24377 GCF_041916345.1 Ramlibacter sp.
GGAGGCCGGTCCCTGGTATTCGTAGGCTGGGGTGGAGCGCAGCGCAACCCCAGCGTTCCTGCGATCAGAACCGCTCCGCCGCCCCCAGGAACCGCCACTGCCCCACCGGCAAGCCCGCCATCGGCACACTGCCGATGCGGATGCGGCGCAGCGCCTGCAGCCGCAGGCCCACCTGCTCGCAGAGCCACGGCACCTGCTCCGGCGTGATGCCCTTCACCGCGAAACGCAGCCGCGTCTCGCTCTGCCAGCTCACGCGGGCCGGCGGCAGCGTCTGCCCCTGCGCCACCAGCCCGCGGCCCAGTCGCTCCAATCCGCCGGGGTGCATGGTGCCGGTCACGTCTGCGATCAGCTCTTGCTCGATCCAGGCCGCGTCCTCGGTGAGGCGGCGCAGGATGCGGGGATCCTGGCTCAGCACGGTCAACCCGCTCGCCGGCATGGGCAGTTCCAGCAGCACCCGCAGGCCGCCCGCCTGGGCCCTGGCCACCGGCACGCGGGAGGGGTCGGCGGCCCAGTGGTTGGCGCCGCTCGGCAGGGCCAGCGCCTCCGCCGTGGGCATGCCCGCCGGCTTGTGCAGCAGCAGCGTGACGGGGGCGGGCGGCGGCAGGCGGGCGCTGGTGTCGATCGCCACCTGCTGGGTGGCGCTCACGCGGTGCTGCGGCAGCACCACCGGCCGGCCATCCACGGTCACCCGCCCGTCGGTGATGTACTGCTCGGCCTCGCGGCGCGAGCAGGGCACCCGGGCCGCCACCACCTTGGCCAGCCGTTGCGTGTCTTCGTCTTCTTCAGCCATGCCGGCCTCCCAGTGCATCCCGGTAGCGACGGCTGCAGGGCACCACGCTGCCGTCCTTCATTTTCAGGCGGGCGTCGCCCGAGTCCAGCGGTTCGATCTCGGCAATGCGGTCCAGGTTCACCGCGTGGCTGCGGTGCACCCGCACGAAGCGCGCGGGGTCGAGCTGCGCCAGCAGGTCGGACAGCGTGGATCGCAGCAGGTAGTCGTGCCCGTTCACGTGCAGCCCCACGTAGTTGCCCTGGGCCTGCAGCCATTCGATGTCGGCCGCCGCGATCAGGAATTCGCGCCGCAGCTTGCGCACCAGGAAGCGCTCGGGGCGGACAGGGGGCGGGCGGTCCGCCGCTGGTGCCTCCGGCTCATCCAGCAGCCGCACCTCGCCCTGCGCGCGCAGCAGCACCAGCCGGTAAGTCCACAGCGCCAGCAGGATCAGCACGTAGCTGCGCAGATCCTTCAGCAGCTCGTAGCCGAACAGGCGCGGCCAGTCCGGCGCGGCGGCCGGCTCGCCCAGCGCCGCGTACAGCGCGCGCCGCAGCAGCGTCATGCCGACCACGTGAAGCAGGCAGAAGCCGAAGCCGCCGGCCACATGCGCGGCCAGGCTGCGGCGCCAGCCGGCGCGCTGGATCGGAAAGCGCCGCTCCCAGGCCGCGACCACGGGCACCAGCAGCCCGACCGCGATCACGCTGGTCAGCTCCCAGGCCAGCGGCTGCCAGTACGGCAGGTTCCTGCCGGCACGGTGCAGGTCGATCCAGCTCACGACGCTGTTGAACAGCGCCTGCAGGCCGAGCACCACGACCCAGAAGCCGATCTCGGCCCGGCGGCGCCACGGCTGGTAGCGGGCCAGCCAGCCGGTGGCGGGTGCGGCTGCGGCGGGCTCGTCCATGCGGCGAGTTTAGGGCCGGCCCCCTCGTCCCGCCCGGCCACCGCTCGTCCCAGACGGCCGGCGGGTCGTCCCATCGGCGCCCGCGGGCCGGGGCGGGCCCGCCAGACTGCGTGGCGTCGCGCCCCCCCGCCACTGACCACGCCCATGACGCCCATGCCCCGCCGCCACGACATCGATGCCCTGCGCATCCTCGCTTTCGCCCTGGTGATGCTCTACCACGTGGGCATGTACTACGTGGCCGGTTGGCACTGGCACCTGAAGAGCCCGCAGGCGCAGGAGTGGCTGCAGATCCCGATGCGCGCGCTCAACCTGTGGCGCATGGACCTCGTGTTCCTGGTCTCCGGACTGGCGCTCGGCCTGCTGCAGCGCAGCCGCAGCGGCGCGCAGGGCCTGCTGGGGTCGCGCAGCCGGCGCCTGCTGCTGCCGCTGGCCTTCGGCATGGCCGTCGTCGTGCCCTACCAGGCCTACGCGCAGGCCGTGGCCAACGGCAGCGTGGCGCCCGGCCTGGCCGACTTCCTGGCGCGCTACTTCACCGGCGGCCCCTGGCCGCGCGGCGCCTTCGACGGCGCCGAGTTCGGCGTGACCTGGAACCACCTGTGGACGCTGCCCTACCTGTGGGTCTACACCGCCCTGGTGGTGCTAGCGGTGCCCTGGCTGCGCAGCCCGCCCGCGCAGCGGCTGCAGGCGCGCTTCCTGGCCTTGCGCGGCGGGCGGCTGGCCTGGCCGGTGGCGCCGCTGATGGCGGCCTCGCTCCTGCTCTGGCCGCACTTTCCGCCCACCCACGACCTGATCGCGGACGCCTGGCTGCACGCGGTCTACTTCACCGTGTTCCTGTATGGCTGGTGGATGGGGACCGACGCCGGCTGGTGGGACGAACTGAAGCGCCTGCGCGCCCCGCTGCTCGCCGCGGCGCTGCTGATGATGGCGCTGCACTTCGGCCTGCGGGCCGCCGCGCTGGAGGCGCCTCAGCCGGCCCTGCGCATGGCCACGCGGCTGGCGGCCGACGCCGCCAAGTGGGCGATGCTGCTCGCGATCCTGGGCTGGGCCTGCCACGCGCTCAACCGCCCCTGGCGCTGGCTGCCGTGGGCCAACGAGCAGGTCTTTCCCTGGTACGTGCTGCACCAGACCGTGACCATCGCGCTGATCGTGGCGCTGGCGCCGCTCGGCCTGCCGCTCGGGTGGGAGGCCATGCTGCTGCTGGCCGGCACCGTGGCCGGCTGCTGGAGCGTCACCGCCGTCGTGCGGCGCATCGGGGTGCTGCGGCCGCTGTTCGGCCTGAAGCGGGCTACGAGCCTTGCGTCAGCGCGGCCTCGATGTCCTTCGCCAGCGACGCCGGCGCATCCTGCGGCGCATAGCGGCGAATGACCTGGCCGTCGCGCCCGACCAGGAACTTGGTGAAGTTCCACTTGATGTTCTTCGATCCCAACAGGCCGGGCGCCTCGGCGCTGAGCCACTGGTACAGCGGATGCGCGTCCGCGCCGTTGACGTCGATCTTCGCCATCATCGGGAAGCTCACGCCGTAGTTCAGCTGGCAGAACTGCGCGATCTCGCCGTCGCTGCCGGGGTCCTGCGCGCCGAACTGGTTGCAGGGGAAGCCCAGCACGACGAGCCCGCGCCCGCCATAGGCCTTGTGCAGTTCCTCCAGGCCGGCGAACTGCGGCGTGTAGCCACAGGCGCTGGCGGTGTTCACGATCAGCAGCACCTGGCCCTTGAACTTCTTCAGGGGGACGGTCTTGCCGTCGATCTGGCGCGCCTCGAAGTCGTAGACAGTGGTCATGCCGCGGATTGTGCGCCGGCGCCGGCGGCCGTGGGGCGCGAAGGCCACGCCGACCACGCCGCCGTGGCGACAATCAGCGCCCCGCCGGCCAGCACCTGCGGATCGAGCCGGGCCGCGCCGAGCGCCACCGCCGACAGGCTGGCGAACACCACCTCGGACAGCATCACCAGCGCCGTGGTGTGGGCGGCCAGTCGCGACGCACCGTACTGCAGGGCCAGGTTGCCGGCGAGGAAGGCAACCGACAGGCCCAGCCCCAGCACCAGCCAACTGGCCTCGGGTGCCGGCAGCGCCGCCACGCTGCCCTGCGCCAGGCCCGCCAGGGCCACCGCGCCAGCCGCCACCGTGCCGCCGCCGAACATGGCCAGCACGCGCTGCGGCGCGGGCGTGGCGTGCAGGCGTCGCAGCAGCACGTTGGTGAGCGCGAAGGAGAAGCCGCCGGCCAGCGCCAGCCAGTCCGCCAGCGCGCGCGGCCAGGGCAGCCCGGCCCCCTGCGGCGCCAGCACGATCGCCACGCCGGCCAGGGCCAGCACCACCCGCGCCAGGCCCGCCAGGTGCGGGCGCTCACCGAGCAGCAGCCAGGCCAGGCCCACGGACCAGGCGGGCATCAGGTAGAACAGCAGCACCACGCGCACCACGTCGCCGATGGTGACCGCCCAGTTGAAGCCCACGTTGGTCATGCCTGCCGACGCCGCCAGCAGCCACAGCCAGGGCTGGCCGCCCCAGCCGCGCACCGCGCCCGGCCGCGCGGCCAGCAGCACGAGCAGCGACACCAGGTAGATCAGCGCGGTGGACCACAGCGGGTGCACGCCGCGGTCCTGCAGTTCACGGAACGGCCACCACGACAGGCCCCAGACGAAGGCGTTGAACACCAGGGCCAGCACGGCCGCCGGCGCGGCGCCGCGGCCGCCCTCAGCCATGCCCGTGGTCGTGGCGGGCCACCTCCAGCAGGTGCTCCACCTCGTCGCGGTGCACGCGGCAGTTGTGCTGGTGCCAGCGCTGGATGGCGTACATCACGCCGGCCACCACCACGCCGAAGGCGGTGATGGCGCCGAAGGCCGACATGCCCAGGCCGGCCGAGAGGCTGTAGAAGGCACCCAGGCCCAGGATGCAGGCCTGCTCGTTGAAGTTCTGCACGGCGATGGACCGGCCGGCGCCCATGAGGTTGTGGCCCCGGTGCTGCAGCAGCGCGTTCATTGGCACCACCAGGAAGCCGCCCAGGCCGCCCAGGAGGATGAGGAAGGGCGCGGCCACCCAGACGTTGTCGATGAAGTTCATCGCGATCACCAGGATGCCCATGGCGATGCCCAGCGGCATGACGGTGGTGGCGCGGTCCAGCTTCATGCGCACCGAGGCCACGATGGCTCCGACGGCGGTGCCCAGGGCCACCACGCCGGTGAGCGCCGAGGCCTGCGTGGTGCTGTAGCCCAGGGCGGCGGCGCTCCAGGCGAGGATGATGTAGCGCAGGTTGCCGCTCACGCCCCAGAACAGCGTGGTGGTCGCCAGCGAGATCTGGCCCAGCTTGTCGCGCCACAGGCGGGCATTGCAGCTCCAGAAGTCAGGCACCATCTCCAGCGGGTTGCTCGGCATCGGCCGCATCTCCACGCCGGTGTGCGGAATGCGGGTGTTGAACCACGCCGCGATCGCGTAGATGAAGATCAGCATGAAGATCGCCGCCTCGGGCGGCGTGTCGATGCCGGTGTCGATGACGGGGAAGTCCAGCGAGAGCAGCCGGCTGCCGATCGCCTGGCCCACGAGCTGCCCGCCCATGAGGATGCCCAGGATGATGGAGGCGATGGTGAGCCCCTCGATCCAGCCGTTGGCCTTGACCAGTTGCGAAGGCGGCAGCAGCTCGGTGAGGATGCCGTACTTGGCCGGCGAATAGGCCGCGGCGCCCAGGCCCACCACCGCGTAGGCGATGAGCGGGTGCACGCCGAACAGCATCATCAGGCAGCCCACCACCTTGATGGCGTTGCTGATGAACATCACCCGCCCCTTGGGCAAGGCGTCGGCGAAGGCACCCACGAAAGGCGCCAGCACCACGTAGAACAGCGCGAACATCGGCACCAGGGCGGCCGCCTGCCAGGCCGGGGCCTTGGAGGTCTTGAGCAGTTCGACCGCGGCGATGAACAGCGCGTTGTCGGCGAGCGACGAGAAGAACTGCGCCGCCATGATGGTGTAGAAACCGCGCTTCATGCGTCTGGATCGTGCGGGTCATCAGCGCGGCTGATGACGGTCATTCTTTGCTCTGTCTCCTGGCGACACGGGGTTATATCACGCAGGGTAATGACAGAATGACCCCGGAGACCGTCAGCCCATGCCACGTCCGATCCAGGCCACCATCCACACCGCCGCCCTGCGGCACAACCTCGCACGCGTGCGCCAGAGCGTGCCCGACGCCCGTGTCTGGGCCGTCGTCAAGGCCAATGCCTACGGCCACGGCATCGAGCGTGCGTATGAAGGTCTGCGCGGCGCCGACGGCTTCGCGCTGCTGGACCTGGCCGAGGCGGAACGGGTCCGCGCGCTGGGCTGGCGCGGCCCCATCCTGCTGCTGGAGGGCGTATTCGAGCCGCGCGACCTGGAGCTGTGCTCGCGCCTCGGCCTGTGGCACGCGGTGCATTGCGACGAGCAGATCGACATGCTGGCGGCGCACAAGACGCAGGTCGGCCACCGCGTGTTCCTGAAGATGAACTCCGGCATGAACCGGCTGGGCTTCCGGCCCGAGCGGTTCCGCGCCGCGTGGGCGCGGCTGGATGCGTTGCCACAGGTCGACGAGATCTCTCTCATGACGCACTTCAGTGATGCCGACGGCCCGCGCGGCATCGCCCACCAGATGCAGGCCTTCGCCGAGGCCACGCGTGACCTGCCCGGTGAGCGTTCGCTGGCCAACAGCGCCGCGGTGCTGCGCCATGCCAGCGACCTGCAGGTGCGCGCCGACTGGGTGCGGCCCGGCATCGCCGTCTATGGCAGCGCGCCGGATTTCCCCGAACACTCGGCCGCCGAGTGGGGCCTGGCGCCCACCATGACCCTCGCTTCGCGCCTGCTCGCAGTGCAGCAGCTGCAGCCGGGTGACACCGTCGGCTACGGCTCCAGCTTCACCGCCGCCGAGCCCATGCGCGTGGGCGTGGTCGCCTGCGGCTATGCCGATGGCTACCCGCGCCACTGCAGCACCGGCACGCCGGTGCTGGTGGATGGGGTGCGCACCCGGCTGGTCGGCCGCGTGAGCATGGACATGCTGATGGTGGACCTCACCCCCGTGCCGCACGCGCGCTTCGGTACCGAGGTCACGCTGTGGGGCCGCGCCGCGAACGGCACCTGGCTGTCCATCGACGAAGTGGCGCAGGCCGCCGGCACGCTGGGCTACGAGCTGATGTGCGCGGTGGCGCCGCGGGTGCCGGTCGTCGTCGCGGATTGACTGGACCGCCTTCGCGAGCTGGAGTGCGGCGGGATCGCTGGGGTTTCGCTGTTGCTCCACCGCCAGCCTACGGCGGGCAGCAAGGGGTTGGTTTTCGTAGGCTGGGGTGCAACCCCAGCGTTTTCGCGCCCTCAATCACGCAACGCCCGCAAGGCGCCCACCACGGCGCCGACCCCGCCGCTCTCATCCTGTGAGCGTGTAGCAATGCCCAGCTCGCGCCAGAGCCCGGGCGCCAGCGGCCGGGTGACGATGCGCGCATCCGGCATCGGCGCCTGCGCCTCGTGCGGCAGCAGCGCGGCGCCGAAGCCCGCGGCCACCAGGCTCTTGATCGCGTCGTTGTAGTTCAGCTCCATCCGGGCGCGCACGCGCAGGCCCGCGGACGCGAACCACTCGGCCGTCATGCGGGAGAGCCGCGTGCTGGCATCGTTCAGGATCAGCGGCCGTGCGGCCAGCCACTGCGGGGTGATCCGCTTCGGCGCCGCCCACGCCGCCGGCAGGAACGCCAGCACCGGATCGCGGCGCCAGCGGGCGATGCGCACGCCCGGCACCGCTGCTTGCGGCAGGGCCACCAGCGCGATGTCCAGCGTGCCGGCCGCGAGCCGCGCCATCGAGTCCTGCGAGGTCAGCACCTGAGCCTGCACGTCGATGCCCGGCCGATCCCGCGCGAGCTGTTCCAGCGCGCGCGGCAGCAGATGCGCGATGGCCCCGGTGGACGCGCCCAGCCGCACCGCGCCGCGCTCGCCCTGCGCCTGCTGCCGCGCACTGGCGACGGCCTCATCCATCTCGGCCAGGATGCGCCGGGCCCGCGCGATGAAGTCGCGGCCCAGCGCGGTGGGCACGGCCGGCCCGCGCCCGCGCAGCAGCAGCGTGCCGCCCAGGCGCGCCTCCAGGTCGGCGATGTGCAAGGTCACCGTGGGCGGCGCCAGGTGCAGCGCCTGTGCGGCCGCCGCGAGCGAGCCGAGGTCGGCCGCGGTCACCAGGGTGCGGAGATGGTCGAGGCTGGGTTCGCGCATGGCTTCAGTGTTGCTGAATCTGGGCTTCCGCATTCTCGTCTTTTCATGAAGCCCGCGCCGCCGCACCATGCAGGCCTGTTCCATCCCCGCCACGAGCCAACCGTCATGAAACCCGTGATCCACGTCGAAGGCGACCAGGGCACCACCGGCCTGCTGATCCTGCAGCGGCTGCACGGCCGCGATGACATCACCCTGCGCACGCTGCCGCCGGCGCAGCGCAAGGACGAGGCCGCCCGTCGATCGGCGCTGAACGACTGCGACATCGCCATCCTCTGCCTGCCCGACGCGGCGGCGCGCGAGGCGGTGAGCTGGATCGAGAACCCGCGTGTGCGCGTGATCGACGCCAGCTCGGCGCACCGCACCACGCCCGGCTGGACCTATGGCCTGCCCGAGCTGGACGCGGGCCAGCCCGCGCGCATCGCCCACGCCACGCGGGTGAGCAACCCGGGCTGCTATCCCACCGGCGCCGTGGCGCTGCTGCGGCCGCTGGTGGCCGCTGGCCTGGTGCCCGCGGACTACCCGTTCGCGATCCACGCCGTCTCCGGCTATTCCGGCATGGGGCGCGCGGGCGTGGAGGCCTATGAAGCCGACGGCGCTTCGGCCCTGCCGGCCCTGCAGGTGTACGGGCTGGACCTGCGGCACAAGCACGTGCCCGAGATCGCGCACCACGCGGGCCTGGCCTTGCGGCCGATCTTCGTGCCGGCCTATGGGGCCTTCCGGCAAGGCATCGCACTGACCATCGCGCTGCACCTGCGCCTGTGCGCGCCCGGCGCCACACCCGCTGCGCTGCACGCCGCGCTGGCCGCGCACTATGCGGGCCAACGGCATGTGCGCGTGATGCCGCTCGATGCCACGCCCGGCGGCCCGCGCCTGGACGCGCAGGCGCTCAATGGCACCAACGACCTGCAGCTCACCGTCGCCGCGAACGACGAGTCGGGCCAGGTGGTGCTGGCCGCCGTGTTCGACAACCTGGGCAAGGGCGCCAGCGGGGCGGCGGTGCAGAACCTGGATCTGATGCTGGGCCACTGAGTCCACGTCACGGGCCTTGCCCCGCGCCGCTGCGGCATGGATGATGCGTGCGGAGTCACCCATGAAATCATTCGGCAAACGCGCGGCCGGCGCCCGGCTGGAACGCATGCGCGCCTCGCGCCTGTGGGCCGGCGACGGCTTCCGCAACATCCATCCTGTCCTGCCCGGGCTGCGCGACACCACCGCGCCACGGCCGACGCTGCGCGAGTTCCTCGCATCCGACGGTCGCCGCTTCCCGCTCGGCCCGTTGCCCTCGGTGGATCCGCATGCAGGTTGGCGCCAGCCACCCGGCTCAGGCCTGCGCGCCACCTGGCTGGGCCACTCCACCGTGCTGATCGAGATCGACGGCCTGCGCGTGCTGACCGATCCGGTGTGGGGCACGCGGGCCTCGCCCTCGCGCCTGGCCGGGCCGCGCCGCTTCCAGCCGGTGCCGCTGCCGCTGAAGGCCCTGCCGCCGGTGGACTTGGTGGTGATCTCGCATGACCACTACGACCACCTCTGCTACCCCACCATCCGTGAGCTGGCGCGCACGCCGGTGCCCTTCGTCACCTCCCTTGGCGTGGGCGCGCACCTGGAGGCTTGGGGCATTCCGGCGCACCGCATCATCGAGCTGGACTGGTGGGAGTCGCACCAGCTGCCCGGCGCCGAACTGCGCATCCATGCCGCGCCGTCACAGCACTTCTCCGGCCGCGGCCTGAAGGACCGCAACGCGACGCTGTGGTCGTCGATGGTGATCGAGTCGCCGCGGCACCGCGTCTTCTTCAGCGGGGACACCGGCCTCACGACCGAGTACGCCGCCATCCGCGAGCGCTTTGGCGCCTTTGACCTGATCATGCTGGAGGTGGGCGCGCACCACCCGTCGTGGGGCGACATCCATCTGGGGCCAGTGAATGCATTGGAAGCGCACCGGCTGCTCGGCGGCGGCGCCTTCCTGCCCGTGCACTGGGGCACGTTCTCGCTGGCCCTGCATGCCTGGGACGAACCCGCCGAGACGCTGCTCGCGCTGGGCCCGCAACGCGGCGCGCAGATGCTGATGCCGCGCCTGGGCGAGCCGGTGGAGCCCGCGCACGGGTCGGCCGCCGTGCCGTGGTGGCGCGCGGCCGACCACCCCAAGGGCCGCCACGTGGCGCGGCAGCCAACGGCGGAGGCGCCGCCCAAGGCCATGCCTTGGCCGCCGGACTGAGCGGCGGCCAAGAAAAAAAGGGCGCCCCGTCGAAACGGGGCACCCTTCATGGGGTCAGGCCCTCAGGCGCGTGCGCCCTCAGCCCTTCACGCACACCACCTGCTTGAGCGTGTGCACCACGTCCACCAGGTCGGCCTGCGCGGCCATCACGGCGTCGATGTCCTTGTAGGCCGCGGGCGTCTCGTCGAGCACGTCCTTGTCCTTGCGGCATTCCACGCCCTCGGTGGCCGCGCGATGGTCGGCCAGGGTGAAGCGGCGCTTGGCCTCGCCGCGGCTCATCACGCGCCCGGCGCCGTGCGAGCAGGACTCGAACGATTCCGGGTGGCCCTTGCCGCGCACGATGTAGCTGCGCGCGCCCATGCTGCCGGGAATGATGCCCAGTTCGCCCGCCTTGGCGCTCACCGCGCCCTTGCGGGTGACGTAGACCTCCTCGCCGAAGTGGCGCTCGCGGCTCACGTAGTTGTGGTGGCAGTTCACCGCCTCGATGTGGCTCTGGAAGCTCTTGCGGATCACGGTCTTGGCCGCTTCGATCACGCGCTTCATCATCAGCTCACGGTTGATGGCCGCGAACTTCTGCGCCCAGCCCACGGCGCGCACGTAGTCGCCGAAGTAGCGGCTGCCTTCCTCGAAGTAGGCCAGGTCACGGTCCGGCAGGTTGGCCTGCTGGCGCATCGCGTCCTGCTTCGCCAGCTCGATGAACATCGTGCCGATGAAGTTGCCCACCCCGCGCGAGCCCGAGTGCAGCATGAACCACACGCTGCCCGCCTCGTCCAGGCAGACCTCGATGAAGTGGTTGCCCGTGCCCAGCGTCCCCAGGTGCTGGATGTGGTTGGTCTTGGCCAGCTTCGGGTAGTCGCGGCACAGCTCGGTGAAGCCCGGCTCCAGCTGCGCCCAGGCGGTGTTCACCGATCCGGGCGGCTTCTGCCAGGCGCCGGGGTCACGGCTTCCGGGCTGGCGGCCGTGCGGCACCGCGCGCTCGATCGCCTCGCGCAGCGGCCCCAGGTTGTCCGGCAGGTCTTCCGCGACCAAAGTGGTCTTGCAGGCCATCATGCCGCAGCCGATGTCCACGCCCACCGCCGCCGGGATGATGGCGCGCAGCGTCGGGATCACCGATCCCACCGTGGCGCCGATGCCGTAGTGCACGTCGGGCATGGCCGCGATGTGGCGGTGGATGATGGGCAGGCGCGCGGCATTGGTCAGCTGGCGCTTCGCCGCGTCTTCCACCGGCACGCCGCGCGTCCACATCTTCAGCGGCACGCCGCCGGGGATGTCTTCGTGGATGGGTCCTTGTTCCTGTTCGTTCATGTTGTGTTTTCCTGTGAGGCAGCCGCCGCGCGCGGCCCTCTCTCAGGCCACGTGCAGCAGGCTGCGCTTGATGCGGGTGCCGACGCGCTCGATGCGCCGCCAGCCGCTTTCGTCGTTCATCGTGATCCACCGGCGCTCCTCGGCGCGGTAGAACCAGTCCTTGTCCTGCTGGTAGAACACCTGCGTGCCAGCTGCCTCCCAGATGTTCACGATCTCGTTGCCGTGGGCGCGGATCTCGCTGAAGTCCGTGGTGGCCTTCTGGCCCATCTCGCTGTAGTAGCCATTGAGCTCCAGCAGCAGGCCGTTCACGTCGCTGGGCAGGCGCTCGGCCTTCAGGCCGATCTTCACCGCCTCGTCCAGCAGGATGGGATAGCTGTGCGAGGGGTACTTCGAGTTCAGCGTCGCGGCGATGCGCTCGGCCGTGGCCTCGTCGGCGATGTGGTTGGCCAGCAGCTCGCGGCACAGCATGATCGAGAGCGACTCGGCGCGATCCACCGCGCCGATCACCAGCGGGTGCACGTGCTGGAACAGGGACTGGTACGGGTTCTCCGACTGGTCACCCCGCTGCTCGCGCCACAGCCGGATCACCCGGTTGAGTTCGTCCAGGCTCACGCTGACCCGCTCGTTGTCGCGGTCCACCGGCGACAGCGCGTGGTTCAGCGAGGTGTCCACGGCTGTCAGGTACGCGGTTGGGCCCATCAGGATCCGGTCGCAACCCAGCGCGATCATCGTCGCGGCGGAGGCGCACTCCAGCGGCACCAGCGCCACCAGGTGGCGACAGTACTGCCGCAGCAGGTTGACCAGCCGCAGCGAGACCTGGCCGCTGCCGCCGTCACTCTTGATGAACAGGTGGATCGTGTCGTGCGGGCCGATGCGGCCCAGCACGTCGTAGAGCGCCACCACGTCCGAGTGGCACACCGAGCCGCGCGGGTTGTTCCAGTAGGTCACCAGCGGCCCGCCGAGCCGCTCGGCGATCTGGGCGATGGTGGCCTGGGTCTTCGCGAACAGCACGGGCGGCTGCTTGATGCGGGGCTTCTTCTCGTTGCTGGTTTCCATGGTTCATTCTCCTCTGACAGGGAGGTGGCGGCCGCCACCTCCCGTTCGGGTCCCGCCGCCAGCCGCCGGCCCGGATGCTCAGCGCAGCTTCACCAGCCCGTTGAGCACCTGGTCCAGACCGCCGAAGACGGAGATCTTGTCGATGCGCTCGGCCACGCGCTCCAGCGTCTCCAGCTCCTTCAGGCGCAGGGCGACGGGGTTGTCCTCCATCACCTTGGCCGTGTTCAACAGGGAGCGCGTGGCGGCGGTTTCCTCGCGGCGGCGGATCACGTTGGCCTCGGCGGCCTTGCCGGCCTCCACCACCTGGGCGAGGATGGTCTTCATCTCGCCCGGCAGCACAATGTCCTTCACGCCCACGCCTTCGAGCTGCAGGCCGTAGCCGGCCAGCCGCCCGGTGACCTGGGCGGTCACGACCTCGTCGATGACCGTCTTGTTCTCCAGCAGCTCGTCCAGCGAGCGCGTGCCCACGGCGGCGCGCAGGCCGAACTGCAGCTCGCGGTACAGGTGGTCGGCTGGCTTGGCCAGCGCGCGGAAGGCCTGCAGCACGTCGGTGTAGCGCCAGGTGGCCGAGAGGTTCAGGCGCAGCGCCACCTTGTCACGGGTCAGGATCTCCTGGCCCGTGACTTCCAGGTTCTGCAGGCGCAGATCCACCAGCTCCACGGCCACGGTGCGGCCGTAGCGCCAGAAGGCGTGCGGGCCCGGCGCCAGCAGGCGCTCCAGGCGGCCATCCACCCACAGCAGGCCGGCGCCGTGCTCGGGCACCTGCGCCTGCAGCACGCCGGTCAGGCCGGTGACGGCGCGGTCGCGCAGCTGCGTCTGCACCAGGCGCGCGGCCAGTTCGGCCGGCACCTCGGCGCCGCCGGCGATGTCGATCACCTCCACGCGCACGTCCTTCGGGCCCTGCCAGTACAGGCGGCGCGTCGCGGGCGGCAGCAGTTCCACCAGCGTGCCGTTCTCGGTGCGCAGGCCGACCTGCGTCTCGCCCAGCGCCACGGGCACGAACTCCGCGGCCACCAGGGCCGGCTCGCTGGCCATGAGGTAGTCCGCCAGGGCGTGATTGAACGCCGGCTGGTCGAGCGTGAAGGTCTCCACCTGCAGCGTGTCGATGCCGGGGATCAGCCAGTGGGTGCCGGGGCGCAGCACGCGCTCGAAATCGCCGTTGCGCAGCAGCAGGGCGCGTTCGTTCTTGCGCACGGTGGCGCGTTGGACCAGCTTCGTCATGATGTTCTCCTTGTCGTGAAGCGGGTGGGAATGAGGGGTGCCGGCACAGGGGTCGTCGCGGGCATCGCATGCCAGGGCGCGGGAACCCGGGTGCGCGTCGGCGGGGGTGACGGAGGCTCCCTGCCTCGGCTGGCCCGGGCCGCGCGGCCCCGCTTGCGCGGTGCACGGGCGGCGGCCGCTGTTTGCGCCTTCAACCGCACGCTCAGGTGAGCGCGTAATCTCCGGCGCGGCCGGCGGAGGGTCTTGCGACCCGTTGCTTCTGGATGAAAGTCCAGGTTTGGAGCAGGATTCGAACCCGCGACAGACGACGGATGAGGTCGTTGCTCTACCCAACTGAGCTATCCAGTGGTGGACCACCCGGGAGTCGAACCCGGCGGCTTGCGCCTCGACCAACGATGGTCCGTATCGACCGTTTCCAGCGGCGCGGCATGGACGGCGACGACGGGCGGGCCCGGTCGCCGCCCACCGGCGGGGTTCACGAACCCCAGACCTGTGAGCGCTCGCCTTTCGCGGCAGATTCAGTGCAGGCGCGAGCCCTTGGGCAGGCGCGCGCGCAGCCAGTCATGCACGTCCGCGCGGATGGCGCGGCCCTGCAGCAGGAAGTCTTCGAAGCGGCTCGGCACGTAGGGCGCGAACAGCAGGGGCATGCGGGCTTCGTCCGGCGTGCGGGCCGCCTTGCGCGCGTTGCAGGCGCGGCAGGCCGCCACCAGGTTCATCCAGCTCCAGGCGCCGCCGCGCGACAGTGGCACGATGTGCTCGCAGGTCAGGTCGGCGTCGGCGAAGACTTCGCCACAATAGGCGCAGGTGTGGCGGTCGCGGCGGAACAGCTTGGCGCGGCCGAAGGCCGGCACGACATCGAACAGGTTGATGCGCGGGCGGCCGAGCAGCGCCACGATGGGCGGCACCTCGATGCGCGACTGGCATCCGCTCGCCACGTTGATGCCGCCGCGCAGCACGGCCAGCGGGCGGTCGCCCTGCGTCCATGCCACCGAGCCCAGCGCCAGTTGCACGGCCGCCTGCTCGAGCGAGATCCACGCCTGCGGCGTGCCCTGGATGTCGAGTTGCAGCACGTGGCTGTGGGTGGGTCGTGGCATGGGTGGCCTCCTTTCAGGGCCGGCGTTGGAAAGGGCGGGGCCACCCGCGGGCGGCTCAGCGCAAGGTGATGCCGCGTGCCTGCGCCCAGCGCTCGAGCACGTTGCGCTCCAGCGCGTCGGCCAGGCGGTTGCCGAAGCCGCGCACCTGCACGGCCACGTTACGGGCGTCGACCTCGACAGTCAGCAAGCGATCGACGCGGCCCTGCACACAGCGCCGCAGCGACCAGATCGACGCTTGGCCAGCCAGGCACTTGCCGGCATAGGTCGATACGCAATGACGCATCGCGCGGCTTTCGAGCACCAGGTCCTCGGCCTGCTTCAGCTGGCGCACCACGTAGCGCTCGCCCCGGGCCTTGGCCTCCCGGGTCGACGGTGCCCATTCCCAGTCGGCCAGTGGCGAGCCGGGCCACGTGGCGGGCGCGGCCGGGCCGCGGGCGGCCCGCCCGAACGCACGGCGGCGCAGGGCTTCGATCCGCTCGATCGCCGCGATGTCGCGGTGCCACTCGTGCATCCGACGCAGCAGCGCGGGCAGCGTGCGACCCGCCAGGCAGTAGCCCGGGTCCTGCTGGCGGCAGGCCTGCAGGTAGTCGCACAGGTCGTCGATCGTCTCAACCGGTGCCGTGTGCGCGCAGAAGAACCGCGCCACCTCACGCCAGAACACGATGTCGCCGCGCGGCGCGCGGGCGATCTTCGAGCGCGCCACGCGCAAGGCCGTGGCCGGGTCGCTGGTGAACGACCGCGCGATGGCGAGCCAGAACGCGGTGTCGAAGGCCAGGTGGGCCGGCGACTGCAGGAAGGCATGCACCTCCTTGCGCGTGAGCCATGCGCCGGCGCCCTCCTTGTAGAGCGAGCCGCCGCGGGCCGCGATCACGTACCAGCGTCGGCGCAGACGGATTTCGTCGGCGGCCAGGCCGGCGTCGTCCTGCCAGATCCGCTCCAGCACGGGCGTCACCGGATAGCGGGCGAACAGGTGGCGGGCCGCCGCGAGCCGCAAGCGACCGGCGTCGCGGGACTTCATCCGCGGCTGCCAGGTGTGCGGCTCGCGCACCGTCTCGCCCGCATGGCCGCGCATGGCATCGTCCAGCGCGCGGTCGAAGTCGGGCGCGGCGCGCGCAGGCAGCGAGGTGCGGCGCAGCGCGGCCTCGCAGCGCTGGATTCGTTCGCGCTCGGCGTCCTGCCTGCGCTGGATCATCGAGCGTTTCATCGGTGTGAAGAGGTGGGTTGGAAGATGCCGGTGATCGGCAGGGCAAAGGGGTGGATTCGTCCGGTCACGGGTTCCGGCGCCGCCCTATCTTTGCGGCCGGTTTCCAGCCGGGCAGGCTCGCGCCGGCCCGGTTGTTGATCTGAATCCACTTCGGCTGTGCCCGAGCGCGAGCATCCCGTCGGATGGGGGACTCGCTGCACGTGGCGCCGCGGCGGCCGCGCACATCCCGCGTCCCATCCACCTTGTCGCGTGGACGCGGAGTGCAAGGACACACCCGAAGTGGGGCCGCAGGCGGCCCGGAGGGGCGCGCCATGCGACCTTTCTTGACGAAGCGGGCGGCCGGCCAGTACCGGTGCCGCGCTTCGTGGCAGGTTGTGAAAGAACCATCCCCCGCACCCCGATCGGCGCGGCGGGGCGACCCCTTGCGAGGTCGCGGCCAGAAAACAAAAAGGCCCGGATCCTGGTGAGGAATCCGGGCCATGCTCCGCATGGAGCCGCGGGGGTGCGCCTAGGCGTCGCCCCCTCCCGGATCGTCGTGGTCCTCCCGCATCGCGCAGACGCCAACGCGGGCCCATGGGGCCTGCATCGCGAATGCATACCCGGCCTGGCGGTAGCCAGGGTGGGCGCGGTGCGTGAGGACGGTCGGTGTCACTTGGTCGGTTGTCGATTCGTTTCTGGGTCACGCGGCGCGCGGCCTGGGCCTTGCGTCGTGTGGGAGGCGGACTGTAAAGAGTGTTTATGGTGGCGTCAAGGGGGTGTGGTTTGGATGCCTCACCCACCCACCATCGCCTGCAAGATGCTGAAGTGGTCATCGTGAAACTGCGCCTCCAGCGAGGCGACGTCGGTGACCGGCACCCACGTCGCCTCGCTCGCATCGTCGCTGCCACGCACCTCCGGCAACGGCCCGTCCCCCAGGTCGAAGAGATGCGCATGCGTGATCACCCGCCCGCGCTGGCTGCGGTCCGGGTGATCGAACACACGCACGGCGCGCAGCGCGGCCTGCATGGTGGAGGGCAGCAGGCGCAGGCCGGTCTCTTCTTCCAGTTCGCGCAGCGCCGACTGGTAGACCGTCTCGCGCTGTTCGAGAAAGCCACCCGGCAAGGCGAGCAGGCCGCGCCCCGGCGCGCGCCCGCGGCGGATCAGCAGCACGTGGCCGGCCTTGCGCACCACCGCATCCACCGTCACGAAGACCGGCGGATAGGGCGCGGTGTCCCACAACGCACGCTCGCGGGCCAGCGCCCGCCACTCCTCGCGCAGGGGCGCGAAGCAGGGCAGCTCGGCCCAGGCGCGCAGGAATTCCACCGTGGTCGGCGGCACCTGGCCGGCGATGGCGGCCAGCGCGGCCGGCAGGTGGTCCGTGGTGAACAGCGCGGCCCGCAGCGCCTTCGCATGCAGGTCGCCCTGGTGCCCGATGTCCACCAACCGCCAGTCGGGAAAGCCGGCCAGGTACTCGCTGGTGGCGTCCTTGCGGTGGCCGACCAGGGCCACGCGCGTGCTGCGGTCGGCACCGCTGGCCGCCACCGCCTCGCGCACGGCAGCGGCCCAGCGCGTCTCGTCGTAGTAGTCGCGCACCGGCGCGAACTGCACCCGCGCCGCCTCCGCGGGTGTGAGCGACAGGCGGATCATCTCCGCGCGCTCGCCCCAGGTGAAGGGATTGCGCGGGGTGCGTGCCTGATGCGCGGAGCCGATCACCACCACCACGCGAGGGGCGAGGTCCAGCGCGCGCCGCAGCACCGCGGCCTGCCCGTGGTGATAGAGCTGGAAGCGGCCGATGCACACCGCCACGTCGAATGATTCGTTCATGAAGCCTCCTCAGTCGTGATGGGCCGCGATGGGCATCTGGCGGCCGGCGCCGAAGGCGCGGCCGCGCAGGCGGATGATGGGTGGGGCCTGGCGCCGCTTGTATTCGTTGCGCGCGACGAGGCCGTGGATGCGCCGCACCAGGGCCGCGCCCTCGGGCCGTTCCTGCAGCGCCTGCACCACTGCCTGCGCCCCGGCGTGCTCCGTGGCCGGCAGGCGCGTGCTTTCGATGTGCAGCTTCAGGATCGCATCGAGCACGTCGTACGGCGGCAGGCTGTCGCTGTCCCGCTGATCCGGGGCCAGTTCGGCCGACGGCGGCTTCGTCAGGATCGCTTCCGGGATCAGCGCGCGACCCGCCACGTCGTTCATGTGCCGGGCGAGCGCGAATACCTCGGTCTTGTACAGGTCGCCGATAGGCCCCAGCCCGCCGTTGGTGTCGCCGTACAGCGTGCAGTAGCCGACCGAGATCTCCGACTTGTTGCCGGTGGTCAGCAGCAGGTGGCCGAAGGCGTTGGAATACGCCATCAGCACCGTGCCGCGCACGCGGGCTTGCAGGTTTTCCAGCGGCACACCGGCCAGGGGCTGGCCGAATGCCGCCGCGAACCCGGTCTCGAAGGCGGCCACCGGCTCGCGGATCGGATGCCGCAGCAGCGGGATGCCCAGCTCGCGGCACAGCGCCTCGGAATCGTCCACCGAGCCGGTGCTGGAGAACCGGCTGGGCATGGTGATCGCGGCCACGTTCGCGGCGCCCAGTGCCTCCACCGCCAGCGCGAGGGTGAGCGCGGAGTCGATGCCGCCGGAGCTGCCCACCACGGCGGTGCTGAAGCCGCAGCGACGCGCGTAGTCACGGATGCCCAGCACGATCTGCCGCCGCTGGAACTCGGGCGTCGGCAGGCCGTCGCGCGGCACGGCCGGCGGCAGCGCGCCCTGCAGCAGGAAGCAGCCGCGATCCACCTCCATGGTGATGCCCGCGGTCTCGAAGCGCGGCGCCTCCCACGTCACGCGGCCATCCGCCTCCACCGCGAACGAGGCCCCGTCGTAGACCAGCTGGTCCTGCCCGCCGACCTGGTTCACATACAAGATGGGCAGCCGGTGGCGCGCGGCGGCGGCGCCGAAGATGCGGTGCCGCTGCTCGCGCTTGCCGATGGCACTGGGGCTGGCGTTGATGGAGATCACCAGGTCCGGCGCGGCGTCGGCCAGGTGCTGGAACGGGTTGACCGGGTAGTCCTCGGCGGCGTCGTTCCAGCCGTCCTCGCAGATCAGGAAGCCCACCCGCGCGCCGGCCACCGGCAGCAGCCGGGCCACGTCCGGCCCCGGCTCGAAGTGCCGGCGCTCGTCGAACACGTCGTAGGTGGGCAGCAACTGCTTGGCGTACGTCAGCAGCACCTCGCCCGCGTGCACCACGCGCAGTTCGTTGCGCAGCGGCTTGCCAGGGCCGCCGTGGCGCGCCGGCAGGCCCACCACCCAGTGCAGCGCGGGCATCTGGCGGCTGGCGAGCAGCAGGTCCTGGAAGGCGGCCTCCGTCCGGTCCAGGAAGGCGGGATCCTCCAGCAGGTCACCCGGGTAGTAGCCGGTGAGCGACAGCTCGGGAAAGACCACGAACGCGGCTTCGGCGGTGCGAGCGGCCCGCGCCGCCTCCACCATCAGCCGCAGGTTGCCTTGCAGGTCGCCCACGGTGGGGTTGATCTGGGCCACATGGATGCGCAGCATGAAGCGCCTCCTTCAGTTCGCGACGCCGAACACCTGGCGCAGGTAGGCCAGGAAGGTCGCGTCGTCGCAGATCGTCTTTCCGGGTGAATCCGACAGCTTGGCCACCGGCTGGCCATTGGCATGGGTGAGCTTCATCACGATCTGGATCGGCACCAGGCCGCAGTCGTTGGTGAGGCTGGTGCCGATGCCGAAGCCCAGCTGCGTGCGGTCCGCGAAGTGCTCGTACAGGCGCATGGCCGCGGGCAGATCCAGCCCGTCGGAGAACACCAGACGCTTGGTGTGCGCGTCGATGCGCAGCCGCTGGTAGTGCGCCAGCGCCTTCTCGCCCCAGGCGACCGGGTCGCCGGAGTCGTGCCGCAGGCCGTCGAACAGCTTGGCGAAGTACAGGTCGAAGTCGGCCAGGAAGGCATCCATGCCCACCACGTCGGTGAGCGCGATGCCGAGGTCGCCGCGGTACTCCTGCACCCAGTCCTCCAGCGCCGCGCGCTGGAAGTCGCGCAGGCGCACGCCCAGAGCCTGGAAGGTCTGCAGGTACTCGTGCGCCATGGTGCCGATGGGCACCAGGCCCAGTTCGCGCGCCAGCATCACGTTGGAGGTGCCCTTGAACACGGCGGACGCCTGGTCGCGCAGCGTGGTCACCACCTCGCGCTGCCACTCGCCGCTGAAGCGCCGGCGCACGCCGAAGTCGAACAGCTCGAACGGGTGGGCGCGCGGCGGCCGGGCCGTGAAGTCGCGCAGCAGCGCCACCTTGTCCGCGAGGCGCCGGCGCCCTTCGGCCAGCGCGGCGGCCGCATCGAAGCGGCGGAAGTGCAGCTCGTTCACGATGGCGAGCACGAAGATCTCGAACGCCATCACGTGTACCTGCGGGCCGATGGCCTGGATGCGCAGCGCGTCGCCCTCGGCCCAGGCCCGGATGAAGTCGCGCTGGAAGCTGAAGAGGCGCAGGAAGTCGATGAAGTCGGTCTTCATGAAGCGCAGGCCGCGCAGCCACGCCAGCTCCTCCGGGCGGAAGCGCAGCGTGCACAGGTGATCGAGCTGCGCATTCACCTCGTCCAGCAGCGTGGCCAGCGGCAGCTGCGGCACGTTGCGGCAGACGAAGGTGTATTCCGCTTGCGTCTGCGGATGCCGGTGCAGCAACGCCTGCCACATGGTGAACTTGTACAGGTCCGTGTCCAGCAGGCTGGTGATCACGGGGCGGAAGGCGGCGGTCATGGGGACTCCGTTTCGGTGTTCGTCAGGCCAGGCGGTTCAGCGCTTCGGCCGCGGTGGTGACCACCGTACCGCGCTCGCGCATCGCCTGCAGGAAGGCCTGGCCCTGCGCCTCGAAGCCCGGCACTGGGCTCATGCAGTCGGCCAGCAGCACGATCTTGCCCGCATCGGCCAAAGGCAGGTGGCCCAGCAGATGCTCGGTGGTGGCCCGTACGCAGTGGCTGCTGGCTTCACCGGCGATGAAGATGCGGTCGCCGGCATCCAGCTCGGCGACGAGCGCGGTGTTCAGCTGGGTCAGCGGGTCGTCGGCCAGCGGCACCTCGGCCTGCAGCGCGCTGTAGTTCTCCGTCCAGGGGTTCAGGCCCTTGAGCACCTTGCGCACCGGCGTGAGCGCGGCGGCTTCCCAGCGGACATAGGCGTCGCGCACCGGCGCGTACACGTTGTGCCCCCAGGTGCCGATCTCGCAGTGCACCGGCCACACCATCAGCGTGTAGCGGCCGCCGGCCTCCAGCGCGTCCAGGTAGGCCAGCACGCGGGGCAGGGCCGCGAGATCGCGCGGCAGGTAGCGCGCGGCGCGCACGTCATCGGCGCGGATGGCGGTGAAGGGCTGCACCGCGGCGCCATCGCCCTGGCGCCAGAAGCCGGGCCGCTCGATGCCCACGCTGTGGTGCGAGTCCAGCGTGACGAAGAGCTGCGCCAGGCGGGAGCCGGCGGCGTCGATGAAGCCGGCCAGCCGGGCCATGTCGGCGGCGGCGCCTGCCACCGGCAGGGCGGCGCCGGGAATGTCCATGAAGTCGTTCTGCGGGTCGATGAGGAGCAGGTGGTTGCGGGTCATGGTGCGCCTCCTTGCGCTTTCGGTTGGACTGTACAACCGTTGTGAGTTGCATAGTACAACCTTCCGCCAGAATTGCAAGTCCCTGCCGTCCCCGCGAAGGCGGGGACCCAGGAGATCCGGGCCCGTCACCCTCTCCAGGATTCCCGCCTGCGCGGCAACGCTGGGCGCACCGGCCTTTACCATGTGGCCCTTTGGCAAGCCCCACGCCCATCCATCCGGAACCGCCCGCATGAAGTTCAAGAAGATCGCCCTCGGCCTGCTGGCCGCCCTCGCCGTGGCCGGTACCGCCGGCTGGTTCAGCCTGGACAAGGAGACGCGGGGCCTGCTGGCCACGTTTCCCACCAACCGGGACCTGCTGTTCTGGTCGCAGCCGCAGCGCGATGCGGCCTTCCGCGCGCTGGACCGCCTGCCGGTGCTCGCCAAGGCGCGCGCCATTCCCGCGGGCGGCACGCCCATGGCCCTGCCGCCCGGTCCGCCGCTGAAGCTGCCGGTGGACGTGGATGCGTACATGGCCGGCCAGCGCAGCGCCGCTCTGCTGATCGTGGTGGATGGCAAGGTGCGTCTGGAGCGCTACGGGCTGGATTTCGACGCCGCCGGCCGCTGGACCAGCTTCTCCGTCGCCAAGTCGATGACCTCCACGCTCGTCGGCGCGGCCCTCAAGGACGGCCACATCAAGAGCATGGACGACAAGGTCAGCGACTACATCCCGCAGATGAAGGGCTCGGCCTATGACGATGTGAGCATCCGCCAGCTGCTCACCATGACCAGCGGCGTGAAGTGGAACGAGGACTACGGCGACCCGAACTCCGACGTGGCGAAGTTCAACAACCACAAGCCGGAGGAGGGCGTGGACGCGCTGGTGAGCTACCTGCGCCGCCTGCCGCGCGACGTGCCGGCTGGCACGCGCTGGAACTACAGCACCGGCGAGACCAACCTGGTGGGCGTGCTGCTCGCGCAGGCGGTGAAGAAGCCGCTGGCGCAGTACCTGAGCGAGAAGATCTGGGTGCCCGCCGGCATGGAGCAGCAGGCGACGTGGATCCTGAGCAAGACCGGGCAGGAGATCAGCGGCTGCTGCATCCAGGCCGCGGCACGCGACTACGCGCGCTTCGGCGTGTTCATCGCCAATGGCGCCCAGGTGAACGGCCAGCCCATCGTGCCCGAGGGCTGGCTGGCCGAGGCCACCACCGCGCGCACCGGCATCGGCCAGCCAGGCCGCGGCTACGGCTACCAGTGGTGGACCTACGACGACGGTACCTTCTCCGCGCGCGGCATCTTCGGCCAGGGCATCTTCATCGATCCGCAGCGCCGCATCGTGATCGTGTCCAACGCCAACTGGGCGAATGGCGCGCGCGACAAGGTGGCGAGCGACGCGCGCGAGGCGTTCTACCGCACGGTGCAGAAGGCGGTGGCGGACGAGGCGGCCGCCGCCAAGTAGCGCACACGGGCCATGTGCTCCAACTACCAGCCCGTCACCCGCGGCGACCGCATGCTCGCCTTCTTCGGCGTGGAGCGCGACTTCACGCGCGAGGTGCCGCCGGAGGCGTATCCGCTGCACGTGGCGCCCTTCATCCGGCTGGCCGAGCCGGGCTCAGGGAACAAGGTGATGGCGGGGCTGGGGCAGTTCGGGCTGCTGCCGCCCTTCGCGACCGAGGTCGCCTACGGCCGCCGCACCTACAACGCGCGGTCGGAGACGGTGCACAGCAAGCCCAGCTTCCGCCAGGCCTGGCGGCGCGGCCAGCGCTGCATCGTGCCGGCCGAGGCGGTGTACGAGCCGCGCTACAACGACGACCTGACCGTGGAGCGATGGATCGTGCAGCAGCCTGGCGCCGTGCCCATGGGCATCGCCGGCATCTATGACTGCTGGAAGGGCCCGGACGGACGCGACCTGTATTCCTTCGCCATGCTCACGGTGAATGCCGACGGCCACCCGGTGTACGGCCAGTTCCACGAGCCCGGCGAAGAGAAGCGCATGGTGGCCATCCTCGACCCGCGCGACTACGAGGCGTGGCTCACCTGCCCGGTGGCCGACGCCATGCGCTACGTGAAGGCCTGGACAGGCCCGCTGGAGGCCTTCGCACGGCCGCGTCCGCCCCGCGCGCCGCGCGCCGCCAGCGGCCAGACCGTCGTGCCCAGGCGCAAGCCCCAGCCGCCGGAGAACGGTCAGCTCTTCTGAACGCGCGACGGCCGCTGCTCGACCGTCCCCACGCCGCCCCGGTCATCTGCGGCGCCCTACACTCGGCCGATGTCCTTGTGGTGGCTGCTTGCTCTTCCGTTTCTCGCCAGCGCCGTGGCCGCGCTGGCGTCCACCCGTTCCCGCGACGCCCTGGCGCTGCTGGCCGGCGGCGTGGCCGTGTGCAACGCCGTGCTGCTGGGCTGGCAGTTCAGTGCCATCGCCGATGGCGGCGTGGTGCAGGCGCGGCTGGCCTGGCTGCCCAGCCTGGGCGTGGACCTGATCCTGCGCATCGACGGCCTGGCCTGGCTGTTCGGCATGCTGGTCAGCGTGATCGGCGCGCTGGTGGTGCTGTACGCCCGCTACTACCTGTCGCAGGAGGATCCGGCCGCACGCTTCTACTCGCTGCTGCTGGCCTTCATGGGCGCGATGCTGGGCGTGGTGCTGTCGGGCAACCTGATCCAGCTGGTCGTGTTCTGGGAGCTGACCAGCGTCTTCTCGTTCCTGCTGATCGGCTACTGGCACCACCGCAAGGACGCGCGGCGCGGCGCCCGCATGGCGCTGGTGGTCACGGCCGCCGGCGGCCTGTGCCTGCTGGGCGGCGTGCTGCTGCTGGGCCACATCGCCGGCAGCTACGAGCTGGACCGCGTGCTCGCCGCCGGCGAGGCGGTGCGCGCCCATCCGCTGTA
>NZ_JAYRZR010000061.1:0-24313 GCF_041916345.1 Ramlibacter sp.
CATCTCCATCTTCTCGGCCAGGATGGACGCATCGGGCTCGAAGCCGAACTCCTGCAGGTGCTGGCGGCTGATGCGGTTCATCTTGTTGATGGTCTCGATCATGTGCACCGGGATGCGGATGGTGCGCGCCTGGTCGGCGATCGAGCGGGTGATGGCCTGGCGGATCCACCAGGTGGCGTAGGTCGAGAACTTGTAGCCGCGGCGGTATTCGAACTTGTCGACCGCCTTCATCAGGCCGATGTTGCCTTCCTGGATGAGATCCAGGAACTGCAGGCCGCGGTTGGTGTACTTCTTGGCGATGGAGATCACCAGGCGCAGGTTGGCCTCGATCATCTCCTTCTTGGCTTCGCGCGAAGAGGCCTCGCCCTCGTTCATGCGGCGGTTGATTTCCTTCAGCTCGGCCAGCGGCACGACCACCTGCGACTGCAGGTCGATCAGCTTCTGCTGCAACTCCTGGATGGCGGGGATGTTGCGCTGGATCACCGTGCTCCAGGGCTTGCCCGCGGCGGCCTGCTTCTCGACCCAGCGCAGGTTCAGCAGGTTGGGCGGGAATTCCTTGATGAAGGTTTCCTGCGGCATGCCGCACTTGTCGACGATGATGCGGCGCAGCTCGCGCTCTTTCTTGCGGATGTCGTCGACCTGGCCGCGCACCATGTCGCACAGCTTCTCGATGGTCTTGGCCGTGAAGCGGATCGTCATCAGCTCTTCGCTGAGGGCGTGCTGGGCCTTCTGGTAGTGGGGCGAGCCCCAGCCTTCCTTGTCGTAGACCTTGTGCACCTTCTCGAACAGGCTGGCAATGCGGTCGAAGCGCTCCAGCGCCTGGGACTTCAGCTCCTCCAGCTTCTTGGTCAGCGCCTTGGAACCGCCCTGGCCGTCGTCGTCGTCATCCGCATCGAACTCGTCGAAGTCTTCCTCGGCCACGTAGTCGTCGGCCTCGTTCGGGTTCGAGAAGCCGTCGACCACGCTGGAGATGACGATCTTGCCCTCGCGGATCTCGGCGGCCATGCGCAGGATCTCGGCGATGGTGGCGGGCGAGGCGGAGATCGCCTCCATCATGGCCATCAGGCCGCCCTCGATGCGCTTGGCGATCTCGATCTCGCCCTCGCGCGTGAGCAGTTCCACCGTGCCCATCTCGCGCATGTACATGCGCACGGGGTCGGTGGTGCGGCCAAATTCGCTGTCCACCGTGGACAGGGCGGCCTCGGCTTCCTCCTCGGCTTCCTCCTCGGTCGCGGCGGTGGGGCCGGTGTTGGTGAGCAGCAGCGTCTCGGCGTCCGGCGTCTGCTCGTACACGGCCACGCCCATGTCGTTGAGCATGGAGACCACGACTTCCAGGGTCTCGGCGTCCACCAGCTTGTCGGGCAGGTGGTCGGAGATCTCGGCGTGGGTCAGGTAGCCGCGCGTCTTGCCCAGCTTGATCAGCGTCTTCAGGCGCTGACGGCGCTTGAGCATCTCCTCCTCGGTGAGGATGGTCTCGTCGAGGCCGAACTCCTTCATCAAGGCGCGTTCCTTCGCCTTGCTGATCTTCATGCGCAGCGGCTTGGCCTTGGCGGTCTCCTCGACGGCGGCGGGCTCGCTGTCGACGAATTCAGCTTCCAGGTCGCCCAGGTCCTCTTCCTCGATCTCGGGCTTGTCGGCCTTGTCGTTCTTGGGCTTGCGGCCGCGCTTGGCGCCAGCGGCCTTGGGCGGCGTGTCGACCTCGGCGCTGGCCTTGGGCGGGCGACCGGGCTTCTTGCGGGGCGCCTCATCGGCCGCCGGGACGGCGGCCTTGGCGGGCTTCTTGACTTCTTCCTTGGCGGCAGACTTGGCGGCGGTGGGCTTGGCGGCGGACTTCGATGCGGGCACGGGCTTGGCAGGGGCTGGTGACTTGGCGCTCGCCTGGGCCGGGGACTTGGCCGGGGCGGCGGGCTTCTTGGCGGCGGACTTGAAGGGCGACTTCGCGGGAGACGGCTTCGCGGACTTTTGTGCGGGCATGGGACCTCGGAGCAAAAAACAGCAGAAACGGATCAGCGCCACGACAACCCGGCGCGGGTGGCAGGCCAGGGCGGCCTGCAAGGCAAGATGGGTGGGCGAACATTTGGAATGCAGTCCTTGCGGGGTGTTGGCCTGATGCCCGCTGGGGGGCGCCGTGGTTCTGCACGGCTGGCCGGTCCGGAGGTGCTGCTGTCGCTCTTGCCGGTAGCAAACCCAACATTATAGGGTTGCCGGTGGAAATCAAGGGGCTGGATGCCTGATCAGGGCGCGGGCGCCGCCTTTTCGGCCTCGATCAGACGCTTGAGCCGCTCGTAGGCGGCGGGGTCGGTGGCGGCCTCGGCCGCGAGGCGCGCGCGCTCCTCGTGCACGCGGCGCTGGCGCTCCTTGGCCAGGATGTCGGCCAGCTCCGCCGGATCGCTCTCGATCTCCGGGGGCACCTTGGCCATCTCGGCCAGCACGAAGGCCTCGTCCGCGTGGTCGCGCAGGGCCTCGCGCAGGGCGCTCCAGGGCTGCGGGCCGTGATCGTGGTGCTGGGCATCGAGCCAGGCGAAGAGGCCGCCGTATGGTGGGGGCAGCTCGCAGAGCAGATGGTGGTCATCCTGGCTCAGGTGCTCCCAGGCGGTCGGCTGCGACAGCAGGATCTGCAGGGCGCGGCTGGCGCGGTTCATCGGCGTGCCACGCGGGGCGCGGGCGGGGCGCGTGCCGCTGGGACGAGGGGTGTGGCCGGCACCCGTGCGGGCCGGCTGTGAAGCGCCGCTGGCCCCTTCGGCCGCGCGCGGCCGCGATGCCGCGGCGCTGCCCGCGGCGGGCCGCGCGCGCGACGCGGCCTGGTCCCACAGCTCCTGCAGTTCGCGCGCGGCGAGCTGCACCAGATCGGCGATCTCGCCCAGCAGCTGCCGCTTGAGGGCGCCGTCGGGCAGCAGGGTCCAGAGTGGGCGGGCGTTCGACGCGAGCCGGGCGCGCCCCTCCGCAGTGGCGAGGTCGCAGCCCTCGCGCGCCGAATCGATCAGGAAGCGCGACAGCGGCGTGGCGTCGCCCACGGCACGTGCGAAGGCGTCGCGACCGAACTCACGGATGAAGCTGTCGGGGTCGTGCTCGGGCGGCAGGAAGAGGAACTTCACGCTGCGCACGTCGGTGGCGTAGGGCAGGGCGCCATCCAGTGCCTTGCGCGCGGCGCGCCGGCCGGCGGCGTCGCCGTCGAAGCTGAACACCACGCTGTCGGTGAAGCGGAACAGCTTGTGCACGTGGTCGGTGGTGCAAGCGGTGCCCAGCGTGGCCACCGCGTTCGGGAAGCCGAGCTGCGCCAGCGCCACCACGTCCATGTAGCCCTCGGTCACGAGCACGTAGCCCTGCGCGCGGATGGCATCGCGCGCCTCCCACAGGCCGTACAGCTCGCGGCCCTTGCTGAATACGGGCGTCTCCGGCGAGTTCAGGTACTTGGGCGTGCCGTCGCCCAGCACGCGGCCGCCGAAGCCGATGCACTCGCCCTTGACGTTGCGGATGGGGAACATCACGCGGTCGCGGAAGCGGTCGTAGCGCTTGCCGTCGTCCTCGTTCACGATGACCAGGCCGCTCTCGGCCAGCAGCGGATCGTCGTAGCTCGGGAACACACTCGCCAGGCTGCGCCAGCCCTCGGGCGCGTAGCCCAGGCCGAAGGTGCGCGCGATCTCGCCGGAGAGGCCGCGGGACTTGAGGTAGTCCACTGCGCGTGGCGACTCCTTGAGGTGCTTGCGGTAGGCGGCGCCGGCCTTCTCCAGCACGTCGGTCAGCGTGGCCTGCTTCTCGCGCTGCTGGGCCGCGCGGGCGCGGTCCGCCGGCGAGGTGTCGTCCTCGGGGACCTGCATGCCGTACTGGCCTGCCAGGTCCTTCACCGCCTCCACGAAGTTCATGCCGGCGTAGTCCATCAGGAAGCCGATGGCGTTGCCGTTCTTGCCGCAGCCGAAGCAGTGGTAGAACTGCTTCGAGGGGCTCACGGTGAAGGAAGGCGACTTCTCCCCGTGGAACGGGCACAGGCCCAGGTAGTTGGCGCCGCCCTTCTTGAGCTGCACGTAGCGGCCGACGATCTCCACCACGTCGGCGCGCGACAGCAGGTCCTGGATGAAGTTCTGGGGGATGGCCACGGGGCTTGCGTACGGCGAGGCTTGCGTATTCCTACCTAATTCTGCATCCACCCGCCAGGCAGTAACCTTCGCGACAGGAGACAACACACATGACCGCCATTTTCGACCAGGACCTGCCCCGCAACCCGGCCAACCACACGCCCTTCTCGCCGCTGTCGTTCCTGGAGCGATCGGCGGAGGTCTATCCGGGCCAGCTCGCCATCGTCCACGGCACGCTGCGCCGCACCTGGGCCGAGACCTATGCGCGCTGCCGCCAGCTCGCCAGCGCCCTGCGCGCGGCGGGCATCGGCAAGAACGACACAGTGGCGGTGATGCTGCCCAACACCCCGCCCATGGTGGAGGCGCACTTCGGCATCCCGATGGCTGGCGCGGTGCTCAACACGCTGAACACGCGGCTGGATCCGGAGGCCATCGCCTTCATGCTGGACCACGGCGAGGCCAAGGCGGTGATCGTGGACCCCGAGTTCGCGCCGGTGATGAAGAAGGCGCTGGCGCTGCGCACCCGCACGCAGCCGGTGCTGGTGATCGACACCGAGGACGCCCTCTTCACGGGCGCGACGGAGCGCATCGGCAGCACGACCTATGACGCCTTCGTGGCCACGGGCGACGCGGCCTTCGAGTGGGAACTGCCGGCCGACGAGTGGGACGCCATCGCGCTCAACTACACGAGCGGCACCACGGGCAACCCGAAGGGCGTGGTGTATCACCACCGTGGCGCGGCGATGAACGCCGTCTCGAACATCCTGGAATGGGATCTGCCCAAGCATGCGGTCTACCTCTGGACCCTGCCCATGTTCCACTGCAACGGCTGGTGCTTCCCCTGGACGCTGGCGGCCCGTGCGGGCGTGAACGTGTGCCTGCGCCGCGTGGAGGCACAGGCGATCTTCGACGCGATGCGCGACCACTGCGTCACCCACTATTGTGGCGCGCCCATCGTGCATGGCCTGCTGGTGAACGCGCCGGAGGCGATGAAGGCCGGCGTGCCGCGCGGCGTGAAGGCGATGGTGGCGGGGGCCGCGCCGCCGGCCTCGCTGATCGAGGGCATGGAGCAGATGGGCTTCGACCTCACCCATGTGTACGGGCTGACCGAGGTGTACGGCCCGGCCACGGCCTGCGCCAAGCATGCGGACTGGGACACGCTGGACATCGGCGAGCGTGCCCGCCTGAACGCCCGCCAGGGCGTGCGCTATCACCTGCAGCGCAGTGCCCGCGTGCTGGACCCGCAGACCCTGCAGCCCGTGCCGTGGGACGGCGAGACCATGGGCGAGATCATGTTCCGCGGCAACATCACGATGAAGGGCTACCTGAAGAACCCCAAGGCCACGCAGGAGGCCTTTGCCGGCGGCTGGTACCACACGGGCGACCTGGCCGTGCAGTACCCGGACGGCTACATCAAGATCAAGGACCGCAGCAAGGACATCATCATCTCCGGCGGCGAGAACATCTCGTCCATCGAGGTGGAGGACGTGCTCTACCGCCACCCCGCGGTGCTGGCCGCCGCGGTGGTGGCCAAGCCCGACGCGAAGTGGGGCGAGACGCCCTGCGCCTTCGTGGAGCTGAAGGCCGGCGCCACGCTGACCGCACAGGACGTGGTGGCCCACTGCAAGAAGCATCTCGCCGGCTTCAAGGTGCCGAAGGCCGTGGTGTTCGGTGAGCTGCCCAAGACTTCCACCGGCAAGATCCAGAAGTTCGAGCTGCGCAAGCAGGCGGGCTCGGCCGCGGCGATCGACGTTTGAAGCCCGGCGGGCCGGCGCTGGCTGCCATCCCGCAGGCGGGAGCCAGCCTTCAACTCCTGGGTCCCCGCCTGCGCGGGGACGACGCGGTCAGGTCTTCATCGCCAGCCCGAGCTTCTCGATCAGGGTCTTCTCCTTCACGAACTGCTCGCGGATGAACTTTGCGTAGTCGTCGCCGTTGAGATAGATCACCGACTGGTCGTACTTCTCGAAGCTGGCCAGCACGGCCGGGTCTTCCAGCGTCTTCTTGAAGGCGTCGTGCAGCTTCGTTCGCACGGCGGGATCCATGCCTGCCGGCCCGCCGATGCCGAACGGTGAATCGGACACGGTGTCGTAGCCCAGTTCATTCAGCGTGGGCACGTTGGGCCAGCGCTTGGTGCGCTTGCTGCCGTAGGTGGCCAGCAGGCGGCAGGTGCCGGCATCGACGTGCGGGCCCCAGCCGGTGGCGTCGCTGTGCGACATGACGTGGCCGCCCAGCAGGGCCTGCATGCCGTCCGCGTTGCCCTTGAACGGCACGTGCTGCAGCTTGATGCCCGCCTTCATCGCGAACTCCTCCACCGCCAGGTGCGGCGTGGTGCCGTTGCCGGTGGAGCCGAAGGTGAACTTGCCGGGGTTCGCCTTGGCGTAGTCGACCAGGTCCTTGATGGACTTGATGGGGGAGTCGGCCTTCACCACGATGCCGAAGGTGTAGCCGGTGAGGCAGGCGATGTAGGTGAAGTCCTTCATCGGGTCGAACTGCATCTTCTGCATGTGCGGCAGGCGCGCGATGCCGATGGTGAGCTGCGAGAGCGTGTAGCCGTCGGGCTTGGCGCTGACCAGCTCGTTCGGGCCCAGCATGCCGCTGGCGCCGGCCTTGTTCTCCACGATCACCTGGCCGCCGAGGGCCTTGCCGGCGCTCTCGGCCAGGGCGCGCATCACGGCGTCGGTGGAGCCCCCGGCCGGCCAGGGGCAGATCAGCTTGATCGGCCGCGAGGGAAAGCCCTGCGCCTGCGCGAAGGCAGGCCCGGCAATGAGGGCGGCTGGCGTGGCCAGGGCCGCCTGGACGAGGCGGCGGCGGGTGGAATCGATGGGGCGCATGGGCGGTCTCCTGGAACCGCCCGAATCTAGAACAGCCCACGGCGCCGGCCATGAGGGAAAGCCTGACCCGGCCTTCCGCAGTGCAGGCGCAGAGACGCCAAGGCCCTGCGCCCGTGCGGGTCAATCGCCCATCACGATGCCCTCACGGCGCGGGTCGGCGCCGCCGAACCAGAACACCTGGCCGTGCGCGCCGCCGCGCGTGATGGCCTGCAGGCCGCTCGTCATCGCCTGCTCGCGCACCTCGGCGCCGCGCGTTCTCAGCGCGCTCACCGTGGCGGGCGGGAAGCGCTTCTCCTCCAGCAGCGACGGCCCACCCAGCGAGCCGAAGTTGGGCAGGTTGATGGCCTGCTGCGGCGTCATGCCCCAGTGCAGCACGCCATAGAGCGTCTTGGCGGTGAAGTGGATGATCAGCGCGCCGCCCGGGCTGCCGGCGCTCATCACGAGTTCGTTGGTGGCCTGGTCGAACACCAGCGTCGGGGCCATCGAGGAGCGGGGGCGCTTGCCCGGCTGCACGCGATTGGCCACCGGGCGGCCCTGGGCGTCGGCGGGCGCGAAGCTGAAGTCGGTGAGCTCGTTGTTGAGCAGGAAGCCGTTCACCATCTGGCGGGCGCCGAACTGCGCCTCGATGGTGGTCGTCATCGCCAGCGCGTTGCTATGCGCGTCCACGATGCTGATGTGCGAGGTGCCGTATTCGGGCTGGTCCGGCATCGGCGCGTACGCCTGCGGCGCGCCGCCGGGGTTGCCGGGCTGGGCGGACTTCATGCTCTGCGCACCGATGAGCGCGGCGCGCTGCTTCAGGTAGGCAGGGTCCAGCAGGCTGCTCCAGCGGCCGGCCGGCGCGGGCACGAAGTCCGGGTCGCCCAGGTACTGCGCGCGGTCGGCGAAAGCCAGGCGCGAGGCCTCGGTGTACAGGTGCAGCCAGTCGGCCGTGGGCAGGCCGTCGGCCAGGGGCAGGGTGCCGGCGTTCGTGTTCGCGAGGATGCCGAGGATCTGGCCCACCGCGATGGCGCCAGAGCTGGGCGGCGGAAAGCCGCAGATGCGATAGGTGCGCGGCGGCACGGCGTGCGTGTGGCAGATCGGATCGCGCTGGCGTGGCTGGTAGCCCGCCAGGTCGGCCATGGCCAGCCGCCCGGGGTTGGTGGGGTGCGCGCGCACCTTGTCGACGATGGCTTGCGCGATCGGGCCTTCGTGCAGGGCGCGCGAGCCTTCCGCCGCGATGCGGCGCAGCACGGCGGCGAGTTCCGGATTGCGCAGCACCGAGCCCACCGGGCGCGGCTCGCCATCGGGCCCGTAGAAGTAGGCCGCGGCCACGGGGTCCTTCTTCAGGTGCGGATCGCCCTTGACGAGCGTGTGCAGCCGCGGGCTGACCTTGAAGCCGCCCTCGGCCAGCGCGATGGCCGGCTGGAACAGGCTGGCCCAGGGCAGGCGGCCATGCTTGCGATGCGCCTGCTCCAGCATGCGCACCGCGCCGGGCACGCCCACGGGCCGGCCGCCGACGACGGCCTGGTCGAAGGTCATAGGCTTGCCGTCCGCGCCGATGAAGAGGCGCTCGTCGGCTGCGGCCGGCGCGGTCTCGCGGCCGTCATAGGCCTCCACGGTGCGGCCGTCGTGGTGCAGCAGGAAGGCGCCGCCACCGATGCCGCTGGACTGCGGCTCCACCAGCGTCAGCACCATCTGCACGGCAATGGCGGCGTCGAGCGCGGAGCCCCCGGCCTTGAGCACCTGGTAGCCGGCATCGGTGGCCAGGGGGTTGGCCGCCGCCACGGCGAAGCGGCGCGTGGCCCAGCCGGGCTTCTCGGTCAGGCCCGAGGCCGCCTCCGGCTGGTCCGGTGGGATGCTGTAGGCGAACGGCGCGGGCGCACTGGCGCAACCGGCCAGCAGCGCGAGCGCGGCGGCCGCGAGCGTGGCTAGCAGGGGTCTTTGCATGGGGGCCTTCTTCTCGTGGAAAGGGGGTGGCGACACGGTCACCAGGGCGCCTTGCGGTAGTAGGTGACGTAGCACTCGCCATCCAGGCACAGCATGGGGTCACGGTTCTTCGGGTGGTTGCGGCGCTCCAGCTGGTAGGTGCTGACCTGGCCGGACTGCGAGTGCGCGGTGATGCTGGTGGCGGTGGCGCTCCAGCGTCCGGCGTCACCGCTTTGCGAACTGGTACCGCCCCACATGCCGCCGCCGTAGGCCGAGGCGCTGCGCTCCGCGCCGTAGGTGTAGGTGCCATCGGGGCGCAGCTCGAAGCAGGCGCTGCTCTGCGAGCCGCCGCCGGCGTTGGCAGTGAAGCTGGAGGCCTTGCACCAGCGGCCCACGAGGTCTGCAGGGGATCCCCCTCGGGCTTGCGGCCGCGCGGTGGCCGCAGCCGCCGCGGCGGCGGTGCCACGGGTCAAGGTCACGACACCGGGCAACTGGCCGCCAGCCACCTGCAACTGGCCGCCGCGCACCTGGAACTGGTAGATCGCGACCTCGCCGTTGTCCTCGACCATCAGCATCTGGCCCTGGGCCTGGTAGCGGATGGGGCGGCCGTCGACCTGGCCGCCACCGCGGCCGTCGAAGGTGACGGTGAGGGGTTGGCCGTCGATCACACCGGACCAGGTGCCGGTGAGCGCCGGATCGGCGTGGGCCAGGGAGCTTGCCGCGGCCAGCAGGGCGGCGGCAGCGGTGCGATGCAACAAGGACATGGCGGCCTCCTCGGGAGGGGCCGCCGATGGACGCCTGCGAGGGCGGCCCTGGCCGGGATGATACGCGTCAGCGCGGCCGTGGCACGCCCGGGCGCATCACTTCGGCGCGAGGCGGATGGCGCCGTCGAGACGGATCGTCTCGCCGTTGAGCATGTCGTTCTCGAAGATGTGCTTTGCCAGCCGGGCGTAGTCTTCCGGCGTGCCGAGGCGGGAAGGGAAGGGCACGGCGGCGGCGAGCGAGTCCTGCACCTCCTTGGGCATGCCGAACATCATGGGCGTGCCGAAGATGCCGGGCGCGATGGTCATCACGCGGATGCCGTTGCGCGACAGGTCGCGCGCGATCGGCAGCGTCATGCCGACCACGCCGCCCTTGGAGGCGGAGTAGGCGGCCTGGCCGATCTGGCCGTCATAGGCCGCGACCGAGGCGGTGTTGATGACGCAGCCGCGCTCGCCGGTGGACTCCGGCTCGTTCTTCGCCATGGCGTCGGCCGCGAGGCGGGTCATGTTGAAAGTGCCGATCAGGTTGACCGTGATCACCTTGGTGAAGGTGGCCAGGCTGTGCGGGCCGGTCTTGCCGACGGTGCGCTCGGCCGGCGCGATGCCGGCGCAGTTGACCAGGCCCATGAGCTTGCCCATGGAGACGGCCTGGGCGACCACCGCCTGGCCATCGGCCTCCTGGCTGACGTCGCACTTCACGAAGGCGCCGCCGATCTCGCGGGCAATGGCCTCGCCCTTCTCCACCTGCATGTCGGCCACCACGACCTTGGCGCCGTTGGCGGCCAGCATGCGGGCCGTGCCCTCGCCGAGGCCGGACGCGCCGCCCGTGACGATGAAGACCTTGCCGTTGATTTCCATGGTTCTGCTCCTGGATTGACGTTGACGTTAACGTCAATCTTATCGCGGATGGACGGCGCGCCCGCGCCTCAACGGAAGCCGACGCGGTCCAGCATCTGCTGCACCTTCACCTGGTTGGCCCCGACGGCGGCCAGGGGAATGGTCTCGGCCTTGAAGTCGCCGCCACCGGTCATGGCCTTCAGCGCCGCGTTGTCGACCTTCACGCCCTTGGCCGTGGGCCACTCGTTGTTGCCGTTGGCGAAGTAGTTCTGCGCCTCGGCGCTGGCCAGGTACTCCAGGAACTTCACCGCGGCAGCGGTGTTCTTCGCGTGCTTCGCGACCGCGCCGCCGGCGATGTTGAGGTGCGTGCCCCAGCTCGCCTGGTTCGGGAAGACGATGCCCACCTTCTCCATCAGCGCGCGGTCGTCCGGGTTGGTGGAGCGCATCAGCCGCGCGATGTAGTAGGTGTTGCTGACCGCGATCTGGCATTCGCCGGCGCCCACGGCCTTGATCTGGTCGGTGTCGCCGCCCTTGGGCGCGCGTGCCATGTTGCCCACCACGCCCTTGAGCCAGGCCTCGGTCTTCGCCTCGCCCAGGTGCTCCAGCACGGCGCCGAACAGCGACAGGTTGTAGGGGTGCGAGCCCGAGCGCAGGCAGACCTTGCCCTTGTTCTTCGGGTCGGCCAGTTCCTCGTAGGTGTCGACATCCTCGCGCTTGACGCGCATCTTGTCGTACACGATCACCCGCGCGCGGGTCGAGAAGCCGAACCACGTGGTGCCCTCGGCCGAGGCCTTGGCCCGGTACTGAGCGGGGATCGCCTCGTCGAGGGCCTTGGACTGGATGGGCTTGAACAGGCCGTCGACCTCGCCGCGATACAGGCGCGCGGCGTCGACCAGCAGGATCACGTCGGCGGGCGACGCGGCGCCCTCGGCCTTCAGCCGCGCCAGAATGCCGGCATCATCCGCGTCCACGCGCTGGATGCGGATGCCCGTCGCCTTGGTGAAGTTGGCGTACAGCGCCTCGTCGGTCGAGTAGTGGCGGGCGGAGTACAGGTTCAGCACCTGTTCCTGCGCGGCGGCCGGCAGCGCGGCGGAAAGGGCAAGGGCCGCGAGGGCCAGGGCCTTGTGGATCATGTCGGGGTACCTCGGATCGATGGAATGGGGTGCTCGCGCCTGGGCGCGGTGAGTGGCGAGAATCATAACCCAAATGCAAATCATTCTTAATCAATTCTTGACGAGCGGCGTCGGGTGCTGGCGGCGGGTCCTTCTTCTGGGGTTGCTGGCACTGGTGGCGGGTTGTGCGGGCGTGCGGCCGCCTGCGCCCACGACGAGCCTGCCGCCGGTCGTGGCTGCCAAGCCGGCCCCCAAGCTGGGCCTGGCGCTTGGCGGGGGCGCGGCACGCGGCTTTGCGCATGTCGGCGTGCTGCAGGTGCTGGAAGAAGCGGGGCTGAAGCCGGATCTCGTTGCCGGCACCTCCGCGGGCAGCCTGGTGGCGGCCCTGCACGCCAGCGGGCGCAATGGGGCGCAACTGCAGGCCCTGGCGATGGCGATGGACGAGGCGGCCTTCGCGGACTGGACATTGCCGGTGTTCAACCGCGGCATGCTGCGCGGCGAGGCCCTGGCGCGCTACGTCAACCAGCAGGTGGGGCACAAGCTGATCGAGCAGCTGCCGGTGCCGCTGGGCATTCTGGCGACGGACCTCGCCACGGGGCAGGGCGTGCTGTTCCGGCGCGGCGATGTGGGCACGGCGGTGCGCGCCTCCAGCGCGGTGCCGGCGGTGTTCCTGCCGGTTCGCATCGGCAGCCAGGAGTTCGTCGATGGCGGGCTGGTGGCGCCGGTGCCGGTGCGGCAGGTGCGCCAGATGGGCGCGGAGTTCGTGATCGCCGTGGACATCTCCAGCGCGCCCGAGGGCAATGCCTCGGGCGACGCCATCGCGATGCTGCTGCAGACCTTCGCGATCATGGGGCGCAGCATCAACCAGTGGGAGCTGCGCGAAGCGGACATCGTGGTGCGCCCGGCGCTGGCGGGCATGCGCGGCGCCGACTTCTCGGCGCGCGGCCGCGCCATCGCGGCTGGCCGCGCGGCGATGCAGGCGGCGCTGCCGCAACTGCGTGCGGCGCTGGCGGCGAAGGCACTCTGACGACGCCAAGAAAAAAGCCCCAGTCTTGCGACTGGGGCGTGCGTCGCTTCGCGTCGACGCCCCGAGGGCGCCATAAAAAAGCCCCAGCCTTGCGGCTGGGGCTAAGGGATCCCTGAACCTGTGGAGGTATCGAAAGGACCCGAGGAGACAACCTGTGGGGCGTTCAGCCCGATGCCCTGCAGTATGCAGGCCGCGCGGGCCGAACGGTAGAGTCCCCGCTCCAGATCAAGCTGGGGGCGGGCACTCTCCCTTCAAGATCAGGCGGCGCGCTTGGCCTTCGGGGTGGCCTTGCTGGCGTTCACGGCGGTGCTGGCTATGGCGTTGAAGTTGGCTTCGGCCACTTCGGTGGCCTGCTTCACGGCCTTCTGCACGGATTCCAGGGCGTTGTTGCCGGCGGCAACGGCGCTCTTGAACACGGCGACGGCGGTCTCGGAGCCGGCGGGCGCGTTCTTGGCGGCGTTGTCGACCACGGACAGGAACTTCTTCTGCGCGTCAGTGACTTGCGCTTCGAAGGTCTTGCCGAACTCGGAGCCGGTGGACGACGCGATGTCGTACAGGTGACGGCTGTAGGCGGTGGTCTTCTCGGCCAGGGGCTGGAAGAGGGAGGCCTGCAGGGCCAGCAGTTCCTGGGCGTCCTTGACGCTCAGCAGGGCCTGGGTGGTGTCGGCGGCCTCGGTCAGGGCGGCCTTGGAGGCGGTCATGTTCAGCTCGACGAGCTTCTCGACGCCCTCGAACGCCTTGGCGGTCAGGCCAAACAGGGTTTCGACGTTCGCCTTCTGGGCGGCCAGCAGTTGTTCAGCGGTCAGCATGGTGGTTCTCCTGAGAGAGTGGGTTGAGGTGCGAAATCAGCGTCTGCCCTGACACCCGGGACCAGCTCCCGTTGATATGTTGCAGTGCAGCATGGATCGAAGTATAGGGGCCTCGACAGGCAATGCAAGCCCTTTTTGTTGCGCTGCAACATTCTAGAATGCGTCCCCTAGCCGGCAAGGCCGGGTGCCGGTTGCCACAATGCCGTCATGCAGGTCTTCTACGCCGATCAGTTCGTGCTGCCCCTGCCGGCTGGCCACCGGTTCCCGATGGAGAAGTACCGCCTGCTGCGCGACCGGCTGGCCGCCGAACTGCCGCAGATCCGCCTGGGGCCGGCCGAGCCGGCGACCGAAGGGCAGCTTGCCCTGGCGCACACCCCGGGCTACATCGAGGCCATCCTGCGCGGCACCGTGGCGCCCCAGGTGATGCGCGAGATCGGCTTTCCGTGGAGCCCGGCAATGGCCGAGCGGGCACGCCGCTCGGTCGGGGCGACGATCAGCGCCTGCCGCGTCGCCCTGAATGATGGGGTGGCCGCGAACATCGCCGGCGGCACGCATCATGCCTATCCCGACAAGGGGGGCGGCTTCTGCGTGTTCAACGATGCCGCGGTCGCGGCGCGGCTGATGCAGGCGGAAGCCCGTGCCCGCGGCCTGCGGGCCTTTCCGGTGGCGATCATCGACCTGGACGTCCACCAGGGCAACGGCACCGCGCGCATCTTCCGCGATGACCCGTCGGTGTTCACGCTGTCGCTGCATGGCGCGCGCAACTTCCCGTTCCGCAAGGAGGCCAGCGACCTGGATGTGGAACTGGCCGACGGCACTGGCGACGCCGACTACCTGGAGGCCCTGGAGCGCGCGCTGGAGGCGCTGGAGCAGCGGTTCACGCCAGCCTTCGTCATCTACCTGGCCGGGGCCGACCCGCACGAGGGGGATCGCCTCGGGCGGCTGCGCCTCACCTGGGACGGCCTGGAAGCCCGCGACCGCCGGGTGTTCGACTGGGCCTGGCAGCGCGGCGTGCCGCTCGCCTTCGCGATGGCGGGCGGCTACGGCCGCCGCATCGAGGACACCGTGCAGGCCCAGATGCGCACCTTTGCCGCCGCGCTGGACCACGCCCGCCGCTGGCACAATCGGCCGCGATGAGCGCTCCCGTCCCCGCCAAGCCCCAGCCCGAGCCGCGCGACGCCTACCGCGTCTTCCGCCCCATCACCACCCGCTGGATGGACAACGATGCCTACGGGCACGTGAACAACGTCGTCTACTACAGCTGGTTCGACACGGTCGTGAACGCGCACCTGATCGAGCACGGCGTGCTGGACATCCACCACGGCGAGACGATCGGCCTGGTGATCGAGACGCAGTGCAACTACTTCGCCTCGCTGGCCTTTCCGCAGCAGGTGGAAGCCGGGCTGCGCGTGGCGCGCATCGGCGGCTCCAGCGTGCGCTACGAGGTCGGCCTGTTCGCCGCCGGCGAGCCGCTCACCGCGGCCAAGGGCCATTTCATCCACGTCTACGTCGATCGCGCCACGCGCCGGCCGACGCCCCTTCCCGCCCCCCTGAGGCAAGTCCTGGAGTCCCTGCAGTGATGTCTTCCCAAGTGGCCGCCGTCGTGGCCGATCCGGCCAGCGTCGACACCGCGATCACGAGCCGCTTTTCCTGCCGCGCCTTCCTGCGCGACAAGCCGGTCCCGCGCGAGGTGATCGAGCACCTGCTGGAGGTGGCGAGCCGTGCGCCCTCGGGCACCAACACCCAGCCATGGCGCGTGTACGTGCTGCAGGGCGCGAGCCGCGATGCGCTGGTCGAGAAGGTCTGCCAGGCCCACGACGCCGTGCGCGACAACCCCGCGCTGGTCGAGCCGGAGCCCTACGACTACTACCCCGAGAAGTGGATCTCGCCCTACATCGACCGCCGGCGCGAGAACGGCTGGGGCCTGTACGGCCTGCTGGGCATCGCCAAGGGCGAGAAGGACAAGATGCATGCGCAGCACCAGCGCAATTACCGCCTGTTCGACGCGCCCGTGGGCATGATGTTCACGATCGACCGCGTGATGGGCCGCGGCTCGCTCATGGACTACGGCATGTTCATCCAGAACATCATGGTGGCCGCGCGGGCGCATGGGCTGCACACCTGCCCGCAGGCGGCGTGGAACCCGTTCTCGCGCGTCGTGATGGCCCATCTCGGCGCGTCCGAGCAGGAGATGCTGGTCTGCGGCCTGTCCCTGGGCTATGCCGACCTGGATGCGCCGGTGAACCAGTTCCACACCCCGCGCGAGCCGGTGTCCGGGTTCACGCACTGGATGGAGTAGCGCGCCGGCGGGACAATCCGCCCCCACACGAGGGGCCGCACAACGGATGGAACGGGGCCGCGAGAGCCCCCAGGAGACGAACACGATGAATGCTTCCCGCAAGGCGCTGCTGGCCCTGGGCCTGCTCGCCCCCGGCCTGGCGGCCGCCGCCGACTTCGACGCCAGCCGGCTGTCGCCCCTGTGGGGCGTGCCCTTCGCCGGCATCCTGCTGTCGATCGCGCTCCTGCCGCTGCTGGCGCCGAAGTTCTGGCATCACCACTTCGGCAAGGTCGCGGCCGGCTGGGCCCTGGCCTTCATCGTCCCGTTCGCCATCCAGTTCGGCCCCGCGCTCACCGGCGTCACGCTGCTGCACGTGATGCTGGGCGAGTACATCCCGTTCGTCATCCTGCTCACCGCGCTGTTCACGGTGGCCGGCGGCATCTTCATCCGCGGCAACCTGCACGGCAGCCCGGGCCTGAACACCGGCATCCTGGCCATCGGCGCCGTGCTCGCGAGCTTCATGGGCACCACCGGTGCCTCGATGCTGCTGATCCGCCCGCTGATCCGCGCCAACGACAACCGCGAGCACCGTACGCACGTGTTCGTCTTCTTCATCTTCATCGTCTCCAACGCCGGCGGCTCGCTCACGCCGCTGGGCGACCCGCCGCTGTTCCTGGGCTTCCTGAAGGGCGTGGAGTTCTTCTGGACGGTGAAGCACATCTTCCCCGAGACGCTGTTCCTGGTGGGCAGCCTGCTCGTGATCTTCTATGCGCTGGACAGCTGGTACTACCACCGGCGCGAGGAGGTGCGGCCCGAGGACCCGACCCCCGACACGCGCGGCATCGGCTTCGACGGCGCGCGCAACTTCTGGCTGCTGGGTGGCGTCGTCGGCCTGGTGCTGATGAGCGGCATGTGGAAGTCGTCGGTGGTGTTCAACATTGCCGGCACCGAGGTCGGCCTGCCCGGCCTGATCCGTGACGTCGGCCTGATCGTCATCACCTTCATCTCGCTGCGCATCACGCCGGACAAGGTGCACGAGGACAACCAGTTCTCGTGGGGGCCGATGCAGGAGGTGGCCAAGCTCTTCGCCGGCATCTTCCTGACCATCGTGCCGGTGATCGCCATGCTGCGCGCGGGCGTGAACGGGCCGTTCGGCGCCATCATCGCGGCGGTCACGCGGCCCGACGGCTCGCCGGACCCGGCCATGTACTTCTGGGCCAGCGGCGCGCTCAGCTCCTTCCTGGACAACGCGCCGACCTACCTGGTGTTCTTCAACACCGCCGGCGGCGACCCAGCCGTGCTCATGACCACGCTCGCGCCCACGCTGGCGGCCATCTCCGCCGGCTCGGTGTTCATGGGCGCCAACACCTACATCGGCAACGCGCCCAACCTGATGGTCAAGTCCATCGCCGAGGACCGCGGCGTGGCCATGCCCAGCTTCTTCGGCTACATGGCGTGGTCCGGCTGCATCCTCATCCCGCTGTTCATCGCCATGACCTTCATCTGGTTCCGCTGACACCCATGAGCAAGCCCCGCATCCTGGTCGCCCGCGCCGTCTTTCCCGAGGTCATCGACCGCCTCGCCGTTCACTTCGAGGTCAGCCACAACCAGGTGGATGCCGCCTGGAGCAAGGCCGATCTCATCGCCCGCCTGCAGGGCATGGCCGGGGCCTTCACCACCGGCGGCGAGCGCATCGACGCCGAGGTGCTGGCCGCCTGCCCCGACCTGCGCATCTGCGCCAACATGGCGGTGGGCTACAACAACTTCGACCTGCCCGCCATGACGGCCCGCGGCGTGCTGGGCACCAATACGCCCGACGTGCTGACCGAGACCACGGCCGACTTCGGCTTCGCGCTGCTGATGGCCACTGCCCGCCGTGTGACGGAGAGCGAGCATTACCTGCGCGCCGGCCGCTGGACGAAATGGAGCTACGACATGTTCGCCGGCGCGGAGGTGCATGGGAGCACGCTCGGCATCCTGGGCATGGGCCGCATCGGGCAGGGCATTGCCCGGCGTGGCGCGCACGGCTTCGGCATGCGCGTGATCTATCACAACCGTTCGCGCCTGGCGCCCGAGGTCGAGGCCGCCTGCGGCGCCACCTATGTGGGCAAGGACGAACTGCTGCGCACCGCCGATCACCTGGTGCTGGTGCTGCCGTATTCCGCGGAGTCGCATCACGCCATCGGCGCGGCCGAGATCGCGCAGATGAAGCCCACGGCGACGCTGGTGAACATCGCGCGCGGCGGTATCGTGGATGACGCCGCGCTGGCCGCGGCGCTGCGCGAGCAGCGCATCGCGGCCGCGGGGCTGGACGTGTTCGAGGGCGAGCCGCGCGTGCACCCGGACCTGCTGACCGTGCCCAACGTCGTGCTCACGCCGCACATCGCCAGCGCCACCGTCCAGACGCGGCGGGCCATGGCCGATCTCGCGGCGGACAACCTGATCGGCTACCTGGTCCAGGGCCGGCCGATCACCCCGCTCAATCCCGAGGTGCTGGGTGCGGCCTGAGGCGCCACGCGGTGCCCGCGCCGCGAGGCACGCGGCATCGAGGCGCGGCGGCTGAATGGTGGAAGCCTGGATCGCCATCGCGCTCGGCCTCGTCAGCGTGCTGATGCTGGCGGTGCTGCTGCTGCGCCGGCCCCCACCGCCACCGGCGGACGCGCGACTGGAACTGCTGGCCGCTGCGGAGCGAACCGAGCGCGAGCTGCGGCACGAGATCGCCGAGTCGTCACGCGGCGTCCGCACCGAGCTGATGCAGACCCTGGCCACCTTCCAGGACGCCGTGGTGAAGCAGGCGGCCGAGGCCACGCGCACGCAGAACACGCAGATCGACGCCTTCTCGCAGCAGTTGGCGCTGCTGCAGAAGACGCTGGGCGACACGCTGGCCGTGCAGCTGCAGTCGCTCAGCGAGTCGAACGCACGTCGCCTGGCCGAGGTGCGTGCCACGCTGGAACAGCAGCTCGCCGCCCTGCAGCAGACCAACGCGGCCAAGCTCGACGAGATGCGCCGCACCGTCGACGAGAAGCTGCAGACCACGCTGGAGACGCGCCTGGGTGAAAGCTTCCGGCAGGTGGCCGAGCGGCTGGAACAGGTGCACCAGGGGCTGGGTCAGATGCGCACGCTGGCGCAGGGCGTGGGCGACCTGCAGCGCGTGCTGACCAACGTCAAGACCCGCGGCATGTTCGGCGAGGTGCAGCTCGAGGCGCTGCTGGAGCAGGTGCTTGCCCCCGAGCAGTACGCCAAGCAGGTCGAGACCCGGCCGCGCAGCAACCAGCGGGTCGACTTCGCGGTGCGCTTCCCCGGCCGCACGGACGATGGCACGCCGGTCTGGCTGCCGATCGACGCCAAGTTTCCGCGCGAGGACTACGAGCGCCTGCTGGAGGCGCAGGATCGTGCCGATGCCGCCGCCGCCGAGGCCGCCGGCAAGGCGCTGGAAGCCCGCATCCGGCTGGAGGCGCGGTCGATCAGCGAGTACTACCTGGCGCCCCCGCACACGACCGAGTTCGCCATCCTGTTCCTGCCCATCGAAAGCCTCTACGCCGAGGTGCTGCGCCGCCCCGGGCTGATGGATGCCCTGCAGCGCGAGCACCGGGTCACGCTGGCCGGCCCGACCACGCTGCTGGCCATGCTCAACAGCCTGCACATGGGCTTTCGCACGCTGGCGCTGGAGCAGCAGGCCTCGGAAGTCTGGAAGGTGCTGGGCGCGGTGAAGACCGAGTTCGAGCGCTACGGCGACTGGGTGGCGCGCATCCGCGAGCAGGTGCAGAAGGCCTCCGATACGCTGGAGAAGGCCGACACCCGCACGAAGCAGATGCGCCGCGCGCTCAAGGGCGTGGAGGCCTTGCCCGACGCGCAGGCGCAGGCCCTGCTGCCGCTGCAGGATGACACGGCCGACGATGCAAGGGACTGATCGGGGGCGCCGGCCACCGCCCACTGCGGGCCACACGACATGTCCGTCGAACTCGCGCGCCTGATCGCCTGCCATGTGTTCCTGCATGCGTGCATGGCTGGCATGCGCATGGCCGCGCCCCTGCTCGCGCTGCGCGAGGGCCACTCCGAGGCGTCGGTGGGGGTGCTGGTCGCGCTGTTCGCGCTCACGCAGGTCTTCCTCGCGCTGCCGGCCGGCCGCTACGCGGACCGGCACGGGCTGGCCCGGCCGGTGGGCCTGGGCGTCATCGCGGCGTCGGCCGGGGCCGCGCTCGCCGTGGCCTGGCCGGTGTTCCCGGTGCTGTGCCTGAGCGCACTGCTCACCGGTGGCGCGACCGGCGCGGCCTCCATCGCGTTGCAGCGCCACGTGGGCCGTGCCGCCGAAGGCGCGACCCAGCTGCGCCAGGTGTTCTCCTGGCTCGCCATCGGGCCGGCCATCTCCAACTTCATCGGCCCCTTCGCTGCCGGCCTGGTGATCGACCATGCCGGCTTCCGCTGGGCGTTCTTCCTGCTGGCGCTGCTGCCGCTGGTGGCGTGGCTCTGGGCGCGGGGCGCCCGTGAGCACCCTGCGGCCGATGCGTCGATCGCCGCGCCCCGCAGCGCATGGGACCTGTGGCAAGAGCCGATGTTCCGGCGCCTGCTGCTGACCAACTGGCTGCTGGCGACGTGCTGGGACGTGCACACCTTCCTGGTGCCCGTGATCGGGCACGAGCGCGGGCTGTCGGCCTCGGTGATCGGCTCCATCCTGGGGGCATTCGCCATCGCTGCCGCGGCCATCCGGGTCTTGCTGCCGATCGTGGCCGCGCGGGTGCGCGAGTGGGCGCTGGTGGCCGCCGCCATGCTGGCCAGCGGCGTGCTGCTGGCGATCTATCCGCTGCTGCGCGAGGCCTGGGCGATGGGGCTCTGCTCGGTGTTCCTGGGCGTGGCGCTGGGCTCCGTGCAGCCGATGATCATGAGCATGCTGCACCAGATCACGCCCTCGCATCGCCACGGTGAGGCGGTGGCGATGCGCATGCTGGTCATCAATGCCTCCAGCGTGGCGATGCCGGTGGCCTTCGGTGCGGTGGGCACGGCGGTGGGGGTGACCGCGGTGTTCTGGGCCGTGGCCGCCGCGGTCGCCGTCGGCGCCCGGCTGGCCTTCGGGCTGCGCGGGCGTCAGAGCTCGTAGAAGCCGCGGATCAGGTCCCAGGCGGCCTGGGGCTCGTCGGCGAACTGGAAGAGTTCCAGGTCCGCCGGCGAGATCACGCCTTCTTCCACCAGCAGCTCGAAGTTCAGCAGCCGCCGCCAGTAGTCGGTGCCGAACAGCACGATCGGCACCTGGCGTGCCTTGCGCGTCTGCACCAGCGTGATCACCTCGAACAGCTCGTCCAGCGTGCCGAAGCCGCCCGGGAAGGCCACCAGCGCCTTGGCGCGCATCATGAAGTGCATCTTGCGCAGCGCGAAGTAGTGGAACTTGAAGCTCAGCGCCGGCGTGACGTAGGGGTTGGCGTCCTCCTCCATCGGCAGCGCGATGGACAGGCCCACGCTGATGCCGCCGCCTTCCTGCGCGCCGCGGTTGGCCGCCTCCATGATGCCGGGGCCGCCGCCGGTGCAGACGAACAGCATGTCGTGCGGGGCGCGGCCCGCGCTGTACTCGGCCACGAGGCGGCCGAAGGCGCGCGCCTTTTCGTAGTAGTGGGCGTTGCGCGCCAGGGCGCGGGCCCGCGCGATGCGCGCCTGGTCGCCGGAGGCCTCGGCCTCCTGCAGCAGGGCCTCCGAGCGCTCGGTGTCGCGCAGCCGCGCGCTGCCGAAGACGACGATGGTGTTCTCGATCCCGTGCGCCTGCTGCTCCAGGTCGGGCTTGAGCAGCTCCAGCTGGAAGCGGATGCCGCGCGTCTCGCGCCGCAGCAGGAACTCGGGGTCGGCGAAGGCGAGGCGGCTGGCGTCGGGGTCGAGCGGCAGGCCGGCGTCGGCGTGCGACTTCAGGGTGGCCCAGGCGTCGGCGAGCCGCCGGTCGTGCAGATTGTGGTGCGTGGACATGCGCCGATTGTGGGGGAAGCGGTGACCCCGCCGCTGCGCCGGGGTGCCGAATGCCGGTATGCTTGCGGGGACGAGGAGGTCGGGTGGGACAGTCGGAAACCCCCATGTATCACGTGCTGCTGGAAGGCCGCCAGGTCGGGCCCTACGACCGGCGCACCATCGTCGGCATGCGGATCAAGAACACGCTGTCCAGCGCGGACGTCGTCATTGCCCCCAATGGCGCGCGGATGACCGTAGCCGATCTGGTGCAGGACCGCGAGAAGGCCTTCCAGCCCATGCGCACCGGCAGCTATTCACTGGTGCAGGCCACCTACACGGCCAGCGTGGTCGAGGTGGAGGGCAAGGGCCTCGACATTCCGCCGTTCAAGGGCGAGGTGGAGGCGCGCGTGCAGCGCGACGTGCTGCGCCTGGCGGGCCGCTACCGGCAGGCGGTCTCGTGGAAGGAAGACCGCGTCAAGGTGCCGCTGGAGGCCATTGCCCATGCGCGGCTGCGCGGCACCATGGTGGACCTGTGGCTGCGCAGCGAGCCAGGTGCGCCCCTGCAGCGATTGACCCTGGAGCTGTTCACGCCCGAGTCGGCCGGCGAATTCGTCGACTGGCTGCCGATCGCGACCCCCTGGCCCGGCCATGACGAGCCCGCCGCGAAGCCTGCCGCGCCGCTCGGTGCCCATCCGCTCACCTGGGCCATCATCGTCGGCGCCGTCCTGCTGGTCGGCGGCGTGATCCTCTGGATGCTGCTGCGCCGCACCTGAAGGGGGGCGTTCAGGGCAGGCCGATGGCCAGCCCGATCGGCACGAAGACCACCGCCAGCGCGTTGCCCAGCAGGATCATCGCGGCCACGCGTTCCGGCTCCTGCTGGTAGCGCTCGGCCAGCATGAACTGCATCACCGCCGGCGGCAGCGCCGCGAACAGCAGCAGCTGGCCCCGCGAAGCGTCATCCAGCCCCAGCACCCAGGCCAGCGGCAGTGCCACCGCCAGGCCGATCAGCGGCCGCGCGAACGCACCGACCAGCCCGCGCGGCACGTCTTCGCGGCGCAGCAGCGTGAGCCGCCCGCCGAGCGCGAACAGCATCATGGGCAGCGCGGCATCCCCCAGCAGCTTCAGGCCGGTGAACAGCAGGTCGGGCGGCCGCACACCGCTGAAGGCACTGGCGAAGCCGAGCGCGGTGGCCAGCATCAGCGGGCTGAGCAGCAGGTCCCGCGTGCGGGCATGGGCACTGGTGATGCGCGCGCCCAGCGAGAAGTGGATCAGGTTGCTGATGGAGAACAGCGCCACCGCGGCGCCGAAGCCGGCCGGGCCGAAGGCCAGCAGCGCCAGCGGCAGGCCCATGTTGCCGCAGTTCGTGAACATGACCACCGGCACCAGCGTGCGCACCGGGGTGCGCGTGGCGCGGGCGGTGAGCCAGGCCGCTGCGCCCGTCAGCAGGATCAGCAGCGCGCCGGCGACCAGCAGCAGGAGCTGCTCGCGCCAGCGGAAATCCCGCGAGGCCAGGGCCGTGTACACCAGCATGGGCGAGAGCACGTCCAGCGCGATCCGGTTGAACGAGGTGAGGTCCGGCCGCGCGCGCCGGCTGTAGGCGTAGCCCACTGCCACGATCATGAACACGGGGACGATGATCCCGGCGATGCGGCCGATCAGTTCCATGCGGTCTCCCAGGTGGCCAGCCAGGCGAGCAGCGGGGCACGGGCTGGCGCCAGATTCTTGTAGGCGAGCACCGCGTTGCTCATGCTGGCCAGGCTGGCCGCCAGCCGGGCGGCCGCCGCCGCAGAGTGGACGGCCTCGGCGAGTGGACGCAGCCGCACGTGGATGGTGAAGAGCGCCTGACCCGGCGCGCCGGGCACGGGCAGGAAGGTCTGCCGTTCGGTGCGCAGCCAGCATGCGGCGGCGAAGTCGGCCGGATCACGGCTGTCCGGCCAGGCCACGCGCTGGTGCCGCAGGGGGTGCTGGTCGTGCGCCGCATCCGGCGTGATCGTCCACACGAAACGCTCCCACTCGTCGCCGCTCGTGACCAGCCGGGTGAGCGCTTCGGTCGCGGACTTCAGCACGGCCGCATCCGGCACCGGCGCATGAACGGTGGCCAGGGGCTGGCCGAGCTTGTCTTCCGGTGCCCAGTGCGAGGGGACGCAGACGCAAAGCCAGGGCAGGGTGCCGCCTGCGGCCTCCAGCACGGCGAAATCCTGCTCGAAGGCGAGCTCGAGCGGCTCGCTCACAGGCAGGCCCTCGCGCGCGGCCCGCTCACGCAGCGCGGCCAGGGCGGGGCCGGCGTCGAAGCCGGGCACCGCCAGCCGGCTGACGCCCGCGGCGACCACTGCCTGCTTCGCCGTCCACAGGGCACTGCCTGGCGCGAGCGGGCTCAGGTGGCGTTCCCCCGGGCCGAGGCGGCGCAGCCCGGGCTGCATGCGGAACGGCACGGGCAGGGCCTCGAGGTCGAGGTCCGGCGCGGGGAGGAGGGGCGGGAGGGCCATGAAAAAAGGCCCCTTGCGGAGCCTCGGGGACTGGCGGCCTGTGCGCGTCAGACGCGGCGGCGGTATTCGCCGGTGCGCGTGTCGATCTCGACCTTGTCGCCCTGGGCCACGAAGATCGGCACGCCGATCTCGAAGCCGGTGGCGATCTTGGCCGGCTTGAGCACCTTGCCGGAGGTGTCGCCCTTGACGGCGGGCTCGGTCCAGGTGATCTCGCGCTCCACGCTGGTGGGCAGTTCGACCGAGATGGCCTTGCCTTCGTAGAACACCAC
>NZ_JAYRZR010000062.1:0-23920 GCF_041916345.1 Ramlibacter sp.
GCCGTCCATCTTGAGCGCGTCGTACACGCGCGGCATGGCGTCACGCGGGAACTCGACGTCGACCACGGCGCCGATGCACTGAACGATTTTTCCTTGAACTTGAGCCATTGTTTGCTCCAAATATTTAAACCGCGGCGGCGCCGGAAACGATCTCGGAGAGTTCCTTCGTGATCGCTGCCTGGCGCGTCTTGTTGTAGACCAGCTTGAGCTCGTTGATCAGGTTGCCGGCGTTGTCGGTGGCGGCCTTCATGGCCACCATGCGCGCGGACTGCTCGGAGGCCATGTTCTCGGCCACCGCCTGATACACCAGCGCTTCCACGTAGCGCACCAGCAGCTCGTCGATCACGGCCTGCGCGTCAGGCTCGTAGATGTAGTCCCAGCCGTGCTCGCCGCCGGACGCCTTGGCCTGCTCTTCGAGCTTGGCGGCCGACAGGGGCAGCAGCTGCTCGACCACGGGCTCCTGGCGCATGGTGTTGATGAACTTGGTGTACGAGAGGTACACCGCGTTCAGCTTGCCGGCCGCGTACTGGTCCAGCAGCACCTTCACCGGGCCGATCAGGCGCTCGAGGTGGGGGGTGTCACCCAGCTGGGTGACGTGCGAGACCACCTGCGCGCCGACGCGGTTGAGGAAACCCAGGCCCTTGTTGCCGATGGCCACGGTCTGGGTGTTCACGCCCGCAGCCTGCAGCTCGCGCAGCTTGTTGGTCACCGCGCGCAGCACGTTGGTGTTGAGACCGCCGCACAGCCCCTTGTCGGTGGACACCACGATGAGACCCGCCGCCTTCACGTCGTTGACCTTCATGAAGGGGTGGGTGTACTCGGGGTTGGCCTTGCCGAGGTTGGCGGCGATGTTGCGCACCTTGTCGCTGTAGGGCCGGGCCGCGCGCATGCGGTCCTGCGCCTTGCGCATCTTGCTCGCGGCCACCATTTCCATGGCCTTGGTGATCTTCTTGGTGTTCTCCACCGACTTGATCTTGCCGCGAATTTCCTTGCCTGCAGCCATTGCCGTCTTCCTTAGAGGGGGGTGGCTCGGATCAGGCGAAGGTCTTCTTGAAGGCCTCGATGGCGGCGACGAGTTCGGTCTCGGCGTCCTTGTCCATCGCCTTGTCCTTCTCCAGCTTCGCCAGCAGGCCCGCGTGCTTGTCCTTCAGCCAGCCGTGCAGGCCGGATTCGAAGGCCAGGACCTTCTTCACGTCCACGTCGTCCAGGTAGCCCTTGTTCACCGCGAACAGCGAGGCGGCCATCAGGCTGATGGGCAGCGGCAGGTACTGCGGCTGCTTCAGCAGTTCGGTCACGCGGGCACCGCGGTCGAGCTGCTTGCGGGTGGCGGCGTCGAGGTCGGAGGCGAACTGCGCGAACGCGGCCAGCTCACGGTACTGGGCCAGGTCGGTGCGGATGCCGCCGGAAAGCGACTTGATCAGCTTGGTCTGGGCGGCACCCCCCACGCGCGACACCGAGATACCCGCGTTGATGGCGGGGCGGATGCCAGCGTTGAACAGGTTGGTTTCCAGGAAGATCTGGCCGTCGGTGATGGAGATCACGTTCGTCGGCACGAAGGCGGACACGTCGCCGGCCTGCGTCTCGATCACGGGCAGCGCGGTCAGCGAGCCGGTCTTGCCCTTGACCTCACCCTTGGTGAAGGCCTCGACGTAGTCGGCGTTCACGCGGGCGGCGCGCTCCAGCAGACGGCTGTGCAGGTAGAACACGTCGCCGGGGTAGGCTTCGCGGCCCGGCGGGCGGCGCAGCAGCAGCGAGACCTGGCGGTAGGCGACGGCCTGCTTGGACAGGTCGTCATAGATGATCAGGGCGTCCTGGCCGCGGTCGCGGAAGTACTCGCCCATGGTGCAGCCGGAGTAGGCCGACACGTACTGCATGGCGGCGGATTCCGAGGCGGAGGCGGCCACGACGATGGTGTAGTCCATCGCGCCGGCCTGTTCGAGCGAGCGCACCACGTTCTTGATCGACGACGCCTTCTGGCCGATGGCGACGTAGATGCAGGTCATGTTCTGACCCTTCTGGTTGATGATCGCGTCGATCGCCACGGCGGTCTTGCCGGTCTGGCGGTCGCCGATGATCAGCTCGCGCTGGCCGCGGCCCACGGGCACCATCGAGTCCAGGCACTTCAGGCCGGTCTGCACGGGCTGGTCGACCGACTTGCGCGCGATCACGCCGGGGGCGACCTTCTCGATCACGTCCGTCATCTTGGCGTTGATCGGGCCCTTGCCGTCGATGGGCTGGCCCAGCGCGTTGACCACGCGGCCGATCAGTTCGGGGCCGACGGGCACTTCGAGAATGCGGCCCGTGCACTTGACGGTGTCGCCCTCGGAGATGTGCTCGTACTCGCCCAGAATCACGGCGCCGACGGAGTCGCGCTCGAGGTTCAGGGCCAGGCCGAAGGTCGGCGTGCCGTCCTTGGTGGCGGGGAACTCCAGCATTTCGCCGGCCATCGCATCGGACAGGCCGTGGATGCGGACGATGCCGTCGGTCACGGAGATGACCGTGCCCTGGTTGCGGATGTCGGCACTGGCGGCCAGGCCTTCGATCCGGCTCTTGATCAGTTCGGAAATTTCAGCGGGATTGAGCTGCATGACTCGCTTCCTTGGTCCTTGGGGGCGGGGACGGGCCGTCAGGCCGTCAGCGCGACTTTCATTTGATCCAGGCGGGCCTTGACCGAGGTGTCGAGCACCTCGTCGCCCACCACCACGCGGATGCCGCCGATGAGGGACGGTTCTTCCTGGACGGAGAGGTTGAGCTTGCGCCCGAAACGCTTTTCAAGCACCTGGGCCAGCTCCGCCAGCGCGCCGGCGTCGATGGGGAAGGCGCTCTGCACGACGGCATCAGACGTGCCGCCCTGCGCGTTCTTCATGGCCCGGAACTGCTGCGCAATCTCGGGCAGGGCCGCGAGGCGGCCGTTCTCGACGACCATGCGCAGGAAATTCTTCCCGGCCTCGGGCAGCTGCACGCGGGCGACGTCGGTGATCAGGCCGAAGACCTGATCGACGCTCACCTTCGGGCTGTCCGCGAACTGCAGCAGCTGGGCATTGCCCGCCACGGCGGCGAGCGCGTCCAGCCAGCCGGCGGTGCCGGCGAGGTCGTTCGCGGAAGCCTTGAACAGCGCCTCGGCGTACGGGCGGGCGATGGTGGCGAGTTCGGCCATCGTGTCCCCCTTACAGCTCGGTCTTCAGGCGGTTGAGCAGCTCGGCGTGGACGCCGGCGTTCACTTCCTTGCGCAGGATCTGCTCGGCGCCCTTGACGGCCAGCGCGGCGACCTGCTCGCGCAGGGCTTCACGTGCCTTCACGGTCTGCTGATCGGCCTCGGCCTTGGCGGCCGCAACGATCTTGGCGCCTTCCTCCGTGGCACGGGCCTTGGCCTCTTCCACGATGGCCTGGGCGCGACGCTCGGCGTCGGCCAGCAGCTGGGCCGTCTGGTTGCGCGACTTCGCCAGCTCCTCCTCGACGCGCTTGTCAGCGGCGGCGAGGTCGGCGCGTGCCTTGTCGGCGGCAGCCAGGCCGTCGGCGATCTTCTTCGCGCGTTCGTCCAGGGCGGCGGCAATCGGCGGCCAGACATACTTCATCGTGAACCCGACCAGGATCAGGAACACGATCATCTGAATGATGAGGGTGCCGGTGATGCTCACTTGTTCATCCTTGCTCCCGCGGCGCGAAGCGCACGACGGGCTGGGTTAGGGGCCGGAACGGCGGAACAGGTGGATTACTTGGCGCCGGCGGCGACGGCCGCGGCAATCTGGCCCAGGAACGGGTTGGCGGTGGCGAACCACAGGGCAATACCGGTGCCGATGATGAAGGCGGCGTCGATCAGGCCGGCCAGCAGGAACATCTTGGTCTGCAGTTCATTCATCAGTTCGGGCTGGCGGGCGGCGGACTCGAGGTACTTGCTGCCCATGATGCCGATGCCGATACAGGCGCCGATGGCACCCAGACCGATGATCAGGCCGGCGGCCAGGGCGACAAAGCTGATGACTTGCATGAAAAGCTCCTAAGGACTTGGTTGACGAGAAAGGGAAAAACGAAAGGGGGAATGCGGTGCGGCGCTCAGTGCGAATCGTGTGCCTGTCCCACGTAGACGAGGGTCAGCATCATGAACACGAAGGCCTGCAGCGTGATGATCAGGATGTGGAAGATCGCCCACGCCGAGCCGGCGATGATGTGGCCGATGGCCAGGCCGATGCCGGTGGCCGACAGCGACCAGGCGCCGCCCATCAGGGCGATCAGCATGAAGATCAGTTCGCCGGCGTACATGTTGCCGAACAGTCGCATGCCGTGCGAGACGGTCTTGGCCACGAACTCGATGATCTGCATCATGAAGTTGAACGGCCACAGCACCGGGTGCGAGCCGAACGGGGCGGTGAACAGCTCGTGCACCCAGCCGCCCATGCCCTTGATCTTGATGTTGTAGTACAGGCAGACCAGCAGCACCGCGACCGACAGGCCCATGGTCACCGAGAGGTCGGCGGTGGGCACGACGCGCATGTAGTCCTTGGCGCCGATGGCCGGCGCGACGCCGTGCCAGATGGCGGGGATCAGGTCCACGGGCAGCAGGTCCATCGCGTTCATCAGGAAGATCCAGACGAACACGGTGAGCGCCAGCGGGGCGACGAACTTGCGGCTCTCGGCGCTGTGGACGATGCCCTTGGCCTGGGCGTCGACCATCTCGACCAGGATTTCCACCGCCGCCTGGAAGCGGCCCGGCACGCCCGAGGTGGCCTTGCGGGCGGCAGCCCACAGCACCCAGCAGCCCAGGATGCCCAGGCTGATGGCCCAGAACATCGAGTCGTAGTTGAAGACGGTGAAGTCCACCACGTTCGAGGGCTTGTGGTTCTGGAGGTGCCCCAGGTGGTGGACGATGTATTCGCCTGCGGTCGGTCCGCCTTGAGAAGCCATATCAGTTCAGCCTGTTCTTGACTCTTGCCTTGGGCGCGAATGCCAGCGCCACCCAGTACACCTTCATCGCGAGGATCAGACCCACCAGCAGTGCCGGCCAGTTCAGACCCTCCACCAACCCTGGCGCCGCCATCAGCATGGCGATCGACAGGGCGATCTTCACCATCTCCCACAGCAGGAAGCCGACGGTGGCCGTTCCTGCGTTGAGCGACGCGAAGCGTCCGGTCAGGCCACGCGCGAACACCGCGGCGGGGATGACCACCGCCAGAGCGCCGTACGCAACCGACCAACCCACGTTCTGCTTTCCGGTCAGGCCCCAGGCGACCAGCGCCGCCACGAGCCCCACCCCCGCCTGACCCGCCACCACCCACCAGGGAGAAACCGGCGGGTGGCGCTCGCGCAGCTCGCGTGCCTCTTCGGCGGTGAGCGGCTTGATGGGGGGTGCTTCCTCCGTGTCTTCAGGCAGCGGGGCGATTGTTTTCATGGACTGAGCCGCCGCGGGGAATCCTGGAGATTTCGAAAAGCCGCCCATTATAAGTAGAAACCCAGGGTGATCCGCCAGCCCCCGGTCAGGTTTCCTTTTGATGGCGCGTGGTCACAACTGCTTTGCGCCCGGCAGCACAATCGCGGCATGATCGATTCCATCCCTGCCCTGCCCTGCTGGCTGAACGGCGAACTGGCCACCGTGCGCGAGGCCCGCGTCAGCGTGCTGGACCGCGGCTTCCTCTTCGGCGACGGCATCTACGAGGTGGTGCCCGTCTACGGCGGGCGGCCCTTCCGCTTCGACGAGCACATGGCGCGGCTGGAGCGCAGCCTGGCCGAGGTGCGCATTCCCAACCCGATGGACCGCGACGGCTGGCGCGCCGTGATCGATCGGCTGGTGGCCGCCTACGCCGATTCCGTCGGGCAACCGGTTGCGGCGCTGAACCAGCAGGTCTACCTGCAGGTCACGCGCGGCGTGGCCGTGCGCGACCACGCCATGCCGGCGGGCATCGAGCCCACGGTATTCGCCATGACCAACCGCATGACACAGCCCACCGAGCGCGACCGCGCCGAGGGCGTCGCCTGCGTCACGGCCGACGACTTCCGCTGGAAGAAGGCCCACATCAAGAGCGTCAGCCTGCTGGGCTCGGTGCTCGCGCGGCAGATCAGCGCCGACGTCGGCGCCAATGAGACAGTGATGTTCCGCGACGGCTGGCTGAGCGAGGGCGCCGCCGCCAACGTGTGGGTGGTGAAGGACGGCGCCGTCGCCGGCCCGCCGCGCGACAACCTGGTGCTGGAGGGCATCCGCTACGGCCTGATGGCGCAGCTGTGCGCCGAGGCGGGCATCCCGTTCGCGCTGCGGCCGATCGCGCGCGACGAGGTGCTCGCCGCCGACGAACTGCTGCTCTCCAACGCCAGCAAGGAGGTGCTGCCCGTCACCCGGCTGGACGGCCAGCCGGTTGGAAACGGCCGGCCAGGCCCCATCTACGAGCGTCTGTACGCCGGCTACCAGCGGGCCAAGCAGTCCGCCTGAACACCATGTCCGCCTCTGCCTTCCCCCCGCCGCCGCCCGCCGATCCGCGCCGCGACTCGCTGATCACCTACCCCTCGGCCTTCCCGATCAAGGTGATGGGCCTGAAGGTCGACGGCTTCGTGGCCGCCATCACGGCCCTCGCCCGCGAGCACGATCCGGCCTTCGACGCCAGCACAGTGGAGCTGCGCGACAGCCGCTCGGGCAACTACCTGGGCATCACCATCACCGTCACGGCGACCAGCCGTGAGCAGCTGGACAACCTGTACCGCGCCCTCACCTCGCATCCGATGGTGAAGGTGGTGCTCTGAGCCCGTCCATGCGCGTGGTGCCGCTCGGGCGGGTGGCCTACCTGCCGACCTACGAGGCGATGCAGGCCTTCACCGCCGCGCGCACCCCGGCCACGGCGGACGAGCTGTGGCTGTGCGAGCACGAGCCTGTCTTCACCCAGGGGTTGGCCGGCAAGCCCGAGCACCTGGTGGCGCCGCACGACGTGCCGGTGGTGGCCACCAACCGCGGCGGCCAGGTCACCTACCACGGGCCGGGCCAGGTGGTGGCCTACCCGCTGCTGGACCTGCAGCGCCGCGGCTACTTCGTCAAGGAATATGTCTACCGGCTGGAGGAGGCGGTGATCCGCACCCTGTCGGATGTCGGCATCACCGGCCACCGGGTGGCCGGTGCCCCCGGCATCTACGTGCAACTGGATGACCCGGCGGGCCATGCGCGCCGCCCGCGCGCGCCCGCCGGCGCCGAGCCGGACTTCCATGGCCTGGGCAAGATCGCCGCGCTGGGCATCAAGGTCAGCCGCCACTGCACCTACCACGGCGTGGCGCTGAACGTGGCGATGGACCTCACACCCTTCACCTGGATCAACCCCTGCGGCTATTCCGGCCTGCGCACGGTGGACCTTTCTACAATCGGGGTCGTTGCCAGCCCGCAGGCCGTGGCCGATGCCCTGGCCGCCCACCTGCAGGCCCTGCTGGCCCCCTGAAGGGATTCCATGAGCTCCACCCCCGTCGTGCGCGAGGCGCAGACCCCCGAAACCTACGATCCCACCGCCAAGCAGAAGGCGGCCGCGAAGCTGTCTCGCATTCCGGTCAAGGTGGAGGCCGGCGAGGTGCTGAAGAAGCCCGAGTGGATCCGCGTGAAGGCCGGCTCGGCCACCTCGCGCTTCTACGAGATCAAGCAGATCCTGCGCGAGCACAAGCTGCACACCGTGTGCGAGGAAGCCTCCTGCCCCAACATCGGCGAGTGCTTCGGCAAGGGCACGGCCACCTTCATGATCATGGGGGACAAGTGCACCCGGCGCTGCCCCTTCTGCGACGTGGGCCACGGCCGGCCCGACCCGCTGGACACGGCGGAGCCGCTGAACCTGGCGCGCACGATCGCGGCGCTGAAGCTCAAGTACGTGGTGATCACCAGCGTGGACCGCGATGACCTGCGCGACGGCGGCGCCGGCCACTTCGTGGAATGCATCCGGCAGACGCGCGCGCTGTCGCCGCAGACCACCATCGAGGTGCTGGTGCCCGACTTCCGCGGCCGCGACGACCGCGCGCTGGAGATCCTCAAGGCTGCGCCGCCGGACGTGATGAACCACAACCTGGAGACCATCCCGCGCCTGTACCGCGAGGCCCGGCCGGGCTCCGACTACCAGTTCAGCCTGAACCTGCTGAAGAAGTTCAAGGCCCTGTTCCCGCACATCCCCACCAAGAGCGGGCTGATGGTGGGCTTGGGCGAGACGGACGACGAGATCCTGGAGGTCATGCGCGACATGCGCGCGCATGACATCGACATGCTCACCATCGGCCAGTACCTGGCGCCGTCCACCTCGCACCTGCCGGTGCGGCGCTACGTGCACCCCGACGTGTTCCGCATGTTCGAGCAGAAGGCGCTGGAGATGGGCTTCACCCACGCCGCCGTGGGCGCGATGGTGCGCAGCTCCTACCACGCCGACCAGCAGGCGCACGCGGCGGGCGTGCCGGTGCAGGCCTGAGGCATCGCGCGATGGCCGGCGACCTTGCGCTGGCCACGAAGGCACCGGCGTGCCCGCGCTGCGCGCAGGCCCTGGACGCCTGCACGCTGGAAGGCCACTACGGCCAGCAGATCGCCACCGACATCTGCCCGCGCTGCCACCTGGTGTGGTTCGATGCGTTCGAATCGGTTCGCCTCTCCGGCCTGGGCTGGGTCGGCCTGCTGCGGCGCATGCAGTCCGCGCCGGGCGGCGAGGTGGGGCCGCTGCCGGCCACGCTGGGCTGCCCGCGCTGCAGCGCCCCGTTGAAGCCGGTGGCCAACCTCACGCGCTTCGGCCGCTTCGCGGCACTGGAGTGCCCGCGCCAGCACGGTCACCTGCAGACCTTCACCCTGCTGCTGGCCGAGCGCGGCCTGGTGCGCCCGCTGGCCCATGGGGACCTGCGCACCCTGCATGACGAGGGCCGCACCGCCTGCTGCCTGAACTGCGGCGCGCCCCTGGCAGGCGCCGCCGAACGCTGCAGCCATTGCGACAGCCCGCTGGTGGTGATCGACCTGCCTCGGCTGATGACTGCCCTGCTGGTGCGCCATGCCGAGGCCCTGCCGGCCGAGGCGGGCGAGCGCATCGCGTGGGCCTGCAAGGGCTGCGGCGCGCCGGTGGAGCCGACGCGCGACACCCGGTGCGGCAGCTGCCACCACCCCATCGTGCTGCCGTCGGTCATCGATCTGCGGCCGCTGCTGGACCAGGTGGAGCCCGTGCTGCGGGCGGCCTTGCCGCGTGAGGCACGCCCGCATGGCCAGAAGCTGCGCGAGCTGCGTGGCAACGCCGGCGCCACCACCTGGCATCGCGTGATGGGGCACCTCTCCAGCCTGGGCGATCCGGAACACCGCTGGCCGGGCATCGAGCTGCCGGGCTGGGTGTCGATCGGCCTCCTGCTTCTGCTGCTGGCCTGGCTGACCTGGTAGGGGACAATCCGGCTCGTGTCCCACCCCTGATCGGGTGTCATCCCACCCCTGCCGCACAGCGGCCCGGCGGTTCCGGCCCGATCGCCCCCTCATGCACCCGAACCTGTACGCCCTGGGCGCCATCATCCTGTGGGCCTCGCTCGCCTCGCTCGGCGTGGCGCTCAAGCATGTGCCGCCCTTCCTGCTGACCGGCCTGGCACTGGTGATCGGCAGCGTGCCAGCCTGGCCGCTGGCGCGCCAGTGGAAGATCCCGCCGCGCACGCTGGCGCTGGGCCTGTATGGCCTGTTCGGCTACCACTTCCTGCTGTTCATCGCGCTGCGCGTGGCGCCGCCGGTGGAGGCCAATCTGGTCAACTACCTGTGGCCGCTGCTGATCGTGGTGCTGGCGCCGGTGCTGCTGCCCGGCATGCGCCTGAAACCGCTGCACCTGCTGGCCGCGCTGGCCGGCTTTGCCGGGGCCGGCATCGCCATCCTGGGGGGCGGCGGCGCGACGGGCGCGTGGTCATGGGGCTATCTGCCGGCGCTGGCGTCGGCCGTGATCTGGGCCACCTACTCGCTGTGGACGCGCCGCGTGCCGGCCTTCCCCACCGCGGCCATCGGCCTGTTCGGCCTGGCCTCCGGCCTGCTGTCGCTGGCCTGTCATGCGCTGCTGGAGCCCGCCGTCACGCTGACGGGCACCGACTGGGGCCTGATCGCGCTGATGGGCCTGGGGCCGCTGGGGGCCGCCTTCTTCCTCTGGGACAAGGCGCTGAAGACCGGCGACGCGCGGCACATCGGCATCCTGAGCTACCTCACGCCGCTGGCCTCCACCACGCTGCTGGTGCTGACCAGCGGGCGGCCCTTCACCGCCAGCATCGCGCTCGCGGGGGCGCTGATCATCGGCGCCGCGATCATCGGCACGCGCGGCTGAGGCCGGCGCGCGCCCTCAGGGCGCGAGGGCCTGGGCCGGATCCTCGGCGTCGACCACGCCCGTCGCCCACGGCGCGAGCCGCGTCGCGTCAGCACGCAGCACCTCCTGCTTGACCGAGAGGATCTGCGCCGGGTGCATGGAGAAGCTGCGCAGGCCCAGGCCGATCAGCAGGCGCGTGAAGGCCACGTCACCCGCCATCTCGCCGCAGACACTGACGCCCTTGCCCTGCGCACGGCATTCGGCAATGGTGTCGGCCACCAGCCGCAGCACCGCCGGGTGGCAGGGGTCGTACAGGTGGGCCACGGACTCGTCGGCGCGGTCGATCGCCAGGGTGTACTGGATCAGGTCGTTGGTGCCGATGGAGAGAAAGTCGAAGTGGCGCAGGAAGGTGCGCACGGACAGGGCCGCCGCCGGCACCTCGATCATCGCGCCGACGGCCACCGCGCCATAGGCGACGCCGCGGTTGTCCAGCTCGGCCCGCGCGAAGTCGAGCTGGGCCAGGGTCTGTCGGATCTCGCTGGCGTGCGCCAGCATGGGCACCAGCAGGTTGACGCGGCCATGCGCGGCAGCGCGCAGGATGGCCCGCAGCTGGGTGCGGAACATCTCGGGCTCGGCCAGGCTCCAGCGGATGGCGCGCAGGCCGAGCGCCGGGTTCAGATGCGCGTCGTCGTGGCGGGAGTCGTCCAGGGGCTTGTCGGCACCGACATCGACCGTGCGGATGGTGACGGGCAGGCCCTCCATGCCCTCCACCGCGCGCCGGTAGGCCTGGTACTGCTCCTCCTCGCCAGGCAGCCGCCCCTGGCGGCCCATGAACAGGAACTCGCTGCGGAACAGGCCCACCCCCACCGCGCCGGCCTGCAGGGCCGCGGCGGCATCCTCGGGCAGCTCGATGTTCGCCAACAGTTCGACCTTCTGGCCGTCGAGCGTGACGGCCGGCGTGTGCCGCAGGCGGCTCAGCCGCGTGCGCTCCACCTCGGCCTGGCGCTGCTTGAAGCCGTACTCCGCCAGGATGATCGGCGACGGGTCGACGATCATGATGCCGGCGTCGCCGTCGATCACCACCCAGTCGTCCTGGCGCACCAGGTGGCTGGCGCTGCGGGCGCCAACCACCGCCGGGATGTCCATGCTGCGCGCCACGATGGCGGTGTGCGAGGTCTTGCCGCCGACATCCGTCACGAAGCCGGCGAACACGCTCTGCTTGAACTGCAGCATGTCGGCCGGCGACAGATCGTGCGCGATCAGCACCAGCGGCACGTCCACGCTGTCGTCGGGCAGCAGCAGGTCCTGCTGGCGGATGGGGGCCTGGCGCCGCTGCACCGGCGGCTGCGCGACCGGCGAGGCAACACCCTTCATGTAGCGCAGGATGCGTTCGGCCACCTGCTCCAGGTCGGCCTTGCGCTCGCGCAGGTAGTCGTCCTCCATCTCGTCGAACTGGCGCGCCAGCACCTCGAGCTGGGTGGTGAGCGCCCATTCGGCGTTGTACAGGCGGTCGGTGATCCAGTGCTTCACGCCGCTGATCAGCTCCTCGTCCTGCAGCAGCATCAGGTGCACGTCCAGCAGCGCCGACAGCTCGTGCGGCGCCTCCTTCGGGCCCATCTGCGTGATCGTCTGCTGCAGCCGGTGGATCTCGTCGACCACCGCATTGCGGCCGACGCGCACGCGGTCGATCTCCGCGGCCACCTGGTCGGGCTCGATGAAGTAGTGCGCCACGTCCGCGCGACCCGAGCCAAGCACCACCGCGCGGCCGATGGCCACGCCGCGGGCGACTGCGATGCCGTGGACGGAGAAGGTCATGCCGGGCGGACGCGCTGGCGCGTCACTCCCCTTCGCCGAACTTGTCGTGGATGAGCGCCAGCAGGGCGTCCATGGCCTCCTGCTCGCGCTCGCCGCTGGTCTCCAGCGTGATCTCGGTGCCGATGCCGGCGGCCAGCATCATCACGCCCATGATGCTCTTGGCGTTGACGCGGCGTTCGCCCCGGCTCATCCACACCTCGCACGGGAAGCTGCCGGCCAGCTTGGTGAGCTTGGCCGAGGCGCGGGCGTGGAGGCCCAGCTTATTGCTGATGGTCGTGGTCTGCTGGATCATGGGTGCGTCTGCGCTGGTTCTGGGGCGCGGTGATGGCCACCTGCATCACGCCCTGCGTGCCGCCGATGACGGCGCGCGAGACGAGCGCGTCGAGCGGCTCGTGGCGGTAGCTCACGCTGCGCAGCAGCATGGGCAGGTTCACGCCGGTGATGAGGCGCGAGCGCACGCCGTCCACCAGCTTCTGGGCCACGTTGCTGGGCGTGGCACCGAAGATGTCGGTGAGCACGAGCACGCCGCTCACCTGCGGCTGCTGGCCGAGCTGATCCAGCGCGATGCGCGCGGCGCCCAGCGTCTCCTCGGGTGACAGGTTGGGCTGCACGTCGATGGCCATGACCTGGGGGCCGCAGTCGGGGAAGACATGCAGGGCGCACTGCCGCAGGGCGTTGGCCAGCGGGGCATGGGCGATGAGCAGGATGGCGTTCATGAGCTGTGGGGGCGATTATCGCGTTCACCCCGCAGGAACCAGCCATAGGCCAGCAGGCTGGCGACCATGAACACGCCGAAGGCGGCGCGGAAGGCGGTGATCTCGGCCAGGCCGGCGGCGCGGAAGCCGTCGATCAGCAGGCCGATGCCCCACTGGATGACGAACACGCCGAGGAAGATGACGAGGTTGTAGGCCGACAGCGCGCGGCCGGCCTGCGACGAGGGAAAGGCCATGCCCACGGCCGGCTGGGCCAGCGACACGAAGGTGGTGGTGACGCAGAAGAGCGCCAGCGCCCACGCGCCCGCGGCCGGACCGGCGAGGATGATGCCGCCCAGCACCATGTAGCTGACCGGCAGGCCCCAGGCGATCAGCCGGTCCACGCCGATGCCGCGCCGCTGCAGGGCCGGGCTGATCATCCCCCAGGTCCAGAAGGTGACCAGCATGGAGGCGTTGATGAGGAACAGGCCGCCGGCCGCGTGCAGGGGATCCAGGCCCGCCACCCGCACCATCCAGGGCCCGGCCCAGAGGGTCTGGATGGCGATCATCCCGCCGTAGCTGACGAAGCCGATGGGGACCATGCGGCGGAAGTACGGGTGGCGCCAGACCTCGGCATAGCTGGCCGGCGCGCCGGGGGCGGGCGGGTCGGACTGCCAGGGCGGCACCCGCCACGCGATCACGAGCATCCCCAGCGCGAGCAGCACGGCGAGGCCCCAGAACAGGGCCCGCCAACCCAGCGTGGGCAGCAGCCACTGCACGGGCAGGGTGGAGGCGAGCATGCCGAACGAGCCGGTCATCAGCATCCAGGAGTTGGCGCGCAGCTGGGCCGGCGCGGCCAGCCAGCGCCGGTAACCGGTGAGGGGCGCCATCAGGCAGGCGCTGACGCCCACGCCGCACAGGATGCGCGCGGCGAGCAGGCCGCTGAAGCTGGTCGCCATGGCAAAGGCGCCGCAGCCCGCCACGGCCACCGCCAGGAAGCCGAGGATGACCTTGCGCGGGCCGTGCCGGTCGAGCCAGGTGCCCAGCGGCAGCTGCGTGGCGGCGAAGCCGAGGAAGTAGCCTCCGGCGAGCAGCCCCAGGTCGCGCGCCTGCAGCTGGAACTCCGGCGTGAGGGTGGGCGCCAGCGTGGCCGTGATCGCCCGCACCAGGGCGGACAGGAAGTAGGCGAAGGCGAAGGCGAGGAAGACCGTCACCGCCTGGCGACGGGGAAGCAGGGGCATGCGGGGAATTATCCGGGCCAGCGGGACGGTCCGGGTGGGTCAGAATCGATGAATCAGTGGCATGGAGGGCCAACATGGACCGGAGGGTAAGGGGGATCGCACGGTGGATCCTGGGGCTCATGCTCCAGGGATGCGTCGCGCTAGGGGCATGGGCGATGCCGCCTGTGGAGGCCTTCATCGGCGAGCCATCGATGCAGCAACTGCAGCTGTCGCCCGATGGACGGGAGTTGGGCTTGATCGTCCGCGGCAAGGACGACCGGCAACGCCTGGTGCTCATGGACATGCAGACTCGGGCAGCGCGGGTGCTGGTCGGCTACTCGGACGGCGACGTGACCTGGTTCGACTGGGTCAACACCAAGCGGGTTGTCTACCGCGTGAAGGGGGCGGGACGCTGGATCGACGCCGTGCATGCAATCGACACGGACGGACGGAATCTGCGGCTGTCCTTCGTCCGTGGCGGCTACGTGGCCGCCAACCGACCGCGCCGGGGCGATGACATCTTCACAGTCACGTCCAAGCATGACGTTAAGGGGAACTATCAGCGCACGGACATGTGGCGGATCGACACGCGCACAGGGGTGTCACGGTTGCTGGAAGCCCCTGGCGAGACCATCCGCTGGGTTCTCGACGCGAATGACCACCCAGTTGTGGTCCTGACCCGCGAACCTGGGGAGGTGCCGAGGGAAAAGCTGCGCTACCGGGACCCTGAAACCCGGGAGTGGCGCGTGCTGCGCGAGTTCGATCCTTGGTCGGCGGAGCGGATCGTCCCCGTCGAAGTGGATGTCGCCGACCCGTCAAAGCTGTACGTGCTTTGGCGCAAGGACGGCAACCTGGCGTCCCTGCATGTGCTCAATCTCGCCACTAATCGTCTGGACCCGAGTCCCCTCGTTTCGGTGAATGGCCGCGACGTCCAGGGACGTCTCGTCCAACACAACGGCAGGGTCGCAGGCGTCCAGTACGAAGGCGACGAGAAGCCGGTCCACTGGCTGGACCCTGACTTTCAGCACCATCAGCAGCGCATTGACGCGCGGCTGTCCGGAACCAGGAACAGCATGTCGAGCGGGACGCGTGATGAGACCGGCTGGCGCGTGGTCACCGCCCACTCGGACGGTTTGCCCGTGCGCCACTACCTGTATCACGCGCCTACCGAGAAGCTCGTCGACATGGGTGAAGCTCGCAAGCCCATCGATGCGGGTACGACGGGCCGCATCACGTTGGTGCGCTACGCCGCACGGGATGGCCTGGAGATTCCTGCCCGCCTCTCTGTCCCAGCCGGGCCAGATCGGCGGCATCCACTGGTCGTTCTCGTCGATGACGGCCCCTGGGCGAGTCACCGCGAACGAGACTTGGCCCGCATGACTCAGTTCCTCATGTCCCGAGGCTACGCCGTGCTCCAGCCCGAGCACCGTGGTGTCCAGGGGCTTGGCCTGCGTCACTTCGAGGCGGGCTTCAGGCAGTGGGGCCTGGCCATGCAGGACGACCTGGCTGATGGCGTGGCGTGGGCTGTCCGCGAGGGCCACGCAGACCCGGCGCGCGTCTGCGTCATGGGCACGGGCTATGGTGGTTACGCGGCGCTGATGGGTCTTGCGCGCCACGCGGAAACCTTCCGTTGCGGCATCGCTCGCCAGGCCATGGTGGACCTGGTGGAGTACACATCCAACTGGACCTACTTCTCCGAGGAGTTTCGCACCCATGCCTTGTCGCGCATGCTGGGCGACCCGGAGAGGGATGCGGCCAGACTCCGCGCGACCTCTCCGATTCACCGAGTGGAGGAGATCAAGGCTCCGGTTCTGCTGGTGTACAACGACCGCTGGCGTTCGATCCCGTTCAGCCACGGCACACGTATGCGCGACGCCCTGCACCGCATGGGGCGGCCGGTGGATCTGCTGGACCAGTCCGGTGGATGGACCCCGGAGCGTGATTTGGCGGATGAGAAGGCGTTCTACCTTCGCGTTGAGAAGTTTCTCTCCGACGAGCTTTCACCCCGTTGAGTCAGGACCGCGCGCGGCGCCTCGCGCAGAATGCGCGCCATGAACTCACTCGAAGGCATCCGTGTCCTGGACCTCTCCCGCGTGCTGGCGGGTCCGTGGTGCACCCAGACCCTGGCCGACCTGGGCGCCGAAGTCATCAAGGTCGAACGCCCTGGCAGCGGCGACGACACCCGCGGCTGGGGCCCGCCGTTCCTGAAGGATCGCGCAGGGGCGGACACGGCGGAGTCGGCCTACTACCTCGGCGCCAATCGCAACAAGCGCTCGCTCACCTGCGACATCGCGCATCCCGAGGGGCAGGCGCTGGTGCGCGAGCTGGCGGCGCGCTGCGACGTGTTCGTGGAGAACTTCAAGGTCGGCGACATGGCCCGCTACGGCCTGGACTACGCCGCGCTGCAGGCGGTGAACCCGCGCCTGGTCTACTGCAGCATCACCGGCTTCGGCCAGACCGGCCCCTACCGCGAGCGGGCCGGCTACGACTACGCGATCCAGGGCATGGGCGGGCTCATGAGCATCACCGGCGAGCGCGACGACCTGGGCGGCGGCCCGCAGAAGGTGGGCGTGGCCGTGGCGGACCTGTTCACCGGCATGTACGCCACGGTGGGGATCCTCGCGGCGCTGCGCCATGCCGAGCGCACCGGCGAGGGCCAGTATCTCGACATGGCGCTGCTGGATGCGCAGGTGGCGATGCTGGCCAACCTGGGGGCCAACTACCTGGTCAGCGGGCAGGTGCCGGGGCGCGCAGGCAATGCACACCAGAACATCGTGCCCTACCAGGTGTTCGAGGTCGCGCCGGCGGCCGACGGCACGCGCGACCACATCATCCTGGCGGTGGGCAACGATGGCCAGTTCGGCAAGTTCTGCCAGGTGGCCGGCTGCCCCGAGCTGGCGACGGATCCGCGCTTCGCACGCAACGCCGACCGCGTGCGCAACCGGCAGGTGCTGGTGCCGATGCTGGCCGAGCGGCTGAAGCAGCGTAGCAAGCCGGACTGGCTGGCCGCGCTCGAGGCGGCCAAGGTGCCCTGCGGCGCGATCAACAACCTCGCCGAGGTGTTCGCGGATCCGCATGTGCAGTCTCGCGGCATGGTGCACACCTGGGACCACCCGCTCGCCGGCCCGGTTCGCCTGGTGGGCAGCCCGATCCGCCTGAGCGCCACGCCGGTGCGCACGGAGGCGCCGCCGCCGCTGCTGGGGCAGGACACCGAGGCCGTGCTGGCCGAGGTGCTGGGCTGGGACGCCGACCGGGTGGCGGCCCTTCGACAGCAGCAGGTGATCTGATGGCCCACTTCGTTCTCGTGCATGGCGCTTGGCATGGCGCCTGGTGCTGGCAGCGCGTCGTGGCGGCCCTGGCGGGCCGCGGGCATCGCGTGCATGCGGTCACGCTCACCGGCCTGGGCGACCGGGCCCACCTGCTGTCGCCGCTCATCACACTGGAGACGCACATCGCGGACGTGATGCAGACCCTCGTGGCCGAGGAACTGGAGGACGTGGTGCTCGCCGTGCACTCCTACGCCGGCATGCTGGGGACGGCCGTGGCCGACCGCATGCCCGAGCGGCTGCGTCATCTGGTCTATGTCGACGCCGTGGTGCCGAAACCGGGTGAGAGCTGGAGCAGCACGCATGCCAGCGCCACCCGGGAGGCGCGGCTGGCAGCGGCCCAGGGTTCGGCGGACTTCAGCTTCCCGCCGCCCGATCCGGCCGTGTTCGGCCTGCAGGCGGCGGATCACGCCTGGGTCAAGCGGCGGCAGACCCCGCATCCGGGGCACACCTATCAGGCGCCACTGCAGTTTGATCCGGCCCGCGTGGCCGCGATTCCGAGAACCTTTGTAGACTGTGTGCGCCCGCCACTGGGTACCATTGATGTCATTCGCCAGCGCGTACGGGATCCCCGCTTCTGGGAGGGTGCCTGGGTGGGCGGTGGGGGTGCCCGCGTGACGGAGTTGGCGACCGGGCACGACCCGATGATCAGCGACGTGGAAAATTTGGTGAAAGTCCTGCTGGCCGCCGCGGAAGACGCTTGATCAAAGGGTGTCCGTCAGCTACTATTTGTGACAATGTGTATCCACGCTGCAACATCCTGTGGCGTGGCGGAGGACTCTCATGGAGGAAACTCCGGGCGCCACTGCGGCGGCGTCCAAGACAGCCAAGGTCGATCCGCTGATGGTGCCCGGCATCATCGGGGGCGAGCTTGCGCGTTATTCGAGCGCGATGGACGAGGTGCTGCAGGCTTTCCGGCGCACCCGGCAGATCACGCGCTCGCAGGTCGACGTGCTTCGCACGGCCACCGCTGCCGTGCACCGCATCGCGGTCTACAGCCAGCAGCTGTCACGCCTGGCCGGCGGTCGCCTGCGCCAATCGCACGAGCGCGTGGCCATCGACGACCTGCTGAAGAAGGTGCTGGCCGACAACGACTGGCGCTACTACGACGCCGGGCTCACCATCGAACATCGCCTGCAGCAGGTGGAGGTGATCCTCGACCCTGGGCTTCTGGTGAGCCTGCTGGAAGTGGCGGTGGATTGCGCCGCGCGTTGCGGCCAGGTGGTGAGCCTGTACCTCTCCATCAAGAACTGGCCCGAGCACGGCCTGCTGACGTTGAAGGCCCGCTCGCACGTCAGCGCCGGCGGTGCCGGCGCCGAGCTGGAGGACACGCTGGAATGGGTGATGCTGGTGCAGCTGGCCCAGGCCATGGGCGTGATCGTCGAGCGCGAGGCGATCGGCGACCAGGTGCACTTCACGCTGGAGTTTCCGCGCACGGTGCGTCAGCTCGAAGGCCTGACCGCCGTGGAGGTGGACAGCGGCGACCCCTCCAGCATGGGTGAATCGCGACCGCTGGCCGGCCATCGCATCCTGCTGATCACCAATGACGACCGGCTGCGCATGCAGGTGCGCACCATCTGCGAGGCGATGAGGCTGGTGCTGGATGTCACGCCCACCTGCAAGCAGGCGATCCGCTACTGCGAGCTGGACAAGCCCGACATGATCATGATCGACGAGCTGCTGCATGACGAGCAGTTCGACACGCTGCGCGAGGACCTGCTGCGCTACGACGTGAACTTTCCCTGCGTGGAGATCGCCTCGGCCTCGAACGTGGTCGAGGTGTCCAGCTGGATGGGCGACCGCATGAGCCGCGTCAGCCGCGATTCGCTGCGCGACCAGCTGCCGTCGATCATGGCGATGGAGCTCGCCAAGGTGTTCTGACCAGCGCCCTGCGCCTGAACTTCCAGGCCGGGCGACAATCCATCCCCGAGTGGTCGCGCACTGGCGGCCGAAAGGATGAGTTGATCATGTCTCTGCGTGTCCGCCTGGCCCTGGGCGCGGCCGTTGTCGCGCTGGCCGCCGTGGCTGGCCTGGCCTGGATGAGTGGCGCCCAGCCGGCGCCGGCCTCCACCTTCGTCCTGCTGGACGGCTCGAAGAAGACCACCGACGACCTGCGCGGCAAGGTCACGCTGGTGAATTTCTGGGCCACGAGCTGCACCACCTGCGTGGCCGAGATGCCGAAGATGATTGCCACCTACGACAAGTACCGCGCGCGGGGGTACGACCACCTGGCGGTGGCCATGAGCTACGACCCGCCGGCGTATGTGGTGAATTTCGCGAACACCCGCAAGCTGCCCTTCGGCGTGGCCATCGACAACACCGGCGCCGTGGCGCAGGCCTGGGGCGAGGTGAAGCTCACGCCCACGTCCTACATCGTCAACAAGAAGGGCGAGATCGTGAAGCGCTACGTCGGCGAGCCCGACTTCGCGGAACTGCACCAGCTGATCGAGAAGCTGCTGGCAGAGAGCTGAAGCGGCCGCGCACCGGCCCCGGCCTGCCTGGGCAGGCCGGGAGACCGGCACGGTGGAACATCAATCGCGGCGAAAATCGTCGTGGCAGGCCTTGCAGGTGCCCGCCGTGGGGCCGAAGGCGGCCTTCAGGTTGTCGAGGTTGCCCGACTTGGCCGCCGCGGCCAGCTTCATCATCTCGGCCTGCATCTTGTCGCCCGCGGCCTTGAACTTGCCCGCTTCGCTCCAGACTTCGGCCTTGGCGCGCGTGTCGCCCTTGTCCGAGCCCGCCGTGAAACCGGCCCAGGGCAGCGAGGCAGCGGCAGCCACCACGTCGCCGCTGCGGGCAGCGGCAGCGGCGTCATAGGGCGCGCGACCATTGGCCATGGCACCCAGCACGCCGAAATGGGCGGCCAGCACAGTGAACGACGCCTTGCGGTACTTGATGGCGTCTTCCGGCTTCTGGAAGCTCTGGGCCGAAGCGGTGCCGGCGAGCGCGAAGGCGGCGGCGACGGTGGCAATGCGGGCGATGGATTTCATCCGGTTCTTCTCCTGGGTGGGTTGTGGGGCGGTTACCAATACGGCAGAGTAGGGGTTCGTCAGAAAGTTCGAACCGGAACTCCCCGATGCGGGAATCTACTAAGGCTGAGTGACAGCGCATCGTGACGCCGGACAAGACCAACCAACATCGAGGGCCAATTCATGACACACACCATCCGGGTCTGGGACCTGCCGACCCGCCTGTTCCACTGGCTGCTGGTGCTGTGCGTCGTGGGCCTCGTTGTCACCGGCAAGATCGGTGGCGGCGCCATCACGTGGCACGCCCGGCTGGGCTACGCCGTGCTGGCCCTGCTGCTGTTCCGCCTGGTGTGGGGTTTCGCCGGCGGCCACTGGAGCCGCTTCACGCGCTTCGTGCGCGGCCCGGGCAGCGTGATCGCGTACCTCAAGGGCACCGGCCCGCTGGCGCATCGCATCGGCCACAACCCGCTCGGCGCGCTGTCGGTGCTCGCCATGCTCGCGGTGCTGATCGCGCAGGTCGGCACCGGCCTCGTGAGCGACGACGAGATCTCGTTCACCGGGCCGCTGAACCGTTTCGTCTCGTCCAGCCTGGGACTGGCGGCCACTTCGTATCACAAGCAGATCGGCCAGTGGCTGATCATCGCCCTCGTGGTCGTGCACGTGGCCGCGGTGCTGTTCTACCTCTGGAAGAAGCGTGAGAACCTGGTGCGCCCCATGGTCACCGGCGACAAGGAGTGGCCCGAGCCCGCGCCGTCCTCGCGCGACGACGGCACGGCGCGAACAATTGCCGCGGTGGTGCTGGCGGCCTGCGCGGGCGTGGCGGTGGCGGTGGCACGACTCGGCGGTTGACCCGCGTGGCGGCGGGTCATGGCTGAGCAGCGTGGCGCGCTAAACTGGCCGGGCGTGCTGACCCCATCCGCCCGGCCTTGGAACCCACCGCATCCCCGCAGATCGTCCTGAGCGTGCCCGCCGACCCTGCCGACCTGGCGCAGGTGCGGACCATCTTCAGGGAGTACGCCCAGGGGCTGGGCGTGGACCTCTGCTTCCAGCAGTTCGACGACGAACTGGCTGGCCTACCAGGCGAGTATGCCGAGCCACGCGGGGCCTTGCTGCTGGCGCACGTGGACGGCGCCCTGGCCGGCTGCTGCGCGCTGCGCCCCCTGGACACGGCCGATTACCCGAATGCGGCCGAGATGAAACGCCTGTACGTGCGCAAGGCCTTCCGTGGCTTCGGGCTGGGGCGACGCCTGGCCGAGGCGGTGCTCGACGCCGCGCGCCAGGCGGGCTACGCGTGCGTGCTGCTCGACACGCTCGACGACATGGAGGCGGCGCGCGCGCTGTACGAAGACCTCGGCTTCGCCGAGATCCCGCCGTACTATCACAACCCGATCGCCGGGGCGCACTACCTCAAGGTCGACCTCGGGTAGCCCTGCCCGGCCCGCTGAGCCGCGGCCCGGGCAGCCCGTGCGATCAGCCCTTGGCCTGCGCCAGCAGGGTGGCGGCGTCGCTGACCTCGAACTTGCCCGGGCCCTCGATGTTCAGCGTGGCGACCTTGCCGTCCTTCACCAGCATCGAGTAGCGCGTGCTGCGCAGGCCCATGCCGCGGGCCGTCAGGTCCAGGGTCAGGCCAGTGGCCTTGGCGAAATCGGCGCTGCCGTCGGCCAGCATGCGGACCTTGCCGCCGGTCTTCTGGTCGCGCGCCCAGGCGCCCATCACGAAGGCGTCATTCACGCTCACGCACCAGATCTCGTCCACGCCGGCCGCCTTCAGGGCCTCGGCCTGTTCCACGTAGCCGGGCACGTGCTTGGCCGAGCACGTGGGCGTGTAGGCCCCGGGCAGGCCGAACAGGGCGATGGTCTTGCCCTTGACCGCGTCGCCCACCTTCACCGGGTTGGGCCCGATGCTGCAGCCATTGCCCTCGACCTCCGAGTATTCCTGCAGGGTCACTTCGGGCAGGGTGTCTCCGACCTTGATCATGTGCGTTCTCTTCCGTGAAATGAAAAACGGCCCACATTGTGGGCCGTTTCACGGTGTCTTGCAGCGCGGAGGCGATTGCCCCCGCGGCGGTCAGACTTCCGCCGCCTTCTCGACCAGGCGGGTCACCACCCAGTTCTTGGTGCGGGAGATCGGCTTGCTTTCCTGGATCTCGATCACATCGCCGGTGTGGTACTCGCCCTTCTCGTCGTGGGCGTGGTACTTGCTCGACTTCACCACGATCTTGCCGTAGAGCGCGTGCTTCACGCGGCGCTCGACCAGCACGGTGACCGTCTTGGCGCGCTTGTCGCTCACCACCTTGCCGATCAGGGTGCGCTTCAGGGAGGTCTTTGCTTCCGTCATGTCGTCACTCCTTACTTGGCGGCGGCGCGCTTCTGGGCCAGGATGGTCTTGGCGCGCGCGATGTCACGGCGCGTGCTGCGCAGCGTGGCGGTGTTGTTGAGCTGTTGCGTGGCCTTCTGCATGCGCAGGCCGAAGTGGGCCTTCTGCAGGCTCTTGACCTCGGCTTCCAGGCCGGCGATGTCCTTCTCACGGAGCGTCTTGGCATTCGTCATGTCATCTTCTCCTGATCAGGCGCCGATCTGGCGCGCCACGAACGTGGTGCGCAGCGGCAGCTTGGCGGCGGCGAGCTTGAAGGCCTCGCGGGCCAGTTCCTCGGGGACGCCCACGATCTCGTACAGCACCTTGCCGGGCTGGATCTCGGCGACGTAGTACTCGGGGTTGCCCTTGCCGTTGCCCATGCGGACTTCGGCCGGCTTCTGCGAGATCGGCTTGTCGGGGAACACACGGATCCAGATGCGGCCACCACGCTTGACGTGGCGGGAGATCGCGCGACGCGCGGCCTCGATCTGGCGGGCCGTCAGGCGGCCGCGGTCGGTGGACTTGAGACCGAAATCACCGAAGGCCACCGAGTTGCCCCGGGTGGCGATACCGGTGTTGCGGCCCTTCTGTTCCTTGCGGAACTTGCGGCGTGCGGGTTGCAGCATATGAACTCTCCTTGACCGTCAGCTCAGCTCTTGCTGGCCGGCGCGGGACGGGCCACGCGCTTAACGGTCGATTTCGGCGCTTCAGCGCCTGGGTTGGCTTCTGCGGGCTTGTCGCTGCCGTCGACCGGCGCAACGTTGCCGGCACCGGCGGCCACGCCGCCGCGCGGGCCACGGCCGGCGCCGCCACGGCGATCACCGCCGGGGCCGCCACGGCGGTCGCCATCGCGACGCGGGCCACGCGGGCCGCGACGTTCCTCGCCTTCGGGGCGGGGCGTGGAGTCGAGCGAGGGCGCGTCGGTACGGCCCAGGGTGTCACCCTTGTAGACCCACACCTTCACGCCGATCACGCCGTACGTCGTCTTGGCTTCGGAGAAGCCGTAGTCGATGTCGGCACGCAGCGTGTGCAGCGGCACGCGACCTTCGCGGTACCACTCGGTGCGGGCGATCTCGATGCCGTTCAGACGGCCGGCGGACATGATCTTGATGCCCTGGGCGCCCAGGCGCATCGCGTTCTGCATGGCGCGCTTCATGGCGCGGCGGAACATGATGCGCTTCTCCAGCTGCTGGGTGATGCTGTCGGCGATCAGCTGGGCATCGACTTCGGGCTTGCGCACTTCCTCGATGTTGACCGCGACCGGCACGCCCAGGCGGGTGGCGAGTTCCTTCTTCAGGTTCTCGATGT